>JAMFRP010000044.1 GCA_026224775.1 Bacteroidota bacterium
ATAGATGCTTCGTCCCTCAGCATGACAATTTGTTTATGATCCGCTCCCTTGTCATTCTGAACGCAGTGAAGAATCTATCGATAGACTCGCCGCGTGCAGATTAGCGGATAGATGCTTCGTCCCTCAGCATGACAATTTGTTTATGATCCGCTCCCTTGTCATTCTGAACGCAGTAAAGAATCTATCGATAGACTCACCGCATGCAGATTAGCGGATAGATGCTTCGTCCCTCAGCATGACAATTTGTTTATGATCCGCTCCCTTGTCATTCTGAACGCAGTGAAGAATCTATCGATAGACTCGCCGCGTGCAGATTAGCGGATAGATGCTTCATCCCTCAGCATGACAAGGGGGAGAAGCAACAAAAAAAGCCATCCGTTGGCTAACGGATGGCTTTAAATATTATTCGGTTTATTAAATATTATTATTCAATAACGCTTACTTTAAGCATATTGGTTTTGCCTTTTTTAACTAAAGGAACAGAAGCGGTATTAATTACCACATCGCCAACTTGTACTAAACCATCTGCTTTAAGGGTGTTGTTTACGTCCTCAATAGTTTGATCTGTACTTTCAGTTTTATCATAGTAGAATGAACGTACTCCCCAAACCAGGCTTAATGCATTAAGCAATTGTTTGTTTGGCGTGAAGATGTAGGTGCTTGCTTTAGGGCGGTAGCTTGATATTTCAAAAGCGGTATAGCCTGATGATGTCATTGAAACGATACCAACGGCATTAGTGTGCTCAGCTAAATAAACCGCTGATCCGCAAACAGCGTCGCTCAGGTTGCTGGTTTCATCCTGTGTCCTAACCGGCTCTTCTTTGGCATTGTATGGGTAACCTAATTCTTCAACGTTACGAACGATTTTAGCCATTGTTTCAATAACTATAACCGGGAACTCACCAACTGAAGTTTCGCCGCTAAGCATTACCGCGTCGGCGCCATCTAATACAGAGTTTGCAACGTCATTCACTTCGGCACGTGTTGGGCGCGGGGTGGTGATCATTGATTCCAGCATCTGCGTAGCAACAATAACCGGTTTTGATGCCGCGCGACATTTACGGGCGATCATCTTTTGCAACAACGGAACTTCTTCCATCGGCATTTCAACACCAAGATCGCCACGGGCAACCATTACACCATCCGTTACGGCGATAATCTCGTCGATATTGTCGATAGCCTCAGGTTTTTCAATTTTAGCGATTACACGGGCAGAACTGCCATGCTCCTGGATGATATGTTTTAACTCTACGATATCCTGAGCATTACGAACGAATGATAAACCGATCCATTCTACATCAAATTGCAGAACAAATTTCAGGTTTATTAAATCTTCTTCGGTTAAGCTTGGGATAGATACTTTGGTATTTGGCAGGTTAACGCCTTTACGTGAAGTAAGGATACCACCGTGAACAATTTCGCAAACTACGGTATCAACACGGTTGGTTTCAATAACGCGCATCTGGATCTTTCCATCGTCCAATAAAATAATTTCATTAGCCTGTACATCCTGCGGGAAGGTATCATATGTAATGTATATCTGGTTGTCGTCACCAATACATTCGTGGGTAGTTATATTAATACGTGTGCCATTTATTAAATGTATACCACCATCTTTTACTAAACCAATGCGGATTTTTGGTCCTTGTAAATCGGCAAGTATGCCAATGTTGGTTTTGTACTGCTCATTTATTTCGCGAATTGTGTCGATAACTTTTTTGTGATCTTCAGCTTTTCCATGCGAAAAATTAAGGCGGCAAACGTTCACGCCGGCCTTTATCATGGCTAAAAGGGTTTCTTTAGGGGCCGAGGCAGGGCCCATGGTGGCAACTATTTTGGTACGGTTATAATACAATTTCATAAATTATAAGTTTAAATCTGGCTTACCGAGTATACAAAGTGTAAAACGGACACGTTCTAAATTTTGCGCTAAAATAGTAGATTTTCCCGTGATTTTATTTTTTTTGGATCAATCTTTACCGCGGCCACTATTTCGGGTATGCGATTAAGGGATGATACCAGGTTATCGAGGTCATAATCATCGATATAATTTTTGATCATTAAAAAATAATCTGTTTTGCGCATTTCGGGTATCAAATAGCCATCAGAACCTTTATTGGCTATAAAATAAAAATTAGTATCACTAGCTTCCCAATGGTGGGTATACTTAGAAAAGTACACCGGCTCGGTGTTGGGAAGGATCTCGACCGCAAGATCGGCAGTTTTAGCCAAATTAAAGTTTAAATACTTGTTAATAAGGTAACAAATACGGTAATCTTTAAGCGGAGTTGTTACTGCAATTAGTACAAAATCAAGATCGATCTCAAACTTTAATATTTTTCTGTTCAAAATCATTACATTTGCGCCGGTAAAAATACAATTTGAAAACCTTTGCAAGTAAATTTTATTTGAGTTAAATGCGCAAAAGTTTTTAGATTTGATATTTAACAGAATTTATTTTTCTTTGCACTGAAATTATTAATCATTAAACTATAAGACTATGTCTGATATCGCTTCAAGAGTAAAAGCTATAATCGTAGAAAAATTGGGAGTTGA
>JAMFRP010000045.1 GCA_026224775.1 Bacteroidota bacterium
GCAAAAGTGCTTCGCGCAAAAGTTGACCTGGCATCGCCGAATATGCACATGCGCGACCCTATCATGTACCGTATAAAGCATGCCCCTCATCACCGTACCGGCGATGAATGGTGTATATACCCAATGTATGATTTTGCCCATGGCCAATCAGATGCAATTGAGGAGATCACACACTCAATCTGCACCTTGGAGTTTATACCACACAGGCCGTTGTATGATTGGTTTATTGAGCAACTGAACTTATTCCCATCAAAACAATACGAATTTGCCCGCCTAAATATGACCTATACCGTAATGAGTAAGCGCAAGCTGCTGCAACTGGTAACCGAAGGCCATGTAGAAGATTGGGACGATCCGCGTATGCCAACCATCAGTGGTTTGCGCCGCAGGGGCTATACCCCGGCATCTATCCGCGAGTTTTGCGAGCGTATTGGCGTTGCTAAGCGCGAGAACATGATAGACGTAAGTTTATTAGAATTCTGCATCCGCGAAGATTTAAACAAATCAGCATGGCGCCGTATGGCAGTACTTGATCCGATAAAACTGGTGTTAACCAATTATCCGGAAGGCCAAACCGAAACCATGCATGGCGAAAACAATCCCGAAGCAGAAGATGGCGATGGCAGCAGAGAATTCCCGTTCAGCAACGAATTGTGGATAGAACGCGAGGATTTTATGGAAGAACCACCTAAAAAATTCTTCCGTTTAGGTGTTGGGTTGATGGTGCGCCTGAAAAACGCTTATATTGTTAAATGTGAAAGCTTTGTGAAGGATGCCGACGGCAATGTGACCGAAGTGCATTGCGTTTACCTG
This sequence comes from Bacteroidota bacterium, assembly GCA_026224775.1. Lineage (GTDB taxonomy): Bacteria > Bacteroidota > Bacteroidia > Sphingobacteriales > Sphingobacteriaceae > Mucilaginibacter. The sequence continues at coordinate 814 of JAMFRP010000045.1, forward strand.
CCCGAATCAAAATCAGGTAATGATACCAGCGGCATCAATGTAAAGGGCACCATCCATTGGGTGAGCGTTCCGCATGCTAAAACTGCCGAGGTTCGTTTGTATGATCGTTTATTCCAGGTAGAAGACCCATCGAGTGAAGACGGCGATTTTAAAGACTACCTTAATCCAAATAGCTTACACATTATAAAAACAGCTTACATTGAGCCCGAGTTGGCCAACGCCGAAGTTGGCGTAGGTTATCAGTTTATGCGTAAAGGCTATTTCACTTTAGATAAGCACTCCACAGCCGATAAACTGGTGTTTAACCGCACCGTTACCTTAAAAGATGGTTGGGTTAAGAAATAACAATATCTGTTGTAAATATTAAAAAAAGATTTTAGCCGCATACATGGTTAAAGTCTTTTTTAATATTATCATCACTAAACCTTATGAAAGTTACAGGATTTACCTTTATCAGAAATGCAATTGCCAACGACTACCAGATTGTTGAAGCAATAACCTCCATTTTGCCAATATGTGATGAATTTGTTGTTGCAGTAGGCAATTCGGATGATGATACCCGGTTATTGATCGGAAATATCAATTCACCCAAAATAAAAATTATTGATACTGTTTGGGATACCTCGATAACAGAAAGCGGGCGGGTATTTGCCATCGAAACCAATAAAGCACTGGCTGCTATTTCACCCGATACCGACTGGGCTTTTTATATTCAAGGTGATGAGGTTGTAAACGAAAAGTATTTGCCGCTCATTCGTAAAGAAATGGAAGACAACTTAAATGACACAAAAATTGAAGGTCTTTTATTTAAATACCTCCACTTTTATGCCTCGTATGATTATTATGGTGATACCCGCAGATGGTACCGTCGCGAAATCCGCATCATAAAAAACATCCCGGGCATGTCATCATTCCGCGATGCGCAAGGCTTTAAACTTAACGGCGAAAAAATAAAAGTTAAACTGATTGACGCTTACATCTACCATTATGGTTGGGCCAGGCCGCCACATGGGTTAACCAATAAGGCCAGGAATTTCAACAAATTCTATCATGATGAGCAATGGAACCAGCAACACATGACAGAGACCTTTGAGTTTGCTTATGATAATGCCGACCGCATTAAAAAATTTCAGGGTACCCATCCAAAAGTTATGCATGAGCGCATTGCTGCCACAAATTGGAAAGTTGATTTTAAAGAAAAACCCTTACAACAAGACTATACCCTTAGGCGCCGGTTCTTACAATTTGTATTTGATCTAACTGGCTGGAGTATAGGAGAATATCAGAATTATAAAATCGTAAAAAAGTAACTAATTGCTTTAACTGCCGGCTTTTATTATTGTGATGCCTTTGGGAGCTCTCACATTTATGCTCATTTTTCCATTTGGCAGTTTTTTAACTTTAATGCTAACAATCCCTAAAGGGGTAGGATAGTTGCCTTCGGCATAAGTAAGGTTTCCTAAATGAGGCTCAATTTTCAACACCTTGCACCCAGGGGACATAACATTAACCCCCAGCACATATTGTGTTAACCAGGGCGTTGGCCCCGAGGCCCAACCATGACATAAACTATGCCTAAAGCCCTTATAACAAAAAGCGCCATAATCTCCGTGAATATCCTTTTTACCGGCAGGCACCAGCTCATCTATCCTCGATGCATTTGGTAACCAGTCAATATTAAAATCTTCCCAAAACGTAGTTGCCCCTAACGAAAGCATTGGCCCCCAGTAATTGCGTATAGCGTCAATGGCTCCCTGGTAATCACCAGCCTTTGCTTTGGCTTTAAGCATATAATAACCAAAAAAAGTGGAGTAATTATGCACGCCGCCTAATGATAAAATACTATCAGCTTTATTAGCCGTCATCAACCCTGATAATGAAAGCAAGGCGGCCGCTTGTTTAGAGTTATTGGCATCCGGTACATTCTTTTTTAACCGTTCAACCGTTGCTTTACATTTAAGTGCTGTGGTGAGATCGTTCAAATCATCACATAACTCAGCTCCTGCCTGCAAAGTCATTACCAACATAGCTTGTAAACCCGCATGTATAGCTTTGGGGTTAGTACTTGAGGGCCAGTCCAAAAATCTTGCACCATCATTCAGGTTTTCGCTGTTATTGTTATCTATTTTGGAAATCAGCTGGTTCAATAAAGGGATAAGATATGCTTTTTGCTCGTTAAGGTATTTCTTATCACCTGTATGCATATACCAATCATGCTGTATCAATATCCACCACATGGAATAGGATACCATACCATTCATATATTGAGGCAAGGGCGTTATACTTTTTGCCAGGTCGAGGCTTTTCGGCACTACATCATTATATCCAAATACGGCGGCTATCGTTGATGTTTCCGGGTGCATATCGCCAACCCAAACCAGGCGGTCGCGCTTTATACCATCCCACAAATAATCCTGCATATTTAGCTGTACGGTATAAGCGCCGGTAAGCCAAATTTTATTCAACAAGGTATCACTGCATTTAAACGACCCTAAATAAGGAATATCCCTAAACACAAATATCGCCCTTGCCTCTTTCAATTTAAGCTCAGCGGTACTATCAACCAAATCTATCCGCACAAACCTGAAACCCGTGTTTCCAACCTCCAGCTTACCGAGCCAGGGAAGCGAAATAACAAAATCACGCATAGCATGGTCGTTGGTAGCATTATGGATGGTATCAATATTGCTCATGGCCTCGCTTGCCGATTCACCAAAGCGGATACGCACACGAACAGGCTTCCCCCCGGCCGACTGATCTGTTACCAATTGTAAGCCACCGTGCAATTCGCACCCAAAATCAAGTAATATTCCCGCTTTGCCCTTTGCATCATTATGCATAATGCACAAGTCTTTCCCTGAAAGATCCGCCTGTCCGTCTCCCCCCTTTAACAGTTTTTCAGCATTGATGATATGGGTTGATGCCCCTGGCGTTTCCCACAGTATTCTCACCGGCGAAAGATAGCGGCGAACAGTTTCTTCAGTCTGAACATCCTTTAAATGTGTCCCTGCAAAAACGGGAGGTAATTGCGCATAGCTGTTTTTCAACAGAAATAAAAAAACAAGCAGTAGGCCGGTTGATGATTTATTCATGTGAAATGAAAGTTTATGCGAAACACTTCGTTTGCATGCAAGTTAACACAAGTCATCGGTTTTTATGCTAGATGGTAAATCAAGTTTTAATTAAAGGGCTTACTGGTTTCCACCATGAAATTTTGCAGGATGGGCAACAAACGGGTCACTTGTTCCGGGTTTTTATCAGCAAGGTTCACACGTTCAGCAGGATCCCATGATAGGTTAAAGAGTTCGATAAGTATATCTCCGTCTTTTGTTTTAGTTCTGCGGAGCTTCCAATTCCCATCACGCACTACCTCTCCATTCACATTCACGTAAAAGATGATCCGGTGGGGCTTTTTATAATTTGGATCGGTAAGCAGTCCTGCGATTGACTGTCCATCAAGCTGCCTGCCTTTAGGAAGTTGTGCCCCGGTCCATTCTGCAAATGTTGGCATCATATCCAGGCAAGAGAAAGCCGATGTAAGTGTTTTGTTCTTTAGGGTATGTCCCTTCCAGTAAATAATAAAGGGTACGCGATCGCCACCTTCATAAGTTTCAAACTTTGACCCACGGAATATACCAGGCGATCCTGCATGATACTGACGTGTAACACCATCGGCATATACACGGGCGGGGATATTTACCCAGGGGCCATTGTCACTGCTGAAAATAAAGATGGTATTATCCGCTAATCCTTTTGCTTTAACAGCAGCCCATAGTTTGGCAAAACTTTCATCCAGTTCCTCTATAATATCTCCATACTCGCCACCGTCTGAATGGACTTTCCGGTATTTTTTCGCTGCGTAATATATTGGCAAATGTGGCATGTTGTGTGCCAGGTACAGGAAAAACGGTTGTTTGGATGATTGTTGGTTAATGAACTTAATAGATTCATCGGTATACAAATCGATCAGCGAGCTATCTGCTGGTTTATAAACCACCGGGGTACGGTTCCTAAATATCTTTATCACCGTATCGGTACTTACATAAGGTGCCCTATAATCATGGCTGTATAACATGCCGTAAAAGGAATCGAAACCCTTGTTATTTGGCAACGAAGTGTCACGGTCGCCGAGATGCCATTTACCAACCATCCCGGTTCGGTAACCTACACTTTTAAGCATTTGAGCAATGGTTATCTCCGACTGTGGAATACCATGATCAGCGCCCGGGCCTATAGGTACAGTTAAATTCATGCGATTGGCATAACGGCCTGTTAATAACGCAGCCCTTGAAGGTGTGCATATAGGCGACGTTACCACATAGCTGGTAGCCCGGATACCTTCGCGGGCCATGCTATCTAAAAATGGTGTTTTAACAAGCGGGTTACCATAGCAAGCCAAATCGCCGTAACCAAGGTCATCTGTAAGGATAAAGATGATATTGGGCTTTTTCTGGCCATAGCTCGCCAACGAGATCAATGTAAACGATAGGAAAAGTAGTATATTTTTCATGTTTGGGCTTCAGGTTAAAAACATTGCGCCTAATTTATAGAAAAAAAAGATGGCCAGCAGGAAATCCCAACTTCTGTCACTGTTTTGATACGTATCAGAATTACCCATCCCCAGCTGTTCGTAGTTTCCAACTATGAATAACAAAGTTTCGAGACTGCGTCTCGTTTTTTTAAGCTTCAGCACATTTCTAATCACTTCCTGAAATTTCAACGTATCATAATGCTCTTGTGAAAGAGTAAAATCTGTTGTTTGAATTAAATTCATAATTATAAAGCGGTGAAAACACCGTTCAACAGCTAAACTTTTATGCATTTTAGAACCGCTTATCTATTGTTTTTGATATATTAGAACAATATTATCATACCTTATCATATTGTACATATGCAAAAATTAGAATTTGTAAAGAATTTGGAATCCTTAGTCATTGGTTTGAAATCTGAGGCAATTGTAAATTTATTTGAAGCCGGCTTTAGACCAATTGCAAATAACCAGGCTTTTCAATTTCAACAAATTAATCCTGTTTTGTTTTTGTCGAAAAGCTTCTATGATCAAATATCCCAAAATGCGGATTTAAAAAATATACTTGAGGTATTAGGTTCAGAGGCAATATATTCGGAAGGTAATTTAGCCAATTTGACTAGCATTCTTAGACCTGCACCTTCTTCTCAAGTGGCAGGAAATGAGTCTGCTATAAGGTTTTTTATATTTCATAAAGCTTTATTAAATACATGGACCCTTTCTAAAAATATATTATTAAGCGATCTTCTAAATGAACCATTTGATGAAGTATTAGAAAAAGGAGTTTTAGTTTTTCAAATCATTATAGAAGGCGAGGGACTTGAAACGGAGCAATACATAAAAATTTTCTCAGCATTAAATGATTTAACAGAAACACTGGCAAAGATCTTTGCCGAGTCGGAGCATAAATCGGAATTAATTTTACTTGATAGTGGTAGCGATACAAATCTTGGCCTAAAAGCAGGTGTTGAAACTGCAAAATCATTGTTTCTTGTTTTTAAAGAAGTTTGGGATTTCATTGTTAATAGAAAATTTTACACCGTCAACCAAGTAAATAAAGCGCTTATAGAAAGTCTAACCGTTAGAGCCCAAATCAAAGAAAAAGTTGAGTCTAGGGTAATAACAGAGGAGGAAGGACAAACGTATTCTCATATTATTAAAACAAGAACCGATGAATTAATTGGCATGAAAGTTTTGCCAAAGGAATTAGCTGGCATAACTAACGTTGTTACAAACAAAAAGCTAATTTCTGAATATCAAGACTTTAAGCGTTTGGGTACAGGTGATCAGTAAATTGATCTATGGTCGAATAATTTTACCCCCAATATTTATCCCGCCCAGCCTTCTCTATCCAAGCTCCTGAAATGTATCGCCTCTGCCAAATGTTCCACTTTAATATCTTCGCTACCGGCAAGGTCGGCTATGGTGCGGGATACTTTCAATATGCGATCATAAGCGCGGGCAGATAGGCCCAGCTTCTCCATCGCTTTTTTAAGCAGGATTTGCCCGGCCTCCGTTATTTTGCAAATTTCACGCACCATTTGTGGGGTCATTTGGGCGTTGGCGTGCAGGTCGGGCTTATCGCCGAAACGTTCTATCTGTATGTTACGTGCTGTGATCACCCGTTCCCGGATCAGTTCACTTTTTTCCGCAAGGCGATCACTGGATAGCTCACTAAAATTTACCGGCGTAACTTCCACATGCAGATCGATCCTATCCAACAGTGGACCAGAGATCTTACTCATATACTTTTGTACAGCGCCGGGCGGACAAGTACATTCCTTTTCCGGGTGATTATAATAGCCGCAAGGGCAGGGGTTCATACTGGTTACCAGCATAAAACTACAGGGGTAATCTACCGAAAATTTAGCACGGGAAATATTTACTTTGCGTTCCTCCAGCGGCTGGCGCATTACTTCCAGTACGCTGCGTTTAAACTCCGGCAACTCATCCAAAAACAAAACACCGTTATGCGCGAGCGATATTTCGCCTGGTTGAGGATTTGTTCCCCCACCTACGAGCGCGACGTCAGAAATTGTATGATGAGGTGACCGAAACGGCCTTATCGTTACTAATGCATCCGCAGCAGCCAGCTTACCCGCTACCGAATGGATTTTGGTAGTCTCTAACGATTCATATAAACTCAGCGGAGGCAATATAGATGGCAGCCTGCGCGCCAGCATAGTCTTCCCCGCCCCCGGCGGACCGATCAATATCACATTATGCCCACCTGCGGCGGCAATCTCCAATGCTCGTTTAATATTTTCCTGGCCTTTTACCTCGCTAAAATCGCTGTCGTAATTGCAAAGGCTATCGTAAAACTCTTCGCGGGTATTTACAATCTCCCGGTCGAGTTTGGCATCGCCATTAAAAAAATCGGCTACTTGTTTTATGGTTTCAACGCCATAAACTTCCAGGTCGTTTACAATAGCTGCTTCCCGGGCATTTTGTTTGGGGAGGATGAAACCCTTAAAGCCATCTTTCCTGGCCTGTATGGCAATAGGCAAAGCACCTTTAATAGGCTGCAAGCTGCCATCCAGCGAAAGCTCACCCATAATCAGGTACTTATCCAGTTCCTCGGTTTCTATTTGTCCTGATGCCGCTAAGATCGCGGCAGCTATGGTTAAATCGTAGGATGATCCTTCTTTACGGATATCGGCAGGGGCCATGTTCACTACCACCTGTTGGCGCGGCATTTTATAATTTGAACTTTTTAAGGCTGATTCTATCCTGAAATAGCTTTCTTTAATAGCAGTATCTGCCAGCCCCACAATAAAAAATTTGGTGCCGGGTAAAATATTAACCTCAATTGTAATTGTTATAGCCTCTATGCCATATACCGCACTGCCGAACGTTTTAACTAACACGATGATAAAGTTTATTCAAAGCGAAAGATATAGATTTTATTTTGAGGGATAAAATCAAATAGGGCGCGAAGATGTTTATTGTTCCTTCACATCAAATCCCGCGAGCAAATCAACGTTCGGATCGGCTGTTATGGTTGCTGGCTTTGTTATACTTGAGAAACTTGCAGTTGTTTCTTTATCCGTAACATCAACTGTATAAAGTTTACCATCTATCTTCAATTGCAACGGGAACACAAATAAGTTTTTTTGATTTTGGGTGATAGCGATATTAACCGCTTTCTTATCCGCATCATAACTCCATACTATACCCAATTCCGGATGGCCGGCATTATAAATCCATTGGTTAAAGAATGTATGCAGATCCTGCCCGCTGGTTTGTTCCATTACTTGCTCCAGGTCGGCAGTATTGGCATTAAGGTTTTTGTATTTAGCGTAATAGGTGCGTAAGCCTTTCCAAAACAGGTCGTCGCCAATTTTACGGCGCAGCATGTGTAATGTCCAGCTGCCTTTTTCGTAGCTATTGGCATTTAATAATTGTACGTAATTGCTTTTTACAGCGGTATCTACCACAGGGGTGTAGCGGCGGCGTTCAAATTTTATCACCTTGTTGCGGTCAATAGCCTCACGCTTTTTCAGCGTATCAATGCCATATTTATTTTCGAGGTAACAATTGGTCATATAGGTAGCAAAGCCTTCGCTCAGCCATAAGTTTTTCCAGTTCTTCTCTGTAACAGCATCACCAAACCATTGGTGACCAATCTCATGTGCCTGCAGCTCTTCATCGGCGCTACCTGCATCCGGCGAATCTTCATAATAAAAAATAGCGCTGGCATTTTCCATCCCGCCATATATGGTTTTGGACTGTACGTTGGCCAGCTTCTCATAATCATACAAGCCAATTTTAGCATCGTAGAATTTCAAGATGTCCGGCGCGTAAGCATAATTTTTAAAGCCATTAACCTTATCCTCCGGGAAAACATAGGTATAAACCGGTACGCCATTTACTGTACCTGATTGTTGAATAGCAAACTCCGCGACGCCTATTACCATTAGCTTAGGCGCCAATGGCTCATTCTCTTTCCAATGAGTTACTTTAAGCTGATTCGGTAATTCCTTTTCTTCCACTTTTAAGCCATTTGATACCACCTGGTAGTGACTTGGCGCGGTAACAATAAAATCAACCGTTGCTTTGTCACTTGGGTAATCGGCACAAGGCAACCAGTTATGCGCCCGGTTTGGCCAGTTATCCCCAAAAAACGTACGATGCCCGTGTTTATTTACAGAGATAATCAATCCATCGGCAGGTATACCTGAATAATTGATGGTGTAGGTATGTGTGGTATTAATTTTTGCAGGTGATAGAATGTGAATCACATCGCTATCCTGTACAAATTTTAACGCCTTTCCATTCTCATCAATGGATGATACCAGCATACCTTTGCCGGTACTGTTCTTTTTAACCAGGTTTAATTCAGGCTCATCAACATTGCCTGTAAACTTGATTGTAACATCTGCTTTTCCTTTTATATTATCGTTCGCGTCATTCAACCCTATAGCAAATGTATAGTGCTGTACATCCATATCCCGAAAGGTAACCTGTGCCTTCGCTGCTGATGTAGAAGTAGAAAATAAGAACAATATCGATCCGAAATATAAAAGGCGCTTTTGCATGCAATTACATTTTAGGCATACGGCGCATCATGCTGGCCATGGCTGCCGGGTTGCTCATCTGTTTCATCACCTTACGCATGTCGTCAAACTGTTTAATCAGTCGGTTCACTTCGGCAAGGTTTGTACCCGATCCATTTGCTATGCGGTTACGCCTGCTTTGATTGATGCTATCCGGATTTTCCTTTTCGTGCGGGGTCATAGATTGAATAATCGCCTCGATAGCTTTAAAGGCATTATCATCAACCTCAACATCCTTCATCATTTTGCCAACACCTGGTATCATGCCCATCAGATCCTTCATGTTACCCATTTTTTTGATCTGCTGTATCTGGCTGTAGAAATCGTTAAAATCGAATTTATTTTTTCGGATCTTTTTCTGCAATTCGGCAGCTTCCTTCTCGTCAAACTGCTGTTGCGCACGTTCAACCAACGAAACCACGTCACCCATGCCCAAAATCCTTGAGGCCATACGATCAGGGTGGAAAACGTCAAGCGCTTCCATCTTTTCGCCGGTACCAATAAACTTGATAGGCTTGTTAACAACCGATTTGATAGATAAAGCGGCACCACCACGGGTATCACCATCTAATTTGGTTAATACAACACCGGTAAAGTTCAAACGGTCATTGAACACTTTTGCGGTATTCACCGCATCCTGCCCGGTCATGGCATCCACCACAAATAAAATCTCGTGTGGTTTAACCGCGTCTTTCACCTGCTCAATTTCCACCATCATGGCTTCATCAATTGATAAACGACCGGCGGTATCAATAATCACTACATTATGCCCATTTTGTTTCGCTAACGCGATACCTTCTTTTGCTATCGCGATAGGATCATTCGATTCACGGTTTGAATAAACCGGAACACCGATCTGCTGGCCTAAAACCTCTAACTGGTCAATAGCCGCGGGGCGGTAAATATCATCAGCCACCAATAATGGCTTTTTATTTTTTTGTGTTTTTAGATAATTGGCAAGCTTACCGGTAAAGGTGGTTTTACCCGCACCGTTTAAACCAGCAATTAATATAATGGTTAACGAGCCCGAGAATTCCAATTCAGCAGTACTGCCACCCATTAAAGCTGCCAACTCATCATTCATGATCTTGGTGAGCAACTGACCCGGCGATACCGCGGTTAATACGTTTTCGCCTAATGCTTTTTGCCTTACATCATCGGTAAATGCTTTGGCAGTTTTATAGTTAACGTCGGCATCCAGAAGGGCTTTGCGTATTTCCTTCATGGTCTCCGCCACGTTTATTTCAGTAATAGTTCCTTGTCCCTTCAGGACTTTAAACGCCCTGTCGAGTTTATCCGAAAGATTTTCAAACATTATTATTCAGCTCTTTAATCGTTATTAAGAATGCAAAGTTAAGATTTTAAACCTATTGGTTTAAACGCGATTTGATCATGGGAATTTATAGATCATCCCCAAACCCATACCTTCGGTACCCTGTGCCTGTGGAGCGGTATTTTTATCATATAGGAATGACCCGTTAACTGTAACTGCGATCAGTTTATTTACCTTGGCGGTTAGGGTGGCATCAACACGGTGACTTATATAGGCCAATGATTGTGTATACGGTATAAATAAGGCATAACGAGCGGTAATATGCAGGTTTGGCATCAGGTCCTTATCAACCGTGGCCACACCCTGAAAAGCTATCTGGTTAAAAAGAGTATGGTCCTGGGTTACACCATAATTATCAACCTGGTTTTTGTATATGGTGGTATCCAATACAAATGTTTGCCTGGCTGTAGCGGCACCCAAACGTAAGTCGAACCATTTATTGGGCCGATACTCAACACCCGCAGATTCTGTTAAATAGCCTGGCGACATAAATTTTGATATCAACAACGGCGGCAAGGGATCCTGGTAGGTATATCCATTATCAAACTGGGATTCAAAAGTTAACGATCCGAAAAATAACCAGTGTTTTGATAGTTGGGTTGCCAGTTTGTTATCGTAAAATATACGGTCGTTGGTTTTACGCAAACCCTCTCCTTTAATTTTTGATGTACCATAAAGCAGGTTTACTTCGGTGGTATAATCTAATGGCGATTTATTGTACTCTGCTTTAAAATCATAATTAACATTTAAAGCTAAATTGCTCGCACCACCACCGGTCCAGTTTTTGGTAAACCCGGATTGGTTAAAATTAACATTGAACACGGTCCATTTATGCCAGTAACTAAATTGGTAATCCGGTAGTGTCACTGGTATGGTTATGGGGGTTATTTGTACCTGCCTTACACGTACGGGCAATGCATTTTTAACGGGTTCAATCCGCAATTTGTTTAAAAGTGTGGTATCTGTTTTAACACTGTCACTTTTAACGGTATCGGTTTTTTGTGCCGATGCCGACAAACCCGACAATAACAGAATAGAGCAAATTAAGCCCGAAACACTTTTTATAACCATGTTGCTACAAAGAAAAGCTAAAATCTGCTTTTTCAATAAAAAATAAGAAAAAATTAATAGTTTGAACCTGTTTTTTACTTAGCCGGTTGAAGCGCTGGCAGTGCATATGCCTTTGGTCTTCGAAGGTATCTGCGGTAATTTGCTTTAATCGAGGCTATAAAATCATATTCACTGGCTGCCATCACAAAATAATATCCCGGGCGGTAACGCTGCATAAATTCCGTTAACTGTGAGTCTTTTAATCCAGTTATCCGCTCAACTAATGCGCGATTAAAACGGTAATCAATTACATCCTGATAATAATCGCTCTGTATGGTTTGTCGTAAATGCTCGGCATTCCTTCCTTCGCGGCTAAACATATTATAAAGTGCGTCAATACTTATTCCCGCCCCGCTACCTGGTGATACCGAAAGGATATCCTTATCTGCAAGCACGCCATAAATTTTAGTATAATCCCGTTTGGTCGCGGCCAGTTTTTGTTCCGGGTTAACCATAACGCTATTTACTTTTACTTCTTGCAATTGTATGGCGCTGCGTTTTAAATAAACCGCTAACGACTTATAATTTTCAATCTTAATGGTATCACTAAAATAATTCTGTTTGGTAAATATCAATATGTCCCCAATATTTGCCGCAATCTGATATTCAGCTTTTAGGTTATTATATACCGATTTTCCGGTGCTTGTGTTAAAAATGTTTACTTCCGCTATGCGGCCATTGGTGCTCTTATCAAAAACAATTCCGTCAACAACCTTATCCTGCGCAAAAGCACAAAAACAGTAACCTAACAACAATACCGTCAGTCCAAATCTCATAGCAATGCCAAAACTACATGCTTGCCGTACAAACCTCATTCTATTTAACACAAATTAACAAGCTATTTTGCCACTACTAATTGTTGGCCGATCTTAATATTATTATCTGCCATACTGTTAAGGCTTTTCAGTTCGTCAACAGTTAAACCAAAACGCTTTGATATGTTATATAGTGTGTCACCTGTCTGCACTGTATATAATTTGTTACCTGGGGTAGCCTGCACTATTGAATCCTGGTTAGCTTTCCCAATATTTTGATCTATCTGTGTAAGCACTCTATCCTCACGTTTAATTTTCTGCACCGTGCCCTCTGGCCTGTCGTATTGATCAAGGTTATACTTTTGAATAATCCCGATAAGCAATTGCGGATACCTGGGATTGGTGGCATAACCCGCCGACTTTAAGCCATATGCCCATCCCTGGTAATCATTTTTATCCAGCTCGAATAAATGCGCGTAATTTTTTCTTTTCAGGAAGTTAGAGTGATCACGGAAAGAATCTTCCGGCCTGTCATACACCCGGAAACAATCATTCTTATTATCATCATCCTTATAATAGCTTTTACCTTTCCAATCGCTGGTACATTTTATGCCGAAATGATTGTTAGCGTTTTTTGCCAATTCGCTGTTTCCACTGCCCGATTCATATAAACCCTGTGCCAGGGTGATACTCGCCGGGATGCCGTACAAATTCATTTCCTGTATGGCAATGGCCTTGAAACGTTCAATATATTGTAACGAAGTGTAGGATTGATAGCTATTAATAGCGTCGCGATGTTCTGCTTGTATTTCCTGGTTATTTCGGTGTGCCTCACGGTCGCCAACAGTATTAACGCTTGACGATGCTGTCATCCTGTGCGGCGCACATGCGCTTAATACCAATATAGGGAGTAATAAAAATCCTGATTTACGCATAATTACCAAACTTGAGGTAATAGAATAGTTCGGCCAAAATAATACTAAAAATGTATTTTACTGCGGTTTGTTTGCTAATTGAGGCTGATCGGCCGGTGTTTCATCAAGTGAATTCAATTTGTACTTGTTGATGATACCTAAAACCTGCGCCGCCCATTTTTTGCTACCCGCATAACCGCTGCGTTGTATTCCTTTTGCCCAACCGATGTAATCATAGTGGGTAAACTCGTCGGTTAAGTGGCTAAATTGCTTACGTTCAGTCATGATTCGGGCAAAATCCTGAAAGGAATCAAATACTGAATTGTATTGTTTATATGGTGATCTTACTTTTTTATTATGCTTATAATAAACCGAAGAGCCGCCGCCCTTCATACCAAACTGGTTATTTAAATTTTGCGCTATTGAGCTGTTTCCGCAAGCGGATTCATGCATGGCTACACCCAAAACTATACTTGCAGGCACACCCGTTTCATGCATAATGCGGATGGCATCATCCTTAAACTTTTCGATATACGACTGTGATGTATTTTTTTGTGCCGAAGCGGCAAGGGTGGATATGAGCAGTGTTGTAATCAGTAAGATTTTCTTCATAATTATTTTTTTCTGATGACCAGTATCCCGTCGCGCACAGGCAAAATTAATTGCTCTACTCTGCTGTCTACGGAAATCCGATCATTTAGTTCGCGAATTCGTTGTGTATCGGCGTCATTTTCTGGGCCGTATACCTTCCCTTTCCACAAAACATTGTCAATTATTATTAATCCTCCGGATCTGACTTTGTCAAATATTAACTCAAAATAAGTGAAATTATTCTTTTTATCGGCATCAATAAACACAATATCGAAAATTTCTTCGGCTAAATAGTTTATAATCAGCTCTGCGGGGCCAAAATGCAATTTGATCTTGTTTTCCACATTTGTTGATTTAAAATGTGAATTAAGCATTTCCTCCAACTCTCGGTTAACCTCAATGGTGTGAATTATACCATCTTCGGTTAAACCTTCAGCAAGGCAAAGCGTAGCATAGCCGGTAAATGTGCCTATCTCTAAAATACGTTTGGGTTGCATCATTTTGCTGAGCATACTCAGCAAACGGCCTTGGTAATGGCCCGATAGCATATGCGGTTTCAACACCTTTAAATAGGTGTCCCGGTTAATCTTTTGCAGATGCTCCGGCTCGGGCTCGCAGTGGTCCTCTAAATATTTTTGCAGGTTTGGATCCAAAATCTCCATGGTGCAAAGATAACCGTTGATTTTAATGATTTATCGATTTCGTTGATTTTTCAATTTATATTCATTGGCAAAGCGCTTAAATTCAATGCTTTTTGAATCAAATTTTATTAACAGACCTGTTGTTAACTTGTATCCCTCTAATCTAAATAGTTGATTTTAATGATTTATGGATTTCGTTGGTTTTTCAATTTATATTCATTAGTAAGGCGTTTAAATTCAAGACTTTTCGCTCCAAAATTTATTAATAAACCCGTTTCTAACTTATATGCCTCTAAATAATTTAGTCCTTGAGCAAGATGCGTGTCTTCTAATTTTGACAGCGCTTTTAATTCAACCATTACGGTTTCATCTACTAAAAAATCAACCCGCCTCATTCCGACGTTTACTCCTTCATAATAAATGTTCATCTCCAACTCTCTTGAAAATTTTAAACCCTGCTTTTCCATTTCAATAGCCAAACATCTTTGGTAAATAACCTCTTGAAACCCATTGCCTAATGTACTATGCACCTTCATGGCACATCCAATAACTTTTCCGGTTAAATCGGAATTCTTATATAAATTATTTATTATTTCTGCCATTCAAATCAATCAACGAAATCCATAAATCATTAAAATCAGCGGTCTAGTAAGGGATTTTAGCAAATTCAATATGATGTTTTACACAGGTTTCATCATCCACATATTTCAATGATGCGAATATCAATCGTTTCTTCCCCTTATAACCTGGTAGCCTGTTGATCATGTTCAGCGTTAAGGCGTTGTTTTTTAGCCATTCCTGGTTGGGCATATAAAACAGGTATAATTCATACGCTTTGTCTTCTCCTATAAAGTTTGTTTGGGTATCCACTTGGTCTTCGTCAAACTTTTTGCCGGTGGCTGTTTTAAACAAATAACGGGCAAGCTCTGTATAGGTGGGCAGCTTATTGCTATGAAACACTTTTTCCATACCGGGCAATTCGCCTAGTTTTAAATAATCTAAAATACTCGGCTTATCTTCTTTGGGTTCCTCTACTATCCTCTTTAACATCTGGCTTGCCACCTGTAGCGCATCAAGGGCATATTCATCGCCATTTACTTCTTCCAGTATTTTTCCGGCCAGCCATTTAATAAGCAACGGTTTTTCATCAACTTTAAAATATTTAGCCAATTCAACAACTTGCTCACGCTTAGGTCCACGGGTGCCGTGCTCTATCTTGCTTAATATTGCCTGGTCAATGTCAATATAAGCGGCTACTTTTCTTAAGGGGATATTCTGCTCTTCGCGTAATTTTTTAATTGCTGCACCTAAGGTTTCCATCCGGTTAAATTAGGAAATTGTTTTGACTTTTATTGTCAATAACAAATTCTTAATCAAAGCTTAATGTTGTTAAAACGCGCGTTTTTCCATCCACGATTGCAACAAGATAATTGCCGAAATAGTATCAACCAATTCCTTATTCTGTCGCCCTTTTTTATTCATACCGCTTTGCGCTATGGTAGCCGATGCCATTTTTGAGGTGAAGCGTTCATCAAGCATTTCAATAGGTATTCCGGGGAAGTTTTTTTTCAATATCGTCACAAAACCCTTTACATGTACCGCCGATTGCGATGGCGTATTATCCATCTGTTTAGGTTCGCCTACAATAAAAAGCTCAACCTGCTCGGTAAGCAAATATTTCTTCAGGTAATCGACGATATGCTGCGGATGGATGGTATCCAACCCTGTAGCGATGATCTGCAATGGATCAGTAACCGCGATGCCTATGCGCTTGGTTCCGTAATCAAAGGCCATTAATCTCATGATAGATGGGAGATGTGAGATATGAGATATGAGATTACCATCATTCAAAGATAGGTTTTTCAATATCAAATCTGTCAAAGCCTGTAATTGCTATGGCTTTTTTGTCAAAAACCACAACAGTCTCACATCTCATATCTCACATCTCAAATCTAATTCTTATTTTGCACCAATGCAGTTTAAGGAGATTGTAGGCCAGGCCGCCATAAAACAACGATTAATGAATTCGGTTAATGAAAACCGGGTTAGTCACGCGCAATTATTTTTAGGGCCCGAAGGTTCGGGAAGTTTGGCGCTGGCTGTTGCTTATGCGCAATATTTATCGTGCGAGGATAAACAGCCTGACGATTCCTGCGGGGTTTGTTCCTCCTGCCGGAAGTATCAAAAACTAATGCACCCCGATCTGCATTTTTCATACCCGTTCTTCGCTAAACATAAGGATGATACCTCCCTAACATTTATTGAACAATGGCGCGAAGCTTTTATCGCTCATCCATATTTAAGCCTGGATATTTGGCGTGATTACCTGGATGCCGAAAATAAACAGGCCAATATCAATATTGCAGAATGCCACCAGATCATCAAAAAACTTAGCCTTAAGCCTTTTGAATCTACCTACAAAGTACTGATTCTTTGGCTGCCCGAATATTTGGACAAAGAGGGCAACGCCCTGCTCAAAATTATTGAGGAACCACAGCCAAACACGCTATTTTTATTAGTTGCCCAAAATCAGGATCAGATATTAAATACCATTCTTTCGCGCACACAGTTGATAAAAATCTCTTCGTTAGGATATAATGAGGTTAAGGATCATCTGATAGAAAAACATAATCAAACTGAAGATGCTGCTGCGCAAATTGCCTATCTAAGCAACGGTAATTTAACCGAAGCGCTGATAATGCTGCAGCAAGATACCAAAGGATACCATAAATTATTCGTCGACTGGCTGCGTTTGTGTTTTGGCAATAAGGGATTGGAAATATTACCTTTTGTTGATCAGCTGGCTAAGATGGGTCGCGAAAATCAAAAGAATTTTTTACGCTAC
Source organism: Bacteroidota bacterium (assembly GCA_026224775.1). Taxonomy (GTDB): domain Bacteria; phylum Bacteroidota; class Bacteroidia; order Sphingobacteriales; family Sphingobacteriaceae; genus Mucilaginibacter. Next base: position 18,087 of record JAMFRP010000045.1, read on the forward strand.
GGCGTGAGTTTTATACGGGAATGCTGCCTACTGATGGCGGGTGCCGGTAACCTGGTTCACCTACCTGCGCAGGAGCTGGAAACTGCGCAAAAAATGACTAATGTGATGAATATTGAGCAAGCCCAGGCCATTAGCACCGAGCTTGAAAAGACACATTATCACGTAGAGCGAAATGCAAACCCGAAAATTTTATTTTTAGATGTATCTTTACAAATTATAAAGATACTAAAGTTTAAAACGATCCCGCAGGGGACACAATATATACCGAATTAATTATGGGATGTGGAAGTTGCTCAACGGGGGGCGGATGCTCGCCGGCAGGCTGCAAAAGTAATGGCTCGTGCCTAACAAGCGGTTGCAGTAAATTAGATGTATACGATTGGCTGTCGCACATGGACATGCCGACAAATTATAAACCGTTTCCGGTTATCGAAGTTAAATTTAAGGGCTCACGTAAGGAGTTTTATCTGAATAGCGATAATATTTACCTGGAAGCAGGTGAGCTTGTGGTTGTTGAAACCACCACAGGTGGCTATGATGTGGGGCACGTATCTATAACCGGCGAACTGGTTAGGATGCAGATGGTTAAACGCCGGGTTAAAGAAGCCGACGTTGCCAAAAAGATATACCGTAAAGCAACTGTTGCCGACGTTGAAAAATGGAAGGCCGCCAAAGATATGGAGTGGGAAACCATGCATAAATCGCGCAAGCTGGCATTGGAACTTAACCTCAGTATGAAGCTAAGCGATGTGGATTACCAGGGTGATAAAACCAAAGCTACTTTCTATTATACTGCCGAAGGCCGCGTCGATTTTCGTGAGTTGATCAAGAAAATGGCGGAGCAATTCCGTATCAGGATTGAAATGCGACAGATAGGTATGCGTCAGGAAGCAAGCCGTTTAGGCGGTATTGGTTCATGCGGTCGCGAGCTCTGTTGCTCAACCTGGTTAACTGATTTTAAAACAGTTTCTACCTCTGCGGCTCGTTACCAAAATCTTTCGTTAAACACATTAAAACTTGCAGGGCAATGCGGTAAACTAAAATGCTGTTTAAACTATGAGCTGGATACTTACATGGATGCGCTTAAACACATCCCCAATAATGTAAATGTATTAAAGACCGAAAAAGGTGATGCCCGCCTGCAAAAAACCGATATTTTTAAAAAAATAATGTGGTTTGCTTACCCTCGTGAAGAAGCATGGATCCCATTGCCGATAAGCAAGGTTAAGGAAATCCAACAGCAAAACAGGGATGGTGTAATCCCTGCTGATCTGGGTGAAACTGTTGAGTTAGAAACCAAACCGGCTAAAGCTTTAGATTATGAAAATGTTGTAGGTCAGGATAGTTTAACCCGTTTGGATGAGCGCCGTAATAACAATAATAAAAATAAGAACAAAAATAGAAACAGGAATAATAAGAACCCTAATCAAAACCCGCAGCAGGCAAACCAGCCAAAGCCAGCAGGTGCTGTACAAAACAACAGGCCGCCACGCCCCGAAGGCAGCAGACCCGTTGATGGGAACAGACCGAAGGCTCCTCGCCCGGAAAACACTAAACCGGTAGATGGAAATAGCGCTGAAGGGACCCGTCCTGAAGGAAATAAGCCGCAAGGAAATAATCAAAACCGTCGTCATAAACATCGCCGACCGAATCAAAATAATCAAAACCGCCCCGGAAATAATCCCGGGCCATCAGCAGCAGAATAAGTAAATGATACGTGCTTATAAAATCCTTTGTTTTTTACCCGTTATCCTGATAGCGTTAGCTTTTGGTGGGTGTTCAGATCCTAATGCTATCGTTGACAAAAATACCGGGATAGAGAATCACAACTGGTCATACGTTAACCAGATTAAGTATGATGTGAAGATCGATAATGTGAAGATCCCTTACAACCTGTACTTCAACTTACGGGTAACGGGCGATTATAAGTATTCCAACATTTTCATATTAATGCATGAAAATGGGCCCGGTGTAAAAAGCGAGGTAAACCGCTACGAATTTAAACTGGCTAACGCCGATGGCGAATGGTTGGGCGTAGGTTCAGGTAATTTATACAGTTACCAAATGATGTTCCGTGCAAATTATATGTTCCCGGCGAAGGGGGTTTATCATTTTGCGATTGAACAGAATATGAGGGATAATCCCCTGCACGAGGTTAGCGATGTGGGATTGAGGGTAGAGAAGGCGGCCTCTGGTCAATAGCTATATCTTATCAGTCATTCAAAACTTAGGCTAAAGCCACTTTACTTCTTAATTCATCCGTTGGCTAAAGCCAACGGCAATGATCAAAATTAAGATTTCATGCCAACAATATCCTTTTATTATTTTCATTGCCGTCCCATAAATGGGGCGGAATATTCAATGTATTAGGTAGGCTTTAGCCAAAACTACTTTTTAAAGTTTCGGCATGGCCCGATGTAGTTGAGCGGAAAGCTTTTACTATCTTTCTTTCCTTATTAAATTTTATATCTTAGTTTTGCTAATATTTTTTGCAAAATGAGTGTCGCGTTTTTAATTGTTTCCGTTTTAATTCTGGTAATTGCTGTTTATTTCTTTTTAAAGAAACCTGTAGCTGATGAGCTGATACGTTTAAAAGCAGAAAGCGACCAGCTTAAAATTACCGTGGCTCGTAGCGAAGAGCGCGCATCAGGCCTAATAGCTGAACGTGATAAATCCGATAAATTATTACAGGATGAGCGCATAAGATATGATGCTTCCGTATCTACATTAAACCAGGAATTGCTAACCGAAAAAAACCGGATGGCTAAAGCCGAAGAATCATTCAAAGCACAGCGCGAACGATTAATGGAGCAGGAAAAATCGATCCAGGAAATCCAGCAAAAATTCCAGTTAGAGTTTCAGAATGTAGCCAATAAGTTGCTTGATGAAAAGTCTCAAAAATTTGTTGAAACCAACAGAGCGAACCTTGATATACTGCTAAATCCCCTGAAAGAAAATATCAAAGCCTTTGAAGAAAAAGTCGACAAGGTTTACAATATGGAGGCGGCCGAGCGTAACACCCTTAAAGGTGTTATTACGCAACTGATGGAGCTGAATCAATTGATCAGTAACGAGGCCCAAAACCTCACCAAAGCGTTAAAGGGCGACAATAAGAAACAAGGTAATTGGGGTGAGGTTATTTTAGAGCGTGTATTGGAGCGTTCAGGCCTGGTAAAAGATCAGGAATACCGCATACAGGCAAGTTTTACCGGTAATGATGGCAGTCGTTTACAACCCGATGTTATTATTGATCTACCGGATGATAAGCACCTGGTTATCGACTCTAAAGTATCCCTAATCGCTTACGAGCGCCTGGTTAACTGCGAAACAGAAGAGGAGCGTAAACTATTTTCAAAAGGCCATGTGGAATCTATCCGAAGCCACGTAAATGGTTTATCCGCAAAAAACTACCATGATCTGCACCAGATCAATTCACCGGATTTTGTGCTGCTTTTTATACCGATAGAATCATCATTCAGCTTCGCGGTACAAATTGATGCCGAGCTGTTCAGTGATGCCTGGGATAAGCGGGTAGTAATTGTAAGTCCATCTACGCTATTAGCCACACTACGCACTATTGCCAGTATTTGGAAACAAGAACGCCAAAACCGCAACGTATTGGAGATTGCACGATTAAGTGGCGCTATGTATGATAAATTTGTTGGCTTTGTGGGCGATATGGAAGGTATTGGCAAAAACATCAAACAAAGCCAGTCGGCTTATGATAGTGCTATAAACAAGCTAACTGAGGGCAATGGCAACCTTACCAAAACAGCCGAAAAAATAAAAAGCCTTGGGGCCAAGGCTAATAAACAAATTGATCAGAAATATTTAAGCGAAGAATAATTATGGCTAAAAGACAACAATCTGAATTCATTAAATGGTTAGGGCCCGTTTTAGATGCCTTAAGGGATTTAGGAGGTTCTGGAAAACCAAGAGAAGTTTCAAATTGGATTGCTAATAGCTTAAAAGTTACTGATGATGTATTGAATGCTACATTGAATTCTGGAGAATCTCGTTTTCATAATCAAGTTGCTTGGGCAAGGCAATATTTAATTTGGGAAAATTATCTCGATAAAAATATAAGGGGAGTTTGGGTTCTCACCGCAGCCGGTGAAAAAAAGCATTTATCTGCTGAAGAATCACGATTAATCGTAAAAAAATGGATATCTATTTTTTCAAAAGCAAGAAAAGAAGATACAAAATTAAATCCAAATGAATTACCTGAAGATATTGGTGTTGAATTAGTAAATAATGATAATTTGACTTTATTAAATGTACTTCAAAGCTTATCCCCTAAAGGATTTGAAAATATTTGTAAGCTTTTATTAAGAGAATCTGGATTTGAAAATGTGGAAGTAACAGGTAAATCTCACGATGGAGGAATAGATGGATATGGTACATTAGAAATAAATCCTTTTGTTAGTTTTAAAGTTTTATTTCAATGTAAAAGATATAAGGGCGGTGTATCAAGAGCACAAGTGGGAGATTTCAGAAATGCAATGTTAGGGCGAGCAGAAAAAGGTATTATAATTACTACAGGACATTTTACAAACGATGCCATTAAAGAAGCTAATCGCGATGGCGCACCAAAAGTTGAATTAGTTGATGGTGAAAAATTAATACAGATGTTCGAAAAAGCTGAATTAGGGTTAAAAGCGAAAACTGTTTATGAAGTAGATTTCAACTTTTTCGAACCTTTCTTTTAATCATTTTTTTAACTGTATTATACCCTTGTGCTTTTAACGGATAAACAACCGCGCCCCTAATTATTAAATTACAAACTATCGCAGGCTCTGTTATTAACCGATATAATATCTATTTAAACTTAATCTTGTCGTAGTCGGCTTATTTTACGGTAAATAACAACTCGTAGTCTTTTCCACCACTAAAAACGCAAATTGTTGGATCGAGGCTAAACAAATTGATCAGAAATATTTAAGAGAAGAATAATCTCCCGCTTAAATATTAGTTGATCTGATAGGTGGTATTTGTTGATATTTTAGCTGTTGCCACAGCGTTTATTTTATCCGACTTTACAGTTATAAACATTTTCATATCACTGTTTGAACTTGATGGATAGTTATTTTTTATATCATAAACCATTTTTCCGCTACCATTTCCAGTAAGGCTTAAATTAATATTTTTTAAGTCTAATTGCATATCCATTACCTGTACTATATTAAAATAAGCACTATTGCCTGAAATACTTGTCAGTTTATAGGTAACTTTAATGTTCATGACCATCCCTTTGCCAGCCATTGGCAGATTAAAAGGAACTGTTTGTGTAAATGATTCACCTACTTTTATTGGATGATCGGGAAAGTTTACGGCACCCATCATACTATTCATCATTTTTTTGATTGGCGCTGCTGTGGAGTCGTCCAACCTCTTTCCACCTACCGAATCTAAATTAATTTTTCCATCCGCCCCCACATGCCCATAAAATTTAAATGCTGCAGTCTGGGGGATTGGTATAGGTATTTGTTTACCGTTGATCGTAATATTAATAGTTGGCGCCCCACCTTTCACCATAGTTATCGGGAAGCTATTATCTACCGAAGGCGCCCCTGTTGTTGCCGTGCTTTTATTATCAAATTGCACATTGGCAACTAAAGGCTGCGTAATACCTTTTGATGCTAATTTATCTGCCAGATCCTTATTTGCAGATAAATCTGTGGTAAGAACACCAGACACATTAGTTTCTATTTGGTAAGTGTGGCTTGGCAAAAATTTTATTTTAAACATTATCCCGTCCTGCGCTTTGGCAAGGCTTACTGATAATATTAAAAAACTTACAAGTAGGTACTTTTTCATATAATTAAGCATTTATAAAGCCAATTTAATCATTTTTTTTAAATGCATTCCAGCCTTGTGCTTTTAATGGATGAACAACACCGCCCTTGGTTATTAAATTACACCCTACCGCAGGCTCTGTTATATAGCCGATGATGGTAATATCCATTTTAAACTTAATCTTGTCGTAGTCGGCTTGTTTTACGGTAAATAACAGCTCGTAGTCTTCGCCACCACTCAAAGCGCAAACAGTTGGGTCGAGGTTAAACTCCCTGGCTGTTTCAAAAGTCATGGGGTCAAGCGGGATCTTCTCTTCGTATAAATTACACCCCTTATTACTTTGCTTGCAGATATGCAGTATTTCAGATGCCAATCCGTCCGAAACATCAATCATAGATGTGGGTTTAACTTCAATTTCTTTTAGCAAGTCGATAATATCACCACGGGCTTCAGGTTTTAATTGGCGTTCTACTATATAATCTTTTCCTTCCAGATCCGGTTGAATATTTGGGTTTTCAAGAAAAATCTGTTTTTCACGTTCCAGTAATTGTAAGCCAACATATGCACCGCCTAAATCTCCAGACACACATATTAAATCACCTTCTTCAGCACCGTTACGATATACAATATCTTTTTCATCAGCATAACCAATAGAAGTTATACTGATAACCAGGCCTTGTTTTGATGAAGTTGTGTCACCACCAACTATATCAATGCCATATTTGTTACATGCTAAATAAATACCTTCATATAATTCTTCAACGGCTTCTAAAGGGAATTTACTGGATAAACCTATTGACACGGTAATCTGCGTAGCAGTACCATTCATCGCATAAATATCACTTAAGTTTACTTGTACAGCTTTATATCCTAAATGCTTTAGTGGCGTATAAGCCAAATCAAAGTGAATTCCCTCCAACAACATATCTGTTGACACCAATACTTTTTTTCCTTTAGCATCAAGCACCGCTGCATCATCACCAACACCTTTAGTAGTGTTTTCGCGTGTTAACTTTATATTTTTTGTAAGGTGATCTATCAAACCAAATTCACCCAGGTTCTCTATATTAGTTTTCTCTTTATTATCAAATAATGCCATGATGCTTTTTTAAACGCTACAAAAATACAAAAAAGCTCAGGTCAAATATTTCTTTAATAACGGCTTAAAAACAAAGACTTTGTTAAATTTCATAAAAAAATCAGAAAGGTTAATCAAAACAATACATATATTAACATTAGATTAATAGTGAGTTAGCATATTTGAAAAAAAATACATATGAATTTTAAAAAATTACTAATTTATTCAGGTCTTATTTTGGCAATAGCCGGATGTAAAAAAGATAACACCGTAAACAATACAGGCGGAAGCACTGGCACTACAGGTAGTACCGGAAGCACAGGCGCTACGGGTTCAACAGGGAGCACAGGCCCCACTCAACCGGTACCTTATGTTATTACAGAAACTTTTGAAGAAGCAACAAGCGCTACTAAAGCTGCTTACGCTGATGCCAATGTAGCTTTAGGAACAGGATCATGGGATTTTAATGATGCTTTGATTGGTACCACTGCTTCTGACGTAAAAGACGGAAATGTTTCTGTTAGATTACGTACAGGCGACTTAGGTATGAATTTTGACATTAGCGGATTAACGCAAATAAGCATTAAACACGCCGAATATGGTAAAGATGGAAGCTCGACCTGGCAGTTAATGCAATCAACTGATGGTGGTACTATTTATACGCAAACAGGATCTATTATTACTGAAAGCAGCACTACTTTAGTAACCGATTCATTTAAAGTATCTGTTACCGGTAAAGTAAGGTTTAAAATTATAAAAACCGGTACAACCCGTATTAACATTGATGATATTACCTTTAAAGGAACCGGAAATTCAGGTGTAACCATTGTTGCGCCACCAACCACCGGCCCTGATACTTCTGCATCTACAACAGCATCAACTCCAAGGGGTGTGGTTGTAGGTTCTGATGCTCCGCCTGAAACCGGCGATAACAGCAACCTTTTATTTGGTAATCCAACTTCAGCTGCAGCATCTTTAGCTATGGGCGATAATTATTTAATTGATCAGGGCTATTATGTTGAATCATACAACAGCACTAAAGGCGAACCAAATTGGGTAAGCTGGCACTTAGATGCTACTAACATTACACAATCAACGGGCCGTCAAAATGATTTTGCAGCTTTCAACGGTTTACCAACCGGATTTTTTGAAGTGCAAAGTACTGCTTATAGTGGTTCAGGTTTTGACAGAGGCCACAATTGCCCCTCAGCTGACAGGACAAGCTCGACCAATGCAAACGATGCTACTTTTTTAATGACCAACATGATCCCCCAGGCACCTCAAAATAACGAGTCGACCTGGACTAATCTTGAAAATTATTTACGCGACCAGGTAACTGCCGGTAACGAAGTTTACATTATAATGGGTAGCTATGGTACAGGCGGTACAGGATCTGTAGGTACTGCTAATACTGTTGATGCCGGGCATGTAAATGTACCTAGTAATGTTTGGAAAGTTGCTGTAATTATCCCTGTTGGTAATAGTGATTTAAGCCGTGTAACAACTACTACCAGGGTTATAGCAGTTAATACACCAAATATCAACACCATCAATTCCGACTGGACACAATATATAACTACTGTTAGCGCTATTGAAACAGCATCAGGTGTAAGTTTATTAACAGCTTTACCAAGTAATGTTAGAACAGCCTTAGAAGCTGAAAAAGATTCAGGGATATAATTACTAGATAAAAAAAGGGGGTGTCACGCTTATTGTGACCCCCTTTTTTTAGTTACTATTCTATTATAAACCTAATCTGATAGGCTTACATACTTTTCTAATTGTCATTGCGAGGAACGAAGCAATCGCGAATAAGTAAAGCAGCTCTGTATAGCATGCGATTGCTTCGTTCCTCGCAATGAAAATCTCTTTTATAACCCTAATTGTGCTGAAATTTCCAGCATCCTTTCAATGGGTTTTACAGCTCTTTCAATTATATGCTGTGGGACTTCTATCTCCGGTGATTCATTTTTTAAACACAGGTATAGTTTTTCCAAAGTATTACGCTTCATATGCGGGCAATCATTACAGGCACAGCTGTTATTAGGCGGTGCTGGGATAAATACCTTATCAGTATTATCCTTCTGCATCTGGTGTAAAATACCTGCTTCTGTGGCTACAATAAATTCCTTCGCAGGGTTGTTAGTAGCATATTTCAATATCCCGGTTGTTGATCCTACATAATCAGCCATTTGCAAAATAACTTCCTCGCACTCAGGATGAGCTAATAGTTTTGCATTTGGATAGCGCTCTTTCAGTTTGGTAATTTTCTCTCTCGAAAATATCTCATGAACCATACAGGCACCATTCCACAAAACCAAATCTCTGCCTGTTTTTTTAGCCACATAAGCACCCAAATTTTTATCAGGGCCAAATATTATTTTTTGGTCTGCGGGTAAGCTTTCCACAATTTGTACCGCATTGCTCGAGGTACAAACAATATCAGTCATAGCCTTCAGTTCAGCTGTACAATTCACATAAGTTATTACCAGGTGATCAGGGTAATTCTCTTTAAATTTCCTGAACAAATGAGGTGGGCAACTATCTGCTAATGAACATCCTGCCTTTAAATCTGGTAATAAGACTTTCTTGTTTGGTGATAATATCTTTGCTGTTTCGGCCATGAAGTGTACACCGGCAAATACAATAATGTCGGCGTCTGTTTTTGCGGCTTGTTGCGATAATCCGAGGCTATCTCCAATATAATCCGCGATATCCTGAATATCGCCTTCCTGGTAGTAGTGAGCAAGTATGACAGCATTTTTTTCTTTTTTAAGTTTTTCAATTTCAACAAAAAGGTCAAGTGTTGGGTCGATATATTCATCAACAAAACCTTTCAAATTTATTTCCTCTAAGGTATCCATTCCACAAATCAATTAATAATAATTAGTTTATATATATATAAAGAAACAGTTGTTATTAAGGTGTTAGTTATGTTAAAAAGTTGTTGAACTATTTAGGCTAAAAGTTGTTTTTAATATTTTATCAACACTATTTTAAAAGTTATTAATTTATATAGAGTTGATTTATAATAGCATGTCAGTAACAACTAATTTTATCAAAGTTATATTGTTAATATTTTGTGAGCTAATTAAATGTTAGTTACTGCGAATATTGATCTCATAAGTAACTTAAAGTTTAACCCATTTTGTCATTAAATAGCAACTTATCAACGTTCTGTTTATTTATTAAATATTTACTTACACAAAATTAACATCTTTAGTGCCTATTACTAACATAAGCACTAATTTTACACATATTATAGCACATATATGACCAGAACAGTGGATTTCCTAGTTGTAGGATCAGGCATTGCAGGATTGAGTTTTGCACTAAAGGCTGCAAAACATGGTAAGGTTCTGATAGTTACCAAGTCAAATGAAGATGAATCTAACACTAAGTATGCCCAGGGAGGTGTTGCGGTGGTTGTGGATAAAAAAGAAGATTCCTTTGAAAAACACATAAATGATACCTTAATTTCAGGGGATGGCCTTTGTGATAAGGAGGCTGTGGAAATCGTAATTGAAGAGGGTCCGGAAAGGATTAGAGAAATTATTGATTACGGAACTAATTTTGACAAAACAAATGAAGGTTTTTATGACCTGGCAAAAGAGGGTGGTCATTCAGAATTCCGTGTATTACATTATAAGGATATAACCGGTTTTGAGATTGAAAGATCGTTATTAGAGCAGATACATAAGAATCCTAATATTGAAATACTAACGCATTACTTCGCTGTTGATTTGATTACCCAACACCATTTAGGTGATTATGTAAATAAGTCGAGCGATGATATAATATGCTATGGTATTTATGCTTTAGATACACATACTAATACTGTTGATAAGATATTATCTAAGGTTACTGTAATGGCATCCGGCGGTGCAGGTCATATCTATTCAATTACTACTAATCCGACTATAGCAACCGGTGATGGTATAGCGATGGTTTATCGTGCTAAAGGAAAAGTTAGGAATATGGAATTTATCCAATTCCATCCAACGGCTTTATATAATCCTGGTGAATATCCATCGTTTTTAATATCAGAAGCAGTTCGTGGTTTTGGAGGTGTTTTGAAAAGAACTAATGGTGAAGAATTTATGCAGGAGTATGATCCGCGTAAATCATTAGCACCACGAGATATTGTTGCTCGTGCCATTGATGCCGAGATTAAAAAATCGGGTGAAGATTATGTTTATTTAGATATTCGTCATCGTAATAAAAAAGATATACTGGCGCATTTCCCCAATATATATGCGAAGTGCTTAGAGATAGGTATTGACATGACTAAGGATATGATCCCAGTGGCTCCTGCTTGTCATTATATGTGTGGTGGTGTAATGGTTGATCATGTTGGTAAATCATCCATACATCGTTTGTATGCTTGTGGAGAGTGTTCCTCAACAGGTTTACATGGTGCAAATCGTTTAGCATCAAATTCATTATTAGAGGCTTTAGTATTCGCGCATCGTATTTATGAACATGCTATAGGTCAGTTTGAAAAGAATGTATTACCTGAAAACATACCTGATTGGAATGAGCATGGTGTTCAATTATCGAACGAAGATATATTGGTAACACATAATGTTCGTGAAATGCAAAAACTGATGAATGATTATGTGGGTATTGTTCGTTCTGATTTTAGGTTGGAAAGGGCAATGCGCAGGTTAGGTTTATTATACGAGGAAACAGAATCATTTTATAAGAAAACTAAATTATCAGTAAAGCTTTGTGAGCTGCGTAACCTGATCCAGGTATCATATATTGTAGTAAAATCGGCAATGTTACGTAAGGAAAGCAGGGGATTACATTATACTACTGATTATCCTGTACATGCTGAGGTAATAGAAGATACCGTATTTTAATTAAGAGCGGAAAACGAGGTTCGAACTCGCGACCTTCAGTTTGGGAAACTGATGCTCTACCAGCTGAGCTATTTCCGCTTATTCTGTCAAAAGTATAAATTTAAAGTATAAGAATATAATTAATCACTCAATCGCAATTCACTCATTCACTAAATAATTAAGATGCCACTCATTCTACCAGTAAAAGATAAAAGCCCTGTTTGGGGATCTGATTGTTACATTGCTGAAAATGCCACTATTGTTGGTGATGTTATAATGGGCGATAATTGTTCTGTTTGGTTTAACGCTGTTATACGTGGTGATGTAAACTATATTAAAATAGGCAATAATACCAATATACAAGACGGTGCGGTGATACACTGCACTTATCTGCACGCAGGTACTGATATAGGTAACAATGTTTCTATAGGCCATAACGCCCTTGTACACGGCTGTATTTTGCATGATAACGTATTAGTAGGCATGGGCGCAATTGTAATGGATTACGCCGTTGTTGAGCCTTTTGTTATCATAGCAGCGGGTGCTATAGTCCTTGAGAAATCCGTTTGCGAATCAGGTTATCTGTATGCCGGTATCCCCGCAAAAAAGATAAAACCAATTACCGGTGAACAACGTGAAATGCTTAAACGCCTGCCTAATAATTACATTATGTATTCAAGTTGGTTTAAAGAATAGGTATTAGGAAAAACAGATACTAAGGCAATAACTGTTCTTTTGGTATATCCAGCTTTTCTTCCGCATCCCAGTTTGGCCTTAGGGTGATCTGTACCGGGTCAACCCATATGTTTTCAGGGTATCTTTTTTCTTTCACATTTCCGCTATCCCACTTGCCGTTGTGGTTATCATCATAAACCACTTTAAATGAATATTTACCCGTCAGGAAATTTTTATAAACGATAGATGCATTCTTAGTTACTTTATCTGTTCGTATAATATGATCAGCATCCTGGTAAACCTCAACAAGATATTGTTTTGAAGTATCGGGCACAGTAACTTTTAGGGTTAGTGTACTATAATTTTCAATTTTATCAACCAAAAATGGTTTCTGATACTTCTTGTTTTTATCGCCATTAACAAAAGTAAAGGCACCGTCATCTGCAACAAGTATATATCTGGAATCTTCCTTCCATTTATATTTTATGATATAGCGCTTAAGGTTGGTTGTATCCTTAATGATATTTAGGTTATTTACAGAAACAGAGTCTTCATATAAAGTTATCTGCGAGGGATCATATGAAGCAATAGGATATGAAGCTATGATCATCAAATCCGATGTCGGTTTTAGTTTATTAGTATTGTTTAAATTTAATCTAAAAGTGTAATTCTTTGTGAAACTTTCCTTTCGTCCTTTTAATAGTGAGGCGCTATCTAAGGGTTTATTGCCATCAAAAAATGCAACCCTGATGGAATCGAAATCCATGTTTTTCATGTAGATGTTCGCTGTATCTTTTGTTGGCGAAAATTCTACTATCTTTTGATCATCCAATGCGGCTGGATAAATAATTTTTACTGAAGGGTTATCCAATCGTTTATTGAAAACAAAAAACAATTTGCCGTCCTGATCAAATTTCCTTACTGCTAAATGGAATTTAGCGGGTTCTTGTTTAAACAAATATAATTGTATGCCCGATGTATCGGCGTATAAATGTACCGGCTTTTTTTGAAAAGCAATTAATTCATCATCTTTATTATAAATCCTGTCAGGTGTTTTTTCTTCGAGCGCATATATGTGGTAATCGCCATCATGCAAATTGTTTAATGAGAAATTACCGGCGGTATCGGTAGTAGCATAGATAGACGGTTTTTTCTTTCCAAAATACGCCGAATCCTTTTCAATCGGGAAAAGCATTACGGTCACATCCTTTTCCTTTTTTTGAGTTAAGGTATTGGTAACAGATCCGGATACACTTAATGAATCGATATGTGGGCCAGTAGAAAAAACGTAAGTAAAGTTCTTTAAAATATTTCCTTCGTTTACATCGGCAATCGCTTTACCAAAATTTATAACGTAGGTGGTATTTTTCTGTAGCGTGTCTTTAAGAACAATAACCAGGCTTTTAGATTTAATTTTATATTCCGGTGATTTGTCTTGAGCGGGGCTCATCGAAATTTCAGTGTACTGATTCGATAATTTAAAATACTCATCAAAATCAAGCTGGATAATTTTAGCGTTAAAATTTCGGCTCATGTTTGGTGGCGTCGCTTTCAAAAGTCGGGGAGGGGTAACATCTTTTGGCCCGCCCATCGGCCTTTGGATGTTTGCACAACCCGAAAGCAGAAAATATAGTGTTATCAAGGATAAAAAAGTGCAGTAAAAAAGCGATTTTTTATTTAACATAGTTTTTATGAGCTATAAACGATTTTTGCTTTTTGATGAAGATTGATATTCGAAATTAAAAATAATCGCTTTAAACCAAAATTTATATAATTGATTAATAATCAACACTTTATATTATTATTTTGACATATGAACCATTATAACCGATATATCCGATGGTGAAACGCCAGAAATACGTGATGCCTGGCCTAAAGTACGTGGTTTAATTTTCATCAACTTTTCGCGGGCCTCTTTTGAAAGCGAACTCAGACTATGATAATTAAATTCTGTATTGATCTCACGGTCCTCCATTTTTTTCATACGATCAACAATATCCAATTCCTTTTCAAAATAACTCTCGTATTTGATTTTTATTTCAGCCTGCTCAATAGTTTCTTTATCGTAGGTTGATAGTAACTCATCCAATCCACTGTCTGCTTTTCTCAAATCGTTAAAGTTAACTTGCGGTCTGCTTAATAAAGCGAACAATTTTGCGCCCTGCGATATCGGAGTTGTTTCTAATGATTCCAATAAGGAGTTTACATGCTCGGGATTAAGCGACTTTGATTTAGTATAAGCGACAATGTCATCCGAGTTTTTAATTTTAGCGTTCACCTTATCTAATCGCGCATCGTTTATTAAACCCAGTTCATGACCAATAGGGCTTAACCTTATATCTGCATTATCCTGGCGAAGCAATAATCTATGCTCGGCTCTTGAGGTAAACATCCGGTATGGCTCTTCGGTTCCTTTAGTTACCAGGTCATCAATCAATACACCAATATATGATTCTGATCTTTTTAGGATCAACTCATGTTTATCATGTATTTTTTGATGTGCGTTGATACCTGCAATGAACCCTTGAGACGCTGCTTCTTCATAACCGGTGGTTCCGTTTATCTGACCTGCAAAATAAAGATTGCTGATTTGTTTGGTTTCTAAAGTCAGATCTAATTGGGTAGGCGGGAAGTAATCGTACTCAATGGCGTAACCAGGACGGAACATTTTCACTGTCTCAAATCCCGGAATTTGGATCAACGCTTTGTATTGAATATCCTCAGGCAATGACGTCGAAAATCCATTTACATAGATCTCGCAAGTGTTCCATCCTTCCGGCTCAACAAATATCTGGTGACGATCGCGCTCAGCGAAGCGGTTTATTTTATCTTCAATAGATGGGCAATATCTTGGACCTAAACCTTTAATTCTACCAGTGAACATTGGCGATTTTTCAAAGCCTTCTTTTAAGGTTTCGTGAACTTTGGTATTGGTATAAGTAATCCAGCAACAACGCTGATCATTTGATAGCTCAACATCGGTGTAAGAAAAGCGACCTCTTTCTTCATCGCCCCATTGTTCTTCCATCAAAGAATAATTCAAACTACGGCCATCCACACGCGGGGGAGTGCCGGTTTTCATCCGGCCCGATTCAAAACCCAATTCTATTAACTGCTCGGTTATCCCAGTAGCCGCACGTTCTGCAGATCTGCCACCACCAAAGCGTTTTTCGCCAATATGGATAACACCATTAAGGAAAGTACCATTAGTTAATATCACAGCATCGGCTTCTATCTCTACGCCAATTGATGTACGTACGCCATAAACGGTTCCGTTCTTTACCAATAGTGAGCTTACCATATCCTGCCAGAAATCTACATTGGGAGTTCTTTCTAACGCTAAACGCCATTCTTCAGCAAATCGCGCACGATCACTTTGGGCACGAGGGCTCCACATGGCCGGACCTTTCGACTTATTCAGCATGCGAAATTGCAGGGATGTTTTATCCGTAATGATGCCGGAATATCCACCCATCGCATCAATTTCTCTCACAATTTGTCCTTTGGCAACACCGCCCATGGCAGGATTACAGCTCATTTGTGCTATGGTTCCCATATTCATGGTAACTAATAAAACAGATGAACCAAGGTTGGCAGCAGCAGCAGCGGCTTCACAGCCAGCATGCCCGGCACCTACAACTATTACATTATACTTCTTAAACATGGCTTAAACCATTAAATTATTTAACGCGTTCCACGTGGAACGCGTTGCTTTTTTATTGTTCATTTCCGGATGTTCCACGTGAAACCTTGATTAAAGACGCCAATGCAAATAGCGCCCAAATGGTTTCCAATACCACAAATGGATAAAATTTTATCAGATAGGATGAATACCCACAAGTAGCAGCTCCGATGAAATTCATTAAAGTGTAGGGGATGCTGTTTGCGGGTAGCTTTTTGTATAGATTCAACAGGAATGCGATCAATAAAATCACAACACCTATAGTAGCTATAATATCCGATTCCTTCATAATTACATTTCTTTTAACTCGGTTAATTCAAGCCACCTTAAGCTTTTCTCATCAAGCTCGATGCTTAACGTTGCTGATTTATCAATCAATTCATTTAACAAATGAGTATTAATCCCCACAGCATTTAGCTGATTGTTGCAGTCTTTTATCTGCTTTTCAATGGTCGCAATTTCTGCTTCCAGTGTTTCAAGTTCTTTAGTTTCCTTAAAGCTTAGCTTGCTTTTTTTAGGCTGCGTGTTGGTTGTTGCAGCTACAGGAGGAGGGTTCAGCTTTTGTTTTCTGGCCTCTTCCTGTTCAATTCTGTATGAAGAATAGTTGCCGTTATATATTCTAACATGGCCTTTTTCTTCGACAATAAATAGCTGATCAGTTAATTTATCCAGTAAATACCTATCGTGCGATACCATCATTAATACGCCACCGTAGTTAGTTAAAAACTCTTCCAGTACGTTTAAGGTATCAATATCTAAATCATTGGTAGGCTCATCCAGTATCAGGAAGTTTGGATTCTTCATCAGGATGCTCATCAATTGCAGGCGCTTCTTTTCACCACCGCTCAGATTGGCTATAAAGCCGTACTGCTTAGCAGGAGGGAATAAGAACAGCGTAAGCAAGGCGGAAGCAGAAATGGTTTTACCATCTGCCATGGTAATAAACTCCGCTACATTTTTTACTACATCAATAACACGCTCGTCGTCTTTAAATATAATACCTGATTGATGAAAATAACCCATTACAGTAGTTTCACCACGCTCAATAGTGCCGGAGTCTGGTTGCAAACCATTCGTTATCATATTGAGCAGGGTGGATTTACCACTTCCGTTTTTGCCGGCTAAGCCAATACGATCGCCTTTTTTGAAAACGTAACTGAAGTTGTCAGTATAAGTAATACCATTAAAGGCTTTGTTGATATGGTGCAATTCCATAATCTTGTTACCCTGACGAGCGGTTTTAACACTAAGTTCTACCTTTTCTTTAGGGCCGCCGCCTTTGGTTTTGTCTTCAAGATCGTAATAAGCATCTATACGGGCTTTTGATTTTGTACCACGAGCTTGTGGCTGACGGCGCATCCACTCCAACTCCTTCTTTAAAAGGTTGGAGTTTTTATGGAATTGTAGTTCATCAACAGCTTCCCGTTCGGCTTTCTTTTCTAAGTAATAACCATAGTTGCCAATGTAAGGTATCATCTTGCCCCGGTCAATCTCCAAAATCTCATTGCACACATTATCCAGAAAATATCTGTCGTGCGTAACCATTAATATTGTTTTTGCCCCGTCAGTCAATAACTTTTCTAACCATTCAATCGTATCGATATCCAGGTGATTGGTTGGCTCATCCAAAACATAAATATCCGGGTCTTCAATAAGCAGCCTTGCCAAAGCAAGTCTCTTTTTTTGTCCGCCAGATAGGGTATCAATGTGCTGGTTTAAATGATGAATATCCAACCGGCCTAAAATAGTTTTGATCTTGTATTCATATTCCCAGGCATCAACATCGCCCAATTCTTCCATGGCTTTATCAATAGCCTTGGCATTATCAGGATCATTTTCTAAAAGCTCTTCGTATTTACGGATAGCTTGCTGTTGCACATTATCCGCATGGAAAATATAATCGCTGATAGTAACCGCGTTTTTAAAGTGCGGGTCTTGCTCCAGGTAGCCTAAACGAAGATCGCGGCTGCGCACAACCTTACCTTCGGTAGGTAAAAATTCACCAGCTAATAATTTTAAAAGGGTTGATTTACCCGCGCCGTTAATGCCAACCAGGGCTACACGGCGACCACGGTTAACGCCAATGGTTACATTTTTAAACAACCATTTATCATGAAAAGAATGGCCAAGATTTTCGGCAGAAATATAAGTGCTCACGCTATTTGTTTTATTTGATCCGATGGATGTATAAAAACGCCCTCTTCACTATTAATTGATTGTTTGTACATGGCCATCGCCACGGTTTTTGCAGGTATGCTCCTGTATTTTTTTAAGCTACCTATAAGTAGGGGATTAATGATATACAATAGTCCGGTGGCAAACTTTTCCATCGGTCTATAGTCTTTTCTTTCGCCGGCTAATATTGACGGCCGGTAAATATGAAGAGACTGCAAATTCAGTTGTTGTAAATCATATTCGGTTTGACCTTTATACCTGGTATAATAAGCAGTAGAATCTTTATCAGCCCCAATTGACGAAACATAGTGATATTGTTTAACGCCATTTTTAACCGCTAATTGCCCCAACTTTACAGGGTAATCATGCTCAATTTTATAGTAATCGGTTAAATCAGGTGTTTTCTTTTTAGTTGTACCGATGCAACAAAATAATGCATGGCCATTTATTTCTCCGGCAAAATCATCAAGCCGATCAAAATCAATAATAATCTCCGTTAACTTTGGATGTGTGATGCCGGTTTTTTTTCGAACTAAAACAGTAACTTCAGCATAGGCAGGCTCATTTAGCAGTATAGTTAATAAACTACTGCCAATTAGTCCGCTTGCGCCTGCTATTATTGCTTTATATGCCATTATACCCAAATATTTTCGCAAAAATACGCATAATTAATTTGTGGAATAAAAATTGAATGTTCAAACATGTAAATTAATAAAACAATTATGAAAAGTATATATTATCCCGCTAACGAACGCGGACACAATGACATAGGTTGGTTAAAAGCTAATTTCTCTTTTAGTTTTGGCCCATATTACAATCCTGAAAAAGTACACTTTGGTGCGCTTAGGGTTTTGAATGATGATATTATTACAGGAGGAACCGGATTTGGTACCCACCCGCATGATAATATGGAGATCATCACCATCCCGATTAAAGGTGCTTTAGAGCACAAAGACAGCATGGGAAGTGTTGGTGTGATCCATTCTGGTGAAGTCCAGATCATGTCTGCCGGTACAGGTATTACACACTCTGAGTACAATCATTCCAAAACAGAGGATGCCAATACCTTGCAGATATGGTTGTTCCCTAAAGAAAGAAACATCAAACCAAGGTATGACCAAAAAAACTTTAATGATGTATTAAAACCCAATCAATTGGCAACGCTTATATCACCAGATAAAGACGGAGATGCGCTTTGGATTAATCAGGATGCTGTTTTTTCTATGGGTGATTTTGAGCCAGGGCAGACCATTAATTATGATATTAAGATTCCGGGAAACGGCATCTATATCTTCGTTATTGAAGGTGCTGCTAAGATCGATGGGCACACATTAAACAAAAGAGACGCTTTGGGTGTTTATGATTTAAGTTCACTTACAATTGAAACCGAAGCTCAATCCCGTTTGCTTTTGATGGAAATACCAATGATGTAAACCGGCTTTAACGCCAAGGTGCGATTTATTTGAGCGACTAAAAAAACAAATAGCTTGCTATTTGTTGTAACAGTCAATTAATAAATACCTTATGGCGGAGCAGGAATTAGAACTAACCGGTTGGAGAAAATGGTTTGCCGAGGTTGGCGACCAGTGCGTTTTCTTTACCAGATTTTTCAGGAATATATTTAAAGGCGGCTTCGAATGGTCGGAGTTTATTCGTCAGTGTTACGAGATCGGTTACCGGTCGATGATGCTGGTTGGTATAACTTCGTTCATTATGGGAGCCGTTTTAATTTTACAATTACGGCCATCGTTAGAGTCATTTGGCCAGGTGGGGATGTTGCCCAAAACACTTTCCGTTTCGCTTATCCGCGAGATAGGCCCTGTTATTACCGCGCTCATATGTGCCGGTAAAATATCATCAAGCATAGGCGCTGAGCTAGGTAGTATGAAGGTTACCGAGCAAATTGATGCCATGGAAGTATCAGGTGCTAACCCGGTGCAATACCTGGTAGTTACACGCATACTGGCGGTAACCCTTATGGTGCCACTATTAACTGTTATTGGTGATGTTATCGGCTTGGCAGGTGGCTTTTTAGCCCTTAATATTAAAGACAGCGTTAGTTATACCCTATACCTGCACAAATGTGTGGATTCAATCGACTTTTCTGACTTTTTACCGGCCTTTGTTAAAACTATCTTTTTTGGCTTCGCGATAGGTTTTGTGGGATGTTATAAGGGCTTCAACTCAAACAAAGGGACTGAGAGCGTGGGTTTAGCGGCTAATTCGGCTGTGGTAACCGCATCGCTGTGGATTTTTGTTATTGATGCCATTGCCGTACAAGTAACCAGTATTTTATTCTACAAATAATATGGAAGCGGTAAAGGAAAAAAAGGAAGCCACTACAAAGCCTAAAAAAGAGGCGATTATCGTGATAAAAGGATTGAAAAAATCTTTCGGTAAAAAAAAGGTATTGAAAGACATCAACCTTGAAGTGGATCGTGGCGAAAACGTGGTGGTACTTGGGAAATCTGGCGAGGGAAAGTCGGTTACAATAGAATGTATTGTGGGTTTATTAACACCCGATAGCGGATCAATAAAAGTATTTGGCGACGAGGTGACCGATATGAATGATAACCAGCTGAAGGAATTACGCATGAAAATTGGTTTCCTGTTTCAGAGTGGTGCTTTGTTTGATTCAATGACGGTGAGAGAGAACCTGGAATTTCCATTAACCCGGGTTTTAAAGATGAAAAATCAGCATGAAATAGACGAACGAGTGAACGAAGTGCTGGACGGAGTGGGCTTGCTTGATGCCGTAGATAAAATGCCCTCAGATCTATCCGGAGGCATGCGTAAACGGATTGGATTAGCTCGTACGTTGATCATCAAACCGGAGATTATGTTGTATGACGAGCCAACAACGGGTTTAGACCCCATAACATCACGAGAAATAAGCGAGCTGATACTGAACATGCAGAAGAAGTATAAAACAACCTCGATCATTATAACCCACGATATGGAGTGCGCGCGTATCACATCAGATCGTGTGGTAATTATGGATGATGGTGAGTATATAGCTGAAGGAACATTTGAAAGCCTTCAAAAATCAAAAAATGAAATAGCCAGGGAATTTTTTAAAGATATATCATGAAAACAACGGGATCACAAAAAATGAAAATAGGGCTGTTTACCATTGCTGGTTTAGCGGTTTTAATTGCCATTATTTTTTTAATTGGCAATAAAAGAAATCTGTTTAGCTCAACATTTGGCGTTTACGGAACATTTAAAAATGTTAATGGCCTTGCTATTGGCAACAACGTTCGGTTTGCCGGTATAACGGTGGGCATTGTACAAAACATCACCATAATAAATGACACAACAGTGCGTGTCGATCTGACCTTAAATGATGATGTGAAAAAATTCCTTAAAAAGGATTCGAAGATCAGTATTGGTAGCGATGGTTTGATGGGGGATAAATTGGTTGTAATTGCACCGGGAGGGATAACCAGCCAGGTGCCGGTAACGAATGGCGATCAGTTACCATCGGTACCTCCTGTTGATGCCGATAAGATAATAGCCAAACTAACGGGGATTGCAGATAATGCCGGGACATTGATACAAAACTTGTCAGAGATTACAGGGAAAGTGAATAATGGCAAAGGTAGCTTAGGTAGATTATTGAATAATGATAAAATGGCGAATGACCTGGATGCTACGGTTAAACAGGCCAAAACCACAATGGCCAATGTGCATAAAACAACATCTACCTTAAACGAGGATCTTACCGCCGCCCAGCATAACTTTCTGTTGAAAGGCTTTTTTAACAAAAAGAAAAAGGCCTTAAAAGCTAAGCAGGATTCGATAAAGAAGGCGCAAGATGCTGCGGGTCAACAACCGGAAGGCAAGTAAATAGAAAAGCCCCTGATTTCAGGGGCTTTTCTATTTACTTTAATGTTTTACATGTTATGCAAAGCGTTGCCTGAATAGTATAATATTATGATGACCAAACCAGCCAATATCCGGTAAAAGCCAAATAGTTTAAACCCTTTTTGCTCTAAAAAGGTGATAAAGGTACGTATGGCTAATAACGCCACTACAAATGCTATCGCGCTGCCAATTAACAGATAGATAATATCATGATGAAGTGTTGCCGAATCAAGATGATTGTCTTTATGAAAATCCCAAAGATCCTTTATGGTTGCGCCAAACATGGTTGGTACTGCTAAAAAGAAAGAGAATTCGGCCGCGGCGGTACGGTTCAATTTTTGCGACATACCACCTACGATAGATGCAGCAGAACGGGACACGCCAGGCACCATCGCCAAGCATTGAAAACAACCGATTTTAAAAGCTGTTAAATAGCTGATGTCCTGCTCTTTGGTTACTGTTGGTTTATTGAACCATTTGTCGACAAAAAGGAGGATTACCCCACCAATAACAAACGCATAAGCCACAACAAGCGGGCTTTCCAGTAATTTATCAATGTGTTTTTTTAGCAGCATGCCCAATATCACCGCAGGGATAACGCCTACAACTAACTTGTAATAAAAATCCAACGAGCGGAAAAAACGTTTAAAGTATAATACAACAACGGCCAGTATAGCTCCAAGCTGTATCACTATTTCAAACAGTTTTACAAATTCATCCTTGCTGATGCCCATTAACGAGCTGGCAATAACCATGTGGCCAGTTGATGATACCGGCAAAAATTCTGTTATCCCCTCAATAATTGCAAGGATAATAACATGTATTATACTCATACTTTGGTATCAGGCTTTTTAAGTATCGCGTAAAACCCAATTCCGAATCCCGCCAAAACGGTAAGCGGAGCTAAAATGATTTTAGTATTGCTATAAATATCTGTTGTGCCCGACATCAGGAAGAAACCGAGAATTACAACAACAACCGCGGCAATAAGCCAGGTGTAATTGCTTTTATCAAAAACAAAATGTACAGGTTGTGATTCTGCGGTGCTTCTTGCAGAAGTTTTAACCGCGCCAGACGGTTGTGTTATTTTTTGTGCCATTTATAATATTTTAAATGTTGATTTATTAATGAGAAATTACCTGTAAAGGTCGTATATCTTTAATCTTAAAAATTTGTTTACGGCTAAAAACGTGCTGAAGCCGGAAATGAAAATTCCTAAACCTATTACGCCTAAAAACACAATACCAAATTCGGTATAGCTTTGTAATATGATCAGATCCGGTATTTGTTTATCGGCAAAATATAATGTTCCGATTAAAATCATAACAGCAATAAGCCCGCCCAAAAGGCCATGCCATATACCATATAATAAAAATGGCTTGCGGATAAAACCTTTTGTGGCACCTACTAATTGCATCGACTTGATTAAAAACCGCTGCGAATAGATTGCTAAACGAATAGTATTGTTTATTAACGCAACTGATAATATCACAAATATGCCCGCGAAAACCAATATAACCAAACTAATAGAGGTTATGTTTTGGTTCATCTCATCAACCAATGATTGTTGGTATTTAACTTCTTTTACTAACGGGTTTTTAAGCAATTCGGCTTTAAACTTTTCTATATCTGCATTATTTGCGTAATCTGCTTTCAAGTAAACATCAAGCGATGGTGAAAGAGGGTTGTAACCTAAAAACTTCACAAAATCTTCGCCTAAATCTTTTTGCAGGTTGCGTGCCGCCAGTTCTTTACTCACATATTGGGTTTGCTTAACCATTGGATTTGTTTCCAATTGTTTTTGCAGTTGCAATACATCAGTTTCATGGGCCGCATCATCCACAAAAATATTAAGCACTATGTTTTCTTTAACGTAGCGTTTAAGGTTATTGGCGTGTACCAGTATAAGGCCCAGCAAGCCAACCATCAGTAATACCATGGCTATCCCAAAAACGGTAGATATATATATCGTCTTGGTTTTTTTTGCTGATTCGCTTGCTTCAAATTCTTCCATAGCTACCTTTTGGTTTGTGCGAAATTAACAAACACGCCTTAAAGGTAAAAGTTTATATGTTATTAATTGCGATTTAGTCCATTAAAGGCTATGGGCTTTAACAAAATTTAACAAGCAGTTGGCTTAATGTACATTGGTGGCAACAGGTTTTTTAAAGATAAGGCCTAAAAAAGTCTCCGCCCTGCTGGCCGTGTAATAAGAAGAAACCAATGTCCATCCTCGTTGGGTCATATAATCAAGAACGTCGATCCTTGAAGTAAACTTAATCTGTTTGCCTTTGCTATCCTTTATTTCCATAGCGCTGGTTTTTGTTGTTGTGCCATCATCTAATGAAGCAAGGTATTTTGATCCCCGGGTATCAATTTCAACAGTACAGTAAGCTATCTTTTTTTGATAAGCAGTGGTGTCCGTTTGCGCAAGGCAAAAAACAGGCAATGATAATAACAGTAGGAATAATAGCTTTTTCATTTTTCAATGGTTTATGGTGATATGAATTTAATGTTCGACTAATCAAGAGCATCAAAATTACCTTGTAATCAATTTATTACAAAAGAACATGGTTTTTAAACAAACAGGCAAGCTTATTGGTTAAATGGTAACAGATATATCATACAAAATGACAAAGCCAGCAAACTCACCCAATAAGCCATCACCGTCAGATACACCCACTCATAGCTCACATGATAATGGGCATAAAAGTGTGGTTAAAAAATCAGATAAAGAATATAGAGCTGATCAACCGCATGGCGGGGACATCGCTAAGAAACATGAGAAAGAAGAGCAGCCTGTTGGTCCCGGTGCTAAACCGCCGATTGAAAAGGGGTAAAGTGTAACGGCATGAGTAGTCAAAAGCACTAAGTTGAAAGTTTTAGGTTTAAACAAAAGGCAACTAAATAAACACAAAAACAACGCGTCATTGCGAGGTACGAAGCAATCTCTATATTTTACAGAGCGGTTTAGTAGGTTTAATACCTTTCTAATCGCCTTGCTCATGTAGAGATTGCTTCGTACCTCGCAATGACGATCATTTTTATATTACCGGCTAATACCTGCCGAGTTAAATTGCAGGTCGTATAATTTGCGGTAGTATCCGTCTTCAATTTTTAGCAGTTCCTGGTGGGTGCCGGTTTCTTTGATTTCGCCGTGATCCAGCACAATAATTCTATCCGCTTTTTGTATGGTAGATAATCGGTGAGCGATTACAATAGATGTGCGGCCTTCCATCAGTTTATCAATGGCATTTTGTATTAATATCTCCGTTTCGGTATCAACAGATGAGGTGGCCTCGTCCAAAACCAAAATCGCGGGATCATAAACCAAAGCCCGTATAAACGAGATCAGTTGCGCCTGCCCGGCAGATAGGGTAGAGCCGCGTTCCATCACATTATAATCATAGCCACCCGGTAGGCGTTCAATAAATTCATGCGCGCCAACGTCTTTTGCTGCCGCGATAATTTGCGCGCGGGTAATGGCTTCGTTGTTCAGGCTGATGTTGTTGGCAATGGTATCGGTAAACAAAAAAACATCTTGTATTACGGTAGCAATTTGCGCCCGCAGGTAATTTACATCATAATCTTGTATGTTATGCCCGTCAACCTTCACGGTACCTTTGCCTATTTCGTAAAAGCGGTTCAGGATGTTGATGGTTGATGATTTGCCCGCACCCGTAGCGCCAACTAAAGCCAATGTTTCGCCGGGTTTAACGGTAAAGTTTATATCCTTTAACACCCAATTTTCATCGTTATAAGCAAACCAAACATCTTTAAATTCAATATCGCCATTAATTCGGGCGGGTTTTAAATGGCCGGTGTTCACGGCAACCTCGTCGGTATCTAAAACTTTGAAAATACGGTCTGCGCCAACCATACCCATTTGCAGGGTATTGAATTTATCAGCCAGCTGACGAATCGGTCTAAACAATAAATTTAAGTAAACAATGAATGCCAAAATAGTGCCGGGGGTAACCGGTTTGCCTGTGGTAGACAAGAAAGTAAGCTGCTGATCGGATAATACCCGTTTGCTACCGTACCAAACCAGCAGGCCAATGCACATGGCAAACAAAACCTCTACAACCGGGAAAAAGATAGAATAATACCAGTTGGAGCGAATATTCGCGTCACGGTATTTTTTGTTTACCGATACAAACTTGCGCATCTCCTGATCCTCGCGCGCAAATAGTTGAATAATGCTGATGCCCGAAATATGCTCGGCCAAAAAAGTATTTAAATGCGCTACTTGCGTACGCACTTCCTGGAACGATGATTTGATAGCCTCCTTAAAAACATAGGTTGACGCGAAAAGGAACGGCATTGGGATTAGTGTGATCAAAGCCAATCGCCAATCCACCCAAAGCATATAGCCAATAACCGCCAAAAGGAGTAGCATATCGCCCATGATGGATATTAAGCCTTCGGAGAAAATATCGGCAATGGTTTCCAGATCAGATACAGTACGGGTAATTAAAACACCGATAGGCGTACGGTCAAAATATTTTAAACGGAGGCTAGTAATGTGGTTAAAAATATCAATGCGCAAATCACGGATAACGGATTCGCCCAGCCAGTTGGTAATAAACGTTTGATAATATTGGGCGATGGTTTGTACAATGAGCTGGGTGATCATCAGTTCCACCATAAAAACTAAACCCGTATAGTTATTCTTTAAAATATAATCA
Source organism: Bacteroidota bacterium (assembly GCA_026224775.1). Classification (GTDB taxonomy): domain Bacteria; phylum Bacteroidota; class Bacteroidia; order Sphingobacteriales; family Sphingobacteriaceae; genus Mucilaginibacter. The sequence continues at coordinate 44,892 of JAMFRP010000045.1, forward strand.
TCCATTGTTCTTTGGATGAGGATGGGTTGGATGATGGCCACTCCTGCCAAAAAAACAGTAAGGAATACCGCTATAATAAAAGTGGTGTTGTAAGGCTTAACATAATGCATTACGCGGCTAAGCAATTTCCAGTCGAGCGCCTTGCCGGTAACCCCCCCGCCCCCTGAAGGGGGAGTTTTTTGATTAGCAACAGTGGGTGCTGCTGTCTTTGTGTCGTTATCTTGTTTATTCTCGCTCACTAAATCAAAGGTAAGTTATAATTGCAACATCAAAAATCTCAATCTGTAAATTGACTTTATTTTTAGATTATGCCTAAGGCGTTAAGCGGTTAACCCCTCCCTGCGCCCTCCCATGGGAGGGAATCGCGCATGCCGTCGCTTTTTCTGTAATCTTCCATACACTTATGTTGTCTTCACCAAAGGAGGTAAAACGGCTTGATACCTGATACTAATAAACCACTTCTGTTAGATACAACCCACATGCTGGCACAGAAGTGCCCGCGTTGCTGCGGTTTTTACTGCGGATAATGGTATGCACATCCTCGGGCTCAATTTCTTTTTTGCCGACCTGGATCAGCGTACCCACTATGGCCCGAACCATGTTGCGCAAAAAGCGATCGGCAGAGATGTGAAAAACGATTCCGCTATCGGTTTTTACCCATTCTGCTTTGGATATTTTGCAGTTGTTGGTTTTTACTTGAGTATTTGATTTACTGAAACAACTGAAATCAATATATTCCATAATGATTTTGGCGGCCTTGTTCATCGGCTCCAGATCCGGCTCATCGCGCAGCAACCAGGAGTAACCATGTTTAAAGGGATCTTTATTAAAATGGATATGGTATTCGTATGATCGTAAAGTAGCATCAAAGCGGGCATGCGCATCGGCATTAACGGCGAAAATGTTGCTTACGGCAATGTCATGCGGCAAAACAGAATTCAGGCTGCGTAGAAAACCGCCTTTATCTATTTGCCAAATCCCATCGGTCATTAACTTTTCCGCATCAAAATGCGCGAAGAATTGTTTGGCATGTACGCCGGTATCGGTACGGCCGCAACCCAATGTTTCAATTGGTTCACGAAGAATAGTGCTTAACGCGTTATTCAAAACCTCTTGCACGCCGATAGCATTGGGCTGTAATTGCCAGCCGTGGTAATGCGATCCATCGTAAGCGAGTTCGAGAAAAAAGCGTTGGGTTGCCACGGTGCAAAGTTAACAAAACTGTGTAGGTTGTGGGGCTTACATTTAACTAAACAATTCTATCTTTGCTTATCAATAAAATTAACCATGTTACAACGTGTACAAAGCATATATCTTTTTTTAGCCTCACTGGCAATCTTCGCTCTTTTCCTATTTCCGCTGGTTCATAATGTGTATGTAGATAATAAACCTACTACCATTACGGTTACCGGTACTTACCAGGATGTTAACGGGCAGCAAACACAGATTGACCATTTTGTGGCGCTTACTGCCGTTACCGGTGTTGCGGCGCTTATCCCATTGGTGATTATTTTTCTTTATAAAAACCGGAAGCAGCAAATAGCTTTATGTTACAGCGCCATGTTGTTGATCATTGGTTATAGCTTCTGGATAGCTCAGGCTTCGAAGGCGGTTGTGGGCGATATTATGCTGCAAACCAATAACTATGGTATTGGCATGCTGCTTTGTCCATTAGCTATTGTTTTTATGTTGCTGGCGATAAAAGGTATCCAGCGAGATGAAAAGCTGATCAAATCAGCCGATAGATTACGATAATTACGTTTACATCAAACATTTCCGCGACATCTTTATTTAATGAAGGTCGTTAGCTTCAATTAAATTAGTATGTTTAGCTTAGAAACAATAAAAAAAATTATGGAGCAAAAAGTAAACTGGCATCAGAAGCATAAAAATGAAATGACCTTCGGGCAAAGGCTCGCTGATTCTGTAGCTACAGGCATGGGTTCGTGGCGGTTTATTATCATTCAAACCATTATTGTGATTTTATGGATGGCTTTAAACGTAGTTGCTTATGTAGATCATTGGGATCCGTACCCATACATATTGCTTAACCTGCTTTTCTCAACACAGGCAGCCTATGCAGCGCCAATTATCATGATGGCGCAGAATCGCCAGGGTGAACGCGACCGTGCGCAGGCTGATGAAGATTTCAGAACCAACGTAGAGGCTAAAAAGGAAATAGAAGAATTACAGGTCCTGTTAAATAAAATAGAGCTGGACAAGCTGGATAAAATTATTACCATGCTGGAGAGAATGGAAAAGAAATAGAGTGGAGAGCATCAAGAGCCAAGAATCAAGATTCAAGACAAAAATCCTGATCTTTGATTTTTGCACCTTGATTATATTATAAATTTCATGAACTAATATGGGGGCTTCGTCCTGACTCTTGGTTCTTGATTCTTATATCTAAAGAATATGGGTATAGTAGCTGAAGAATTTCTGGTTGCGAGCGAGCAAAAGGCATTTGATAAAGATCATCGCCGCATTATCAATTATAACATTGGTAAATACGATGCCGCCTTTGCGCGAGGATTATCCAAGATCATCAACCTGGAAAACAACAAGCGCAAAGGGCACGTGCTGAAATGGAAAGTGATGGAGAACCTGGATAAGTTTTTGCCCGAGTTTGAAGCCAATTTTCAGAAACGTGGGGGTAAAGTGATCTGGGCAAATGATGCCGAAGAAGCTAACCGCGAAATCCTCAATATCCTAAAAAAAGCAGGCGTAAAAAGCGTTGTAAAATCCAAATCAATGGTTACCGAAGAAATTCAGCTGAATGAATTTTTGGAGCATAACCAAATTGAATCTTTAGAAACCGACCTGGGCGAATATATTGTACAATTGCTGGGGCAAAAGCCTTATCATATTGTAACACCGGCCATGCACTTATCTAAAGAAGATATCGCGAAACTGTTTAATGAAAAATTTGGCACCCCGCTTGATTACACACCTGAGCAACTTACCCAAAAAGCGCGCGAGATACTGCGCGAGAAATATTTACAGGCCGATGCCGGGATAACCGGTGCAAACTTTTTAATTGCTGATACAGGTAGCATCGCCATAACAGAAAATGAGGGTAATGCCCGTTTAACCACCAGCTTCCCTAAAATTCACATCGCGATTGTGGGTATCGAGAAGATGATCCCATCCCTTGCCGATCTCGACCTGTTTTGGCCGATGCTTTCCACGCACGGTACCGGGCAAAATTTGACCGCATACAATACTATTTTAAGCGGTCCGCGCCAACCCAATGAAACGGATGGGCCCGAAGAGATGTATGTGATACTTTTGGACAATGGGCGTACTAACCTGCTGGCACAAAAAGATCAGCGGCAGGGTTTATATTGTATCCGTTGCGGCGCTTGTTTAAACGCTTGCCCGGTATATAAAAACATTGGCGGGCATGCATATAATACTGATTATAGCGGCCCTATTGGCTCGGTGATTACCCCGCACATGCGCGGCATGGAAGATTTTAAGCACTTAAGCTATGCCAGTAGCCTTTGCGGAAAGTGTACCGAAGTTTGCCCCGTAAAAATCGACATACATAAAATGCTGCTGCTTAATCGCCGGGATTCGGTTAAAGATAACCTAGTAACCACCAAAGAGCGCTGGGGATGGGCAATCTGGAAAAAGGGTATGCTTAAACGTAAATTAGAGGATTATTTTAGTGGTAATACCAAAAACTTTCTGCTTAAAACCTTTTTCAAAAAAACCTGGGGAAACCTGAGACACTTACCACAAGTGGCCGAAAAATCGTTTACAGAGCAATGGCAGGAAAAGCATAAAGAAGAGCAATAGTCAGTAAGTAGTGTGTCTGAACATTAAAAAGGGTGTCATTCTGAGCATAGCGAAGAATCTGTACACGCGTAAACCAACTTACAGATTCTTCGCTATGCTCCTTTAGATTAGCATAATTAAATTTACTGGATAATTAGATTGAGAAGAAGCAGGGTAAACTATGACTAGGGCTCTGAGCTAACGACTCATATGCTGATGCAGACCCTGCCTCTTTTCATCA
>JAMFRP010000046.1 GCA_026224775.1 Bacteroidota bacterium
CTACAGTTAAAAACATGACCAACTTTGGTGTGTTTGTTGAGCTTGAAGATGGTATTGACGGATTGATCCACATCTCTGACCTTTCATGGTCTAAGAAAGTTAATCACCCTAACGAATTCACTAAAGTAGGTGAAAAATTAGACGTGGTTGTATTGGAACTTGATGTTGAAAACCGCAAATTGAGCTTAGGCCACAAACAGCTTGAAGAAAACCCTTGGGATACTTTTGAAACCATCTTCACTATTGATTCAATACATGAAGGTACAGTGTTAAAAGTAACTGAAAAGGCGCTATCGTAGCTTTACCTTATGGTGTTGAAGGCTTCTGCCCAACCAAACACCTGGTTAAAGAAGACGGAAAAAGCATCAAAGCTGATGAAGTTGCTGAATTCAAAATCATCGAATTTAACAAAGAAAACAAACGTATAGTTATTTCACACTCACGTATTTGGGAAGAAGCTCGCGCTGACGCTCGTGTACAGGAATTTGAAAACCGTAAAAAAGAAGCAAAATCTGCAACTAACGCGGTTAAGAAAGTGAAAGACTCAGTTGAAAAATCAACTTTAGGCGATCTTAGCGTATTAGCTCAATTAAAAGAGCAAATGGAAGGTGCAGAAAGCAAAGCCCGCAAGGCAGCTCCTGCTCCAGCAGCTAAAAAAGCAGAATCTGAAGAGGAAGAAGCTAAATAAGCTTTTCAGCTAAATAATTACAAAGCCCTGTTGATTAAATCAGCAGGGCTTTTTTTATACATTTAAGCCTTATCAACCCAATTATAACCTTGGCTATACCTTATTAATTATAATACAGCGTAATGTATTATTCAGTAATTATCGATATTATTGAATACTAAATATTAATCACGGGATGAAAAAAATTGTACTCTATCTAAAACTGTTAAGAGTTCATCAATGGGTTAAAAATCTATTTATTTTTCTTCCTCCCTTCTTTGCGCTCAAACTTAAAAGTGAATTTGTGCTGGAAAAAGGCATAATAACTTTTTTTGCCTTCTCCATGATAGCCAGTGCTACCTATATATTTAATGATATACTGGATGTTAGTGCCGACAGGCTACACCCAACCAAGTGCAAACGCCCGCTGGCCAGTAAGGAAGTTTCATTTACTGAAGGAATTATTTTAATGGCTATTTTATTGCTTTCAAGTTCATATTTATTTGTGTTTGTTATCAAAAGCCCCGTTGCTACTTTTATTGCAGGCTTTTACCTGTTACAAAACATATTATATACCATTAAGCTTAAGCACATCTCAATATTGGATGTCGTGATAATTTCGGTGGGATTTGTATTGCGCATTTTATTGGGTGGAGCAGTAACAAATACGCAATTATCACACTGGATAATTTTAATGACATTTGTTTTTGCACTATTTCTTGCGCTTGCAAAACGAAGGGATGATGTGGCTAACTTTATACAAACGGGTAACAAAAGCAGGAAAAACATACAGGGTTATAACCTCGAATTTTTAAACGTATCTATTACGGTAATGGCAACGGTTGTTGTGGTATGCTACATTATGTATTGCACATCAGCCGAAGTAATTGCCCGGTTTGGCGATAACGTTTACCTTACCTCATTCTTTGTAATACTAGGCATACTCAGATACCTGCAGCTTACTTTTGTTTGGTTAATAAGCGGCAGCCCAACACTTGTATTATTAAAAAACAGATTTTTGCAGGTTATAATTTTGGGTTGGATATTATCATTTGCTGCCATTATATATATTAAACTATGACACCTACACCAGTAAAAACCGGGAATATGTTTTTACTCACCGGCTTTTTTATAGTTAATATGATAGCCTGTATTCTGCTATTATCATCCATTACCTTCTTCTGCAAAGGTTCAGTATCATTCTGGCAATTTCCAACAGCAATAATTTTGTCTGTGATATTTAACATTTATACCTGCAGATATTTAAAAGCAGGTAGCGGTGTATTGCTGAGATCTTTGATAAGCATAGCTGTAGTGATTATTGGATCATTGCTGATTGCATGCTATTTTTATGATGTATCCTATGATGGGCAGGCTTACCACCAGGAAGCAATATATCAGCTCAAAAATGGATGGAATCCTTATTTCACCATGCTGCCTGATTCAGTAAATCAGGTATTATACATTAATCATTATTCAAAAGAAGCTGAACTTTCGCAAAGCGCTATCTACAGCACACTTCATCATATCGAGGCTGGTAAAGCCACTAATATTATGCTGCTGATTGCGGCTTTTTGCTTAACCCTTTCCTACCTGTATAAACTAAACAAGTTATCAGCCATAAAGTGCGTGCTGCTAAGTTTACTTATCACCTTAAATCCCATTGCGGTAAACCAATTATTAACTTATTATGTTGATGGACAGCTGGCCACAATGATATTATGCCTTATGATTGCGCTGTTAATGGTTATTCGCGATACTAATCGATATAATTTAGCATTGCTAACTGCCGTAATTATAATCACTGTGAATATAAAGTTTACAGCAGTAGTTTATGTTGTACTATTTTTAATGGCGGCATTGGCTTGGTTAATTTTCACTAAAAAGCTCATCATAGCTAAAAAAATATTTTACGCAGCCCTGCTGGCGGGTAGTATCGGTATTGCGATGGTTGGCTATAATCCATATGTGGTTAATACTGTAAAATATCAGCACCCTTTTTACCCACTTATGGGTAAAAATAAAATTGATATCATCAGTTATAACCTACCCGCAGGATTTGAAAATAAGAATGGTGCTGAGAAATTCTTTATCTCCATTTTTTCACATACAGGCAATATAACCCCTGTTAATGGACAGATAGTAAGTTTAAAAATCCCCTTAACGTTAAACAAAAACGATATATCAAACGCACCAAAAGTTGATACCCGTATTGCAGGCTTTGGCCCACTGTTTAGTGGTATATTAATACTTTCATGCATTCTACTGGTTTTTGTTGCAGTTAATCCTAACAAGACCCCACAATTCAAAATCATTCTTTATTTGCTTGCTGTTATAGTTATAGCTGTTTGCATCATACCCGAATCGTGGTGGGCAAGGTATATCCCACAATTGTGGTTTATCCCGGTAATTATTTTACTAGCTTCGGAGTTAAGTAAAGAAAGTATGTGGATCAGAATATTAAAACCGCTAACTTACATTTTGATATCTATTAATATCAGTTTTTGCTTTATAGGTATAGGATGGAACTTTTTGATAACAAACCTTGTTAATTATCAGATAGCAGAACTAAAAGCATCCAAGAAAACTATACTTGTGCAATGGGGTAGTGCCAAAAGCAACCGGATACGTTTCGAAGAAAATCATATTCCCTATTTAGAAACCAACCTCGACAATAAAAAAACAGAGAATTTCGCACACTCGGATTCCAAGTTTTTATTGCCGGATGATCAACCGGTTATTCCGGAACCAACTTTAGTAAAATGGGCCAGGAAATTTCAGGGACAGGAAGGAAAGTAATTGCCGCGTTTGATTTTGACGGGACGATAATAAAACACGACAGCCTGTTTGTATTCATTTGGTATGCGGTATCCTTAAACCGTATAATACTAAGCACCCTCAAAGTAATGCCTTACCTGGTATTATACAAACTAAAGGTGATCCCCAATTTTAAAGCAAAAGAAAAATTATTTACAGCCTTATTTAAAGGTGTATCTATAGCGGATTTCAATACACTTTGCAAGGATTTTGCTACCGTGATACAGAGAATGGTTAAGCCCGAAGCTTTGGACAAAATCGAGTGGCACAGGCAAAATGGCCACGAAATTATTATCATAAGCGCATCAGTTGAAAACTGGATAATACCCTGGGCTACGTTAAATGGAATTGATACTGTGCTGGCAACACAAATACAAGTTATTGAGGGGCTCATCACCGGAAAATTTCTTTCGAAAAACTGCCACGGTGCCGAAAAAGTAAACAGGTTATTACAACACCTCCCTAATCGCGAAAATTATATATTGTATGCTTATGGTGATAGCAATGGCGACAAGGACTTGCTTCAATTCGCCGACCACAAGTTTTACCGTGTGTTTGTTTAATCCGATAAATTTATTGGAAACAATTTAGCTTATGATCGGTATTCGGAAGATTGTATTTCCATTTTTAATTCCCTCCCATGGGAGGGGTGCGGTTGGATGTGAAGTGGCAGGGAGGGGTTTAGACGATATCCAATGACCACCTAAACCCCACCATTCCCCGCCCCGAGGCGGGAATCGCACAAGGCTACTGCTTCCTTTTTCCATCTTCCGAACACCTGTGGTGAAAACACTGACCACCGGCTTTTGGTTAGAGCTTTTTGTTTTGATATAAGTAAAGAAAACTTGTAATTTTTACCGCAACAAATCGCAAATCACTATTCAACTAATCACTAATTTTCCTACCTTTGCCCAAATCCACCCAAACGATGCAAAATCTTACGCTGCTCGACGGTCAAAAATTTCAGATTACAATACAGCGTTTATGTCGTCAGTTAATTGAAAATCATGATAATTTTTCAAACTCAGTACTCATCGGCATACAACCCCGTGGCATTTATTTAGCCAAGCGCGTTGCCGAAGAATTACGCAAAATATTACCTGATAGCACTATACAACAAGGCGACTTAGATATTACTTTCTATCGTGATGATTTCCGTCGCCGTGGCGAGCAATTGGTGCCAAATCAAACCAAAATAGATTTTATTATAGAAGGCAAAAAGGTCATCATGATGGATGACGTACTGTGGACCGGCCGCACCATCCGTGCAGCAATGGACGCCATGCTTGCCTTCGGTCGCCCAGAGAAGATAGAATTGCTTACCCTGGTTGATCGCCGTTACTCAAGACATATTCCAGTAGCAGCAGACTATGTAGGTATTGAAGTTGATTCCATCGCATCGCAAAAAGTAGTGGTGAGCTGGAAAGAAACAGACGGCGAAGACAGGATAGTTTTACTATCGGAAGCAAAATAAAACAGAATACAATAATTTCGAAATCGAACATCCGAAACCCGAAATCAACATAGAAAATGGCAGGACTGAGCACAAGGCACTTATTAGGAATAAAAGATTTGAACCCGGCAGATATTCAATTAATATTTGAAACGGCCGATACTTTTAAATCGGTATTAAACCGTCCAATTAAAAAAGTTCCTTCCCTGCGTGATGTAACCATTGCCAATATCTTTTTCGAAAACTCTACCCGCACCCGTTTATCTTTCGAGCTGGCTGAAAAACGTTTATCTGCCGATGTTGTAAATTTCGCGGCTTCCTCATCATCCGTAAGCAAAGGCGAAACACTGATAGATACTGTAAACAATATTTTAGCCATGAAGGTGGATATGGTGGTAATGCGCCATCCATACGCTGGTGCTGGAATCTTCTTATCTAAACATGTTAAGGCCCAAATAGTAAATGCAGGGGATGGCGCACATGAGCACCCTACACAAGCCTTACTTGATGCTTTTTCTATCCGTGAAAGATATGGTGATGTAGCAGGTAAAAAAGTGGTTATTGTGGGCGATATTTTGCACTCGCGTGTTGCCTTATCAAACATTCTTTGCCTTAAACATTTAGGCGCCGAGGTGATGGTTTGCGGCCCTACTACGCTTATCCCTAAATATATTGGTTCGTTAGGTGTAAAGGTGGAACACAACCTCTTAAAAGCCCTTAATTGGTGCGATGTAGCCAACATGCTGCGCATCCAACTGGAACGCCAGGATATTAAATATTTCCCTTCCCTGCGTGAGTATACCATGCTTTATGGCTTGAACAAACAGATACTGGACTCACTGGATAAAGAAATCACAGTAATGCACCCCGGCCCTATTAACCGCGGCGTTGAGATCACCAGTGATGTAGCCGACAGCAAACAATCCATCATTTTGGATCAGGTTGAAAATGGTGTGGCTATACGTATGGCTGTACTGTACTTGCTGGCCGGGCAAACACCATAGCCAATAAATTATTCGCATATTCGTTAATATTGCGATGTTTATGATAGCTAAACCCATTTGCCGTACAGTACTTGTTATTTTAGTAAGCCTTGTCTCAATAAATAGCATAGCACAAAGTATTGAACAACACAAAACCGACTCGGTATTCCAATTGGTTAAAGTTCAATTCAACGCTAAAAATGCTGACCAACTTTATGAGCTCACCGGCTCACATCTGAAACAGGATCTTATTATTGAAACCTTCAGGAATATATGCAATAACCAACTTTTTACTTTGGGCGAGATTAAACAATCATCGCTTATCAGCTTTGAGAATAACAAGGTAGCTACGTACAAATTAACTTTCAGTACAGGCCAGGTATTACAGTTATTAATGAGCCTAGACCGAAATGATAAATTGGAAGTTTTTCTGTTTCAACCTTACAAAAAAGCAGAGGGAGTGAAAAAAGCATTAACCTTATCATCAAACCCGTTAAAAACCATTGAGGATAAGGAAATTGATTCTGTTGCACGTACTTACATTCAAAAAGCAAATACCGCTGGTTTAAGCATAGGGATATTAAAAGATAATAAAATCAGTTACTACGAATATGGCGAAACTGATCGTGGCAACGGCAAGCTACCAGCAGGAAGTACCTTGTTCGAGATTGGTTCAATAACTAAAACTTTTACCGCTACCCTACTGGCTTTGTATGTTAACGAGGGCAAAGTAAAGCTGAGTGACCCAATCATTAAATACTTACCAGACTCTGTAACTGCAAATCCAGCCCTACACGCTATTACTTTGGAGGAGTTGAGCAATCATACCTCCGGCTTACCAAGCCTCCCTCCCGACTTCTTTGCGCACGTTACGGATACATTAAATCCATACAAGAATTACACAAAGCGCTTACTGTATGCTTATCTTAAAACCTGCACATTAAACAGCAACCCCGGCGAAAAATATGCATACTCTAATATGGCAGTAGGTTTATTAGGCGATATTTTAGAACGCATCAGTGGTAAAACATTTGAACAACTGGTAACAGAAAACATCACCCAACCATTACAAATGAGCAGCACCGTACAGCATATTACGCCATTACTTAAACCACGTTTTGTAAGTGTTTATAACGATGGCGGTAAACCTACCGAAGCTTGGGACTTTAGCGCCCTTGCGCCCTGCGGATCGTTGAAATCAACTGTAAACAACCTTTTGGTATATGCTAAAGCCAATATGGTTAAAAGCAATACCAAGCTCTCAAAAGCATTTGAATTAACCCACCAGGTAACTTTTGACAAAGACATTAAAATTGGCCTTGCCTGGCATATTATTAAGGTTGATGGTGTAGAATATTATTTCCACAATGGCGGCACTTACGGCAGCAGCAGTTTTTTGGCCTTCAATCCTGAAAAAAATATAGCCATAGTGATATTATCAAACTGCGGTGAAAGTGTTGATTTGGTTGGAGTAGGTATTTTAAAGAAATTGCAGTAACTGCTATAAAAAAAGGCCGATCTGAAATTAATCAAACCGGCCTCAAAAAAACAATAAAACTAACCTGTGGTATTATTTTTTAGTTTTTGATGTATCTGCTTTCTCAGATTTAACGCTTCCTGTTTGGTCGCCCGAACCTATTTTAATTGGCGATCCATCTCTGATCTCTTCTGTCGCGGCTTTAACTATTTGGTCACCTGCATCAACTTTACCGTAAATCTCTATATTATCTCCCGATTCGAGTCCTTTTTGCACATTAACCCATTCCGCTTTTCCATCTTTCACCCTAATAACAAAAACCTTTTCTGTTGATGTTACCACGGCTGTTTTAGGTACAATAATTGCACTGTCAGTTTGCGCTAATGGTACGTTAACATCAGCATACATGTTTGGCAACAATTTTTTGCTGGTGTTGTAAACATCCATTTCCAAACGTTCTGATCTTAAAGTGTTATCCAAAGCACCCGCTAAACGAACAACCTTAGCTGTAAATTTTTCGCCACGCAGCTCACGTATAACAAAACTAACCTCATCGCCGTTATGCAAGCCACCAGTAAAGTTTTCAGGTACCGATATTACCAAACGCAACCTGTTATGATCCTCTAACCTGAACAACGCCTGGTTTGATGCCGCACCACCCGGGCCAACATAAGCACCAAGGTTTACATTACGTAAAGTTATAACACCATCAAAAGGCGCCCTTATTTGCAGATAAGCTAAGTTAGCCGCGAATGATTGGTAAGAAGATTTAGCAGCCTCAACACTTGCAGAATCCGATGATTTTTTCGCTTGTGCCTGCTCCAAATCATTTTCAGAAACGGTACCCGGCGTTTTGCTGGTGCTGTATAACCTGTCGAAAGTGGCTTTACTGGCAAAGTATACCGCTTTTGCCTGCTGAATTCTTGATTTTGCTTCTTCCAGCTGTGAGTTTAACTCAGGAGCTTCAAGCGTAGCTAGTAACTGGCCTTGATGAACCTGTGAGCCTATATCAACCAAAAGCGTTTTTACATAACTATTAACTTTGGCGTACAGGTCAGTTTGTTGGTAGGCCTGCAATTCACCCGGTACGGTAATATTTGAACTTAATTTTCCTTTATTAACGGCAACTAGGCTTACAGTAGGTGTGTCCAATGCATTTTCCTGCTGCACGGTTAAATCCTGCTCGTCTTTGTCCTTTTTACTTTCGCCGCATGAGCTAAAAAGTACTGTACCAATAACTAAAGCAGTTACTACAATTATTAATTTATTTTTTTGGATGTTCATGATTGTGGTGCAATGGGATATAAAATTTACTTTCTTTATCTTCAGGGTCTAATGAAACAGAATCTGTTGTAGCGTTACCTTGTACCCAGGCAAATACCAGTGGTAAAACAAATAACGCGGCAAATGTTGAGGCTAACAATCCGCCGATTACCGCGCGGCCTAACGGTGATGTTTGATCACCACCTTCACCTAAGCCCGATGCCATCGGTATCATACCTACAATCATGGCCAAACTGGTCATTAATATAGGGCGTACACGTAAGGCAACAGCTTCACGTGCCGACTGTAACGCATTGCCGTTATGCTTTCTTAACTCCTCCGCATTGGTTACGAGCAACACCGCATTGGAGATAGATACACCGACGGACATGATCATACCCATATAAGATTGCAGGTTAAGCGTAGCGCCTGTTATCTTCACCAGGAACAGCGAACCGAATAATACCGCGGGCACAGTTGACAATACCACCAGCGATACTTTAAACGATTGGAAGTTAGCTGCAAGCATTAAGTATATTACTAAAATAGCCACTAACAAGCCGGTTTGCAAACTGCTTAACGTATCGGTAAGTGTTTGGCTCATACCCCGTAGCTCAACAGTTAAGCCGTGTGGTAATTTACCTAATGATTTAATAGCTTTTTGCACATCATCAGTAGCTGTACCCAAATCCACTTTATTGATATTGGCCGTAACCGATAGTGTTGGCACCGCGCCTATATCATCGTCTTCGCCGTATGTGCTGTCTACCTTAACATCAGCTACATCACTCAATACAGGCCTTGGTTGATTAGCCAAAACAGGTATCTCGCGAATATCGTTCAAACTGGCCATCTGGTACTCCGGAACTTCAACCTGTACCTGGTAACTCAAACCTGCTTTTTCATCAATCCAAACATTCTTTTCGGTAAGGCGGGATGATGAGGTTGATGCAGTTAATGTACGTGATATATCATTTACACTAACACCTAGTTCAGCTGCACGGGTTCGGTCAATATTAATATCGATAGATGGATACTGGTACGATTGTGCTATTTGAACATCGCGCAAATATTTAATACTATCCAGTTTTTTCACCATCGTTAAAGCAAAAGCAACATTCTGCTTTTTATTCTTGCCGGTAAAGGCCACCTCAATTGGTGTTGGCGATCCCTGACTTAAAATTTTATCAGTAAGCTCAATTGGCTCGAATGACATTTTAACATCCGGTAGCGCTATTTTCATCGAGTCCCTGAATCTGTCTTTTAACTCATCCAGGTTTACTTTATAACTTTCTGCAAGTTGTACCTGCATAACCGCCTCTTGCGGGCCTGCCATAAATAAGTAAATAGGGTTTGTTGAGAATGATGACGGGTGCGTACCAACTATAGTTGAGGTAATAGCTATATTTCTCCTGCCTACCAAACCTTCAAGCACGTGTAATGCTGTTAATGTTGATGTTTCCGTACGTTCAAGCCTGGTACCATCCGCCCCACGCAAACGAACCTGGAAAGTACCTGAGTTAACTTTAGGTAATACGTCACGCCCGATTATCGCGAATAGTAAGAAAGCTAAGCCAAAAGCCACAACTAAATAAATACCCACAATTAACTTGCGGCGCGGCATCATTCTATCAATTACCTTAAGGAACCATACCCTGAACTTGTCGAATTTAGTTTCGTTTTTGCCATGTTCTTCGGTAGCATGCTTAATCGCTTTCTCTTTCTGTTCCCACTGGTCACCCTCATCATCCATGGCGTAACCATCTTTATGGCTCTTATCTTCATGCTCATTTTTCATTATCCAGTTTGCCATAATTGGCACAAAGGTTTGAGCAAGCAGATATGATATAATCATGGCGAAACCAATTGCCAATGATAATGGCAGGAATAATGCTCCCGGTATACCTGTCATGGTAAAGGCCGGCGCAAACACCGCCAGAATACAAAACAAGATTAACAACTTAGGGAAAGCGATTTCTTTACAGGCATCCCATATAGCTAATGCTTTGGGTTTACCCATATCAAAGTGCTGGTGAATATTCTCAATCGTTACCGTCGACTCATCCACCAGGATACCAATAGCAAGCGACAGACCGCTCAACGTCATGATATTTATTGTTTGATGGAATAAGTACAGGAAGAACACGCTGGAAATAACGCAGGTAGGAATAGTCATGATAACGATGAGCGCACCGCGCCTGTCGCCCAAAAACAACAATACCATTAAGCCGGTAAGTATAGCTCCTATAGCACCTTCTTCGGCTAAACTTTTTACAGCGTTTATTACATATATCGATTGGTCAAACACGAAAGACAGTTTAACATCCGGTGGTACCAAACCCTGGAAACGAGGTATCGCTTTCTTTAAATTCTGTACAACATCCCATGTTGAGGCCGATGCTGATTTAGTAATTGGCAAATAAACCGAGCGTTTACCATTAATAAGCGCATATCCTGCTGTAACGTCGGCAGCATCTTCAACAGTGGCTACATCCTTCAGAAAGATAGTTTGGACACCATTCTTATACAGTGGGATCTCACCAAAGTCGCTAACGTCTTTAATAGTGGTATTGGCCGGCGTAAGATAATTGAGATCGCCTATACGTACGTTACCTGCAGGCGTATTCTGATTATTATCCCGCAAAGCAAGCACCAATTGATCCGGTGTTAAATTATGCTGGCGAAGTAGTTGCGGATCAGCTTTAATAACTATAGTACGCTGGTTACCACCAAACGGTGCCGGTGCAACCAAACCCGGTACTGTTGTAAATGCCGAACGAATATAAACCAATGCAAAGTCAAGCAACTCGTTATTGCTACGTGTAGGGCTACTTAATACAAGCTGACCTACCGGTAAAGTGGAGGCATCAAAACGCAAAATAAATGGCGGCTGAGATCCCTGCGGGAAACCGGCCTGCGCCCTGTTAGTATACGCCGTGACCTCCGCCGCGGCCTGTGCCATATTAGTGCCTTCGTAAAATGTTACTTTAATCAGGGTTAAGCCCTGTATGTTTTTTGTCTCGATGCTTTTTACACCAGACACAAATAGTAGTAAGTTAACGTATGATTTGGCAAAATACGCCTCCATTTGGTTAGGTGTAAAACCACCATAAGGGTGCGATACATAAATAACCGGCAAATTAAGGTCGGGGAATATATCTATCTTAATGCTGCGTGTAGCATTAATACCAAAGAAAAACAATGCTGCTACTATAACCAGTATGGTGATTGGCCTTTGAAGGGCCCCTTTTATCATTCCCATTAGTGTATATTATGTATGTTAAAAGTTATTTATAAAAACCCCGAAATCGCCGGTTGCGGCCGCCTTATACAATAAAGCTTGCCAAACATTGTTCGATGTAATATCCTGGTCAACTTCGGCACGGTTCAGCGTGTAAAGCGCATCCGTAAAGTCAACTATATTAGCAAGCCCATTTTTATATAGCGCGAATTTTTGAATGTAGGCACTGTTTGCTGCCCTTACTTCAACCGGTGCTTCTGAATAGTTTTTTAATGCGTTATTTATCTTAATGGTAGCTAACGCTTCCTGATCACGTATCTGCTCATCAGCCAGGTTATATTCATCCCTGTATTGTGCAGATGTGTATCGTTGTGATTTTACCTGGTAATGCACCCGGAACGGATTAGTTAGGTTCCAAACAAAAGCTACACCTAGTAAATAGTTGTAACGTGTTGGATCTGCACCCGCACCGTAGCTGCTGCTATAATCATTTCCATCTGATGCAATGTCAGATTTAAAGCCTGATCCCCTACCCTGATATGTCCCAAAAAGACTAAATGTTGGATAGGCAAATGTATTTAAATATTTAGCCTGCTCATCGCTCACGCCTATGCGGTTACGGTAGTATTTTAAAACAGGATGCTCTTCTGTACCACTGGCCGGTTCAGCATAAATATTTGCAGGTATTTTGCTTATAAAGGTAGTATCCAGCACAAATTCCTGTGGTGGTATCCCCAGAAATTGAGCTAACTGATTAGCCTGATCAGCAACTGTTTGTTGTGCATTGGTTAATGATATCCTGGCATTTGATACCTGGGCGTTTGCCAATGACGAATCCACACCCGGATTTAAGCCATTTTTAACACGTGCGATAACCACCTTTTGCAGGTCTAAACTGCGGTTAAGGTTATCCTGTTGTGCTTTACTTAGTTGCTGGGCAACCAACAAATTAAGGTAGCTGCTTGCCACCCTTACTTCATGTTCAAATTGCTCTTGCGCTAAATCGCTTTCATTAAGCGTTACTACGGAGTTTTGAACTTTAACTTTTTCCTTGGCTCTGCCAAAAGCAAAAAAGTTCCAGTTAACGTTGGCTACGTAAAGTGAGCCAAAAGCGGCGTTCCAGTTTTGATTAGGTAGTGCAGGGCCGGAAGACGCAACAGCTAAACCACCGTATGAACCAATCGGGCCGTTAGTGCCGTTTATGGTGCCATAAGCTTGCTGTGCTGATACGTTAAGATCAGGTAAATATTCTGTTTTGGTTTCTGTTAACGAGGCTTTTGAAGCATTCAGCTGATTTACTTTAGCTTTAATAGTACCATAGTTTGAAAGCGCTAATTGTTCAGCGTCTTTTATACTAAGTACTTTTTGCTGGGCCTGTACATTTACTAAAATTAAAATACCTGATAAACTTAAGAATAGACGTTTAGAAATTGTAACTAACATATTCGGTATTTTGATGCCGCAAAATTAAAACTATATTTTATATGAAAAAAATGAATTAATTTTGTGTTAATCATTAATAAAAGTAATAATGAATATCGCGATACATCATTTTAGATTGATAGATACCATATCAAAAGACGGAACGCTTACTAAAGCAGCCGCTACGTTGCACTTAACACAGTCGGCGTTAAGTCACCAGTTAAAGGAGTTGGAAAAGGAATTAGGCATAGATGTATTCAACCGAAATGGCAAAAAATTACATTTATCTGAACAAGGCTATCGTTTTTTGCGTAGCTCGGAGAAAATATTAGCCGAACTAAAGTCGCTTGAAGAGGATATCAACAACTATAAAAACGGCCAAACCAGCAAATTAACTATCAGTATGCAATGCTATACCGCTTACCATTGGTTACCTGGCATTATAAAATACTATAAATCACGCTGGCCCGATATTAATATTCAAATACTATCAGAGGCTACCAGCCGTCCATTAGAATATTTAATGAATGGTGATTTAGATATAGGTATCATCCGTACCCAAATGGTGAATACCAAAATACGCTATGAGCCTATTTTTAACGACAGACTTACTGCTATCATCAGCAAAGATCATCCGCTTGCGCAAAAAGATGTAATAGAGATTGCTGATTTTCAGGATCAGGAATTGATTTTGCCTTTGTATGATCCGTCATACCAGGATACGCCGATGATTGAATCATTAATACAGGCACAACAGGTTAGGCCAAAAACACTGCATCGTATACATTATACTGATGCAACCATTGAAATGGTAAATGCCAATTTAGGCATAAGCGTAATGGCCGACTGGATTGTTGAGCCTTATTTAAAAAATAAAAACATTGTTTCCAAGCCAATGCATCACAGCGTAGCCAGCCGATCATGGTTTGCGGCTACCTGTAAACAAACGCCTGCTATACAGAATTTCTTAGAGTGCCTGAAAATGTATTTTTCAGGAGCAGATATGAGCATCAATACAACTGAAAAAGAACAACTTATTAAACAACATTCTGTTAAAATACAATATCCTGAAAAGTTAGCAGCAGCTACCGCAGTTTTTACTCGTCCGGCTGTAGCAGCCAGCTTGACACAGGAATTTAAAAATTACCAATATTAATTTCATTAACCCCTCTTTGCCGGAGGGGTTAATAAATATCTACAAATGAAGTTCTTTGGTTTGATATGTCTTTTATTTTTTTGCCTTTCAGGCGATGCGCAATCCGCTTATCTACCCTTCCCCCAACATGTACATTATACAAAGGGGGCTATCAACCCCGACAAATTTTCCCAATCAAAATTAGATCAAACTGTAGAATCCTTTTATAACCAGTGGGAAAAACGGTATATAAAATCCATTCCCCATAAACAGGAAAGTTACATCTGGTTTGAAGACACGGATGATAAACAATGTGTTTCCGAAGGGCAGGGTTACGGCATGATCATAGTAGCCTTAATGGCCGGATTTGATCCATCGGCCAAAAGCATATTTAATAATTTATACCGGTATTATCATGAACACCCCAGCAACCGCGGCCGCCATTTAATGGCATGGGCACAAAACACACACGGTAAAGATATTGATGAAACATCGGCAAGTGACGGCGATATAGACATTGCTTATTCGTTATTATTAGCCAATGCGCAATGGGGAAGCAAAGGCCCTATTAATTATTTGCAGGAAGCAAAAATCACAATTGCTGATATTATGCGATATGATATCAACCGTAAAACATGGTCGGTTTTATTGAGTAATGGGATTGAGGCCGATAGCAGGGACTATTTTGATACCCGGTCATCTGATTTTATGCCTGCTAATTTTAAATCTTTTGAGAGGGTTACAGGTGATACCCGTTGGAATAATGTTATAGATAATGAGTACAAACTTTTTAGTTATATGCAAAAGGAATACAGCCCGGATGCGGGATTAGTACCTGACTTTATAATACGGCTAAACAAAAAAGCAAAACCCGCCCCGGCGCACTACCTCGAATCGGTTTATGATGGCGATTATAATTACAATGCCTGCCGCGTTCCATGGCGCATAGCCACCGACTATTTATTATCTGGCGATCAGCGTTCGAAAACATTTGTTCAAAAGATAAATCATTGGATCAGGGAGACAACCAGCAACAGTACTTATAACCTATCCGCAGGGTACACTTTAGCAGGTGATGATATTAAGGATAGCCATTTTGAAGCTTTAAGTTTTATAACACCATTCGCTGTATCGGCTATGGTTGATAAAAGTAACCAGCAATGGTTAAACAGCGTATGGGATTATACCGTGCAGTTTAAACTGAAAGACTTTGATTACTACGACAATACTGTCAAAATGCTTGATATGCTTATCGTATCAGGCAATTACTGGAAGCCTTAGGGTCTGTCTAAAAAATCATAAAGCTATCGTCATTGCGAGCGAAGCGTAGCAATCCCAGGCAATGCAGAACCTCTCTGTAAGTTGGGGATTGCCACGTCGTTACACTCCTCGCAATGACGGTAGTTTTATAATTTCCAAACAACCTTCTTAAAATATCTGATGATTCAAAATCCCTTTCGCCACATTTTGGCCGCTTGTTAAAGCAGCCTCTACCGTTCCCATTGCCGGGCCGTCGTACAAATATTCACCTGCAAAAAACAGGGTATTATCAACACCTGCATCTAATATTGTCCGGGCTTGGGGTGCAGCAACTGTATCATAACTATAAGAACCGCGCGTAAACGGCTCCGCTGTCCAGTTCATAATACTTGAGGATATTAACTTAGCCTTCAACTCATCAACAGTTAGCTTAAATATATTGCTTAACGATTGAAGTGCCTGTTGTAAAAGCTCTTCGGTAGAATCTTCCTTTTTTTCTGCTGCTCTCGGGCCGCCTAACCAGCCGGTAAGTAACGTTGAATGTTTTGGGTATTGAGTCCACCAGGTAGGTATATTTTCATCTGATATTAAGAAGGCCATATCTTTCAAGCTTTTCCCTGCCAGTTTTTTAGTATCACTATTTTCCCAAAAAGCGTCTTTAAACTCCAGTAAAAATTTAATTATCGCCCCAAAACCTAAATCATTTATAGCATTTATCTGCTCCTTTATAGCAGGATGAAATACCACCGCCCCCTTTTCGCCTTTTTTTGCCTGCAAAACACCAAGCGGCATAGCTATAATAATTTTTTCAGCACTATAAATTTCCCCCGAATCAGTTATCACTTTTACATCACCGGGTTTCCAGTCTATTTGCGTCACCACTGAATTTAAATAAACACTACCCTCATGCTCCTTACATTTATCAGCCAGGTAATTAATCATGCTGCAATAGCCATTATCTATCCGGTGTTGCGCATTATCATCTTCGTTATTCCATTCATTTCGTAAAGCAAAGGAACTCGCTTTACCGGGGTCAGCGGTATCATAACCCGCTACAAATTTTGATACGCCATCCCGTAAACCAACATACTCCCCGCCCGGGAAATGCGTTTGTAAAAAGCTGGCAATATCAGTATCCTCCTCTAGTTCATTCAGTTTTTGCAATAGCAGATCCCAGTTTTCAATAAACCCTTCATGATCAATAAACCGCCCGTTATCATACCTCACCATTTCTCCGCCAGCGGCGCTGTATTTTATATTGGCCTCTTTTAATAAATTTAAGGTCACCGGTAAATTACCGTGAATAAACTCAGCACCCAGTTCAGCATGCCTAAAAAAAGACTCATGACTTATGGTATGAATACGGCCTCCAGTATGATTGCGCGCCTCCAGTACTATTACCTTTCTGCCCGATGCAGAAAGCCGGTAAGCCGCCATTAAACCCGCGGCACCTGCGCCTATTATTAATATATCTGTCATCTGCATTAATTACCCATGTTAGCAAAAATCAATTTGCACAAATAACCAGCCATCTTTCATTAAAACGACCATTTTATTGAAATAACGTTGCATTTAACTGTTGAATAAATCTACTTCCCAGCAATCCCTTTAGCTATGGTGTACCGCGGTACAGGTGAAACAAGTGGTACATTTGGTACACTTTTAGCCTCAAAAAGTGCCTAAAAGGTATTAAAAAGCGGGTTTTTAACTACTTTTTGAATGCATTTTCAGCTAAAAAACACCATATTTCACCTAAATTATAGCTAAAAAACGAGTGATTTTTGCTGTTTTCACCTCATTTTTGGTCAAAAAACGATAGTTTTTATACTTGTTAGAATTAATTTTGGTACACTGGAAGTCTAAATTCCAAGGTTCTTGGTACACCAGAAGCTGAAATTCCAAAGTGCGAAGGCCCTACGGAAAACCGGGCCATGTCACACAGGTACTCGAAGTGTGGTCAAGTGCGAAGAAGGTTTTTTCCGTCTTGATTTTTTGCTACTTTTTTATCAAGAAAAAAGTAGTAGCCTCGCGGCAATGAGCGGGCGAAAACACTTCAGTAAATGAAAATATCTTTAATTCCCTCTGTAAGTTAGGGATTGCCACGCTTCGCTCGCAATGACGTTGATGATGAGTTAATTAATCTAATACCTAACCTACTCTTCACTCAAAGCTTCAGCAATCTCCATAAAACCTTTTTCACGGGCCAGGTCAGCAGGTAATTTGCCACCTTCCATGCGGATATTTATATCGGCATTATTCTCCAATAACAGTATCAGTAACTCAAGATTTCCGTTTTGTGCGGCGGAATGTATAGGCGTAACACCAGCTTGTTGTTTAACATTGATATTAGCTCCGCTCTCAATTAACAAAGCGGCAATATCGGTATGGTTGCCTGCCGCGGCAGAATGTATCGGGTATACATTATAACCATTATTTGATGCCATATTAACATCAGCACCTTTTAAAATCAGGAAACGAGCGATTTCATATTGGCCGAAGTAACAAGCTAAGCCAAGCGGTGTAAAACCATCTTCGGCATAATAATTTATAGCATCCGGATAAGTATAAACCAAGTGGGCAACCACATCAAATTTCCCGGCAGCAACGGCTTCAAACAAATTCAGCTCATCAATATACTTCATTAAGAAAGCTGTAACCTCCGGCTTTTTATAGTAGCATGAAAGCATTATTGGCGACACATGATGACTGGTCGCAGATTTTGCAAGCGCGGGGTTTTGAGTCAACAAATTATTCAGACCTACCAAATCGCCTGTAGTAATATATTCTTCAAGTTGATTCTGATTCATCCTTATTCTAATCGTTTTGTTATCAATGCAATTTAATATTTATTGCACATAGAATCTATATCCGTTGTACGCAAAATCAGCATCTTAGTTCCAAATAAGTAAAAATTAAAAATTTACCGCCAAATAAGTTTAATCTATTAACTTTATATTTGTAAGCTAAACGCTGTATACAGGGATGCCGGTAAAAGGAAATCAGTTCAAATCAAATAGTTTTAAAGAAGATAACGAGCCTCGCCAAAGCGCAAAAAGCGAGAAGGAAAGGTATGCAAAGCCTAAAGTGCCTAAAATGCCAACCTTTGACCTAAGTAACGGGCGATTGGTGAAAATTGTGGGCTTGTTTTTTCTGATCCTGACTATCTTTTTCCTGGTTGCATTCACCTCCTATCTTTTCACCTGGCAACAGGATCAAAGCTATGTTTCGCCTGCTAATGGCGGATGGCATAACCTGTTTAAAACCACGCAGGAACTACAGGACAATGGTATAAAAAGCCCTGTGGTTGAAAACTGGCTGGGCAAATTCGGCGCATTACTATCCGATCAGTTTATTTACGAGTGGTTTGGTATTGCCTCCTTTATTTTTGTATTTGTATTTTTTGTGATAGGCTACCGTATGTTGTTTAAGGTAAGGCTTTTCTCTATCCCAAGAACACTGGGCTATTCATTTTTCTGCATTATATTTCTTTCTGTTTTTATTGGGTTCATTCATGCTTTTATTGGCGATTATCCCCACATGCTTGAAGGTGGTTTCGGCTACTGGACAAACCTGTTGCTTGATGCGCAGATTGGGCAAACAGGCACCGGGGGTATTTTGATATTTGCCGCGCTAACCGTATTGATCATCGCTTACAACATTGATTTTAAATTCCCTGAAAGAAAAATAAAAGTCTCCCCAACCGGGGGAGATTTAGAGGGGGCTGATGGTACTGAAATTCTTCCGGCAGATCCTATTGAATTATCGGAAGAAGAACCATCGCTACCTGTAGAATGGCCTCGCAATACAAACCGCACCACTAATACTAATATAGCTAAAACAGTTGAACCACTGGTTCAAAACCCCGTATTTCATGAGCCGGTTGTGTTAACGCCCGATCCGGCAAATGCACACGAACCTGAATTTGAAAGTGAGATACCATTAACCGTGGCGGTTGACAGGCCGATGCCGATACTCAACATCGAAAAAAGTGATGATGATAAGGCAAAGGATTTAGTAGCCCAGTTTGGCGCTTATGATCCAAAACTTGATCTGGCTAAATATAAATATCCAACGCTCGATCTATTGGAGAATTACGGATCCAACAAAATATCGGTAAACTCTGATGAACTGGAAGCCAACAAAAACAAAATTGTTGAAACGCTGAATCATTACAACATCGAGATTGATAAGATCAAGGCGACCATTGGCCCAACAGTTACTTTGTATGAGATCATCCCCGCTCCCGGCGTACGTATCTCCAAGATTAAAAATCTGGAAGACGATATAGCTTTGAGCCTTGCCGCTTTAGGTATCCGTATCATAGCCCCTATGCCGGGTAAAGGAACTATCGGTATCGAAGTGCCTAACCAAAACCCGGAAATGGTTTCCATGCGCTCTGTTTTATCAACTGAAAAATGGCAAAACAACACAATGGATTTGCCCATCGCTTTAGGTAAAACTATATCAAACGAAGTATTTATAGCCGACTTGGCTAAAATGCCTCACTTGTTGGTTGCGGGTGCTACTGGTCAGGGTAAGTCGGTTGGTATAAACGCCATATTAGTTTCGTTGCTTTACAAAAAGCATCCTGCCGAACTAAAATTTGTTTTGGTCGATCCTAAAAAGGTGGAGCTAACCCTATTCCGCAAAATAGAAAGACACTTTTTAGCGAAACTACCGGATGAAGCTGATGCGATCATCACCGATACCAAAAAAGTGGTAAATACGCTAAATTCCTTATGTATCGAGATGGATCAGCGTTATGATCTGTTAAAAGATGCACAAGTACGTAACTTAAAAGAATACAACGCCAAATATGTTAGTCGCAAGATTAGCGACCCGGAAAAACATCGTTACCTGCCATTCATCGTGCTAATAATTGATGAGTTTGCCGACTTGATGATGACCGCGGGCAAAGAGGTAGAAATGCCGATTGCCCGTATAGCGCAGTTAGCCCGTGCGGTGGGTATCCATTTGGTTATTGCCACACAACGCCCGTCCGTAAACGTAATTACCGGCACTATTAAGGCTAACTTCCCGGCTCGTTTGGCGTTTAGGGTATTATCTAAAATAGATTCACGCACCATATTAGATGCTGGTGGTGCCGATCAGCTGATCGGTCGAGGTGATATGCTGATGTCTACCGGCAGCGACTTAATACGCCTTCAATGTGCATTTGTGGATACGCCGGAGGTAGAAAGAATATCTGATTTTATTGGCAGCCAGCAAGGCTACCCAAGTGCAATGCACCTGCCGGAATATGTTGGCGAAGGCGAAGCCAGCAGCAGCTCTAAAGAATATGATCCGGACAACCGCGACCCGATGTTTGAAGATGCTGCCAGATTGATCGTAATGCATCAGCAGGGCTCAACATCACTCATTCAACGCAAAATGAAACTGGGTTATAATCGTGCTGGCCGTATCATCGACCAATTAGAAGCCGCAGGCATAGTGGGCCCATTTGAAGGCAGCAAAGCGCGTGAGGTATTATATCCTGATGAGTATAGTTTGGAAAGATATTTAGAAACATTGGATAAACCGAAGGGATAAGTTTTGTCCACCCTGTTTGTCATTCTGAGCGCAGCGAAAAATCTAATAACTTTCCTCAACGCCATATATACCGGATAGATTCTTCACTCCGTTCAGAATGACAAAGGTAAAAGCAATGACAAAGGAATTAAACCTTACAAACAGAATGCTCTTTGTCCACCCTGTTTGTCATTCTGAGCGCAGCGAAGAATCTAATAACTTTGCTTAACGCGATATATACCGGATAGATTCTTCACTCCGTTCAGAATGACAAAGATAAAAGCAATGACAAAGGAATTAAACCTTACAAACATCTAACCCTCTAAACTGTATATTTAGCAAATACATCCACCCAACGAAATGAAAAAAATCACTTTATACTTATTATTAGTTTTAGGAATAAACGCTACTGCATTTGCCCAAAAAGATGCTGAAGCAAAAGTTATTTTAAACCAGGTAAGCGCCAAATACAAAGCCTACAACATTGTAAAAAGTGATTTTACATTTGTGATAGACAACCCTCAGTCACAAACAACCATTACACAGGAAGGAACGATCATTGTTCAATCAAAAACAAATAAATACAAGCTGAGTCTTTACAGTCAAGATCCAACTGCCAAAAATCAGGTTGAACAGGAGATAATAACCGATGGCAAAAGCCAATGGACTTATACCAAAAAGGACAAAGAGGTGCAACTAAACAAGGTTGATAATGCAGGCGAGAGCTTCAATCCGGCACAGATCTTCACAATGTATGAAAAAGGGTACAAGTACATCTACACCGGCAGCGAAACTTTAAAAGGCCGTGTTTATCAGATCATCGACCTAACACCTGAAGATATCGACAAGTCATTTTTCAAGATCAGGCTGATGATCGATAAGGCCAAAAAACAGATCTACAGCGCACTTATATTTGATAAATCAGGCAATAAATACAGCTATACCATCAAAACATTTATACCCAATGTACAAATTCCTGAAAGCACATTTACTTTTGATACCAAAGCGCATCCTGGCGTTGAAGTTGTGGATTTGAGACAGTAACAAATTTTTCGTCATCCCGAACTTGTTTCGGGATTTCTCATGCAATTCACGTTCGCTTGGTGATCTGTCCTGTGGGATGCTGAAATAAATCCAGCATGACTTCGCTATGTCATTGCGAGGAACGAAGCAACCGCACATAGAAAAGCAGTCCTGCAAAATTCGCGATTGCTTCGTTCCTCGCAATGACATTATTTCAAATCAACCTAAATTAAATTTCGTAAATTTGAATAATGCTCTCACTCACTAACCACACCCTTGAAAAACTGGAAATGCTGTTAAAAACAGCAGGTTACAAGGTTAGGTACGAAAAAGGCAATTTTAAAACCAATGCCTGCCTGTTGCAAAACAGCAAGGTAATTGTGATCAACAAATTCTCGAACCTCGAAAGCAGGATTAACTCCATAACCGAACTGGCACGTGAGCTGGAAATTGATTATAAACTTTTGGATGATAAACAGGTTGCATTTTTGCAGCAACTAAAACAAACTAACCTGCAACTGTGACCATTACTTTTTTAGGCACCGGCACTTCACAGGGCGTACCTGTTATTGCATGCGATTGCGAGGTTTGCACCTCAACCGATCCACGTGATAATCGCCTGCGTTCATCTATCCTGATCGAAACTGATGACAAAACAGTGGTTATTGATTCCGGCCCGGATTTTCGTTATCAAATGCTCCGCGAAAAAGTAAAGAAACTAGATGCTATAGTTTTCACTCATGAACACAAAGATCATGTAGCAGGGATGGATGATATACGAGCCTTTAATTATCATCAAAACGCACCAATAGATGTTTACGCTACCGAGCGTGTGCAAGAAGCCCTAAAACGTGAATTCTCATACATTTTCGCCGAATTTAAATATCCGGGTATTCCACAGATCAATATGCACACAATTGATTTAACACCGTTTGATATTGGATCGCTGCATTTGATACCTGTTGAGGTGATGCATTACAAGCTACCGGTACTCGGTTTCCGCATAAATGATTTCACTTATATAACCGATGCTAAAACCGTAGCTGAAAGTGAAATAGAAAAAATAAAGGGCACAAAAACCCTGGTAATAAACGCGCTGCAAACGCAAAGTCATATCTCGCATTTTACACTTGATGAAGCTGTCGCATTTGCCCAGTTAATCGGCGCTGAAAAAACATACTTAACACATATTAGTCACCGTCTTGGCTTGCATGAAGCAATGTCGGCAGATTTACCTTATGGTATTGAGTTTGCCTATGATGGCTTAAAGTTTGATCTCCACTAAAAATCTATAGCCTCCGGTTCAAAGACTAACATAGCTAATATGCTCAATTGTACCTTTATAAGCATTAAGGTGACCTTTATTGCGACTATTTATTTTCCCCCTTATGGTTATAGTTTTATTATTAACAGGTGTAAGTTGCCCGTTATTGGCATCATAATCAAAAAAGCCAGTTCTGGTTGCTTTTAAAAACAACGGGCAATCCTGACTAAAATCAACCAAAATCACTTTCTTGTTTCCTTTACTTACCAGGCTATCATCAATTAGTACTGATAGGTCTTTTTCCTGTTCATACTTGCCTTCTACCTCTACGTACTGATTATCGTAGTTTGCAAAACTGTCAACTAAATTCTTAAAGCTTATCTGTTTAAACGTGCGCTCGTCATCGCAACTGCTCTCATAAATCTTTTTTGGATGGTTACAGGCTTGAAATGTTAGTACCATCGCCACAAAGGCGAAAACTCTAACATCAAATATGGATTTTAGGGGTATCATGATATGAAGGTAAATATATTTATTATAAGTGCCACCCATATGACTATCTGATTGGTGTAAAAGTTTAATCGCATAACCACTTAATATTCATTAAGCAATTTTATATTTATACTATAATTCCGCTTTAAAGTTTTAACATTCACTATCATTTCAATAATACATTATGAATAAGAAACTATTACTCCCGTTATTTCTATTACTCGCTTTTGCGGCAAAAGCTCAACAAAAAGTAATTCAACTATATAATGGTGCAGCGCCGGGCTCTGAAAGCTGGACGTGGAACCAATCTGAGAGTGCTGATAATGTATATCACAGCAATGTGGTTTACAATGTAAGCCACCCTACTCTTACTGTTTATTTGCCCGATAGTACAGTCGCGAACACAGGTACTGCTGTTATTATTTGTCCCGGCGGTGGTTTACAAACACTATCTATAAACCATGAAGGCTATGATGTTGGCAAATGGTTGCAAAAACACGGTATAACTGCATTTTTATTGGAATACAGATTAATGCACACATTAGGCCCTGATCCATACAAAGAGATGCTTGCTAAAATGAAAGCCAACACTGTACTGCAGGAACAAGCACCAGTTGCGCCCCTTGCTATAGCTGATGGACGTGCGGCAATAGCTTATGTACGCAGCCATGCCGCTGAATACAGAATTTCGCCGGATCGTATTGGGATAATAGGCTTTTCGGCAGGCGGGACAATTGCCGCGGCAACAGCGTATGGCTATACACTACAAAACCGACCTGATTTTGTGGCTCCGATATATGCTTATTTTCCACCAGAAATGCAGGTTAATGTACCTGCCGATGCACCACCAATGTTTTTGGCAGCAGCCAGTGATGATGGATCATCTGTATACAGTGCACAGCTTTATAATACATGGATAACAGCAAAGCACCCTGCTGAACTACACCTATTTTTAAATGGAGGCCATGGTTTTGGCATGAAAAAACAAAACCTGGCAAGCGATAGCTGGCCGGGTCTGTTTGAAACTTGGTTGAAACTAAGCGGTTTTTAAAATTGTATTATTTATTTAGCTCTCTTAATAATTTCCGTAGATAAATACCATCCAATGTTAAATCCTCTTCTGACCAGCCACCATTAGGTGATGCGCCGGGTTTTAACAACGCGGTAGTTTCATCTTTGTCGGTAATATTCCAATTTACCCAGCTTAATTTGTGCGCCCCCATCCACTTTATCCAGGTTTCGTTTTCAGCAATATCAAATACACCGTTACCACTTGCTTCGCCAACACCCCATTCGGTAATTAGTAATGGTAAACCCATTTGTATAGCCTTGTCTCCTTTGGCTCGTAATTGATCCTGATGATTTGGATCACTCGCATAAAAATGGAAAGAATAAGCGATGTTTTTAAACCCCGTAATAGGATTTGCAGCCGCAACATCTACATCCTGATCCCAATGTGGGCTACCTACAACAATTAAATTATTCGGATCATATTTGCGGATTTCAGCAATCACTTGTACCGCATAATTTTTAACGGTGTCCCAGCTTACACGTTCAGGTTCGTTCCAAACCTCATAAATAACATTCGGTACGCCTTTATACTTTTGTGCCATCTCCGCAAAAAATGCTTTTGATTGAGACACATGCAGGTAACCATTATGATCATGCCAATCTATCAATACATAAATTCCTTTTTTAATGGCCTCATTAACCACGCTTACAATAAGTTGCTTTTGGGAGTCCGGCTCCTCCAGATAGCCATGTTCGGGTTGCACCGCCATGGCTGCTCTAATAAGCGATACTTTAAAATCCTTGCTTATCCAGTCAACAACATCTGTATTATAATACTTTCTCCCCTGCCAAATGCTCCACGAGAAACTAAGTCCCCGCAACTCGGGAGGTTGACCATATTGGTTTACAACCTGACCATTTTTTACCCTTAACGCGCCATTTCGCGCTACAGGGGTTTGTGCCGATAGCAAACTGTTTGCACAAATAACTATCAGGAAAATAAATACTGCTTGTTTCATAATTGATAAAACAAGATAGAGTATTTTTTGGGGCGAAGACTGATGTTGTAAAAAAACTATCACATAAGGTTAAAATCACACAAACTTCATGCTCCTTAACAGTTCCATAATCTTATTTATATAAATTTGGATACAAACTGATCGCTCATGAAATATTACTTATCATTTTTGCTTTTCCTTTTAATTGCCTCAACCAGCTTCGGCCAGATAGATACCACACAAAAGATTATTCCGGGCCGTACAAACAGCCCCGAACAACAACAAAAACCTTATGTAATATTAATTTCCGCGGATGGCTTCCGCTGGGATTATGCGCAAAAATATAACGCTGACCACTTACTTGCTTTGGCAAAATCAGGCGTTCAGGCAGAATCAATGCTGCCCTCTTATCCATCGGTAACTTTCCCAAACCACTATTCTATCGTAACCGGCTTATATCCATCACACGAAGGTTTGGTAAATAATTCTTTTTACGATGCCGATACCAAATCTTTTTTTTCCTATAAAGGCAAAACCGGTACCGATGCTATCTGGTACAGTGGTGGAATACCTATTTGGGTATTAGCGGAGCAGCAAAAAATGTTATCCGCAAGCTTTTATTGGGTTGGATCAGAAGCTGAAGTACAGGGTATACGTCCAACCTATTACTACAAATACAATGAAAAGATAGAAATGCATAATCGCATACAAACAGTCGTTAACTGGTTAGATATGCCTGCCGATAAACGCCCGCATATCATCACCTTCTACTTTCCGCAGGTTGACCACGAAGGCCATAAACACGGCCCGGATTCACGCGAAGTTGCCGACGCGGTACATTTGATCGATTCGTCGGTATATGAACTAACCAAGGCCGTTAAAACAACCGGATTAAATGTGAACTATGTTTTTGTATCGGATCATGGCATGACTAAAGCCGACACCGAAAACCCAATAGAGGCACCCGCAGGTATTGACACTTCAAAGTTTATTGTTTCGGGTGATGGATTATTGGTTGAGTTATATGCGAAAGACCCTAAATATATTCAAGCTACCTACGACGAACTTTTAAAAAATAAAACAGCTGATTATGCCGTCTACTTAAAAACAAACGTGCCCGAAAAACTACATTACGGCGCAAAAGACGACTGGCATAACCGCATAGGCGATATTTTACTGATCCCTAACTGGCCAAAAGTATTCGACCTGTATCACAGAAAAATGGATCCGGGCTGGCATGGTTATGATCCTACTGTAGTTAAGGATATGCACGCTACTTTTTATGCCTGGGGACCGGCATTTAAAAACGCTTTAATTATCCCGGCTTTTAACAATGTAGATATTTTCCCGATGATTAACCAGATATTAGGCTTAACCTATACCAACAAAGTTGACGGCACAAAGAAATTGGCTAACGAGGTTTTAAAATAGGAAAGTATTTTTTTCACCTCTTTGTCGCACAGCGATAGAGAGGTCGACCAGCGAAGCGTCGTCGGGTGAGTTAACCTCGCCATAAAGAAACTTACAAATGCTTGCCTATTTCCGTCAACACAGTTCGTATATCTGTCAATATCTGCTTATTCTCAAACCTTAAGATGGTTAGTCCCAATAAGCCTAATACTTCGTCACGGTTTTTATCATATTCTTTTTTTAATTGATGAATCGAGCCATCGGCCTCAATAACCAATTTAGCTTTAGCGCAATAGAAATCAGGGATATAATATAAATCTTTATCAAAGGTTGATTTTGCACAAATTGGGTATTGACGTAAAAATTTATGATCAAATAATTTGCGGTTCCTGAGATGATACCAAAGAACTTTTTCAGCAGGAGTTTCTCGCTGCCTTAATTCCCGGCATAATTCGGTTATAGATTGCATAGCTAAAAATAATAAAATATTTTTTCATCACTTTGTGCCGAAGACATAGAGGGAAATTAAACTTATATTTTCACCTCTTTGTCGCGCAGCGATAGAGAGGTCAGCCAGCGCAGCGTAGCTGGGTGAGTTGATGTCGCTTGCAGAGTACTCACCTGGTCTTGCTACGCTCGACCACCCTCTCTACCGCAAGCGGTAAAGAGGGGAATTCAATTTATGGTTTTCACCTCTTTGTCGCACAGCGATAGAGAGGTCGACCAGCGAAGCGTTGTCGGGTGAGTTAACTATTTATATTTCTTCAACAACTGGTTATCATATGCAGCCTTTGCAATTTTTGCGATAACCAGATCGCGGGTAGCTTCATCCGCAGTTGAACTGGTTATGAATATAGCGATAGCCACATGTTTACCGTTTGGCAAGGTAATAACGCCAACGTCATTTGTACCAAGCGCTAAGCCAGCAGCATTAGTTCCTGATGTGCCAGTTTTGTGCGCAACAACCGTACCTGCAGGTAATAAGCCTTTAATTCGGTTAGGCCCTGTTGTAGTTGCAACCATTAATTTATTTAAATAATCTCTGCTTGCAGGTTTTAAAACATTCCCGCTATATAAAGTATCCAAAAGTTGTATAACGGCCTTCGGTTTACACCAATCAGTATATTGGCTTTCCGGTGTTTTCGCCATATCTTCTTCAGATGCTTCAATATTAATGCCCCTAATCTTAATCATATGCAGGTAATACTCAACCTGATCAGCACCACCTAATTTTTCAAGTAAAATATCGCAGGCATCGTCATCACTTTGAGATACCATATAACTCATTAAATCATTTATCGACACATCAACATCTCCATTAGGATATTTGTCGCGTAAGGGGCTATATATTGGCGGTAGATCCTTCTTTTTGATATGAATTGTTTGGTTCAGCGTTAATACACCCGAATCAACCAGGTGCAATACCGCCATAGCAATCGGGAATTTCATCACGCTTTCCATCACCAAACGGGCATTGCCGTTGTAATTTACTGTATCTCTATCCTCTAAACCCAGCACAGATACGCCAACAATACCTTTGGCAGATTTAGCGATTTCCGCAATTTGAGGACGAAGAACGCTTGATTGTGCGAATGATGTATTAATTACCAACGCGAGGGCTGCCGTTAACACGACTTTATACATTGTGGACATATCTTGGGTAGATTTTATTACTAATTATATTAACGTTTGGAAAATTAAGAAA
Organism: Bacteroidota bacterium; assembly: GCA_026224775.1. GTDB lineage: Bacteria > Bacteroidota > Bacteroidia > Sphingobacteriales > Sphingobacteriaceae > Mucilaginibacter. The sequence goes on from JAMFRP010000046.1 coordinate 29,151, forward strand.
TTACTGGCAGATAAGCTTTCATTAATGAATACATTTTCATAAAAATTTTGTTTCTTGTAGTTCATTTCACCGACTTTATTATGCACAGAAGAAATTTCCTTAAAACGGGCTCTATAGCCGGAATTACTTTATCGGCCTTAAGTATCAATGCTTGTACCCCGGCACCTAAAAAATCAGTAACCGATGCACCTGCAAATGACAACTTTGAGCTTAACGAAGTAACTGTAGCGCAATTGCAGGAGTACATGAAAAGCGGGAAATATTCTTCGCATGCTATTACCCAATTATACCTTACCCGTATTAATGATATTGATAAAAATGGCCCAAAGCTAAACGCCATTATTGAGTTAAATCCCGATGCACTATCTATAGCCGATGAAATGGATAATGAGCGCAAATCAGGTAAAATTCGCGGGGCGTTACATGGGGTACCCGTGCTTTTAAAAGATAACATCAACACTAAAGATAAAATTGCCACCACCGCCGGCTCGCTTGCTTTAGCCGATAACTATGTGGGTAAGGATGCTTTCATTATAAATCGTCTGCGTGAGGCCGGTGCTGTAATTTTAGGCAAAACAAACTTAAGCGAATGGGCAAATTTCCGTTCCACCCGCTCATGCAGTGGTTGGAGCAGTAAAGGAGGGCAAACTAAATGCCCCTATATTTTGGATCGTAACCCCAGCGGATCAAGCGCGGGTACAGGATCAGCAGTTTCAGCAAATTTATGTGCGATAGGAATCGGAACTGAAACGGATGGCTCAGTAGTATCGCCATCATCAGTAAATGGAATTGTAGGTATTAAACCTACTGTAGGTTTATTGAGCCGTACGGGTATCATCCCTATATCAAAAACACAGGATACTGCCGGGCCAATGGCTCGGACCGTTACAGATGCCGCGATTTTATTAGGAATATTAGCAGGCGTAGACCCTGAAGATGCTTATGCACCAGAGGATAAAAGTAAAATACAACCCGATTACACCAAATTTTTAGATGCGAATGGACTGCAAGGCAAACGCTTAGGCATCGAAAAGACAGCCTACGCAGGCAACCCTGATATGGAGGCCTTATTGCAGGATGCAGTTGCGGTTTTAAAAAGCAAAGGCGCAACCATTATTGATGTAGAACTGGTAAAGGAATTAAAACCAATAGGTACTGATGAATTTACCGTATTGCTATACGAATTTAAGGATGGGCTAAACAAATACCTGAACACTGCCAACTCAAAAGTAAAATCGCTGGCTGATGTAATGGCCTTTAACAAAGCTAACGCGGCCAAAGCGATGCCTTTTTTTAAACAGGAGATAATGGAGCAGGCACAGGCAAAAGGTGATTTAAACAGTAAAGAATATTTAGATGCCGCAGCAAAAACCACCGGCATCACACGCAAAGCGATTGATACAATTATGAGCCATAATAAACTCGATGCCATCATCGCCCCAACAAACGGCTTCGCCTGCACTATCGATCTGGTGAACGGCGATTATGATAATGGTTTTGGCTTCTCTACTCCTGCTGCAATGGCGGGCTATCCACATATTACCGTACCAATGGGCGCGGCACATGGTTTGCCAATTGGTTTATCATTTATAAGTACCGCTTATAAGGAAGCTGATATTATTAAGTTGGCATATGCCTATGAACAGGCATCTAAAAAAAGAGTTATTCCCCAGTTTAAAGTGGATCTATTAGGGTAAACATAATGGCAAGCCACTGAAAGCAATCTTGTGGCAACTTGTCAATCAAAACGGTATCTTTGTAACTTAATCCTTATCATGAAAAATCTTACAAAACTTTTTATTGTTGGTTTGTCTGCTATAACTGTCTTTACTGCTTGTAATAAAACCACTGTAACCACGTCGACTAGTACTACCGGTTCATCATCTTCTATGAAACTGGCATATAACAACACAAACCTGGCGTTTAACACTTGTATCGCGCTTCAGGGTAGTGTTAACGGTAGCGAGCAGTTAATTATATCGGGCTATAATGTAACTAAAAGCCAAATTAGCGATAATAGCTTTGAGGTAGATTTATTTGCCGATATTGATAGCATAAAGGTTGGCCAGGTGTTTCCAGCTTCCACTATATTTGAACAACCACATAGCATGTCGCTGTTCTTTTTTCCGGATACAACTAATGCTTATGTAACTCAGGTTGCTCAGCCAATAGGGTCGGTAACTATAACAGCGGTTACGTCTAACGAGATTAGGGGAACATTCTCTGGTGGATTATTTAATTCAGACGATTTTGAGGCAAGCGCTCTGATCAATACAATAACCAACGGTTCATTCACTGCGAAACGCGAATAATTCCGGCCTTATTTTTGTTTTCAATCCTGATAAAATATTATCTTGTCAAAAAAATAAATCATGGAATTTGGCAGAGTAACACCGGGAGAGTTAGAGGAAGCAGATTTTACGTTACCACCTGACCCTGAACTAACAATAAAAACACTTAGCGTCTCAAAAAATGACAAACCATTTCAGGTTCATGTGGGCTGTGCTAAATGGGGACGTAAGGAATGGGTTGGTAAAATATATCCCCTAAAAACAAAAGACGCCAATTTTTTAGATGAATATGTAAAGCATTTTGACTGCATCGAGCTAAACGCCACGTTCTATAATGTATACCCGCCTGCCACCATTAGTAAATGGAAAGAAAAGGCAGATACTAATCCTGATTTCAAATTCTGCCCTAAATTCTCACAAAGCATCAGCCATATCCGTCGTTTAAAAAACGCTGATGATATAACCACCATTTATTATGAAGGTATTATGGCCTTCGGCGATAAATTAGGGCCGTTATTTTTGCAATTAAGCGATAATTATACACCAAAAAGCTTCCCCGAGTTAAAAATATATTTGGAAAGCCTGCCCAAAGATGTACCTGTATTTGTAGAATTAAGGCATAAAGAATGGTTTGCCGATGCAACGGTGCGTGTGCAAGTATTTGAGCTGTTCCATCAGTTAAATATAGGTGCGGTTATAACTGATGCTACTGGGCGAAGAGATGTAGTACACATGGAATTGCCTACACCACATGCCTTCATCCGTTTTGTGGGTAACAGCCTCCACCGTTCTGATTACGCCCGTTGCGACGAATGGGTGGAACGCATAAAGCAATGGCGAAACATGGGTCTGCAATCATGCTGGTTCTTTATGCACCAGCACGACGAGCGGTATTCCCCTGAATTAGCGGATTATGTAATTGAAAAATTAAATCAGGAACTGGGCACACAATTACAGCGACCAAAATTTATTGACAGGGATAAACCAGCACCGGGGTTGTTTGATTGAGTCTGAACCTGGATTAAACGGATTTATTTGATTAAATAGGATGCAAATCTTAATTGATGATTTAATCAAGAAAATCTGTTAATCCAACAAATCATGGTTCAGACAGTTAATTAAATAAATCCGTTTAATCCTGGTTCACTATTGCGTTATCAAACCCGATATTACATTAATACTTAATGCAACAATAGCAGTATTAAAAGCAAAAGAAATCAGTCCATGCAGCAGGCATAGCCGACGAATACTTCTATCGGTAATTTGTACATCGGATACCTGAAAGGTCATCCCAACAACAAAACCAAAGTAAATAAAGTCAAGGAAATCGGGTTCTTTGGTGTCCGGAAAATCAAGTCCCCCACCCTTTTTAGTCCCGCCATCGTCAGTATCTGTATCATAAAACAGATGGGCGTATCGTAATGAAAATACGGTATGAACAAGCCACCACGATATTGCAACTGCCCCAATGGCTAATAAAATATGCTCATTCTTACCGGTTTCCGAGATTCCTTTGGGTGATTTTAGTAGAAAAATAATAGCTGCCAAACTTACTATAGACGCTGTTATAATAAACGCGAAAAGAAACGTGCGGCTGGAATCCTGCAGTTTAGCAATTTTTTTCACCTCACGGGGATGAGACGTTAAAATAATAATCCAATTAAAAATAATTATGGTAGATGCGCAAGCTATCCAGGTAACTAAAGCAAGCTCGGGAATAGTAAGTCTGTTCAAAAAAATAAAAAAGACTATCACACTAACCACTAATGCCATCATTAAACGGTAGTGCGCATCAATTTTGTAGAAAAAACGTTTATCAGTTGCTATTGTATTTGTCATTGTTTGTTAATCTTCTTCGATGATTTCAATAACCCGGCCAACCTGCCCATCCTCCAACCGCACCTTAATACCTCGTGAATGATGCGAAGAACTTGTTAGCAGATCCTTCACAAACCCTCGGGTACGTTTCCCTGAACGCTGATCTTTTTTCAGGATGATATCAACTTCCAAGCCCGGATAAATATCTGCTCTGTTTTGGCCGTTCATGTTATTTGACTAATTCTTCAATTGCTTGTTTCACTTTGGCAAAATCAAAGCTATTTACCAGCTTGTTAAATGCTTCCTCAATATGCTCATTTCCCAGGTTTCCAATACTGCCTTCGTGGGTATGATTCACTTTTTTGTCAGGATTAAATTCGCCTTTTTCAATAGCTAAGCCCACTTGTTTATAAGCATCGCGAAATGGCGTACCACTTAAAGTTAGGCGGTTCACCTCTTCTACGCTAAACAAGTAAGCATATTTAGGGTCATTCAATATATCCGTTTTTACGGTAATGTTTTGCAGCATAAAGGTTGCCATGTGCAGGCAGCTTTTCAACTCCGTAAACGCAGGGAACAACAATTCCTTAAGCAACTGCAATTCACGGTGATAACCTGATGGCAAATTGGTGGTCATCATAGCCACATCATTCGGCAGCGCCTGTATGCGGTTGCATTTGCCACGCATAATTTCCCAAACATCCGGGTTTTTTTTGTGTGGCATAATGCTGCTGCCGGTAGTTAAAGTATCGGGATAGCTTACAAAAGCGAAATTTTGACTTAAATACAAAGCCTGATCCATAGCCATTTTAGCCAATGTAGCCGCTATGGATGATAAAGCTTGCGCGATGATACGCTCAGTTTTACCACGACCCATTTGCGCGTAAACTACATTATAGTTAAGGCTATCAAAACCTAACAATTTGGTAGTTAAAGTACGGTTTAACGGGAATGAAGAACCATAACCCGCAGCCGAACCTAATGGGTTTTTATTAGTGATTTTATAAGCAGCTAAAACCAGTTCCAAATCGTCTCCCAAACTTTCAGCATAAGCACCAAACCATAAGCCGAAGGACGATGGCATGGCTACCTGCAAATGGGTATAGCCCGGCAAAAGCACATCCTTATACTTTTCGCTAAGCTCAATTAACTGACGAAACAGAATTTGAGTTTCCTCAACTACCTGTTGCAGTTCATTCCTGAAGAATAATTTGAGGTCAACCAAAACTTGGTCGTTACGTGAGCGGCCGCTATGTATTTTTTTACCGGCATCGCCAATACGTTGGGTAAGCAGCATCTCTACTTGCGAATGCACATCTTCAACACCCGGCTCTATAGTAAAATTACCTTGCTCAATATCTTTATAAATAGCTTTTAATTCGCGCTGAACTAATTTCAGATCATCGCTGCTCATCAATCCAATGCTTTCCAACATTTGCGTATGCGCCAGCGATCCCAGCACGTCAAAAGCCGCCATTTGATGGTCAAATTCCGTATCACGGCCAACGGTAAAACTTTCTACCAGTTGATTAACATTTGTAGTTTTTTGCCACAATTTACTCATGCTACAAATATGCTATAAATATTTTATTGATACTTAGGAAAGGTGCAATCGGATAAATATTGAGGTCGAGTGATTGTGATTGCTTTTATACCTAACGAAATTTATAATGTCATTGCGAGGTACGAAGCAATCGCGAACTTTGCAAGACTGCTTTTCTACGTGCGATTGCTTCGTACCTCGCAATGACATACGGTCAAATCAAACCAAACGTTCGAGCATTTTAATATACAATTCAATCCCTTCTCTGATCTCATCTACATAAACAAACTCATCAGCTGTATGCGAGCGTGCAGAATCACCAGGCCCAACTTTAATGGATTGAATATCAAGTAAAGATTGATCAGATGTAGTAGGCGAACCATAAGTTGTTCTACCTAAAGCTATACCGGCTTGTACTATTGGGTGTTCTTTATCTATTGATGATGGTTTTAACCTGATCGATCTTGGTTGAACATCGCATTTTACATGCTGGCGGATAATTTCCAGCACTTCTTCATTACGATAAGCATCAGTTACCCTAACATCAACGGTAAACACACAGCTTGCAGGCACCACATTGTGTTGTGAGCCGGCATTTATAATAGTAACCGACATTTTTATCGGCCCAAAAACTTCTGATTCTTTAGGGAAACGGAAGCTGCGGAACCATTCAATATCTGCCAAAGCATTGTAAATAGCATTCTCGCCTTCCTCACGTGCAGCGTGACCAGCTTTGCCATGTGCAGTACAATCCAACACCATTAAACCGCGTTCGGCAATGGCTAACTGCATAAGGGTTGGCTCACCAACTATACCAAAATCAAGCTGACCTAGTTCGGGAATAATCAGTTCTAAACCATTAACACCGGAAATTTCCTCTTCGGCAGTGGTGGCTAAACAAAAATTATATTTAAGATTTTCTTTGTTATAAAAATAAAGGAAGCTTGCGATTAACGATACCAAACATCCACCGGCATCATTACTGCCTAAGCCATAAAGTTTACCATCTTCAATCTTAGCATCGTAAGGATCACGGGTATAACCCGAATTTGGTCTTACGGTATCGTGATGCGAATTCAATAAAATAGTAGGCTTCGCCGGGTCGAAGTGCTTATTCCAAGCCCAAAGATTGTTTAATTTACGATGCATGGTAATACCATGGCCTTTCATAAATTCCTGGATGGTGTCGGCTGTTTTGTCCTCTTCTTTGCTGAATGATGGTATCGAAATCAGTTTTTGCAACAACGCTACTGCCTGATCAAAAAGTTTTTCTGTATCGGTCATAAATATATGTGCGCAAAAATAATCTTTTTATGAAGATAGCGGGTATATAGCGGCTATATTGTATAGTCATTATAATATTACAAACACCAAAAGGCTGTTTAAACTATAATTTTTAACTTGCCATCATGAAAACTGCCTCCATCATACTTATGCTATTCTTATGCCTTGTTATCAACGCAAACGGGCAAAAAACTACTATTTATAACAATCACGGCTACAAACTTACTTTTATAAATTATGATGCCACGCTTGATAGCGCCGAACAAGCCCGCATGGTAAACATCTTTTACATTGTATATCCTGAACTTGCAAAAGCTTATAATAAAAACACGCTAAAGGCTGTTACGATGGTGATTGATACCACTTATAAAGGCGTTGCCGAAACAGATAACGGCAAAGTTACCATAAGCAATATATGGATGCACAAACACCCGGAAGATATTGATGTGATAACCCACGAGGTAATGCACATTGTACAGGATTATGGTAATAGCAACGGCCCGGGCTGGTTAACGGAAGGCATTGCCGATTATGCCCGTTATAAATTCGGCATTAACAACAAAGCGGCTAACTGGAAATTACCTGACTACAAACCAACCCAAAATTACACCGATGCTTACCGGGTAACTGCCCGCTTTTTGGTTTGGATAGAGAAAAACTACAATCCCAAAACTGTGATCTCGTTAGATGACCAGATGCGTAAGCACGTTTATACCGATGCATCATGGCAACAGCTAACCGGTAAATCGCTGGATGATTTATGGAAAACTTATATCGCGAACCCGGTGATATAGTTTATTCGCCTTCTATTTTCGAATGTTTTTGCGTATCAAGCATACTCACATAAACTATTAGTGATACTGCTATACAAATTGCCACATACCAGTAAAACCATCCCTGGTGACCTTCATTCTTAAATAAAAGTGCAATATACTCAGCAGTACCACCAAACAATGATACCGCAATGGCATAAGGAAAACCCACACCCAATGCTCTAACATTCGCCGGGAAAAGCTCGGCTTTTACTACCGCGTTTATACTGGTATAAGCACTAACAATAAGTAATGCCAGCATAATTAAAGCAAAAGCTACCCATACATTAAGGGTGTCTGCCAAAAAATAAAGAATTGGCACCGTAGTAATTGCTCCTAAAACACCGAATGCTATTAATAAAGGTTTACGCCCAATTTTATCGGATAACAAACCAAAAACCGGTTGTATCAGCATAAAAATCACCAATGTAAAGGTAGATATTAAGGTAGCACTGCTTTTAGAAAAACCGGAGGTATTTACCAAAAACTTTTGCATGTAAGTGGTGAATGTGTAAAATGCCACCGTACCGCCAAGCGTTAAGCCAACAACAGTGAGTACTGCTTTTGGATGCTTTAACAATTCGCTAAAGGTGCCGCGTTTGGCGATTGATTGTTCATCTGTTGCTATTTCTACAGATTCCTGCAAACTGCGCCTTAAATACATGGCAATGATTGCCAAAAACGCACCGATACCAAACGGGATACGCCACCCCCAGGCATGTAGTTGCGCTTCGGTCAAAAATACCCGTTGCAATAAAACCAACACACCCAATGCTATTAGTTGCCCCATAATGAGCGTTACATATTGAAAGCTGGAATAAAAACCACGATGCTTCTTAGTGGCGATTTCGCTTAAATAGGTGGCGCTGGTGCCATACTCCCCGCCAACACTTATGCCTTGAATAATTCGGGCTAATACCAATATTATCGGTGCGGCAATACCGATTTGTTTATAGCCGGGAATCACCGCTATTATTAATGAGCCTAAACTCATTAACAATACCGAATATGTTAAAGCAGTTTTCCGTCCTCTTTTATCGGCAAAAGTTCCCATTAACCAACCACCTATTGGCCGCATTAAAAAGCCTATGGCAAATACACCGGCAGTATCTAATAATTCGGCTGTTTGATTGCCTGAAGGGAAAAACGCGTGCGCAAAATATAGCGAAAATGCAGAGTACACATACCAGTCGTACCACTCAACCAGGTTACCTAATGATCCACCTATGATTGATTTTATTCGTGATGCTGTTGTTTGCTGCATAATTGGTGATGGAGAAAAGAGGTTTTCAATAGTTTAAAAATACATTTATAAATTATATATTTATTATAACAGAATTAAACTTAAACCGAATCATCAACTTACTGAAATAGAATGCTTTTCACCGAAGATTTTTTACATTACGTATGGAAATTCAGGCTATTTGATAATGCCGACCTGAAAACTGTTGATGGTGAAGCTATTCATATCTACTCCGTAGGCATCCATAATACCCATTCAGGTCCGGATTTTAGTAATGCCCGGATACGAATTGGCGATACCACCTGGGCAGGTAATGTAGAGATACACGTACCCTCATCCGACTGGCGCAAGCATAACCATACCACTGACGACGCTTATAAAAATGTAATATTACATGTGGTTTACCGCGATGATGAACCGGTTATTACAGCTGATGGCAATAAGCTGCCAACTTTGGAACTTGAAAACCGCATATCACCTGATTTATATAATCGCTTTCATTCGTTGGTATATGGCAATCAAACTATTATTCCATGTGAAGGGAGTATTGGACATATTGATGATATGACCATAGGCACATGGCTTACCCGCGTATTAGTAGAGCGTTTGGAAAAACGTGCTGAAACCGTGATCAAAGTCCTCGACCAAAATCGAGGTGACTGGGAAGAAACATTTTATCAATTTTTGGCGGCTAACTTCGGTTTCAAAACCAATGCCCTCCCTTTTGAAATGCTGGCGAAATCATTACCTCAAAACATCCTTGCGAAGCACAAAAACAACCCGCTACAAATCGAAGCATTGATATTTGGTCAGGCTGGTTTTTTGGAGGGAGATATTGTAGATGAATATCCGAAGAAACTAAAAACAGAATATGATTTTCTACGCAAAAAATATAGCCTTACCCCTATTGAAAACCATTTATGGAAGTTTTTACGCATGCGGCCACAGAACTTTCCAACTATCAGGCTGGCACAATTTGCCGCCCTCATCATAAAATCAAATCACTTGTTTTCCAAGGCATTGGATATTCGTGAAGTAAAGGGTTTACGTGACCTATTTACTGAAATACAGGTAAACCCTTATTGGGAAGAACATTATCGATTTGATGCGCCATCCAAGCCGTCATCAAAAAACTTGGGACAATCATCAGTTGATGTATTGTTATTAAACACTTTGGCCGTTTTTCTGTTTAGTTATGGAAAGCACCTGCAGCTGGAATATTATATAAACCGAAGCATGAAGCTTTTAGAGAGTTTACCCAAGGAAGAAAACAATATTGTTAACGATTTTGACGTTTTAGGGGTGAAAGTTAAAAACGCCTTCGAGTCGCAGGCTTTATTGGAGTTAAAGAATAATTATTGTAACTTTAAAAAGTGCCTGCAATGCGGTATAGGTAACAAAATATTGAAACTGGCCTGATATGTTACAGCGAATACTTACATTTTTTGAACGATACTCTTTTGGGGTTTGCACCTATTTAGGCCAGCGCTTTAACATATCTATCAACAAAATCAGGCTTTTCTTCATCTACTCGTCATTCCTGGCAGTAGGGTTCCCGCTCATATTCTACATATTTGCCGGTATAGTGCTTGATATTCGCAACTACGTAAAACGCGTACATACACGCGTTACTGATCTTTAAAATAGGGATACGCCGCGTACCTATAGATTGCAAAACGTTGAAAGCTGCCCGCATATTTATAAATCCGCTTTGTATCCCAATATCTAAGCCCCCTCTAAATCTCCCCCGATAGTGGAGACTGTAGCTTCTTTTTTTTAACGCCCTCCCCTTCTGGAGTGGGTTGGGTGGGACTTTTATCCAAGTTATTTAGCTAATTATTGATTGATATATGATAAGACTCATATTTTCACACTTAGTTGCATTGTATTTTTCACAGCAATAAGTGTTACCTTTATTTAATCTGTTAATAAACATTTATTGTTAAAACTAAGCCGCGCTTTTTGCGGTTTATATATACCAACTACTACTTACATAGCTATATGGCTTTTATTGATTATTATAAAATTTTAGGTCTGGATAAAAAAGCATCAGACAAAGACATTAAAAGTGCTTACCGTAAACTGGCCCGTAAATATCATCCTGATCTTAACCCTAACGATTCCGAATCGCACAAAAAATTCCAGCAGCTGAATGAGGCGAATGAGGTATTGAGTGATCCTGAGAAGCGTAAAAAATACGATCAATATGGCGAGAACTGGCAGCATGGCGAAGCTTATGAACAACAACGCCAACAGCAACAAAGCCGTCAGCAGAGTTATGGTGGTGCGCAAGGTTTTGGCGGATTTGGTGGTGGTAGCGGAGGCGAAGATTTTTCCGATTTCTTTAATTCGATGTTTGGTGGTGCAGCTGGTGGCGGACGCAGCGGCAGGCAAGCCAAATACCGCGGACAAGATTATAATGCCGAACTGAATTTGAGTTTACAGGATGTGAGCGAAACTCACAAACAAACCATTACCGTTAACGGCAAAAATCTGCGTATAACTATACCGGCAGGTGTAGAGAATGGCCAAACCATAAAAATTACCGGCCATGGCGGACCGGGTGTTAATGGCGGCCCGGCAGGTGATTTATTTATAGCATTTTCAGTGAGCAACGATCCAAGATTTAAAAGAAGCGGAAACGACCTTTATAATACCATTAAACTTAATTTATATACAGCGGTACTTGGCGGAGAAATAACTGCCGAGACACTTACCGGTAAGGTAAAACTAAAAGTTCCTGCCGAAACGCAGAACGGAACCAAAGTAAAGCTAAAAGGCAAAGGAATGCCGGTGTACAAGAAAGAAGGACAGTTTGGCGATCTATACTTAACCTACGAGATAGAGATACCAACTAACCTTACCGACAAACAAAAAGAATTATTTGAAGAGTTATCAAAACTGTGATATTAAATAAAACAAGATGGCAACAGGAAATTTAATAGCGACAACTGATTTTTGTGTGTATTACAATATTGAATACACCTTTATCAATTCGTTACAGGAAGCTGGTTTGGTGCAAATTACAACAGTTAACGAAACTACCTATATACCAGAAACGGAACTACAAAAACTGGAACGTATGATACATCTGCATCATGACCTGGAAATAAACGTAGCAGGAATTGAAGCCATCACCCATCTACTTGAGCGTGTAGAGCAAATGCAGGAAAATATGCGTGGTTTAAGAAACCGCTTACGTCTGTACGAGGACGAATAAATAACCATTAGCGTTTACCGCTCAAAAAGCCATGTAAAGCCTGCTGCGTAAATTCAGATAATACCAATTCTCCGCTTATAGCAGCCCGTTGTTTTAATAGCTCATCCCAGTTTTCGGTACCTTCCCATAAAATCTGTTTTAAACCACTTAATGCTTCTGGATGATAGGATGCCAGCTTTTCGGCGAGTGCGTTAACCGCTTCATCCAAGCTGGCTATATCAGCATAAACCTCATTAAACAAACCTTTCTCTTTAGCCCATTGCGCTGTTTGAAAATCAACTGCACGAATGGTAAGCTGAGAAAACGCAGGCAAGCCAATTTTACGGATAACCGCTGGCGATATTACAAACGGACCGATACCAATGGCCAATTCACTCAATTTTATGGCTGCGGCTTCGGTTGCCAGGCAATAGTCCGCACCAGCAGCAAGCCCCACCCCACCACCTACAGATTTACCCTGCACACGGGCAATAACAATTTTGGGTGATTTACGACAGGCATTTATAACCCTCGCAAAGCCTGAAAAAAATTGGGCACCTGTTTCTTTATCCTTTATCTGCAATAACTCATCAAAGCTTGCGCCTGCGCAAAAGGTACGGTCACCCTCACTTTTCAACAAGATAACACGTGTTTGCGAGTTATTACCGGCGCTTACAATTTTAGCGGTAAGCTCATCCAAAAGTGCTGATGGCAATGAGTTTTGTGCGGGATGATAGAAACTAATGGTTGCAATACCACTATCGCTGATGTTTAAAGACACATTTCCGTTATCGGCTGATGACATATTTAGATAATAAATGGATGTATAAAGATTTATAAAATTACTTATTTTACAGCTTAATAAATCGGTAGTGTCTCAGTTTGAAATTTAATTTTCGCTTGTAGCCTCAACCCCATATCGTATTGCCGCCTCAAGTATATCAATGTTTATATCTTTTATTTTTTTGAACTTAATGCAATACCCGGTCACGCTCGCCTTGCCTATTTCTTTCCTATACGTTTGGGCTAAGTATGTCTTATCCTTGATACCAAGGATATAGATAGAGATTCCAGTTGTGTTTGCGCTCATACCAATTTGAAAAAAATCCCTGGTCTTTCCATCAGCATATTTTATGGTGTAAAATCCATAGCCTATAGTGGGGTTACTAACAGTTTTATTTTCAGCGTTTTTACCATTGTCGAACCATAATTTACATTCTGGTAATACCTGAAGCATCAGCATATGCAAAGTTTGCATATCACTACGCTTTGGTTCAAGTTGGCTGGTAATATACTCTTTGATTTGTTCTTGTACGTCCATATGAAATATTGAATTACAGGTTGTTTACTTTGCCTTTTCAAATTTCGCTTTATTTTTTAGTCATACAATCAAAGGCAGATCAAAATAGAAAGTTGCCCCTTTTCCCGGCTCACTTTCAACGCCTATTTTACCATCATGGGCGTTAATAATTTCGGTTGATATGTATAAGCCCATACCTAACCCACTCGCCATAAATTTTTTATCCTCAACCCGGTAAAAACGTTCAAAAATACGCTCTATCTGTTCATTTGATAAGCCGATTCCAAAATCTGTTACTGACACTCTTACATTATTTCCAAGTTGAACGGTTTTAATAATAACCTTTTTGCTATCGGGAGAATATTTTACTGCATTATTAACCAAATTCATTAATACTTGCTCCAGGCGTTCGGGATTGCCGTTTACAATATAACTTTTGCAGGCATCATTCTCAAATAATATTTCCGGATAAATATGGGCAGCATTTTCAACACAAGAATAAATTAGATCTGCGAGATCAATCTGATCAAGCTTATATTCCAACCGGCCAGCCTGTATTTTGCTTACATCTAACAAATCATTAACCAAATGCTGCAATTTATTAATGGCAATGTTGGCTTTATTGATGTAACTTTTAACAGCAACGGGCAATTCTTCTTTTTTATAGGATGCGACTAATTGCAAATATCCTTTTAAGCTGGTTAATGGTGTTTTTAACTCGTGACTGGCAATGCCAATAAACTCGTCTTTACGCTCCATTTCCTTTTTCTGATCTTCAATATCAGTAGCAGTCCCAACCCATAATACAATTTCGCCAGCATCATTTTTTAAGGGAATGGCCCGGTTTAAATGCCAACGGTAAATACCATCGCCATTCCTGTACCGATTTTCCACTTCAAATATTTGCCCATTGGCTAACGCGTAATTATATTTTTCGATAGTTACAGGTAAATCATCCGGGTGAACTACCAATTTCCATCCCCAATTCTTAGTTTGTTCAAAATCAAGTTTGGTATACTCAAACCATTGTTGGTTATAAAAATTTATTTGTCCGTTTGGCAAACTTGTCCACGTCATTTGAGGGATATTGTCCGCCAATAATCTAAAATGTTCCCGGCTTATTAGTAGTTCGTTTGTACGTTCCTTTACAGTATCTTCTAATTCATCATTTAATTTCCTGGTTGCGTTTTGAGCCACCTCTAACTGATCGTTTTTATACTTAAGTTGCTTCTCGTTATATTTTTGAATAGTAAGATCGGTTAATATTAAACTTAATGCTACACCTTCATCCAATTCAAGTGTATTACAGGATATAAGGCAAGGGATTTCCCCGTTATTGGTTAGCAGGCATAATTCTTCTTTATAATCCTCTTCCCACCCGTTATTAATAACCTCGGTATATTTTTCTTCGTATTCCTTCGGGATAAAATGTTCAAAAGCCAATCCAAGTACTTTTTCCAGCGGCATGCCAATCATTGCCGCAAATCTTGAATTGCTATACAAGATAAGCCCCTCGCGATTGAGGGTAACCGCACCTTCATTCATTTTTTCAATGAATACCCTGTAAGTTTGATCGGCTGTTTTAAGTGTGTATAACTGATGTCCATTTTCACCCTGAACAATAAATGCATCAACCTGCCCTGTACGAATTGCATGTATAGTATCATTAGCTTCATTCAACTGAATATGGAGCTCATTATTCTGGTTTAAAAGTTCATCGTATGTGTATTTAGCCTGTTCCATTATCAATATTTCTTAAGGCCAAGCCCAATCAATACTTTCTCAGTATCCGATAGATCACCCATTAATCTTCGTACGGGTGAAGGGAAAACTTTTAAAAGCATAGGTAACGCTATGATCTGTTCACGTTCAGCAATCATGGGTTGCTGGTAAACATCTATTATTTCCAGTTCATAATTATCTTTTAAATACGTTTCGCATATCTGTTTTAAATTAGATATAGCGCGTGACGAATTTGGAGAAGCACCAGTTACAAATAATCGTAAAATGTAACTTTGCTGCTCATCTAAACCGTTATAATCTGGATCTTGCTCTACCATTTTTTTATTTTATGCCGGCCTAATATCCAGGCCAACCAGTACTTTTTCTTCGTTTGACAGATCACCAATAATTTTTCTTATTGGTTCAGGTACTTTTCTTACCAACGTTGGTATAGCAAAAATTTGATCACCCTCGGCTAGCTGTGGCTGTACCAAAAGGTCAATCACCTCAATTTTATACTGCCCTTTCAAATGCTCTTCACAGTATTTTTTAAGATTTTGCAATGCGGTAACAGATTTTGCTGTTTTACCTGCTATATATAATCTTAACTCATATTTTTTTTCTTCCTCCATCTTATTCCGATCTATTATAATCAACCTTTTTCACCACGCCTTTGTGTAATTTCTGCGCGGGTTTTATCAGTTACTTGTTTTACTAGTTCTTCTTCCTGCGATACTTTGTTCAATTCTTCCTCTATAGATTCAAATTCGGTTTGCAGGCTTGATATTTTTGCTTCAAGCACTTTACGCTTACGCGATATTTCGCGGTCTTTACGGTTATAAGCATAATCACGTAATACTTCTCCGGTTTGCTCATGTAGTATTTGCGCCTCTCTTGCCGATCCTGTTAAAACACCATCCGGACCAAGGTATACCTCAACCAGGTCAAGTCCCTTATCGGTAATTACAAATTCACGCACCTGATTTGAGTGTTTCATACCGCGCGATTTCATGATATACATACCACGGTTGCGTTCGCCATTATACTCAATATCTCTTACCAACAACCAGGCATCTACTAATGATGAAACCCCCTCGTCTGTTTGGTCGCTAATAATTGTGTTTAATGTTAAAGCAGTAAACATAACCGTAATCTGTTCTTCTTGTAAAAAATCAATCAACCGAATCAACATTGATTTAACTTCACTTACAGAACCTACTGTTATCAGGTTGGTTATTGGGTCAAGCACCACTGCTTGAGGCTTAAACTTTTTGATTGTTTTATACATTGCCACCAAATGCATCTCAAGCCCGTATAACGTTGGCCTTGATGCAAAAAACTTTAACAATCCTTCATCAACATATTGCTGAAGATTTACTCCGATGGAGTGCATATTACGAATGATCTGATTTGGCGACTCTTCAAAAGCGAAGTAGATACATTTATTGCCCTCGCTACAGGTTTGATTAGCAAAATAGGCTGCTATACTGGTTTTACCAGTACCCGCGGTACCTGAAACTAAAATGCTACTGCCCTTAAAAAAGCCCCGTCCATCCAACATCTTATCCAAAGCAGGAATTCCTGATCTTATTCTTTCTGACGATACCGGTTTTTCTAACTTTAACGAGGTTACAGGTAATACTGAGATTCCTTCTTCATCAATTAAAAAAGGATATTCATTAGTGCCATGTACAGAGCCGCGGTATTTTACAATTCTTAAACGCCGTGTTGATATTTGGTTGATAACCCGATGGTCGAGCAGTATTACACAATCCGATACATATTCTTCCAATCCCTGTCTTGTTAACTTGCCTTCTCCACGTTCACCAGTTATTATCGCGGTAACACCTTTATCTTTTAACCAATGGAATAACCTGCGCAACTCAGCACGCAATACAGCCTCATTGGATAAGCCCGAAAACAAGTTCTCCAAAGTGTCCAACACTACTCTTTTGGCGCCTATACTATCAATGGCATAATTTAATCTTATAAATAAGCCCTCCAGATCATATTCACCAGTTTCTTCAATCTCACTGCGATCAATATGAACATGGTCAAGCTTTATTTTCTTTTCTTCCTGTAGTTTATCTAAATCAAAACCCAATGAAGCCACATTCATGGCCAACTCATCAGTTTTTTCTTCAAAGGCCATAAATACACCAGGTTCACCAAAGTCAATAGCTCCTCTGATTATGAATTCCAGCGACATTAGGGTTTTCCCACAGCCGGCATCACCACAAACTAATGTAGGCCTGCCTTTAGGTATCCCGCCACCGGTAATTTCATCAAGTCCCGTTATACCTGTAGGTGTTTTAGGTAAAGTTGGGTATTTTTCATTCATTTTTTGTTCTTTGGCTTTACTCATTTTGGAATAAACTTTAATAAAACACAATACCTGTTAATAATAAAAAGATCCCAGGTTCTTAATACTAAGTGCTAATAATTGTTATAAGCATTAAATTGTTTTAACGAGTTTTTAATTAGCTATAAAATATTTGTAATTAGTTTACTACAGATGCCTTTTTATAACTATCAAATTAGCGGCCAATCAAAAATTCATATTATAAAGCATATATATTTACTATCAATTTAAAATATTAGTTTATTAATAATAAATTACTCTACAACTATAATTTACACTTATATAATCTGATTAATTATATAATTTTAAGTTTGTTTCACGCAAACATTTTCCCAATTACCTGCTTAACTTTTTTTAAATTACATTTGTTTTTCTATTTCAAAAATGGATAGCGACCCTAACTTCTTATATCAGGAAAACGAGAATATTTTCAGGACACTGATTGAGGAATCACCTACGCCTGTAGGATTGTATATCGGGCGCGAAATGATTATTCAATTAGCCAATAAAGCTATTTTAAATGTTTGGGGAAAAGATGAATCCATCATTGGTAAAACATTCAGCCAGGCATTGCCAGAATTGGAGGGTCAACCTTTTTTTCAATTACTGGATGACGTATACACCAGCGGTATTGCTTATGAAGCCACGGAAGACCGCGTGGATCTGCTTGTTGATGGCAAAATGCAGATATTCTATTTTAACTTTATCTACAAACCACTAAAAGATAAAAAAGGTAATGTTTGGGGTGTGCTTAATACAGCTACAAATGTAACAGAACTGGTAACAACCCGCCAAAAGCTAGCCGAATCTGAACAGCGCATACAATTTGCTGTTGACTCTGCAGAGATTGGAACATGGGACATTGACCGAATAAAAGGCACTATTGTTTGGAATGATCGCAGTTGCGAGCTCTATGGCTTTCCAAAAGGAACACAAGTGACCATACATAACGTGCGTGACCATGTACATCCTGATGATGCCGAACGCATAACTAATTCTGTAAGATTTGCTACCGACCCAAAAACAGGTGGTAACTATGACGATACCTTCAGAACTATTGATGCCGTAACTAAAAAAACACGCTGGGTAAAGTGTAAAGGGAAAGCTTATTTTAATGACGAGGGCATATGTTATCGTTTTGCAGGTACAACGCTTGATATTACTAAAGATGTACAAGCGCGCGAGGAGCAACAAAAACTAATAGCCCTGGTTGAAAACAGTGCTGATGTTATCGGCATTACGGATTTAACCTCCACTGTTACCTATTTAAATAAAGCGGGATACAAATTACTTGGTTTCGATAGCCCGGATCAGGCCCCAAAATCACCTGCTGATTATTACATGCCTGCAGATGCAAAAAAACTGTATGAACAAGCACTGCCTGCAATTATAAAAACAGGAAGATGGTCGGGCGAGATGAATTACCGGCATTTTAAAACAGGTGAAGCTATACCCGTTTATTTAAACGTTTTTAGGATAGATGATCCTGAAACGGGGCTATCAATTGGTCGGGCATCATCAGCCAGAGACCTTCGTCCTGAAAAACAGGCTCGTAATGAGCAATCTAAATTACTTTCACTGATTGACCACAGTTCTGATTTTATAAGCTTGTCCGATCTTGATGGCAATGTAAGCTATGTAAATGCAGCGGGGATGAAAATGTTGGGAATTACTTCATCATCTATTTTCAAGCATAACAGTGAGTATATTATGCCTAGCGAGATTGATAGGCTACAAAATGAGGTTAATAAAGCATTGACAGAAAAAGGTAGGTGGTCGGGATATATTAACTATCGTCATTTCGAAACAGGTGAACCAATTCCTGTTTCTGCTACAAGCATGCTGGTTTATGATTCAGCAACGGGAAAACCGCAAGGCAGGGCAAGTATAGCCCGCGATTTAACACGTGAAATTGCTGACCGGAAAGCGCTTGCTGAAAGCGAGCATCTACTAAAAAACATTACCAAAGAAAGCCCTACCGCGCTTTGGATGTCGGACGACAAAGCGAATATTATCTATATCAATCAAACATGGATAGATTGGACCGGCCTGAGTTTTGAAGAAAGCATGGCCCAGGGTTGGACAATGGCTATTATACCGGAAGATAGACAGCATGCAATTGACCAATTCATCAAAGATTTAACAGCTCGCAAAAGTTATACAGTTGATTTTAGAATAAAGCTTAAGAATGGCGAAATACGCTGGTGCACAGCAACTGGTAACCCTCAATATAAACATGATGGCACCTTTGCAGGTTATATAGGTGCATGTACGGATATTACCGAAAAGATACTATTTGATCAACAGATCAAACAAACAAACGAGGATTTAAACAACCAGATAAAACAGTTTGAATTTGTAACAGGGTTTATGCCGGTACAATTATGGACTGCTAAAACTGATGGTGAAATTGATTATGTGAATGATCGTACTGTTGAGTACTTTGGTGTACCCGCGGAGAATATTATAGGCCCGGCATGGCAAAATTTTGTGCACCGTGATGATTTTGAAGCTTGCATTGAAGCTTGGTCACACTCTTTAAAAACCGGAGATCCTTATCAATTCGAATTCAGATTACTTGATAAGAATAGTGTTTATAAATGGCACCTAACGCGTGCACTGCCATTTTATAACGATGGCGAGGTTGTGAAATGGTTTGGCACCAATACCGATATTGATGACCAAAAACAATTGCAGCGCCAAAAAGATGATTTTTTAGGTATTGCCAGCCATGAGTTAAAAACTCCTGTAACCAGTATAAAAGCTTATGCCCAGGTATTAGGCGCTATGCTGACCAAGGAAGGTGAAAGCAAAAAAGCCGACATGGTTTTAAGGATGGACGCCCAGGTAAACCGCCTTACCAACCTTATAGGAGATTTATTGGATGTTACCAAGATAAACTCGGGCAGATTACAGTTTAATAAAACATGGTTTGATTTTAACCAGGCTATTAGGGAGTGTATTGAAGATTTACAACATACCACTAAAAAACACAATCTAATTGAAGATTTTGCCGAAGCGGGACAAGTTTACTCAGACAAGGACAGGATTGGGCAAGTAGTCATTAATTTAATTACCAATGCTATAAAATACTCGCCCCATTCAGATAAAATCATTATCAGCACCAAACTGGAAGATAAAGAAGTTATTGTTTGCGTGCAGGATTTTGGCATTGGCATACCTGATGATAAAACCGATAAAGTATTTGAACAATTTTATCGTGTAAGTGGGAATAAGCAGCATACTTTCCCCGGATTGGGGTTGGGATTATACATTTCATCAGAAATTATTAAACGTGAAGGCGGTAGAATGTGGGTAAACAGCATCGAAGGAAAAGGGTCTACTTTTTGCTTCGCTTTGCCCGCATATGATTCATCAATATGAATCTTCCCCCTATAATTAATTTTAACTTATCTTAGCCGAAACAATGAGCCTAAAACCAAAAAAAATAATGATTGCCGACGATGATCCCGGAATAGTTGATGCTGTTGAAATGCTGCTGGAATTTGAAGGGTACGAAGTAATATCAACCGTTGATGGCAGCACTGTTTTAGACATGAAAGAGAATCTTCCCGATCTTTTATTATTAGATATATGGATGTCGGGCGAAGACGGCCGGGATATATGCAAAAAGTTAAAGCAGGAGCCACTTACAAAAAACATCCCGGTTATTATGGTATCGGCCAGTCGTGATATAGAAGAATCGGCTATAGAAGCAGGCGCTGATGATTTTTTAGCTAAACCTTTTGAAATGAATGATCTGCTAAAAAAGATTGAGAATTTGACCAAATACCAATAGCTTTTAACAATATTGTTGTACATAAAAAGTTATACAACTTTTGGTTTAAACATTTAGAGATGTAAGCTGTATATTTATTCACCATATATTATACATTTTACACCCCGAAAATGCCTGCAAAATCTCCACAAAAACATCCCCGCAAAAAAATCTGGAAATTTTTTACCTTATTAGGCCCGGGTTTAACCACCGGCGCTGCCGATGATGATCCGTCAGGTATTGCCACCTACTCACAAACAGGTGCCCAATTTGGTTACGGACAACTATGGACAGCCTTGTACATGCTGCCCTTTATGACTGCTGTACAAGAGGCCTGCGCACGTATTGGTTTAGTTACCGGCAAAGGAATAGCTGCAGTTGTTAAACAACACTACAGCCGTAAAGTATTATATGCTGTAGTTGGCCTGGTAGTGGTTGCTAACACCATAAATATAGGTGCTGATATTGGCGCTATGGCATCTGCTGCGCAATTATTGATACCCTCTATCCCCTTTGTTATCCTCACTTTGTTTTTCACAGTGACTATATTAATCCTGGAAATTTTTACTAATTATAAGGTCTATTCTAAAATACTTAAATGGCTTGCACTGGCCCTGCTAGCCTACCCTATTACTGTATTCATCGTACATCAGCCCTGGTTAACTGTATTAAAAGCAACGGTTACACCTCATTTCGAGTTCAGCTTTGCGTTTCTGTTCATCATTACCGGTGTTTTAGGTACTACAATATCTCCATATATGTTTTTTTGGGAAGCGTCTCAGGAAGTTGAAGAAGTAGAAGAAGAAGACAGGCTAATAGCAGGAAAGCCTGTCATGAGCTGGCAACGCATAAAACGCATGCGGCTTGATAATAATGCCGGTATGATCATATCGGAGATTACTACCTGGTGCATATTGGTGGTTGCAGGAACCGTTTTACATAACAGCGGCGTGCATGATATTAATACTGCCGCGGATGCCGCGAAAGCTTTAGAACCTTTGGTGCATTCATTCCCAAATTCGGGTTTTTTATCAAAACTGATCTTTTCTATTGGTATAATCGGTTTAGGGTTGCTGGCAGTACCGGTGCTTTCAGGCTCCGCAGCTTATGCTGTTGCCGAAGCTGTTAACTGGAAAGCCAGCTTAAATTTTAAGTTAAAACAAGCACATGGATTTTATGGCATTATCACCATTGCCACCCTTATAGGGTTAATGATAAATTTTGTGGGGATAGATCCTGTTAAAGCATTGGTGTACGCCGCGGTATTAAATGGTGTTGCAGCCGTACCCCTACTCTTTTTGATCGCTAAGATTGGCGGTAGTGAAAAAATCATGGGTGAATACAAAAGCGGCCTACTATCAAATAGTTTAGTATGGTTTACATTTGTTGCTATGGGTGCAGCGGCCGTAGCCATGTTTTTCACACTGTAATTCCTATCTAAGCATAATAGCTATTCCTCTTTCAGTAGCACTAATTGCCAAAAACAATTGATTACAGTGCAATGTTATCAATATGACTAAACAATACTACCATGGGAATATTGCAACATATTGAACATCAAATATCGGCACTAAATGATCTGATTAAAATAAATAATGATCGGATAACAGGTTATCAAAAAGCGATTGAGGGGACTGAAGAACAAAAGCTAAAAAAACTATTCGAAGACTACATAGAAGACAGCAAAGAATATGTAGGCGATTTAACTGAACACTTACATATTTTAGGCGGAGACCCCACAAGTGGAACAACCCTGACAGGTAAATTTCATCATACCTGGATTGATGTTAAAGCCAAATTCTCTAAAAAAGATACCGTTTCCATATTATCTGATTGTGAATATGCAGAAGATGTAGCTAGTACAGCATATCGAAAGGCATTAGATGATAAAGAACTTATATGGAAGGACGAACGTATAGTAAACATATTAAGCCACCATTTAAAGGAGCTTAAAGCCACCCATGACCATATTAAAGAGTTACGCGATAATGCGATTGCATTGGCATCACAAAGCAAAAGGGAGGAAAAGCCAATTGCAGAACGGGCAGATACAAAAATCACAAACTAATTTATTATAAACAACACATTATGTAAATGCGCTCCAAATATTGGGCGCATTTTTTCTATAAATTGATTTCATAATATTAACTTCACTAAACCAATAGTGTAATACAGATTTTGTAATTTACGCGACAACAAATACCTATACCAACATAAAAATGAGCGCTGAATCACAGCATATTTTACCTGTGGATATTTTTCAAACCATATTTGAAAAATCACCGGGCTCATTATTAATCAAGGCGGATATGCCTCGTTTTACCATACTTGCTGCCAGTGATAGTTATTTAGAATTTACAGATACCACCCGCGACGCCATATTAGGCCGTGGTTTTAGCGAAGTATTTCCTGATAATGGAAATACAGATGAGCAAATCAAAGCGCACAATGTGTTTATCCGTGTAGTTAATACCGGGAAAAAGATAGATATTCCACGTTACAGATATGACATTTTCAATCAACAGAGCAAATGTTACGAAGAGCATCATTGGTCGTGCAATAACGTACCAATAATAGGGGATAGCGGCGAAATAGCCTATATTTTAAATACTGTAGTAGATATTACCGGCGAGGTAAAAGCCAAGGAAACGGCCTTGGAGAATGAAAAACGCCTAAATCTCGCTCTTGAAGCAACCGGCTTGGCAACATGGGAGGTAAACCTGATTGATAATGCTTTTTCTTATTCTGCGGACATGACCGAGATATTTGGGGTGAAACCTGGAACATCACTCACAATCGACATGTTGCGTAGCCAGATAGCGGAAGAAGATATGAAAAGCATTATTCTACCCTCCTATCAACAAGCATTAACTTCGGGTGAATATTTGTTTGAAGTGAAAGTGGTATGGCCAGATAAATCGCAACACTGGATAAGAACACAGGGCATTATTATTTTTGATGAGAATAATATACCAGAAACCATGCTGGGAACTACGCTGGATATAACTGAAAGTAAACGCGACGAGATCAGAAAGAATGACTTTATTGCAATGGCAAGTCATGAACTAAAAACCCCGCTCACATCTCTTAAAGCATATATCCAACTGCTCGCAAAAAAACTAAATAACAATAATGATGAGTTTATTGCCAATGCCCTTACCAAGGCAGATAACCAGGTAAATAAAATGGCAAACCTGATATATGGCTTTCTTGATCTTTCACGCCTGGAGTCCGGAAAATTGCAAATTAAAATGCAAGATTTTGATATTAACAAACTACTGGCAGAAAACATTGCCGAAACCCAACTAACCAACAACAGCCATACAATTATTTTTAATGCTGATGGTGTGGTTATGGTTCATGCCGACAGGGAAAGAATTGGGCAGGTGATTAATAACTTTTTAAGCAATGCCATAAAGTATTCGCCAAAGGATAGTATAATTACCATAACTACTAAAATCTGCGAAAACGAAATACAGGTTTCAGTTTCTGACGAGGGTATTGGGATTAAATCCAAAGATCAGGAAAAGCTATTTCAACGTTTTTACAGGGTTGATAATGATGAGATTAAAAACATCTCGGGTTTTGGTATTGGTTTATACCTGGCAAGTGAGATTATACAGCGCCACAGGGGCAAAATATGGGTTAATAGCGAAGAAAACAAAGGATCAACATTTAGCTTTAGTTTACCAATTGGATAACCCATATTTCACAAGTATCTTTTAAATACAAAAGGCCACTTCAGTTTGAAGTGGCCTTTTAATCGCATTGCGGTTTAGCTTTATTGCTGTCTACTTAAAATATTAGCAAATTTAGTCTGGTAATCTTTATATTGCGCGTTTAACTTATTATACAAAGCGGTTTGGTGTGCACCTTTTGTAAATTCA
Source organism: Bacteroidota bacterium (assembly GCA_026224775.1). GTDB lineage: Bacteria > Bacteroidota > Bacteroidia > Sphingobacteriales > Sphingobacteriaceae > Mucilaginibacter. The sequence continues at coordinate 54,390 of JAMFRP010000046.1, forward strand.
GTTAAAGCACCAATTAATTGTACCCCAATGTTAACAGTGCGGGGATCTAAATTATCACTATTGTTTTGCGACAGGTAATAATTGTAATCTAACTGATCGGTAAGATAATCATCGATGTCTTCTGTAAACTTATTGCCTACCACCACGTCATTCAATTTATAAGCAGCCTCGGCTAAATACAACTTGCGTACATTAACATCAATGTATGGGTTAATATCAGGTAAAACATCCTCGCATTTTGCTAAAACCTTCACGGCAAGGTCAGGGCGTTTTTGTGTTATTAAATCATTAGTCAAATCAAGGAATGTCTCTAATAAAACAGGATAAAACATATTAGTTGACTCATGATCCAGGTATTTGGCGGTTTTAAAGTTACCCCATTTAAACTTGTTCATCAAGTTGTTATACATCACCATTGTATTCGTTTTAGCCATCTGATCCCTGTTGGCGGTATCAGGAGTGAATGGAAGAAGTTGAAAAACAAAACCTTCCCTGTATAAATATGGTTGCAAACCTATAAGGTTTTCAGGGCCAACAGTTACAGTGAAGCATATAGGGCGTTTCCAATGGTTGTGGGCCAAAACATCAAACATGGCTAAATTACCCTTCATAACGTAGTTCGAAGTGTATTTAAACTTCAAGGTATCGGTCAACTTGCCTCTTTCGCTATCAGGTACTATACCATTCTTTATAACTTCATCTTTATTGATCGTAATCTTGAAGTTTTTGGTAGGCAAATAATTCGCGCTCTCACCATTTTGATATTGTACCATCGTAGCAGGATTGTCTGATGTTATAAAATCAAACACCTCACTTAACTCGGTAAAACCAGGGATCTTTCTGTCGTCAAAATAAATAACATCACGCACCCCATCTTCATACTTTTCAAAAGGCATAGTGATAGGCAATGCATCAGCGTCATTCATTTTACGGGTCATCTGCTTAATATTCCAATCAGCAGAGAATAAGCTCAGGTTCACAATACGCACATCCGGCCTTATACCCTCAACTTCCTGATCATACCATAACGAGTAAGTATCATTATCACCATAAGTGAACAAAATTGCATTTGGCGGGCACGATATTAAATAATCATAAGCCATATCATGCGGTGTCAATTTAGTTGAGCGATCATGATCTTTCCATTCTTGTTTAGCCAGTACAATGGGGCCCGCTAATAAGCATATGCCAGTAGCAGTAAAGGCCGCGGTTTTAGCGTTTATCTTTCTGCGTAATAAGTCGGCAATAGCAATTACTCCCAGCCCTATCCAAATGGCGAAGGCATAAAACGAGCCTACATAGCTATAATCACGTTCACGTGGCTGTATAGATGGCTGGTTAACATATAATACAATTGCAATACCGGTGAAGAACCATAGTAAGGTAACAACAAGCGCATCTTCTTTACGGCGGTTGAAATGGAATATTAAACCAAATAAGCCAATAATTAAAGGTAAAGCGTATAATGGCGTATAAGTAACTCCTGCTAGTGGGCTTCGGGTATCGCCGCCAACAACAGATTTTGGTAAATGCCTGCCGCCGTCAAATATTCCGGTAGTCCAGTTACCATCAATTCCCGCCATACTTGCTTGCCCGTCAGCATCATTATAACGGCCTGCAAAGTTCCATAAAAAATAGCGCCAGTACATCTGGTATATCTGCCAACTGAACATAAACTTGATATTATCGGCAAAAGTAGGTGCTTGTCCGTCAGGTATTCTTAACCATTCTTTATAGAACTGCGGATCCTGGCCATCGCTGCTATACATACGTGGCAGAATAGTTGTATGATCATAAACGGTATTCATTTTTTTACCGGCTACTTCATATTTTGTTTTTCCTTTACGGTAGATGTTTGCTCCTTCGGTTTGATCGATCGGTTTAGCATCAAAATATGGTCCGTATAGTAGCGGTGTTTCGCCGTATTGCTCACGATTTAAATAACTGTTTAACGTGAACGCGTTATCCGGGTGCGCGTTATCCAAATTGGTATTAGCTGTTGCCCTAATAGGGATATAGGCAAACGAGCTGTAACCTAAATAAATAAATGTGCAACATAAAAACGCCAGGTTTAACATTGGCTTTTTATATTTAATGCTATAATATATACCGCCTACTAATACCGCTATTAATAATACAAGGAATACAGCTGCACCGCTTCCAAAACCAAAACCCAATGTGTTTACAAAAAACAAATCAAAGTAAGCTGCACCAACAACCGTATAATTCCTGATACCATACTGAACAAACACAAGTATAACGATACCTGCTAAAATGGCTAAAAGACTGCTTTTTAGATTGATCTTTTGAGTCCTGCGCAGGTAATAGACTAAGGCTAGCGCAGGTATGGTTAGTAAGTTAAGTAAGTGTATCCCTATTGATAAACCTATTACATAAGCAATGAATATGATCCATTTGTCGGCACCCGGCTCATCAGCATGGGCATCCCATTTTAAAATGGCCCAGAATAC
>JAMFRP010000047.1 GCA_026224775.1 Bacteroidota bacterium
CCAGAAGATAGCCACCGAGTTTAAGAAGATCGAAAAATTCTTTCCTTACAAGCCCAGGCCGGAAGTTGGTTTGGCATTCTCCTTTCCCAGTCAGATAGCCAGCAGCTCTTTCCCGGAGCAGCAAGATCAACAGTTACAGACCTGCTGGAATTTGTTTTATTACCGCAATATGGATTCCCGTGTTGTTGAGATCAGCAAAAGCCCATTGAACTATAAATTACTTTTTGTGCCTGGCGTAACGGTAATGGATGAAACAACTGCCAATAAAATCCGGGATTTTGTAAAAAATGGCGGAACTGTTATTATGACAAGTAATTCCGCCCTAGTTGACGAAACCGGGAAGGTATTTGCATCCACCCATCCAGGGCGTTTAAGCGATGTGTTCGGAATACGGGTTGCAGGTTATGAAGAAACAGAGGCGATGAACGAAATATCCCGTGACTCGTTGAAAGGCAAAAAAATTGAATTAAATTATCAAGGGAAAACTATTGGAACTGAATCAACCCGATATGACGTTATTGAATCCAAAGGTGCTGAAATTCTCGGAAGTATAACGAGCTTGGATAAAGATTATCCGATTATTACTGCTAATAAATATGGCAAGGGCAGGGCAATTTATGTCGGTTTACCTGCAAGCGGCGAGGTCCTGGGCCCGTTGCTTGATAAGCTGATTGATGAGTTGGGTATCAAAAAAGGACCCCAGGTACCCGATGGAATCCTGGCAAGGCAGATTGACAAAAATCATATACTGTATCTCAACACAGGCCGCAGGCCGGCAGAAATCAAGCTGAAAGGCACTTTTAAAGGCATACTTACCGGCAAGACCTATGTCGATAGCTTTACACTACCCTCTGAAGAGCCTGAATTGATCGAAATTAAGGAATGATAACAGGTAAGTGTATTATGAGTAACTGTTTGAAAAAGAAATAAGCGGTTTAGATCAGTGAACTACTTTTTCACTGATGAGAAATGCGTAAAGACATCAAAACAAGGCAGGGGGTATTTGAAATCAAAAGTTGCACCCAGTCGATAGTAAGAAATTATATATGTTTAAAAGACTAATAAGATATTGTAGCATTTGTTTTTTTTTGGTGTTCTGCGCGATAAAAGGAATATCGCAAAATGTGCAGCAAATAACTCTTGCTAAAAGAACGAAAGCGTGCTTTGATTTTAACTGGCAGTTTCATAAAGGTGACATAGCGATGAAACGGCAGGTTAAGGCCGGCCAGCAAGGTGGCTTAACAGACATAAATGTCCGCACCATTTATACCAAAGACACGGTTATAGACTACACAGACCCCAAAAGCGCTACCATTTTTTACCCAAAAGACTGGAAAGAAATTGACCTTCCGCATGACTGGGCTGTGGAGGGGACATTTGTGGACGACAATTCACTCGGCAGCCAACCAGCGGGCAACGGATATTTGCCAACCGGCATAGGCTTTTACCGAAAGGAGTTCGTTATACCAGCAAGTGACACCGGGAGAAAAATATCAATTGAATTTGACGGAATATTCAGAAACAGCACTGTTTGGGTAAACGGACATCTTTTAGGAAACCACCAAAGTGGCTACATTCCTTCAAATTATGATTTAACTGATTATTTAAGATATGGTAAAGAGGGCAAGAATGTAATATTGGTCAAGGTAGATGCCAGCCAAGCGGAAGGCTGGTGGTATGAAGGCGCGGGGATCTACCGGCATGTATGGTTGATTAAAACCGGGCAGTTACATGTAGGTAGGTTTGGCACGTATGTGACTACGCCGGTCATTTCCACGGATAGCGCACAGGTACACATTCAAACCACGATAAAGAACGAATATGGCGTAGCTAAAAAAGTCACACTCGTTTCAAAAATAATTGACAAAGATGGCGTGGTTCATGCCACAGAAACGTCGACGCAAGAGATCGGCCCCTTCGAATCATCTGAGTTCGCTCAGCAAACAGTGATAAAAGCCCCGCTACTTTGGTCTCCTGAAACTCCTCATCTATATAAAGTGCTTACAGAAGTACGCGAAGGTGTCCATATAGCGGATACTTATGAAACCACTTTTGGAGTTAGATCGATTGATATTAACCGAAATGGCGTATTTCTGAACGGCAAGCTTTATCCGATAAAAGGAACATGTAATCATCAGGATTTTGCAGGTATTGGCGTGGCACTTCCTGATAAAATAAACAGGTATAAATTAATGCTGCTGAAAGCGGTAGGTAGTAACGCTTACCGCTGCTCACATAACCCGCCCACGCCTGAACTGCTCGATATGTGTGACAGCCTTGGTATGCTTGTGCTGGATGAGAACCGTTTGCTGTCAAGCAGTGAGGCAGGTTTGAAAGATCTGTCAACCATGCTATACAGGGACCGTAACCATCCCTGCGTATTTATGTGGAGCATGGAGAATGAAGAACCTCTTGAAGGAACGGTAACAGGGGCTAGAATACTGGGAACGATGGTTAAGACCGCGCACGCGATAGATCCGTCCCGCAAAGTAACGGCTGCCATGAACCATGGCCGCAATAGTGGAGGATACAGCGATGTGCTGGACGTGGTTGGTTACAATTATGGCGATAAAGGGTTGGCTTACGTAAAAGACCATGAGCAATATCCGGGCCGTGTCGAATTTTGTACCGAAAGCACCAGTTTTGTATCCACCCGGGGTGAATATGAGAATAACTGGGGAAAGGGCTATGTTTCGAATATGGAGAAATGGCAGCCCGATTGGGGGCCGTTTCCGGGAGAAGACTGGGCTGACATTGTCAAGTATCCTTACCTTGGGGGGCTTTTCGTATGGTCGGGTTTCGACTACCGTGGCGAACCAACACCTTATCAGTGGCCCTGCGTTACATCTCATTTCGGTTTCATGGATATTTGCGGCTTTCCAAAAGATGGCTATTTTGCCTATAAAGCAGCGTGGGATGCAAAGCCGCTGGTCCACCTGTTCCCTCATTGGAATTGGCCCGGCAAAGATGGATCCCTAGTCAAAGTACAATGTTACACCAACTGTGAAGAAGTAGAGCTGCTGCTGAACGGGAAAAGCATGGGCAAGAAAAAGGCTATCCCTTTCGAAAAGCTGGAGTGGCCGCTTGTTTATCATTCCGGCCGTTTGGAAGCCCTGGGTTATAAAGCTGGAAAAGTAGTGACGAAGGATGTGATAGAGACCACCACATCTCCTTCAGCAGTAGCCTTAAATAGTGATTGTACTACATTAAAAGCTGATGGTTGCGATGTGGCGGTTATCATGGTTTCCATAAAAGATTCAAAAGGCAGGGTCATTCCGGTGGCTGATAACCTGGTTACATTTTCTATAGAAGGGCCGGGTAAAATCATTGGTACAGGTAATGGCAACCCAAGCAGCCACGAAGCAGATAAGGCCAGTCAGCGCAAGGCTTTTAACGGGTATTGTTTGGTGTTGGTTCAATCCTATAAACAGGCCGGGGAAATTAGGTTAAAGGCGTTTTCAAAAACACTTAAAGGAGACGAAGTGACTATTAAAGTTCAATAATGCTGAGCTACCGAAGTATGCTTCCTTAAAAAACAGATCATTATGAAACAGTATAATAATATTGAATATCACATGAAAACGATAGTTACTGCTTTTTTGTTTTTAGCCGGCAATATTTTATGTAACGCCCAGAAATCCGATAAAATTGAACGAAAACAGCTATTTGATTATAACTGGAAATTTTATCAGGGAGATACAGCAGCGGCAAAATCAAAGAACTTTAACGATGTAGGTTGGCGGAGCCTTGATTTACCGCACGATTGGAGCATTGAGGGCAAAATAAATCCTAAAAATCCGGCCGGAGGATCGGGTGGATACTTGCCCGCAGGTATTGGTTGGTACCGAAAAACTTTCAAGGTTCCGAATGAATGGAGGGGTAAAAAAGTTTCTATCTACTTTGAAGGTGTCTATATGAATTCAGAAGTTTTCATTAATGGAAAATCACTTGGAATCTATCCTTATGGTTATTCATCATTTAGTTATGATCTTTCATCCTATTTGAATTTTAATAATGAAAATGTGATAGCTGTAAGAGTAGATAATTCGCAACAATTGAATAGTCGCTGGTACAGCGGCTCCGGGATCTACCGCCATGTTTGGATGATGGTTACCGATGCAGTGCATATAGCTAATTGGGGTGTTTCAATCACGACTCGCGATGTTGCTCCGAAAAAAGCAACTGTTCAAATCAAAACATTAATAAAAAACGAAACCGGTTTACCTCAAAGCGTTGTTGTTAGCACCCGGTTGCAGGACGCAAACGCTAAAGATGCAGGAAATAATCAAATAAGTGTCGAAGTGGGGCCTAATAGCGAGAAGGAAATCTGCCAAAGCATAATAGTAGTAACCCCCCGGTTATGGACACCGGAAATACCTTATTTATACGATGCTAAAACGCAGGTGGTGCAAAATAAAAAAGTAGTTGACGGGACTAAGACCAATTTCGGCATACGCTCCATAAAATTTACGGCAGAAAACGGTTTCCAACTCAACGGAAAAACGATAAAGATGAATGGCGGATGTATGCACCACGATAATGGATGCCTGGGAGCTGCCGCTTTTGACCGTGCTGAAGAACGAAAGGTGGAATTGCTTAAAGAAGCGGGATTTAACGCTGTGAGGACTTCCCATAATCCCCCATCTGAGGCCTTTTTAAATGCGTGCGACAGATTAGGGTTATTAGTTGTTGACGAAGCATTTGATTGTTGGCGGTCAGGAAAAAACAAATATGATTATGCACAATATTTTGACCATTGGTGGAAACGCGATTTAGATGCAATGGTTTTGCGCGACCGCAATCACCCTTCAATTATTATGTGGAGTATCGGCAATGAAATAGTGGAGAGGGGTAGCCCCGAAGCTGTTGAAACTGCCAAAATGCTCGCGGATGCTGTAAAGAAAATAGATACTACCCGCCCCGTTACATCCGCTATTGTGGAAGATGGTAAGGCGTGGGCAACGCTTGATCCCCTTATGGCGGCGCATGACGTTGGCGGTTATAATTATCACTTGGGGAGCGCGCCTTCGGATCATCAGCGGGTTCCTTCGCGGATTATTATGCAAACAGAGTCATATCCCAAGGATGCTTTTGCCAATTGGAAATTGGTAGAAAACAACAATTATGTTATTGGAGATTTTGTCTGGACGGCCGTGGATTATCTCGGAGAATCAGGAATAGGCCGTTGGTATTATTCAAATGAGATACCTGGTGAACACTGGGAACATGATCTTTTCCCATGGCATGGTGCTTATTGCGGTGATGTAGATTTGATAGGGTGGAGAAAACCCATATCACATTACAGAAGCATGTTGTATAATAACACCGAAAAACTTTACCTGGCTGTGCGTGAGCCTAATCCGGAACCTTTGGAAATTAAGAACACCTGGTGGTCGGTTTGGCCCACATGGGAAAGCTGGACCTGGCCTGAATATGCAGGAAAGGACATTCAGGTGGAAGTTTATTCAAAGTATCCCAAGGTCAGGCTATATCTCAACAATAAACTCATTGGCGAAAAGCCAACTACTGATGGACAAGAATATAAAGCTGAATTTACGGTAGCTTATGCTCCAGGCCTGCTTAAAGCAGTAGGAGTGGAGAATGATAAAGAGGTTGAATCGACTATTTTAAGAACTTCCGGCGAGGCCGCAAAAATTCAATTAACGGCTGACCGAAAAGAAATAATAGCTAATGGACAAGACTTGTCGTATGTTACCATTGAACTAATGGACAAGGATGGTATGTTTCAACCCAATGCCGCAAACCGGCTTAACTTCACGATTGCAGGACCCGGTACTATTGCAGGAGTAGCCAACGCGGATATGAAAGACACGGACTCCTATGTAGGAAATACCCGCAAAGCGTGGCACGGACAGGCACTAGTTGTAATCAGGAGTACCCAAGGTGTCGGTGATATTAAACTTACAGTAAGTTCATCAGGTTTGTCCGGGGCTGTTTTAAATATCAAATCATTAAGAAAAAAATAACTCATGCAAGAGAAAACGGAAAGGTGTTCTGGTATGAAGGGTGTCTTAGGTTTAAAAAATCAAATGAGTAAGCGTGATTATCATATTACAGAAAAATATCCTATTCAGCGCGCGATAAAGCTCAGCAAATGCTCTAAAAAATAAAAAAAATGAAAATGTCTAAAATTGTTAAAGCCTGTTTATTTACAGCCGTCTTTTTCCTATATGGTTTTAGCAGCCGTGCGCAAAAAAATGCACCTGCCCCGTGTGGACCAGTCCCTTCGGTAAATCAAATGAGATGGCAGGAAATGGAATACTATGCCTTTGTGCATTTATCGCTGAATACCTATACTGACCAGTCCTGGGGATACGGTAATGAAGATGTTAAACTCTTCAACCCAACAGCATTGGATTGCCGCCAATGGGCCCGTATTTGCAAGCAGGCAGGCATGAAAGGGATTATCATCACCGCCAAACACCATTGCGGTTTTTGCCTGTGGCCTTCTAAATACACAGAATATTCTGTAAAGAATGCGCCCTGGAAAAACGGGAAAGGGGACGTGGTTCGTGAGATGGCAGATGCATGCAAGGAATATGGTTTAAAGCTCGGCATCTACCTGTCACCGTGGGACAGAAACCGGGCGGATTATGGCAAACCTGAATACATTACGTATTTCCGCAACCAGCTCACCGAATTGCTTACCAATTACGGCCCGATTTTCGAGATTTGGTTTGACGGCGCCAACGGCGGCTCGGGTTATTATGGCGGTGCTAATGAAACCCGTATGATTGACCGTAAGACTTATTATGACTGGGCCAACACCTATAAACTTGTACGTAAACTACAGCCTAATATTGTCATCTGGAATGATGGCGGAGATCGGGCTGATTTACGGTGGGTGGGCACTGAAGCCGGATCCGTCGGCGAAACAAATTGGAGCCTGCTAAATGCCACCGGTGATGTACCGTACGATATGTTGCATTACGGGGTGGAGAACGGCGATGCGTGGGTGCCCGCAGAAGTAAACACTTCTATCCGGCCTGAATGGTTTTACCACCCTAATGAAGATAAGAAAGTGAAGTCTGTGCCGCAGCTTATGGACATCTACTACAATTCCATCGGCCATAATGGTAGTTTACTCCTCAATTTTCCAATTATGCCCAACGGTCTTATCCATCCAACAGATGAAAAAAATGTATTGGATTTTGCAGGGGCAGTAAAAGCTGCGTTCTCCGTAAACCTGGCGAAAAACAAGCCAGCAACAGCGTCCAATATACGCGACGGAAGCAAAGATTTTAGCGCAGGCAATGTGACCGATGATAATAAAAATACTTATTGGGCTACCGATGATAATGTTAAAGCGGCATCGCTTACCATTGATTTAGGCCGGCCAACCAGGTTTAACCGCTTTTTGGCGCAGGAATACATTCAATTAGGGCAGCGTGTAAAAGCGTTTACCGTTGAAGCGCTTATTAAGGGCCAGTGGCAGGAATTGGCAAAAGGGACAACTATCGGCTATAAGCGCATAGTAAGCTTCCCGACCGTGAAGGCCACTAAAGTCCGGTTCCATATTACGGATGCCAAGGCCTGCCTGGTTATCTCCAACGTCGGGATTTATTATGCTCCGCCAATACTCGCCGCCCCTTCCGTTATCAGGAACCAGGCCGGTGAAATAACTATAACGCCGGCTGATAAGGAATCGATAGTTTATTATACCATAGATGGCAGTACGCCAACCTCTGGTTCAATAAAATATAAAGCGCCTTTCCTGGCGGGTGGCAAGCCAGAGATACGGGCGATTGTTTACGACCCCGCTAATCATCAAAGTAGCTCCGAAACGCATGAAAAATTTGATATAGCGAGGAAAAACTGGAAAATTGTTGGCATTGATGACGAAAAAGCTTATGCAGTTTTGGACGGTGATCCATCTACCGCATGGCACCAGGGCAAAGACAAAAAAATACCGGTTGATTTGGTGATCGATTTTGGGAAAGAAGAAAGTCTATCCGGTTTTAGGTATCTGCCAGATCAGGGCCAATGGAATCCTGGTATAATTGCTGGATACGAGTTTTATATTTCGGACAATGGTGCAGACTGGAAACTGGTTAGCCACGGTGAATTTCCTAATATAAAAAACAATCCTTTGTGGCAAATCATAAAATTCAGCCCTCAAAAAGCACGATATATAAAATTGAGGGCAGTAAAAAATACCGAAAATAGCAATGAAGCGGGCTATGCGGATATAGATATAATTACACAATAAGGATAGAACGTATTAAAACACCGAAAGAAGATCTATGAATGCTTTCAAAATAACCGTAATTGTTGTAACACTGTTTTTTTGCCCGGCTCGTTTGCTGTCACAAACAAACTTTTTCGTCTCTCCTTATGGAAAGGATAGCAATCCGGGTACAGAAACAAAACCTTTTGGTTCTATTTCAGGCGCTGTGAAAGAGGCTCGTAGCCACAGGGGTAAAATTAATCTATACTTGCTAGGGGGGACATATCGTTTGGATAAGCCTGTGGTTTTTACCGCCGAGGATTCAAGGCCCGATGGCAGCACCCTTACGTTAACCAGCTACAAAAAGCAAAAAGTGATTATTAGCAGCGGCACAGTACTTCACTTAAAATGGGTGCCTTACAAAGATGGCATTTGGAAAGCAAGCGTAGACCAAAGTGTCCAGTTTGACGAGCTGCTCGTTAATGGACAGTTACAGCATATGGCCCGCTATCCCAATTATGATTCTTCTGCCCATTATTTGGGTGGCACCGCAGCGGATGTGTTATCGCCCGACCGTGTCGCCCGTTGGAAATCGCCGGAGGGTGGTTATATACACGCATTACACCCATCTCAATGGGGTGATGTCCATTACAGGATTATCGGGAAAAATAACAAAGGGGAGCTTTTGTTGGAAGGCGGGTGGCAAAACAACCGCCGCATGGGGATGAGCGAAAAATACAGGTTTGTCGAGAATGTTTTCGAGGAGCTCGATACAGCGAATGAGTGGTATTATGATAAGAAAGCGAAAACGCTGTATTATTTTCCACCCGCCGGTGTAAACCTGCAAACTGCGACATTTGAATCGCCACAGCTTGCTAGCTTGTTCGAGTTCCGGGGCACGGAAACAAACCCCGTGAAAAATATTACCGTATCGGACTTGATCTTTACGCAAACAACCAGAACTTTTATGCAAAATAAGGAACCGTTGCTGCGCAGTGACTGGACCATCTACCGTGGCGGCGCTACAATATATGAAGGCGCGGTAAATTGCAGTTTGGTTAATTGTGCGCTGGTTAATCTTGGGGGCAATGCTGTGTTTTTTAGTAAGTATAACCGTAATTGTAAAATATCGGGTTGTCAGATTTCGGACGCCGGAGCAAGCGGCGTTTGTTTTGTCGGCGATCCGGGCGCAGTTCGTTCCCCTCGTTTTGAATATAACGAGTTTGTTCCAATAGCGGAAATGGATCGGACACCAGGCCCCAAAACCAACAATTATCCCAAGGACTGCAGCGTATATAACAACCTGATGTTTAACCTTGGATTGGTGGAAAAGCAATCTGCAGGTGTAGAGTTGTCCATGTGCCAAAGTATCACGGTCAGCCACAATACCATCTATGATGTACCCCGTGCTGGCATAAATGTCAGCGAGGGGACATGGGGCGGTCATATCATTGAGTATAATGATGTTTTTAATACGGTTAAAGAAACCGGCGACCATGGGGCCTTTAATTCCTGGGGAAGGGATCGTTATTGGCATCCCGACAAAAGAATACTGGATTCGATTGTGGCTGCATACCCGGATTTAGCGCTACTTGATGTAACCAAACCAATTATTTTGCGCAACAACAGGTTTCGTTGCGACCATGGGTGGGATATTGATCTGGATGATGGCTCCAGCAATTACATCATTTACAATAATATTTGTTTAAACGGAGGTATTAAGTTGAGGGAAGGGGTGAATCGTGTTGTTGAAAACAACGTCATGATAAATAATACTTTTCACCCTCACGTATGGTTTAAGAACAGTAATGACATATTCAGACATAATATCGTGGGCGGAGGTTATCTTCCAATCGGAATTTCGGTATGGGGGAAAGAAGTTGATTATAACGTATTCCCTGACTCTGCCTCATTATTCGAGGCAAGGGCGAGAGGAACTGACATCCATTCAATATACATGCAGCAAGCATTTGAAAACCCGGCGGAAGGAGATTTTCGGCTTAAACCCCATGCTGCCGCTTTTTCAGTTGGCTTCAAAAATATAGCGATGGACAGTTTTGGAGTGGTTTCCCCAGGGTTAAAAGCACTGGCGAAGAAAGTGACTTATTCTACCATTATAAAGCCAAGCCCGGTGGCCGAAAGTGAGACAGCTAATTTTCTGGGCGCAACAGTGAAAAAACTGACCACCCTTGGAGAACGGTCTGCAACAGGAATGGATGGTATCCGTGGTATTTTGGTGATTGCTGTAACGCCCGGCCGGCCCAAATCTTTTTTCCAGGTAAATGACGTGATCATATCACTGAACAACGCACCAACCAACAGTCTGAAGGAATTGCAGGAAGCAAGGATGTCGGTCATTGGGACATCGGCAGAAATTGTCATTTTTCGTAACCAACATGTGTCTGCTGAAAGAGTCGAATTTGATAAATATAAGTAGCCCGGCTTGCGAACTATATTTAAGATACATACAGTAAGGTACAAAATATTCAGACCGGGGAGCTCATTATAATGGAATAGTTTGGTTACCCGATTTAATAGGTAACTGGCTTATTTGTAAACTATTGTGTTGGCTTATACGTTTCGTCTATATTTTTGGTCATTTCAGCCCCTTCGCTTTTTTTAAGTTACCATACTTTCACTCCCAAGAATATGGTCTCAACACGGTGTACTTAACGACACTGATTTGAACTGTGTTCCACCAATTATTAATTGAACCAATATTAATCTATTTCTTGACCTGGTAAGTAGCTGGGCATCTTTAAAATTTATAATGATATGTTAAAAAGATTACTGACAGGCTGTGATAGGCTTTTTAATGTCGAAGCTCGACAATCGATTGCATACGAAAAAACATTGAGCAGATTCATTATTTCACGGAATTGGGCGGGCGGGGCACCGGGAAGATGGGAGTGGACCTGGATGAACCCTCAGCTTATCAATATAACTACATTTTGGGACCCGAGTCTCTTACAACCAGCAAGTCTTATCTCTAATATTCCTAAATAATTAGCCAATTATTTCACTTAAATTTTAAATTCATGAAAAGAAAACTACGTACTAAATTTCTGATTTCTATCGGAATAGGCTTATCATTTCTAATGATAAGCCTATCGGGCTTTTCCCAAACGGGGAAAATTACCGGCAAAGTGACAGGTAAGGACGATGGGGAACCGATGCCTGGCGTAACTGTTAAAATAAAAGGGACGTCCGAAGGCACAAATACAAATACGGATGGATCTTATTCCATAAATGCTGTTCAGGGGAGCACATTGATTTTCTCTTTTGTTGGTTACGAACAAAAAGAGGTTGTGGTTCCATCATCAGGTACGCTTAATGTAGTCTTATCTAAAAGCGCTAATAACCTGAACGAAGTAGTAGTAATAGGTTATGGTACCGCCCGCCGAAAAGACCTGGTGAGTTCTGTGGATGTAGTATCGGCGAAAGATGCCGGATCTACTACAGACGTAAGCGCCGCGCAGTTATTAATAGGCAAAGCGCCTGGCGTTCAGGTAATACAGTCAAGCAGTACACCGGGTTCGGGCATGCAAATTATTGTGCGTGGTACCGGTTCATTTACCGATGTTAGCCCGCTTTATGTTATCGATGGCATACAGGGGGATGTTAATCTTTTTAATATGATCAGTCCACAGGACATCGATAATATAACCATACTAAAGGACGCTGCTTCTACGGCCATCTATGGTGTCGCCGCGGCTAACGGCGTTGTTATCATTACTACTAAAAAAGGCAAAGCAGGTACCACTCAAATATCATATACGTCGCAGGTAGGCATTTCAAACGTAACGAAAAAATTTGATCTGCTAAACTCAGCTGAATACGTAAAGCTTTTGGAAGATGTGGATGTTTCGAACAATAACCCAATACCGGTAAAACTTACCACACCGTATGCTTTGGTCGACAGAACCAACTGGCAAGACGAAATTTTCCAAACCGGTATATCAACGCAAAATAGCATATCAATAAGCGGTGGAAGCGATAAGGTGACATATAATATGTCGGCAGCATATATAACACAGCAACCTATCGTTAAGGATTACAATTTTAAGAGATTAAATACCCGGCTCGGGCTGGAAGAGAAATTGGGCCGTTTTCATTTCGGGGAAACTTTAAATTTAAGGTACACCGTAACCGATGGCCAAAACGCAAGTATAGGTAACGCCATTTCTTATGCCCCTTATGCTCCTATATATGATTCAAGTGTACCAGGCGGTTACTCCATTCTTTCCAATACCGTTGACAATAGCAATGCTATAAATCCTTTACAGCCATTAGGCGTACAATCAGAAAACAGCGAGGAAATGGCATTATTTCCGCAGGTATATGGCGAAGTAAAAATTATTGATGGTTTAACTTTCCGTTCGCAGGCATCAGGGGTTTATGGAAGTAGTGAAAGTAATACGTATCAGATACCTTATACAACTTCCAATAACTTAGCTTTTGGCAGACAGGCAGGCCGCACTTATGGCAGTTACTCTGATTACACTATTGAGAATTATTTTTCTTATAACCATAGCTTTGGAAAAAGCAACCTATCGTTAACAGCAGGTACAAGCTTTATTGATGCAGGTAACAGTAATAGCCTTAGTGCACTAGGTACCGGTATGCTTACCGATGCCGTAAAAGACATCGCCGTAGCAACAACTACTACAGTCACAGGTAATTCCTCTGGTTATTACAATCAATTTGGCGAAGCACTTTCTTATTACGGACGCTTGATTTACACGTACGACGATAAGTATATTCTTTCGGCCAGCATAAGGGAGGATGGATCATCTAACTTTGGTTACTTACGCCAATATGGATATTTTCCGGGCGCAGGTTTCGCGTGGCGTTTTAGTGAGGAAGATTTCATAAAAACAGCCTTTCCATTTGTTAGCGATGGTAAACTGCGTGTAGGTTACGGTGTTACTGGTAACAATAAGTTCAACCTTAACCAAAACAATGCATTTGCCTTTACCGGATCACCCGCCGGAAACCTGGTATATTCTTTAGGGCAGCCAGAGCAATTCAACACCGGAGCATCAATTATTTCAATTGGCAATCCATCGATACAATGGGAAACAACTGACCAAACCGATGCAGGGATCGACCTTGCTTTTCTAAATAATACCATAAGTTTTACGGCCGATTATTATAACCGGAAAAGCACTGGGTTAATAGTAAATATACCTATAGCGCCAAGTTCAGGTACAGGTATAGATATTAACGACAGCTTCGAAACGGTTAATGCGGCGGCTGTACAAAACAGGGGTTTTGAATTTCAATTAGGTTACAGTGCGCCCGTTAACAATGGTTTTAGTTATAACATAAGTGTTAACGGTGCCTTTAACGATAATAAAACACTGTCATTAGGCACCCAGTCGCCAAGCCCGATAATTGGCGGGACAGGTCCTGTAGAAACGTTGACCCAGCCGGGCACACCTATCGGTGCATTTTGGGGTTATAAGGTTGCTGGTGTGGCCAGCACCCAGGCTCAAATTAATGCATTAAACAAAGAAGCACAGCAGAAAACGGGTAACCCTAACGCGGTGTATCAGGTTGGCTTGCTCCCTGGCGACTTTATATTTAAGGATCTAAACGGTGACGGGGTCGTTAACTCAAGTGACCAGACAGTTTTGGGGAGTGCTATCCCGAAGTTTGTTTATGGGATCAATTTGGGTGCAACTTACCATAATTTCGACCTTAACGTCGTATTATCAGGCGTGCAGGGCGTACAAATTGGAAATGCGCTGTTAGCCACTACCGAATTTGCGGCAACAGGGCATAACGCCTCAACCGCCATATTAAACAGATGGGAAAAGCCGGGCGACAATGCCGCCTTGCCGCGGGCAGGCCAGGATGACACAGGATCTGGAAATTTAAGGCCATCCGATTTCTTTATACAGAATGGTGCCTATTTACGTGCCCGTAATGTAACACTTGGTTATTCGCTTAGCAAAGCTGCCTTGCAATCGTTTTCGGGTAATGTTTTAAGCAAACTGCGCGTATATGTTGCCGCGGAAAATTTATTTACCATAACTGGTTATAAAGGGTTAGATCCGGAAGTAAGCACAACTAACGCAGATAACAACACATACGATACTATTTTTAACCGCGGTATCGACAACGGTGCTGGGATTCCGCAGCCACGCACATTTTTATTCGGGATACAAGCAGGATTTTAAATAACATTTTTAAAGATACAATTATGAAAAAATATATAATTTTCCTTATAACAGGAGGGCTTTTGATCCTCTCGATAGGGTGTAAAAAAGACTTAAGTCTGGTGAATAAGAGCGCTTATACTTATGATACTTATTTTACCAGTGATGCGGCCATAAACCAGGCAGTTATAGGAACTTACTCCGGCTTGCTGCATACAGGTATGTGGGCGCGCGAGTGGTATTATACTTTTGATTTGCTGGGCTATGATGCCAAAAACAATCAGCCCCTGGTGGGCGATCTGCTGCAAATGGCCCAGTATAATTTTGGTCCGGACCTTGACGTGATGGATGAAACATGGTCAGCTCTATACCAAATAATTGCGCGCGCCAATGTCGTTATCAATCGCGCGCAGGCATGGACGCCGGCTAATGCCACCGAAACAACCGACCAGGCGCAATATATTGCCGAGGCCAAATTTATGCGTGCTTATGCCTATTTTAATTTGGTTACTTGTTTCGGCAGGGTACCACTTCACACCGACTTTTACCCGGAGCCAACTGCTGCACAGATTAACCTGCCCAGATCGTCTGTAGTCGATGTCTGGAATCAAATTGAACAGGATTTGACGGATGCTGAGAAAAGCCTACCGGTAACCTACTCATCAGCCAATTTCGGACGTGCCACGTTAGGGGCCGCAACGGCGCTTTTGGGCAAATCATATTTATATGAAAAAAAATGGAATCAGGCGCAAACAGAACTTACGAAGTTAACCCAGTCACCTTTCAGTTATGCACTTGCACCAGTATATAACGACCTTTTTGATGATCCCAACCAGGATAATACCGCTTTGAACCCTGAAACCATCTTTCAGGTGATGAACCAGCAATGGACAAGTTGGGCGGTAGGTAACCAGTACTACGCTTCCGGGGGGCAGGAAACCTGGGGCGGACAAGCAACACAATCGGACCGTGCGCAGGAATATGGCTTTAATGATTGGAGCAATGTCTATATAACCACTACTGCTGTGAAAGCATTTACGTACCCTAATCCACAAAACCCATCTGTAAATTATGTAGATCCCCGCGCTGCCTATACTTTTTACGGCGATGCTGCCAGTGGCGGTCAAACACAATATTGTCAGCAATGTTCTACCGGTCCCATAGCTTATCCTTACACCACAAAAGGATATATGTGGCTTAAGTATGAATATTATAATAAGGTAGCCAGTTTTGGCGGACCGACAAGCGGTATAAACGGTCAGGTAATACGCTATGCTGACGTTTTGTTGATGCTGGCCGAAAGCTATATACAGCAGGGTAATACAGGAGCGCAGCCATTGGCTTTAATTAACCAGGTGCGCAGCAGGCCAAGCGTCAATGCTCCGCTTTACACTTCCCTAGGTAGCCAGACCGAAGCCATGACCATATTAATGCGTGAGCGTCAATTAGAATTAACTGGTGAACAGAGCCGTTATTTTGACCTGATACGCTGGGGTATCGCCCAACAAACCATTAATGCTGAAAGGCTGATTGAGGACGGAACACAGCCATTCCAGGCTAAAAATGTGTTGTTTCCAATACCTTTAGCCGAGAAGAACGCAAATCCAAATGTGGCTGATGATATTTCCGGTGATTGGAATTGAAATATTCATAACATAATATAATTGATAAAGGGTCTGCGACATTCACTGTTGCAGACCCTTTGTAACTAATTTTAAACTTACTATGTAACTTAATTAAAGCTGCTAAGCGCCAAAGAACCTGTAGATAACCAATCAAGACATCAACGGTCATCAAATCAGTTCTGAAAGTTGTAAAGGCGTGTGCCCAGCTGCTATTGCAGGTGTCGAAACTTGTAACGTAAGCACAGAATTCAAATCGCCAGGATGAAGTCGTTTTTGACCTTACCGGTCACATTTGGCGATACTGGCAAAAAATAAACATTATTTCAACAGGGTATTGTATCCTATACCTCTTAATTGGCAATGAAAAATAAATATATAATCAAAGGAGCGCACCTTGTACTGTTACTTTTAATCATAAAAACAGGCATACATGCACAATCAATACCTTCATCAAAGCGCGAGCATTTGTCTATGGATAATGGCTGGCGGTTTGCGTTGGGACATGCCTACGATCCCGCAAAAGACTTTAACAACGGCATGGGCGGCTTCTCTTATTTTGCGAAGGCCGGATATGGGGATGGCGCGGCTTCGCCGCAGTTTGATGATAGGGCCTGGCGAAAAATCAACCTGCCGCACGATTGGGCGGTTGAGCAGCCCTTTAGCCCCAAAGGCAGCACGAGTCATGGGTCAAAGGCTATAGGGCGTAATTTTCCAGAGGCAAGTGTGGGCTGGTATCGTAAAGCATTTTTTGTTCCGGCTGCCGACGTGGGCAAACATATTTCGATTGCTTTTGACGGTGTTTTTCGCAACAGTATAGTTTGGGTTAACGGTCATTATTTGGGTACCGAGGCTAGTGGTTATAACAGCTTTGAATACAATATTTCCGAGTATTTAAATTATGGAGGTGACAACGTAATCGCTGTGCGGGTTGATGTAACCATGGAAGAAGGCTGGTTTTATGAGGGAGCTGGCATATACCGCCATGTGTGGCTCAATAAAACAGATCAATTGCATATCCAAACCAATGGAACGTATGTTACAACCCAGGTTAAAAACAATACTGCGGATGTTTCAG
>JAMFRP010000048.1 GCA_026224775.1 Bacteroidota bacterium
CGTCACCTAAGATAGCAGGGCTAAGGATACGTGAAGTTGAATCCAATGGATCCACGGCAGGATATATACCTAACTCGGCAATTTTACGTGAAAGTACTGTTGTAGCATCTAAGTGGGCAAATGTTGTTGCCGGTGCAGGGTCAGTTAAATCATCCGCAGGAACGTAAACGGCCTGTACAGATGTGATTGAACCACGTTTTGTTGAAGTGATACGCTCCTGCATGGTACCCATTTCTGTTGCCAATGTTGGCTGGTAACCTACCGCAGATGGCATACGACCTAATAAAGCCGATACTTCAGATCCTGCTTGTGTAAAGCGGAAAATGTTATCAATAAAGAATAATATATCACGGCCTTTACCTTCAGCATCACCATCACGGAAATACTCAGCGATAGTTAAACCTGATAATGCCACACGTGCACGTGCACCAGGAGGCTCGTTCATTTGTCCGAAAACGAAGGTTGCTTTTGATTCTTTTAAATCTTCAGCATTTACTTTGCTCAGGTCCCAACCACCTTCTTCCATTGAATGCATAAACTCGTCACCATATTTAATGATGCCTGACTCAAGCATTTCACGAAGTAAGTCGTTTCCTTCACGGGTACGCTCACCAACACCTGCAAACACTGATAAACCAGAGTATGCTTTCGCGATGTTGTTGATCAATTCCTGAATTAATACAGTTTTACCAACACCGGCACCACCGAACAATCCAATTTTACCACCTTTTACATAAGGCTCTAACAAATCGATAACCTTGATACCGGTAAACAGTACTTCAGTTTCAGTTGATAGATCCTCGAAACGTGGAGGAAGCGCGTGGATAGGACGGCTATTAGTCCTGTCTATTTGCTCAATACCATCAATTGCATCGCCAACCACGTTAAATACACGGCCTTTAATGTTATCACCTACAGGCATCCTAATGGCAGATTCGGTATCAACTACCGGCATCCCGCGCAATAAACCATCTGTTGAGTCCATCGCTACTGCACGTACGCGATCTTCGCCTAAATGCTGCTGAACTTCAAGAATGATTTTTTGGCCATTATCTTTTGTAATTTCTAACGCGTTAAAAATTTTAGGAAGTTGCGAGTTATCACTAAAGCTTACGTCAACTACCGGACCGATGATCCGTGATATTTTTCCAATGTTTGGCATATATAACCTGGTATTTTAAAAATTTTAATATGAAATAATATCTACAAATAGATAAGATGCTATTTCAGAGGCGCAAAGTTAAGATTTATTGACTAATATTTAAAGAGTAAATTTAAGATTTTTAAAGCCTATGGGAATTATAGTTAAAAAATGACCGTCAGGCCTTTATCGCTTCAAAATCAAGCACTATTTTGCCAATATGTTCACTGCTTTCCATCAGTTGGTGAGCGGCTGCAGCCTGGTCGGCCGGGAAAACTTTGTAGATGATGGGTTTTATTTCGCCGGATTTTAGGAGCGGCCAAATATTTTTTTCGAGATTTTGGGCGATGGCCGCTTTAAATGATATTTCCCTGGAGCGCAGCATAGAGCCGGTAATAGTTAATCTTTTGCGCATCACCACCGAGAGGTCGATATTAACATCTTTGCCTTTCATGGTATTGATGAATACCAGTCTGCCATCTTCAGCCAGTGATTGCAGGTTGGGTGCGGTATAATCGCCGCCTATCATATCTAAAATAACATCAACACCTTTATTATGGGTGAGTTGTTTTATTACATCAGCAAAGTTTTCTGTTTTGTAATTGATGGCTTTTGCAGCGCCAAGCTCTTCGCAGAACTTGCATTTTTCATCACTGCCTGCTGTTGCATAAACGGTGCACCCCAAAGCTTTTGCCATTTGGATGGCTGTTACACCAATGCCGCTTGAGCCACCATGAACCAGCAAGCTTTCACCTTTTTGTAGATGGCAGCGGTCAAATACATTGCTCCAAACCGTAAAAAAAGTTTCAGGCAGTGATGCCGCCTCGATGAACGACAGGTTTTCGGGGATAGGTAAACATTGGTCTGCAGGTACGTTACAATATCCGGCATAGCCTCCGCCAATTACCAGGGCGCATACTTTATCGCCAATTTTCCAACGGGTAACATTATCGCCGATTTCAACAACAGTACCTGCAATCTCCAAACCCGGGATATCCTGCGGCGCACCTGCAGGTGGCGGGTAATTACCCTTGCGCTGAAACACATCCGGGCGATTAATGCCCGCCGCCGCTACTTTAACCAATACCTCATCGGCGGTAAAAGTTGGTTTGGGGCGTTCGGTAAGTTGTAAAGCTTCGGGGGCGCCGGGTTGAGTAATTACAATGGCTTTCATAATTAGCTAACCTATATAATATGTTTAAAGTTTGCTATATATAATGGCTATTTAAATGTCAAAATTATTAGCAGCATTATGTATATGCTAATATATTCTTATTTCTTTGCAGAAAAAAAACTCATGTCAGTAACAGTTGGCCAAGCCGCTCCGCAATTCACTTTGTATTCATCAGCATTAAAAGAAGTTTCTTTGGCTGATTTTAAAGGTAAAAAAGTAGTTATTCATTTTTTCCCGATGGCGTTTACAGGTGTATGTACCACGCAGTTGTGCACCATGCGCGATAACTTTGGTTATTACGATGGCTTAAACGCGATAGTATTAGGTATCTCAGTTGATTCGCCGTTTACATTGGCTAAGTTTAAAGAAGAAAACAATTACCAGTTTGATCTTTTATCTGATTTTAATAAAGAAGTATCAACAGCATATGGCGCTTTATACGAGAATTTTGTGTTCGGTTTAAAGGGTGTTTCTAAACGTGCGGCCTTTGTGATCGACGAAAATCAGCAAATCATATACGCAGAGGTGCTTGAAAATGCAGGTGATTTACCTGATTTTACGGCCATTGCAGAAATTGTAAAGTAATTTAAAATTTTTATAGCGGATTAAAATAAAAATTCTATTTTTGCAGTCCGTTAAAAAAGCGAATGCTTTTCGCACTTGTAGCTCAATTGGATAGAGCACCTGACTACGGATCAGGAGGTTAGGGGTTCGACTCCCTTCAAGTGCACAAAATAAAGGGTGTATCCCTTAAATGCATAATAAAGGGTTCAACCTCCTTAATGCACAAAATATCAAGCCTTTCAGTAATGTACCGGAAGGCTTTTAATTTGATATAAGCATGCTAAACTTAGTACTGTTCGGCCCGCCGGGAGCAGGTAAAGGCACCCAATCACAAAAACTTATTGAAAAATATGGTTTGATCCATCTATCAACAGGCGACTTGCTGCGCGGCGAAATTTCGCAAGGCACAGAATTGGGTCTGGAAGCTAAAAAGCTAATGGATCACGGTGTATTAGTTCCTGATGAAGTGGTTATTGGTATGATAAGCAATAAGCTGGACGCTAATAAGGATGCTAAGGGCTTTATTTTTGATGGCTTCCCACGCACGGTTGCACAGGCTACGGCTTTGGATGAGTTATTAAAATCAAAAAGCTCGGCTATATCAGGTATGATCGCTTTAGAGGTTAACGATGATGAGTTGGAACATCGTTTATTATTAAGGGGAAAAGAATCGGGTAGGCCTGATGATGCTAACCCTGAAGTGATACGCAAGCGCATTAAAGAATATAATGATAAAACAGCACCGGTTGCTGATTTCTATAAAAACCAGAACAAATTTAAAAGCATAAACGGCATCGGATCGATCAGCGAAATTTTTGACGCTATTGCTGCTGTTGTTGACGCTTACTAATTTTATTTAACGTCCGAAAGTCGGAAAGTCCGCAAGTCAGAAAGTTTAATTTTCTACTTCCGGACTTTCCGACTTTTGGACTAAAAACTTTTCAAAAATGTCTCAAGGTTCAAATTTTGTTGATTATGTGAAGATATGTTGCCGATCAGGGCACGGCGGGGCGGGATCGGCACATTTGCACCGTGATAAATTTACTGCTATGGGCGGCCCTGATGGTGGCGACGGCGGTAGAGGTGGGCATGTTATTGTCAAAGGTAACGCGCAGCTATGGACCCTGCTTCACCTTAAATATCGTAAACACGTAATAGCTGGTGATGGTGATTCGGGCGGCAGCTCACAAAAAAGCGGTAAAACAGGTCGTGATGAAATTTTGGAGGTGCCTTTGGGTACTATCGCCAAAAATGCGGAGACCGACGAGATATTATTTGAAATAACCCAGGATGGTGAAACCCGCATTCTGACCGATGGCGGTCGCGGAGGATTAGGCAACTGGCACTTTAAAACATCAACCTTTCAAACCCCACGTTTTTCACAACCCGGCGAAGATGGCCAGGAACAATGGAATGTACTGGAGCTGAAATTATTGGCCGATGTAGGTTTAGTTGGATTCCCGAATGCGGGTAAATCAACCTTACTATCGGTAGTATCTGCCGCTAAGCCTGAAATTGCTAATTACGCTTTTACAACGCTTGTGCCAAACTTAGGCATTGTAGCTTACCGTGATAATCGCTCATTTGTAATGGCTGATATCCCGGGAATTATTGAAGGTGCTTCACAAGGCAAAGGTTTGGGAATAAGATTCTTAAGGCATATTGAACGTAACTCGGTATTGTTATTTATGGTTCCGGCTGATACAGCACGCACTATAAAAGAGGAATACGAAATATTGCTTAACGAGCTAAACGAATACAACCCGGAACTGATGCACAAACCACGCTTACTGGCCGTTACTAAATCGGACATGCTGGATGAGGAATTGCAACAGGAAATGAAAAAGGAATTACCGGCAGATATACCGGCAGTTTTTATATCATCAGTAGCTCAAAAAGGAATAAGCGAGCTAAAGGATATGTTGTGGACGGAGATCAACAAGGAAAGGTAATTTCCTGAAACTATTTGGCGGCGTAAAGCACATATTTATTACCCAATTTCTGTTGGGTAAAATCCTTATATCCCGGGAAAAACTTCATAACTATATTGGCTCTATCACCGGCATAATCCGCAGGTAACAGCAGATACAAAGGTCCTGCATGGCCATTGTATATATAGTCATCATAATCAAATTTACTACCGGGTAATGGCGGGGAGAGGGTTATGATACGATTATGAGTTATTTCTAAGGGAAGATCAGCAGTAACAAAAACGAATAGGGTATTTTTGTTTTGCTCGTCGAGGTTTAGAATATAATTTAGTGATGATTGATCAATGTATTCCTGGGCAATGCCCGATGAACCCCTTGCACTGATGTTTTTATTAAAAATATATCCCTTTATCAGGAAAGAATAATTAATAAAGAGCAATACAATGCATAAGGTGCCAAAAAACAATTGATAGCGCACTTTAAGTTTACTAACCAGGTAAATGATACCTGGTACTATTAAAAGTCCGATAATACGGAAATGCCTGCCTTCATAGGAAATTGTCAGTTGCCTTAAATAGGCTACACCAAAAAACAGTATCGACACTAAATAAAATACTACTATAAATAATCTGTAATTATCTTTTGGTACATAACGGATAATGCAGGTTATCAATACTAAACTTATTAATGCCAGCAATATTAAAACCAATATGATATGCCCCGGCGTAAACATTGGGCTAAAGGTTGGATATAGCATCCCATGCATAATGTCATCAACCGAAAAACCTGAAACTAACGGAGAGGCTAATGGGAAGCCGAATGTTTGCCAGCTAAGCTTAACACCGTTTGACGTTGATGCCGGACTTTGGCCTTTGGATAAAAAAAAGATGTAAATACATGTCAGCGATAATATAGCGGGTATAGCTAACCATATACCGTTTTTTATTAACCGTTTAATATTAAGTCGGTTACCCGCAGCCGACAAGCGCAGGCAAATGCATAACAGCCCTGCCGAGTATATCCATAAAAAAGATGATTTACAAAAAAAGCCCACCCAGCCCGATAAAAACACAAAGAGCAATAGCTTAATATCTGCTTTTTTAACAATCGCGCAGCCATATAAAAACCAGCCCTCGAACCCGAAAAGTAGAACCTCGCCGCCATTATAAAAAACATAGGGTGCAACAAATGCTTGCTGACATACAATAAATACAATGCTTAATGCGGCTATAATTGGTGTAAAACCTAATTTTTTAAAGAATATATAAAAACCGACTAGTCCTGATAATTCAAATAATGTTATTGCAATTGCAGTTGCACGGCCGGTATTTAAGCCGGATATTATTTTTATTGAATAAGGTACAAGGTACTGCCCCGGCGACCACCATGTTAGGAATTGAGAGGTGTTTTTAGAAATATCATCCTGGTCGGGCGTTATTAATCTGTTAAAACCGCCACCCATCTGCATCGACCGCATCACCTGGAAACCATGGCTAGGATCGGGGAAAATGGATGGTGGATAAGCAAATACCATTATGCCCATTATCAAGGTAATTACAACGATAATGGTGAGGATAATTCTATGCAGATTAATATTTTTCAACGAATAGTAATGTGTTAGCCAATAACCCGGTCGCGGATTTTAACGGCAGGGTTGCCCTGGTAAATGGAATAAGCCTCCAGATTTTTAGTGGCGATGGAGCCAGTTGTTAATACTGCATGCGTAGCAACAGTAATACCCTGGTTAACTACCGCTTTTGCACCTATCCATGCCCCATTTTCCAAAATAATATTTCCTGTGATCAGATCGAATGTGGTTTTTTTATAGTTATGACTGCCGGTGAGCAGCATGGCGCCTTGCGATACGCATACGTTTGAACCGATAGTTACTGGAACTAAACAATCTATCCAAACATCTTCGCCTATCCATGTATTATTTCCAATGACTAGATGCCAGGGATATTTCACACTTACACCGGGTTTGACGGTTACGTTTTTACCGATTTTCGCGCCAAATAAACGAAGTGCGGCAACTTTAAAACTATTTATTGGCAGTAAACCCGTTTTAAAAAAAACAGCATTTACGTAATGCCATAAAATTCTTTTTAAAGCGCTTCCTCCCGGATTGTATGGGTGATTATTATAGGTTGAAAGATCAGTTTGCTGCATGTTTTTTATTGAGACTAACAGGCTCTTTCATCCAAAAATAAATACTTATGGCTATAATCAGGTAAATAATAAGGTTAAAAATGGTATGATGATCTAAAGTGGTAGTTCCGACTTTGGTCCCGTATACTGCCAAAAACATAAATCTCAGAATATTTAAGAATTGCAGTACCAATATACCGGTAATAATAAAAATCACTTTCGCTTTTAAGGTTTTAGGATAGGCAATTACAAATGCGGTAAAAAAGCTGATAACGCCCAAGCCAAGGCAAGTGTATACTACTTGTATTGAGCCGCGGCCAGCCACCAGCATAATGTAATTATCGTGTATTGCGGTGAACCCCATAAGGTTGAGCAGGCCGGTACTACAATTTAATAAAAGGATACGGAGACCTTTTATATAATCAAGATTGTTAGCTATAAAAGAACTATAATATGTACTTGTTGGGCTTGTTGCTGCAAACCAATAAATATTGAAGTAATAAAAAATAACAAACAAAAACAGGAAGGTGAATACGAATCTTATAGGGCTCAAGCCTCCATTTGATTTTCTTTCAGGATATTTTTGATCGATGATCTCATCAATTTTAACATCAACCATCAGCCTAAACCAAAAGCCTTGCAGAAAGTGGAAAATAATGCCGTTGCGCCCATCCAGTATTCCTAATTGGAAGAATATTCGGTACAAAAAGTAAATGGCCGGGCGACTGTAACGCGGCATTTGCCACCAGATTTGCTTAAGCCATGCCGTGCGCTCATCAGGCGAGCCAAAGAATGAGGGTTTAACCGTTTGGGTGCGTATATTAAGCATGCGCTCTACCTCTTCCTGTGCTACCAAATCGCTGTAGCGGTTGTGCTTGTCTATCCAGAATTTGATGTTGTTTTCCTTCAGGTTTTCTTCGAGGATGTGACCGTCCTTCCAAACGATGGTTTTGCCGGGGACTACAAAGCGATGATCCATATTCTCATTCAAATCGGAATATCCTTTGCCGAATCTAATCATCTTTAGCAGATAGATCGGATAGTAGCCACCGTGTTTTAGCCATCGGCCTTTGAAGAAATTCTTACGGTTAAAGTAAATGCCATCTACATCGGCATAATCTTCATCTTTAAAATTAAGTAAGCGTTGTTTTAACTCAGGGGTAACAATTTGGTCAGCATCCAGGCAAATTACCCATGGTGTTTTTATGTCGAAGTTTTTAAGCGCGAAATCCCATTGTTTGGGGTGATTTTCAAAAGGATTGGTTAAAACTTCGGCATTAAATTCTTTCGCGATAGCCAATGTATTATCCGTACTACCGGAATCAAGTATATAGATGGGGGCATTTAAATCAGCTATTGATTTAAGCAAACGAGGCAGGTGAACTTCCTCGTTATAAGTAATTACAATAAATGAGAACGGTGTGCTCAAAATAAATTTGCCTTAATAATCATCGATTTCCAAAAATAGGGGAATCTTCCGCACCCTTTAAAGTCTGTAACATTAAAACCTGCATTTGTTAGCAGTCGGCTTAATGTTCTACGCGACCAAAATTTGATATGACCACCGTACCATAAAGGGTCAACATGGGCATCCCATTTATTTAATACAGCCAGACTGAGGTTTTTAAAATAACCGTGATAAGGTGTTGAAAGTATAATTTCACCCTTAGTTGAAGCTAATACTTTTTTGCTAAAATTGATAAATTTAACCGGGTCATATAGATGTTCAATAACCTCTGTTGAAATGATCGTATCAAAAGGAAGCGACCTGAGTTCTTCAGGTAATTCATCAATTGAGAGGTCCTGTATAAAAAATTTACCGGGGTTTTGTTTGTTAGCCATTAAGATCCCGCTTTCTGATGCATCGGTACCGTAAACATTAAATCCTTTAGCAATTAAGTAGTTAGCAATATGCCCGTTACCACAACCTAAATCTAAAATACAACGATTGTTGTCTTTATTTAATAAAGAAACTAAAGGATCAAGGATATAAGCAAAAGTGTGAAACGGTTGCTCATCGTTATAGCCATAGTCTTTATATTCGTTCATTTTGTGATAATTTCGTTATACATATCTATATATTCAGCTGTTATTTTATCATATTTAAAATCGGCTGAAATTTTTGCAGGTGCTGTTTTTTTTATATAATCAATTTCATCTTTTTTGCTGCTAATGTTGTTTATAGCTTCGCTAACCGATGATGGGTTAGTTTCGCAAATCCATCCGAATTTGTTATATTTTATATAGTCGGCTAGTCCTACCTTGCCGCTAATTAATACAGGTGTACCTACGCTAAGGCTTTCAATTACAACGTTACCAAAATTTTCGTCGTAAGATGGTAAGACCATTACATCATGCTCATAAAGCAACTGATATTTGTTATCAGTTTGAAAACCGATCCAATCAATTTGAGCGGCAATGCCATTACCCAGTGCCATTTTTTTAAGTTGATTTACATACTCGCTGTTTCCGTCGCCCGCAATGGTTAGCTTATACGGAATGGTAACTGATTTAAGCGCATCCAATAAAATATCAAGTCCTTTTTTTTCTTCAATCCTTGAGAAAAAAATAATCCGGAGATGATCAGTTGGCTGATAGCCGCTAAACCTGTTTTTGGTTAGGCTAATAAAATTGGGGATATTAAAAACAATATTACCAGGCAACATGGCTTTTAATACATCATGCTCATTATTGGATGTGGTATGTATAAAGCATTTTTTTAAAAGCGGTTTCCCTAGCCAGGAATGCATCATGCTTTTAATATTGTTGTTTTTATTATGAAATGAATAACTGCTCAATGTACCCCTTGGCGATACTATGACAGGGACTTTACGCATTAAAGCCACCAAACAACCTAATACAGATACCAGGTTCCACCAGGCATGGATGTGGATCACATCGTAATCGCGAGCGGTTCGCCATAAATGGATTAAGAGTGATGGCGAAAAATGAGTATGGTCTTTAGTGATGCGTTTAAAATAGATAACGGTTACATCATCTACCAAAACAGGCTTGGCAATTTCCACGGGTAATTCGCTTAGTCCATTGGCGGTGGTAGCATATACGGCTACATCTTCACCTGCAATAACCAATTGTTCCGATAACATAGAGATGGACATGGTTGGCCCGCCATAAATATATGCCGGCTTGTAGGATGCGCTTAATTGCAGAATTTTCAAATCTCTTTTAGGATGTTTTTTGAGCGCATTATCTTAAAAATGATAAACATGGTTACATAACTCCATACGACAACATTAATAATAAATTCAAAGCTCATCCCTCGCCAAAAAATCTGGAAGAGACCGCTAAACATTAAGGCTGTTCCTAAAATATAACCGCCAAACAGTTTTTCGGCTTTAACATCAATCAACTGCGCAATAGCGCCGTAAGCAAACATAAAGAATACTACGCCCCACCCGCCATAAGATAAATAAGCGTCAACAATAAAGGCTGGCTTAGCCGATACCTGTTCTCCACGGTAAACTACGCCAGCAGCATAAACCCGTTCCATTATCAAATCTTCTGTAATGGGTTTCGATGGCCAAAATATACGAGGCATCACAGCTTCGACAGATTGTTGTAAAAGTTTTGTTTTATAGTAAGGGACATTCTCGGGAGTTGATTGTATATACTTAGTGAACATGTCTATTTCACTCAACCTAAAAGCGAGAAATTGCCAGTTATTATCGCTAAAGTTACCTTGATTATTTATGGTAGCGTCAAGAGCCGATTGCGTTGCATCATCTGTATTTTCATCACCCGACCACGCATTCTGCCGGAAGGTGCCAACAAAAGTTGGAAGTACGATGAACAACAAAAACAATAGTGGGATAAAAATGGCCGTTACAATTCTTTTGTAATTGGGGTATAAGAAAATTCCGAGTACTAAAACACTAATAATAATGGGCTCTTTATAACCTGAAATAATAGCCTGGTAAAAGTTAAATGCAAACAAAATTATGCAGATAAAGGTATTCCTGACGTTTCTTAACGGTATAGCAAACGCCAATGCCAGTGTGCCTGAAATGAAGCTTAAAGAGTTTAGTTGGGTTGAAAATTGAGAAAGCCCGGGAACACGAATAAAAATCTCTGATAATGGAAAGCTTATTAAGGCGAACTTTAAGAGTAAACCGGCGAGAATGTCTTTTTCATAAGTGTATTTTTGCTTCTCGGGGTAATTCATGAAAAGTAAAATACCTGTAGCAAACGCGGCATGACCAAGGATATAATAACGTTGGCACTGAGCTGTACGCTCTAACATATCCGGGTCAACCAAATAATAATTGCTGACTTTATGAAAGTTATCATAGCCTATTATAGAGAAGAAATAAAATATTGATGAGCAACATGTATAACCTATGAAAATAAGCTGCACCAAAAATAAGGGCCGCATTAATTGTTCTGATACAGGCCTGTCGTTAGGTAAAGGTTTTAATTTACCGGTGAGGCTGATATAGAAAATGAAGAATGATCCTCCCCAAGCTATTAAATATGATAATTCGGCATTTGACTTAAATATCACAGCCAAAAACCAGGGGATGAATAATATGATAAATTTTTCTACAGAACTATTTCTCATCTAGTTTTTCTTCAATTGCCCGGGCTTGAGTTTCAAAATCCCATGTACTTATTAAATCTGCTGAAATTTCACCCATCTTTAAAAGTTCGGTTTTGCCTTTTTGCATTAAAGCGATTAGCTTTTTGGTCAGATCAGTAATGTTGCCAGCCTCAAATATATCACCATTTTTGCCGGGAAAAACCAAATCAGCGGCACAACCTACTTTGTTTGATGTTAAAATTGCTTTTCCACATGCCATGGCCTCATTTATTGCCAGTCCCCAACTTTCGGAGATGGATGGTAAGCAAAATAAATCAGCGGCATGGTAAATAACCGGTATATAAGATTGATTAACGAGATCTAAAAAATGCAGCCTCTTTATCTCGTTCGTTTCAGCTTGCTGTCGTAAATCCTTCTCATCAGGGCCATTGCCAACTAACAATAGATGTACATTAGTTTGCTTTATTGCGGAAAAAGCAGTTAACAATGTCTTCAGGTTTTTTACCGGCTCAAATTTACCGGCATACACTATTAATATGTCCTCATCGGTGATTTTTAGCGATTCTCTTAGCTTTTGTACCTCGGAGTTGTGCCCGGCTTTAAAGCGATCATTATCTATCGCATGGGGGGCAAAACTTAGCTGGGTTTCTTTTAAGCCAAATTTTTTAAAGTAGGATTTGTTATTACTGCCGACATAAAACGCATGGTCAACATGGCTGTAAACCCATTTCAGGAAAAATGATCTTAATAAACTCTTAAAGTTTTTTTTATCATTTAATAGGGTTGAATCACCACGAAAATATATTGGCACCTTATTTTTAAAATAGCGGAGCACCTTTAAATGCCCCTGGTAAGCCCAGCCATAAACCAATATGGCATCGGGATTATAAGCTTTGATTTTTTCGATAAGTTCGGGATTCACAACTCCTTTAAAACCATGCGAGCCTGGGGTTTTAGCTGTATTTTTAACCCATTCGTAAGGGTAATTATCCAGTAGGGAAATATCCCAGTTTACAGTTTTATTGAAACCCGGATCGTGCTTTTTTTGTGATCCTTCTCCCCACGTGTAATAAACCTTGATTTCGATATTTTGCCGTTGATGTAGTAGCTTAAAAACCGGGGCGTAATACTGTATAGCGTGAGTGGTTATAACGGCTAACTTCATTGAGTAATTACGCTATTAAAAAGTTCACACTGCTTTAGGGCCATGTTTTCGGCACTATATTTTTTTATGGCGATTGGGTTATATATAGTTTGTGATAAGTCCCCACCCGCTATTGCTGAAAAGAATGTGCAAATATTTTCCAATACTTCGTTATCACTATTATAGGCGTAAGCAAACGGAGCTTTGTATTCTTTAAGTACCTCCAATGCCGGGCTATTTATATGGAACAGTGCTAACAAAGGTTTGCCGGTTAGCATATACGGGTATATTTTAGATGCGGTATAAGCCGGATCATCTGATCCGGGAACAAATAAGGCATCAGCATGCTGCAATACATTTAGGGTATGGTAATAACTTATTCTGTCTGTGTATTCAACTACATAATCTTCCAACCCGTAATGGCGAGCGAGCGGTACTATTGTTTGCTTACCATGGCCGGCCGGCGCATAGCTGGTACCAATAAAATAAAGGCGGATTTTTTTTAATACTCCCGGATTATTATCAATGCATTTTTTTAAAGCGGTAAAAGTGATGTTTAATGCCTGATGCATATCTGCACCACCACGGCCAACATAAACTATATTTTTGAAACCGGGCTGAAGTATTGATGCAAAACCGGATGCGTTATCAGAGGCAATTTTTAAATCAATATCAAAAGCTCCAAATGGAATAGTTGCAGCAGGGATTTTTTTTATAACCGGATAGCGCTCTTTTAAGTCGTCAATATAATGTTCAGAAACGCTGATCAGTCCATCTACTTTTTTCAAAGCTATCGGTTCCATGTATTTATTTAGCCGGTAGGAGAACCAGTATTTTGTCGGTTGCTCATTTTTTGGCTTCTTCTTATAGTAATCAGAATGCCAGGGGTCCTGCATGTCAATTACATAAGGGATATTAAATTTATTTTTCCAATAAGGGCCTAAAATGGTAATTGGAAATTGCGTAGTACTGAAATAGATAAGATCATATTTCTTTTCTTTCAATAGTTTATTAACCGTTTTAAGATAATTCCACATTGATCTTAAGGCAAGATTACCTAAGCCCACTTTTGCTGTTATTTTTTTACTAAGCGCATTAACTTTATAAATAGTTACATCCGCAGGGATGGAAAGCAGCAGAAGATCATCCTTTACCATTTCAGAATATTGCTCATCAACCACTACTACATCAGCTTGCCAGCCGTTTTGTTTAAAATAGGGCAGGCTCATTCTGATTCGTTGCATATCTGCCGCGTTTGAAGGTGGAAAATAGGGCGAAATGATGAGTATGTGTTTCAAGTTAAATTAAGCCGCTTTTTTGCTGGCCCATACCGCGAACAAATGTGCAGGGCGTTCTACCGATAAATAAAACAGGTATGATATAATTATAGTTAATACGATGAAAATAGGATAGGTGAGCATATTTACCGGTATTAGCAACACCAGTAAAGTATAAATTATAGGGTGACAAAGGTATAACGAATATGAGAACTTGCCCATGTGTTCAAATATCATGTATGGTTTACGTGTTTTAAAATATACAATTTCGGCTTGTAGCCACTTGTATAAGGCAATCGCAAAAATATTCATGGATAGAATAAAGCTTAGGTGCAGGTGAAACTTAGCGAAACCTAAAATGCAACTAACTAAAAATACTGCGATACGGTAGCTAGCAATTTTGCCAAATGAAACCTGTTTAAAGTCGTCAATATGTTCGGCCAGCACAACTCCTAAAATCCAAACTGGCAAACCAACTATCCATGTTAACCAAGGGCCAAACTGCCAGTAATAACCCTGCATCATATCATTAGATTGTTTGTAAAATGCCACTAACTCGTGAAATCCTAATGTGCAGATCATAATTGCGGAAATAATAAAGGTTGCTATAAATTTTTGTTTCCAACTGCCTGGAATTCTTGCCAGTAATGGATATAAAGCATAATAAGCCAGTTCGCATATCAAGCTCCATATCACTGCTTTATCGGGATGGTCGAATTTAATGCCCGCGAAAAATATAGCAATCAGTGGAATTAAGACCCTGGAAAATCTTCTGATCCAAAATTTCTTCAAATCGATGGCTTTGTTCCTGTTTGGATAGTGAATTACAAATCCGGATATAATAAAAAAGGCTATTACTGCGGCCGTACCATCAAAGGCATTGGCCAACACCGCGCCAAATAATTGTACAATATGAGATCCCGCTTTTTTACAGTAATCAGCGATTGGGTCATCAAAATGTGATAGCATAACAATAAACGCCAGGATAAACCTGATGCTATCTACACCTTTAAACCATTTGTTATTATCGGGTTTACTCATATATAGTTTGAATAACATTATTAATACAGGTTATAAACTTAGCGCCTTCTCTTGCCCAGTTTAAATCTGTTTGACCAAGTTTAAAAGCAGATTGCTTTTTTTGATAAAGGCCTGATCTGTCGCTATTATATTTCGATAAAATATCAGCTAATTCTTCGGCATTATTATAAATATGGCCAACCTGCGGGTATTGATTTACAAAGGCAGCCTGTGCTGTGGTATTGCTGGCAATTACGGCCAAACCACTCTGCACATAAGTAAGTATTTTGTTGCTAAGCGCGATGCTGTTATTTAAGCAGAAACCGGTTTCGGAGCCAAAGCCAATATCAAATTGTTTGGCAATATTGAACAGTTCTTCTGAATAAACAGGCTTGTGAAAATGCAAAGTGCATTTTGATCCTTGCTTAAGCATGGCGATCAGCTGGTTTTTATACTCATCAGTTGAGAATCCTAACAAATGCAGATCAGATTCAATATTACTGATATTTATTCCCTCAATAATAATTTCCAACCCTCGGTTTGGCCCAATGGTTTGGGAAAACCAAAATAGTTGTAATGGTTCACTGGTGTTATTGATAATTTCGTGGGTATCCGTTTTGGGAAAAACGTTTATTACTGTTGTTATATCCCGATTAAATAATGCCGTGTATTGTTCCGTGATTTGTGGACTTGAGGCCGTCATATAATCCAGTTGTGGAATGTATTTTTCCTCAACTGTAGTTTTTAATTTTACATCCGGATCGTTGGTATTATCACACACCTCGTTGCGGTGAAAATCCTCGGCATCAAAGCCACATTTCGCTTTGGTTTTTTTTGCCGCGATAACCGCAATGGGTAATGTGCCAAGGTTATGAGCGATGTATAAATCGGCCTTGTGGTTTATGGCTTTTTTTAACTGCCACAGGTAATTGCGGTTTATTTTGATGTTGATATTGCTGCTCAGCTTGTGTGTTAGCTTACTTAGCAGCCTGTTGATTTTTGATGGTAAGTTATAGCCTGTCCAATTAAGACAGTCATAAGTCCAGTTGAGATTTTGATTTAGAATATGCTGGTCATGATCGATTAAATAAGGCACATATTGGGTGAATATGATATGCACTTTGTATCCAGCTTTAGACAACGCTACTGCCTCTTTAACCAAACGCGGGTTTGATGCCATGTGTCCGGGAGTAATTAAACAGATGGTTTTTCCTGCTTGAACTGTTGCCATTTATCTGCTACTATTTCTGCTAATTTTTGTCGGTATTGTGGCCATTGCCAGTTAGCGGCTTTTTGTTTGGCGGTGTTACCGCATGCTATTACTTGTTGCACGTTAGCAACGCACCATTGCATTTGAGTTGTAAGTTTATCTATATCCCCGGCAGGGATGATCCAGCCATCTTTGCCGGGTTCAATTACATCCGGACCGCAGCAATTTTCGGAAGCAATGATGGGTATACCCTGCGACATGGCTTCTGTGACCACCATGCCGAAGCCATCGGCAAGCGTTGGGAGAACAAATACATCGGCTTGTTGATAAAGAGCCATTAACTCATTGTGCGGGATATTCTCTTTGATGACCACTTTGCCAGGCAAATCTTCGCGCAGATGTTGTGGTAACTGCATTTTGCCAATGAGCCAAAGTTCGGCCTCATCAGCTGAAAAATTACAATTACGCCAAGCTTGGTACAATAGGTGCGAGCCTTTGCGTAATGATTGGTTACCGGCATAAATAAATACCATTGGCTTTTTACCGGATTCAGCTTTCTGATGTTGGATAACGGGCGGAAACCCCAAAGGTATCACCGTTATCTTTTGCGGATCGACGCCGCCGGCAATCAATGTTTTTTTTGTGAAAGTAGAGTTGCAAATGATTAGTGAAGCCAGTGCTAATTCCTCATCCCGGCGGGCATTTCTTTTTATTGCTTTACCGTTAACCAATAATTTAGCACCTGCCGTTTGTAACTCAGGATATAAAGTAGTTTGCTGTTTCACAATCGCATCAAAAAAAGCATGATGCTGACTTGGCTGCTCATATATGCCGAGGATGTTGAGTTCCTGAGCTTTTTTCAGGGTTGATAATGCCGCATGCTCATAAGTATGAATGGCGCTGATAGTATGATTGAGGTTTTTGGCTACCCAGTTATCAAACCCAAGTTCCGACCATTCCCAAATCCTATCTGCGGCTATCGGGCCAAGATTTCTGGAAGCAATGCTTCTTAACAGTTCAGGTATTGGGCGGGATACAAATTTATCGATAGGTAATTCACGAAATGAACGCCTGTTTATTTCCTTTTGAAGTGGTTTGATTTTCTTCAGCATAGAAGAAAAAGTATTTTCAGGATGCTCAAAAAATGAGGTGTAGAAATGATCCAGATAGCCGGCCTCCTGATAAGCCATAACCGTTTGTTTTACGTGCGGCGGTACAGAAGGATTGGATACGACTATCTTCAAACTCAATCTTTTGTTGATTGTAAATAATTTTCCCAGGCAGGGAGATCGACGGTTTCATTACCCGCCTGTGAAGGTGGAAATTTACCTGCTTTTACATTTTTAATAATATCCGGCAGTAATTCTAAGAATAGTTGTCCCTTATTTTCCGGATGAATAAACCAGGCATCTTCCCGTATTAAATATCTGGTTTTAAAAAGTTTGCTTTTAAGGCTTTTGGTAATGGTGCTTTCAAAAGCAGGCGGATAGGTTTTTTTAAATATCCTGCGCGCAGTAAGTTCGGGCCAGTATTTAATATCTATTAATGGGCGCTGTTGTATGAATAACTCTTTATTAAGCAATAAACAACGGGTGCTGAACCAGTGAATATCGGTAAATTTTTCTCCTGCCAAGTCTATATTTTTTTGTGGTGCGGGGCATGGGGATACCGCGATAATATCTTTTTCAGTTTCCAGGCTTTTGATGCCTTCCAGTATCCAATCGGTGCCGGGTAGTTGGTGCAAAATAATGTCGCCATCATAACGTACTACATATTTGGTGTCGCAATTAGCCAGACCAACCATGTAGGCGGTAATGGGCGCGCCCCTGAAATCGTGGGTTTCCTTCAGTCTGTTTTTGAAAAACTGCGCGGCTAATTTTTTAATCGCCGGATCGCCGGTTTTTAGTTCGATAATTTTATCTGTAAGGCCTTCATCCTTTAGTTTATACACGGCCTCGGTTATCAGGCGTATATTCTCTGAATACTGTGGTTCGGCATAACGTTTGGCGTGATCGTAAAAAGTGGTGAAAGGCGCTTTAATGCTATCGATCACAATAACAATATCTTTTACTGCTTCACGATGCGCTTCGGCCAATGCTTTTACCGTGTGATAGCCGTAAGTGGCATCCCCGGCAGATAAATTGATTAATAAGGAAGCATCCGCAGGCATTAGTTTTTGTTTATCATTTTTAAATAAAGGCTTTCATATGCCGAAGCCATCACCGTACTGCTAAAGCGCTTTTCGGCATCATCCCGGCAGTTTTTTCTGTCGATATTACTGATGTTTTGTACAGCTGTGATCATTTCGGTTACAGCTGTACAAAGGAAACCATTGTGGCCATTTATAACAACTTCAGTAGTTGAACCACCCTTTAAAGCGATGATGGGTGTGCCGCAGGCTAAGGCTTCGGCCATCACAATGCCAAAGGGCTCGTTCCATTCAACCGGCATTAAAAAAGCAGCCGCGGTACCAAGTAGACTGTTTTTTTGCACATCATTTACCGGGCCGATATAGGTTATTTGTTTACCATCAATAAACGGCTTAATCTGCTCGTCAAAATAGGTCTGTGCATAGTCGGGGATGTTTCCGGCAATAATCAGCTTTTTATTGGTTTGCTTCGCGATGGTAATGGCGTGGTGTGTGCCTTTGATCGGTTCTATCCGCCCTAAAAACACCAGTGGTGCATCGTTTTTAACCTCGCTGCAAAAAGTATAATCATCCATCGAAACTGAATTATATACTGTTGCCGCAGCCGCAAACGGAGCTATTTGGTTGGTGATATAATTGCTGCACCCGGTAAACATCAGGCTGCCTTTTGCCGCGATCTTCATCGATTTCTGTATCTGTGAAAGCGTTGGCTCGCGTTGATAACTCATGATCTTTGGAATACCGGTTGGTAATAAGGCCGATAGATAAGCAAGCCTGCCGAAGGAATGTATTACATCAGGCTTTGAAAATAACAGTCGGCTTACCGATAGTGTGTTTCCTAGTAAACCCGTAATGCTTTGTTGTGCCGAAGGATAGTTGTATTGTTTATCTGCTACCGTTTTTGAATCCGAATGGGCAAAAAGGCTCACCAAGTGCCCTTTTTGTTTTAGTTCGATAATCAGGCTGTTAATAATACGCTCTATCCCGCCATATAATACCGGCGGAACTGGAATTTCCGGGTCAGCAATAATGGTGATATGAAGTTTAGCTGGCAAATTAACGGGAATAAATTTCTATCATTTCATTGGCCAGGTCGGCAGCGGTTTTTTGCGGCGGGGTGCTATATGTTGAAGACATATTACCCGGAAATTCTTTTAACAGTTGGGTTAATGCTGATGCATTACTAAACGCATAAGTTTTAATCGGGTAATTTAAATCAGCCCACTCCTGCATACCGCCAATGTTACTTGCTATTACCGGGATATGCCGGGCAATAGCTTCAAACATAACGTAAGGGCCTGTCTCATTACAAACGGATGGGATGCATAAAATATTCAGCTCATTATAAAATGAGTCGATGTTATCAGCAGTATAGTTGTAGTTCCATTTTATATTAGGGAAGTCTTTGGTTTCGCTTAAAAGCTTTTCCAAATACTTATCCTGAGTGGGTACTTTAATAGCCGCGATTAACAGGGTGGAACTGGTGACGTCGAGTTGTTTGAAAGCGTCGATCAGGATATGCAAGCCTTTTTCAGGACTTATGCGCCCGGCAAACCCAATGGTTATATAATCGTTGGTTCTTGCTCCCTGATGATCGTTGATCTGTTTGAAAGTATGCCTGCTTAAGGTTAATTGACCGGGATTAAAACCGTTGATGAGGAAAACATCCTGCTGCCAGTTACTCATGGTAACTACAGTTGAGCAAACAGTCTTGATTTTTTCGAGATGCTTTCTTTTTATTGCTGATGCCTGTGAAAGCAGGGTTGGTTGTTTTAATATGCGCATTGTCTTAGCGACAACCGGACTTATTACTTTTGGCAGCCCCTGCGCGTTTAGGTAACATGACAAACAGGTATTAAGCCGAACTTTGCCATTGCAAATTTCCTGGCCGTATTGCATTAAATCACCTCGTAAACAGGTATTGCCCGGTATGTGCGAGGTGAATATCACTTTCGCACCTGTTTGCTTTGCTGCCTGGTAATGGTAAACACTTAGGGATGTGGTTAAAGTGTGAAAATGAACTACATCAGCCTTTAATTCGGATAGTTTATCGATAAAGGATTGCAGATTGTTTGCAGGGGCGACACCTGCAATAACCTCTTTGCGGTTACCGGTATTGGGTGGAATTGTATGCACTTCAAAATTATCAAACTGATAACTACCTGAAGATTTGTTAATGGTGAGGATAATTACGTCTATCCCATTCGCACGTAACCCTTGCGCCAATTCATGAACGTATTTTTCAGTTCCGCCGCTGGATTTCGGGTAAAAGTAATCGGTTACTAATAAGACCCTCATTTGGTTAAATTGCGCTTTATTGCTGCCAGTTTCTCAGCATTTTTAAACCCGATGAATTTGCTGATATTATGGTGTAAAGCAGGTTTTGGCGGGACATATCCGGGTACTATTTGTAGCAGAAGGTCTATCGCTATATGAAACAGCTTAGATCTCGCGATAGAAAACTCCGTAATGCAATATCTTAACGAATTGATGAGGGCTTGTTTTTTTTCAGGGTTTTCTGCCAGTTCATTTTTCCAGCGTTCATATATTTCGCTGGTATTTACAAAGCAATCTGTTACAAAGGCAAGGGAATCACGCTGCGATAAGGATTGGCTTTGATGTACACGGTATTTAGCCTGTATGTCTGGTACATAGATGAATTTTCCAATAGTAGCGGCATCTAATAAATACCGTGCATCCTGTATAACAGGCAAATTTGGTTTCCAGGTTAATTGATCGGTGATCTTTTTTGAAAAGAGCAGAACCGCAGGCGGGCACCAAAAGTTGTTAAATATATCAAGTTCCGGATTGTCACCAATTTGTTTGGTGACAGTCTCGGTGATTTTTATTTCGTCGCCTTCCTGTGTAAATCTTTGCCAGTTGCCATAAGCGATATTTGCTTGGCTACCAATCAGGGCATTAAGTTGCTGTTTGATTTTGCCAGGTATCAGCAGATCATCGCTATCAAGGTATTGGATATAATCTCCTTTAGCATGCCCAAGTCCGGTGGTACGGGCAGCACTAACGCCACGATTTTCGGTAGTGATGATCTTGCATGTCTTGCAATAATTTTCCAATATTACCCCCGACTGATCTGTTGAGCCATCATTAACCACGATGATCTCCAGTTTAAAAGAGTCATCTTTTTGTATTAGCGCTGATTGTAAGGTAGCCGTCAATGTGGCCGCCGCATTATAAGCAGGGATAATGATGGAAACTGTTATCAATTATTAAATATTAGTTGCGATATAAATCTTTTTATGACGATTGCAAACAACTGCAGTTTATCAATAACCCCAAGTTTATATCCGGCTATACTTTTAAATGTGTTATAGAGGTTGCTTCTAAAAGTGTTCTTTTCGGAAGCCAGAAAATATTTTTTTAAGGAGCTTTTAATAAACGATAAATTATAGTCCTGTTGCTTATTTAATGAACTGTTAAAAATTATATCAGCTATTTCATTAATCGCGTCTTCTTTTCCGGTTGAAGTTTTGGTGTTTGGGTATGTTCTGTTTATTGAAAGATCAGTATTAATGAGATGTAATGGCGAAACAGACAAAAACCTGAGCCATAAGTCGAGATCCATTGCATAATGAAGGTTAATATTTAAACCGCCAGCCTCGTCAAAAAGTTCTTTCCTAAAAAAAACTGATGGTTGTGATAAATAGTTTCCTTCCCAAAATTTCAAATATTCTTCCGGTTTTATTTGTGGAACATTATACTGCCATGCTGGCTTTAAAAATATATCCGTAAAAATGCAATTACCCGCTACCCATTTGCACTCGGGATTTTGTTCAAAATAATCAGCTACTTTATTTAGTGCGTCCGGTAGATATACATCATCTGAATTTAGCCAGCCTAAAATCTCGCCACCGGCAAGATTAAACCCCTTATTTATCGCATCACTTTGTCCGTTATCGGGCTCTGTAATAATTTTCGATATTTTTGATGAATAAGAATTAATGATGTTTAAGGAATCATCGGTACTGCCACCATCAATCACAATATATTCCAAGTTTTTATAGCCCTGATTTAATACCGAGCGAATAGTTTGATCAATAAATACTCCCTGATTGTACGAAGGAGTAACTATGGTTAGTTTAAGCGGCACTATAATCTTTTAAATGAAGTGATTTCCTGGTAGCTATATATGTTTTTTTGATCTTAATTGAAAGGTTAAGTTTAAGTATAATGGTTATAGCTTTAGCTATAGAAATGGAAAATAGCTTATGCATAACCCGTGCGGTTTTTAGCAATAAACTTAATGGAAATCCTCTGTAGTGGTCTCTTGTAATATTAATAAGATTTTGCTTTAAAGCCTTTGAAAAATCGTCTTTTGTTATTCCGTTAGTTAATAATTCTTTTTCGCTGAAAAAAGCGAATAACCATTGTATAAAGCTCAGGTGGCCAACAAAACTCTTAGCTTTATTTTTATAAGCAGTTGTCGAAATGTTTATTTTACTCCGCCGCCAGTAAATAAGTGGGCCGGGTATGGTATAAATGCCTTTATCTATTCCATGTAATATGGATGTGACCCAATCACTCGCCTGCCCTAAAGGGAAATTTACAAATCCTCCTTTTTTCAAAAACTCATCGCGTTTGAAAAAATGTTCGGACATTGAATTTCCCCGGTTGCCTAGTAATAACTGGTACGCCATTTTTATTGCACTTTCATGGTGAGGGGCTTTGGGGCAAATGGTGAGGAGATTGTCGTTACCGTCAATAACTGCTATATCAAAGCGATAAACATCGAAAGCTGATTTAGTAATATTAAGCGTGTTGTAAAACTCCTGTATACATTCCGGAGCCATAATATCATCATCAGAGAATAAGCAAAACCATGTTTCGTGTTTTTGCAGTTCAACACAACGCTGCCATTGTGCAACCAAATCTGTTTTACCTAAATTGTGTTCAAAACGATGATATTTTATAGTTAATGACGATGTATACGATTCAGCAATTTTACGTATATTTTCGGGGCCAGCATCGTCATGAATATAAACACAAAAGTTTTTATTGGTTTGCGCAGCTAAGCTATTTAATGCTTTTGTTAAGAAATCAGGTTTAACAGCAGGAATTACAATAGCTACATCATTATTCATTTTGGGAATTGTAGTTATGGTTTTTTAGAAAATGCTCGAAACGTTTATGCCCCTGTAAATTTGCAAGCCCTCACAACAAATAATAACGCTTACACCTTCATGTTATATATTTTATGTGCCTAAATATCGTTTAAGGTTTTGAAGATAATAGCATTTATGCGCTAAAGAAAATATTATAATAACTTTTAATCTTATATCCAATCTTGCTCATTAAGCTCATATTGTAATTAACGTTGGTTTCTTCTATGTCACTATAGCCTTGTATTTGATAAGCCATAGACTTTGAAGGGCCATATACTTTTAATTTTATTTGTAAATTAGCTAATGAGATATCAATGAATTGATTACTGTTTGTGAGTTCGCTTAAGAGTTGAGGCATACACCTACAGTTTATGGCCATTGAATGTGTAGTAGTAGTGCTTTTAAGCCTCATAGTACTA
The DNA here is from genome assembly GCA_026224775.1 of Bacteroidota bacterium. GTDB lineage: Bacteria > Bacteroidota > Bacteroidia > Sphingobacteriales > Sphingobacteriaceae > Mucilaginibacter. The sequence goes on from JAMFRP010000048.1 coordinate 23,859, forward strand.
TTGTTGATTTTTTCCGGTCTTACAAAATGTGTACCCCCGAAATAAATCAAATCCCAATCATCATTTACAGTTGCCAGTATTTTATACAGCGCTTTTCGAAAATATTTGTTAACGATAGCATCATCTTCAAATACTAAGATTTTTGAATAATTATTTTTTAATGCATCATTATAAATTGAGAGATGGCTTAATTTGCATCCTAAAGAACCTGGGCTAAATTTCCAGTCTCCAATATCTAATGTTTTGCCGTCAATTGCTTCTATAAACGTAATATTTGAAGTGCCTAAAGCCTTAAAGTTTTTTTTAAATGAAATAAGGCGATCAGGCCTTGACTTTAAATTAATACAATAAATCCGATCAAAATATTCATCTAAATTAATCGAGGCCTTCATATTTTTATCCAAGTATCAAGTATTAAGTCCGAATCGTTGGCGCCATTTGCAAACCAGTTTTTAGGCGCAATTACCACTTTGTGTTTGTTTGAATTTAGCCAGGCGGCCCACCAACTAAATGTACTGTTTGCAATAATCTGATGGCTGCATTTCGACATCAATATCATAATCTCAGCTTCATTATAACCCTGATTGCTCATTGGCTGCCATTGTACAGGAATGTTAAAATTATCAATAACCCATTCAATATCATCTGAAAAAACAATGTATTTACTTTGCGGTGCAAGTTGTTGCATTTTCTCAACAGCTTTTATATAATATTCAGAACTAAGGTTAGTATGCACTTTTGCATTATCTGCTGTTAAATAATCTCCTCTCCGTATATGTATTGAAACAGTGTATGCCTGACTTACCAAGTTAATGTCATCCAGACTAATTGAGCTATTTTTTAACATAAAATGCTGTCTTAGTAGTTGAGATACTTTTTGAAAATTTATTGGGCTTTGCCAGTAACCAACATATAAAATGATTTTGTTTTTCTTATGATCTATTTTATAATAATTAATAAAATGATTCTGGAAATGTGTAATGTGGCGGCTTAATGTGTATAGATTTAATTTTTTTAATATCCTGTTTTTTAAGGTATAAAAACGGTTATAGCTATCTTGGGGGATTTCGGATATGATTGTATTGAAGTATGTGAGTCCCAAATTCCTGGCAGAAGGGCCCTTAAAATAACCAAGCTCAAAGGCTAATTCATCATGATATTCCTCAGCCAAAGCAACACCAAAAGCATATTGAAACATTTGGTTTCCTAAACCGCCCTGTAATTTTACAACAATCATTGGTTTTTTAAATCAAAAGCAGCCATAGCCATAATTTGTTCGTTAGGCTTCTTGATTCGACAAAAATATATTTCGGTTCGCTTAACATTAAATAATCTTTTGTTTATAAGCATGTATGCTGTTTTTCACAGCATAGAAATAATAGGTGCTTATTAATAAAAACTGTAAAACATTTGTCGCTAATAATCTAAAAAGAAAGAGGTTTATATTTAGGGCTTTTAAATTTTTTATATTCAACTTATAATCAAAGCTATTTCTACTATTTCTGTCAAATGCTACAATTAATGGATTGACTTTATGTGGCATCCCAAAGTTGTGGACGTTAAACGTTTTGTTGGTGTTCCATAAAAAAACTTCCCCCCTGTTTAAGATTATCTTTCTATTGGAATAATACATGGTTTCGGCTTTATATATTCCTCTGTTTTCTAAACAGGTAAAATTATATTTACTACAACCAATTGAAAGTAATACCTCATCATCTTTTAAATTGTTATATATACGTGTTAAATTTAGATCATCATAACGTGCCATTAATTCTTTTAAAAAGTTAAACATTTCTAAAACGCCAGTTTTGTTTCTGTTGTAATAAAAGAGGCATCCATTAATTCTATAAATTGATTTAACTTTGAACTCGTCAATTAAATCAGCTACATTATATCTCCAGTTTGTATTTGTAGCAATATCCCCGAAAATAACGAAACTATATTTTTCGAAATCCTGAAACAATATATCCATACTACCGGCGACAAAATTGTCAGCATCTAAATATATAACCTGTTCGTAATTCACAAAATCAGGGATAAAAATCTTGTATAACAAAATTTCATCTGAATTAAGAAAGGTATCTACTGTTATTATAAATAGATTGTTTTGACTATTATACTTATGCGGTAGCGTACTATTAGTAATAATAACATAATCAATAGCTGAATTTTGATTGAAATAACAAAAAGTTAAATATTGATTTAGTGCATAAACAAAGTACTCATCACCGATAGCAATTGTAACAATAGCCTTTTTATTTAAAGAGTCACTCATCTAAAAGCATAAAAATTTTGATATTCGCTTCCATCCTCATCCTTGGCATAAACATATTTAACAATATAATTATGTTTAGAAAAAAAAGAATTTATGACAGGATCGCTTGGATTGTTATTATGTTGTTTCGACTCAAATATTATACTTTTAGGCGGATGTTCTTTAAAACATCTTTCAGCACCCATTAATATAAATTTTTCGAACCCTTCTACATCAATTTTAATAAGTGTTGGAGGTTCAAGTCCTCTGCTAAACACAAGTTCATCAATAGTTAAAATAGGAAGGTTTAATGATGATGTTTCTGATTCTCCATCTACAAATTTACTTCGACCGGAATTTCCATGCTGATCAACCTGAAATGGAACCTCTTCATTTTTGTTGCCTAACCCATTATTATGAAGATGTAGTTTAAATGAATTATTATTTAATGCTTTGTTGAGTTTTAATAATTCAAAAGTTTCAGGATTAGGTTCGAAGCAATGAATCTCTGTAACTAACGGATTATTTATCGCTTTTAATGAGAAGCTGCCAATATGTGCCCCGATATCCCATAAAACCTCATCTTTTGTAGCGAATGATAAAAGTTGTTCAAAAACTTCATGCTCATAGAACCCCGTTTGAAATATAATTCTATCAACGTAATCATTTAAATTAATGTTAATCCAGGTATCGTTAAAATAAGGGATTATTAATTTATTTCCCCATTTTTCAATAAATAGATTGTTAAGTAACGTGACGATACGTAATTTAAACCAATGGTCAGATGATCGATAATACGACGAAATAAATCTACCGTAGAGTTTAGTGACTGTTTTCATCAAGTTTAATGATTTTAAAAGGGGGATTAATAGGCGCTCTAATTGATAGTGTTATTGGCAATTCACCGAAATAACTATCTGAATTAATTTCAAAGGCAGTTATATTTTCAACCCAAAGTATTACATTTTGTAATTTATCATAAACGTATATTGTCATTTTATAACTTCCGGCTACCAGAAAGCAAGCATCAATCTCAAGTTGAATTTTAAAATCACTATTCGCCTCAACGTGTAGTCCGTTTACATTATATGCTTCATGCCTTAAATGTAATGAATCAGTAGTGCCATTAGCTGAGAAAGAAAAATCCACAAAAAACTCATTTATTCTGACAGTTGAACCCAAATTCATTATTAAGTTTATTTTGTCGGAACCATTTATATATAACTTGGTTAACCCTTTCCAGGTAAGATTGCCATTTGATTTAATTATTGTTTCCTTATTATTATCATATAGGTTAAGGTAATCATCTACAATATTGGTTGTTTTGCCAATTGAATGGATAGCCCCATTATTTAATAATATACATTTTGAACAAAGTGCAGATATGCTCGCCATATTGTGGCTCACAAATAATACTGTTCTGCCTTCGCCTTTGCTGATGTCGCCCATTTTACCGAGGCACTTTTTCTGGAACTCGGCATCACCAACGGCTAAAACTTCATCAACTATCAGTATTTCTGATTCCAGGTGGGCTGCTACGGCAAAAGCCAGGCGAACATACATGCCTGATGAATAGCGTTTTACCGGGGTGTCTATATATCGTTCAACTCCTGAAAACACAACGATTTCATCAAATCGGCGTTTGATCTCGGATTTACGCATGCCTAATATGGCCCCGTTTAAGAATATGTTTTCTCTTCCTGATAATTCGGGGTGAAACCCTGTGCCGACTTCCAATAAACTCGCTATACGCCCTTTAACTTTTACCGAACCGGTAGTAGGGGAAGTAATACGACTCAGTACTTTTAGTAAGGTGCTTTTGCCTGCGCCATTGCGGCCAATTATGCCTACGGCATCACCTTCTTCTACATCAAAATTTAAGTCTTTAAGGCACCAAACAATATCGTTTTCGCCTTTTGTAGTGCGATCGTTTGTTTCGCCAATGCGCAGATAGGGGTCTTCTTTTCCGCGAATGCGGGCAAAGAAGCGCTCTACATCGCGCGAGATGGTGCCGGTGCCAAAATCGCCCAACTGGTATGCTTTCGAGAGGCCTTCTACTGTTATTGCTTTAGCCATTTGCCACCATTAATAATTCTTCTAAGTTATTCATGTAGGCATCTTCGTTAAAATAATGCAAACATTTCTTTTGTAAACTATCACGTTTTTGGGGTGATAGTGATGTTTCTAATACATTGCTTATTGCTGTTTCCAATTCGTCAAGGTTATCGGTATCAATAGCTTTACCTAATTCGCCGTTGCGTATGGCATCAATACTGCCATCGGCATTGCCGCATATAACGGGCAGGCCGCAAGCTAATGCTTCAATAAATACAATACCGAACCCCTCTTTTTTACTGGGCAAAACAAATACATCGGCCAATAAAAAATAGTCGGGTATATCTTTTTCAGCAATAAAACCGGTTAAAATAACATCGTCTTCAATCCCGTACCGGGCAATCATCTTTTTTAGGCGAATCTCTTCGTTAACATCATATTGGCCGGATAGTACGTATTTGATACCCGGATACTTCACCTTTAAACAACTTATCAATTTAATCACCTGATCATGCCCTTTGTACTGCTCTGAATTTGCCAGGCGGGTTAGGGTGTATATTACGCGGTTATCGGGTGTAAGGTCGTACTTATCTAAAAGGTGCTGCGGTTTAACAAATGTGGTTGGTAACTGCATAAATGGGTCAACAGCGTTATTTAGTATGGCGCATTTGTCCGCACTAATATTATGCCTGCTCATCATTTGCTGTTTGGTGAAGTTGCTTACAGAAACAACTTTATCACAATGCTTTAAAAAGGCATTTTGAAAAAAGCTGAGTGGCCGCCAAACTTCTATTCCATGGGCTATAAGCCAAACTTTTGTTTTAGGATTTATTTTTTTGATGATTAGCCCAACCAGCGCTAAATTAATATGCGTTAAAATTACCACATCGGCATTGATGCCTTTTTTTACTGCTTGTATAACAAATGAACTCTTGTTGGCATTAAAGCCCCTGAATTTTTCCGCGGGGAGATATTGAGGCATTAAATCCTGATTGGCGTCATAAGCCGAGTACATGTCAAAGTCCCATTTATCGTTAACAGCAATGTGGTTTAAAGAATGCGCCAGGGTGCGCGTCATTTTTTGGATGCCACCTGTTGTGCTAAAACTTTGTAGTGTAAAAAGTAGTATTTTTTTACTCATGCGTTTGTAGCTGAAAAAGGGCAAAACATTTTGACCAGTGTAACTTGTTGTTTTTAAAATTCCCGATCATTTTTTTTGTTGTTTCCCCACTGTACAAGGCCTCGTCAGAAATATGCTGATTTTGCTGCATCCAATTTTGCAGGGGGAAGGAAAAGCCCATTTTAGGCCTATTCCATATTTCTTTCGGTAGCAGATTTTTAAAACTATCTGCCAATATTTTTTTGGGATTATCGCTAAACCTTATTTCGGATGAAATTTGTTCCGTTAGATTGATGAATTGCTCATCCAGAAAAGGAACCCTTACTTCAAGACCGTGATTCATGCTCATTACATCCGTATCGCGAAGCAATTGGTTTTGCATGTAAAAATTGCTTTCCAGTTGTGAGGCGTATTGTTTGTTGTAGATTTTTGTAGCAGGAGTATTATCGCCCGAAAACAAAACATCTGCTACTTGTTTAACATCCGCATCCAATATAGCTGCAATGCTTGACGGGGCGAATAGCGCCCTTAAAAACAGGTAATCTGCGGTAGGGTTGTTATATTTAAGAAACTCAAACTTTTTATACTGATCTGGCAGCAGCGGGGTAGTTAATGAAAGTAATGATGCCGGAACCGACCTTAAATATTTAAGGTAACGCACACGGTTAAATGATGGGTAGCCGCCGTACAATTCATCGGCACCAATGCCTGATAGTACAGCCTTTAAGCCATCTATTTGCGCGTATTTACTAATAAACCAGGTGTTAATGCCATCGGTGGTTGGCATATCCATAACGCGCAATATTTGTGGGAAAGATTCTTCAAAATCTTGCTGTTTTACCAGGTGGTCAAACTTTTCACCATCGATTTTATCGCGTATAATTTTTTGAAAGGCGCTTTCGTCATATGCTTCCTCGTTGAAGTGTATGGAGATGGTTTTAAGATTGGTACGCTTTTGCTGATTAGCCAATAAGGTGATCAGGCTTGAGTCGACACCTCCGCTTAAAAATACACCAACAGGTGCATCTGCTATTAATTGCCTGTTTACCGATTCGGTTAAGGTATTAACTATATGTTCACGAGCTTCGGCTGTATTAAATATAGTTATTTGTTTTACTGAGTTTCCGTAGGCGCTAGCGCTAAATGTGGCTTTTGCATTATCCCAACATAAAAAGTGCCCTTTGGGCAGGCTGTAAACATTTTTTAAGGTAGTAAAAGGTTCGGGCATGTGGCCGTAAGCCAAAAAACGGATTTGCCAATCCTTATCCGGCTCGGTTGCTAAACCGGCTACCTTGAATGCCCTTACTTCGGATGCGAAGCTTAATTGGCCTTTATCGGCACAATAATATAACGGTTTTATTCCGCCGCTATCCCGTACCAGGTAAGTGCTATTTTTTGCCTTATCATACAAGGCGAAAGCAAACATGCCGTTCAGCTTTTCAAAAGCCGCTGTGCCCCAATGTAAATAAGCTTGTATGATAACTTCGGTATCGGTGTTTGAATGGAACTTGGCGCCAGTAGCCAATAATTCTTTTTTTATCGCGGGGTAGTTATATATCTCGCCATTAAATGTTATCCATACTTTTTCTTCCACATCGGCCATTGGCTGGTGCCCGTTGCTGCTTAGGTCGATGATTGATAGTCTGCGATGGCCAAAACCAAGATGTTTATCTTCATCAATAAAAATACCCTCATCGTCAGGGCCGCCATGCTGTAAAGCAGTACACATCAGCTTAATTTTGCTGCCTATCTCACCTGGTGATAACCGGGCCGATATTATTCCTGCAATCCTGCACATAAGAAACGTATGTTCATAGCTTCGCCCCGTAAGTCACAGTTTTTTTTGTAACTTATTGCTTTTCAGTTTGTTAAATATCGCCCTAAAAGGCTGTAGCAGTATTGCTTTGCAGCTATACTGTTTAATTTTTGTTTTAAATTAAAACCTGTCAATAATATTAGCTGCAACATTTACAATAATTGAGCAGCCCAAATTATCAAGGCGTAATATTAACTTTTTTTGCGATTGGTATGCTATTATTTCGCCAATCATGCCTTTAAGCGGTCCCGCTTTGATCATGATCTTTTCACCAGCCTGCAAATTGTTTTCAGTAATTTCCAGCTCATATGGGCTGGCCATAAGTAGTTTTAAATCTTCTATCTGCCTGTCGGGCATAGAAGTTATTTTACCTGAGAAGTATATGAACCGGGTTATTCCCTTTGTCATTAAGACTTCGGCTTGCTCACGCTCACTAATATTTACAAATAAGTAGGATTTTATAAAAGGTTCTTCTACCCATTTTTTACGATCGCTCCATTGCTTAAGTTGCCTGTGGAGTGGCAGGTAGGCGTTAATCCCTTTATCTGTTAATGCCTGGTGTGCTCTTTTTTCTGCCCGGGGCTGTGTATAAACCGGATACCATTTGTAACCTGATGTACTTGCTGTTACCGCCATACTTTGTCCAAGCGCTATGATTTGAACCAACTCTTAATATTCCACCATTTTTTTTCTTTTGAGTCAACATAATAACCGGAGCTTTCGTAGCCCGAGTAATCGGAATAATAATAATATCGGCTGCCATAATTTTCTCCGGTAAATTTAGTGGTATAATACCTGGAGTGTAACAAATCTTCGGTAAAAGCATTCAAAATAATGGCTGTATTATCTAAATGATACTCCTGCGCTATGCGCTGGGGTACTGTGGCGGCATAGAATTTTGATTTACCCGAACGGATCACAAAAATATTTATATCGCTCATCCTGATTAGCGGTATGGCGTCCGAAACCAGGCCGATAGGGGCAGTATCGATCATGATAATATCATATCTTGATCGTAACTCTTCAATCATCATACTCATCCGCGGGTTATGCAACAATTCGGATGGGTTTGGCGGTACCGGGCCTGATACTATAAAATCAAGGTTTTCCTGTTTGGATTGAAGAATGATATCATCAAGGGATGTTTGATGGGCCAGGTAATTGCTTAATCCTTTGTCATTAGGCACATTAAAGGTATGGTGCATTCTTGAGCGCCTAAGATCAGCTGCTATAAGGATTGTTTTTTTATCTATGAGTGATAGTGTACTAACCAGGTTAACTGCCACAAATGATTTTCCTTCGCCTGCTACTTCAGAAGTTATGCAGATAACCTTGCTTGATTTTTCGGAGGCCAGGAAGCTAAGGTTGGTACGTACCGAACGCACTGATTCAGCAAAAATTGACCGGGGCTTGCTGATGGCTAATATTTGTGAGTTGTCTTCATCAATATCTTCAGGAAACTTTCTGATAACACCGAGGATAGGCACAGAGGTGAGGCTTTCTACAGTTTCTTTATCATATATATAGGGGTTCAGTATCCTGATCAGTATAATTAGCCCCAAACCTAACGATATACCTAATATCAGCGCTGTATGGTGTATTGAATTGTCGTCGGGTGATACGGGGGAAAAGTTTGGCTCCGCTGGTTCAATAATATTTGCGCCAGGTAATATGGCTGAGCGGCTGATCTGCGCTTCTAATTTCTTTTCTGACAGGAATGAGTATACCTTGTCATTAACATCAAAATCACGTTTTAAACCTACCATAACCCGCTCGTTCTCGGGCAAGGCATTTATTTGCTGATCAACCTGCTGCACCTGGCCGTTAAGATAATCCAGCGTTTTCCCAATACGGGTATGTTGTGCATTAAGGTTATCTAAAGCGGCATTTTTAACCTGGAGTATTTGCTGATTAACATCCTGTATCGGTTGAGAAGATGAGATGTATGATTTTAAGAGTTCGTTCTTTCTGAGGATAAGGGTATTGATATTAGTTATTAATTGTGCCAGCAATGGATCAATGGTACCCTGCATACTAAAATTGAGGCTAACATTGTCTTTTTCGCTGGTAATCTGATCCTTTAACTGATCAATAGCCTGCATTTGTATTTTAAGTAAGGTCTGCTGGGTTTCCAGTTCTTTACTTTTACTCAATGCATCAGTAGCGGCTGCGGTTATGTCAATTATACGAGAGTTTTGTTTGTTCTTTTCGATCAGATTTTCCGAGCCACGTACTTCTACCGAGATAGTATCCAATTGATTTTGGATAAACTTTATCATTTGGGTAGCCGATTGTGTTTTTTGATTCCGATCATATTCCAAATACTCCTTCATGATGGCGTTAAGCACATCAGCTGCAAATTGCGGGTTGGAATCAGTTTCCTGCAGTGATATTATGTTGGAGTTTTTTATCGCCTCATTGGTATGTAAACCGCCCAATACACGGCCAACAAAATCATCCGGTACATTAAATTTAAACATGTAAACAGCATTCCTTATGTTCCCTGGATATTTAATACTGAAGGCCATGTTTTCAATATTAACCGGTGTATTGTATGAATATACTTTTGTTATGTCTTTTCCCGCTTCTTTATAAGTGAGGTTAAATGTATTAGCATCATTGGGCTGATAGCTGATCAGGTCATGGTAAAAATTAAGCGTATCAAACTTCAGCAATTGAATGTTGAGTGGTTTTTGAGGATAAATGTCAGTAGTGCGCACCCTTCTGCCCAGAAAAAAACTTATGCGGTAGTCAAGGTCTTTAATAGCGCTCAGAACCAGGCCGCGGCTTTGTATAACGTAGGTTTCGCTTTGGATTTTTGAGGCAGGCTTTTGAGTGCTGCCCATTACGTTCATTAGGTCGGATATTTCCGACGTCTTCTCCTCAAACTTCATCGTGGCCGATGTTGCGTATATTTTAGGAGTGTACCATAAGTAAACATTTGCTAGCAGCATAGCTAAGATTACCGCCCCTACTACCCAGTACCAACGGCTTACTAAAATTTTACCTATCTTAAAATAATCTAATTCCTGGCTGGGTAGTTTATTCTGAGCTTTATTAATTTCTTCCATTAGTGGCGCGCAAGCGTGAAAATTATTAAAATGGTATTAAGCACAATTAAGGCCGGCTGTATAATGGTTGAGAAAGTTGATACTTTATCGGTTTGTATAGCCCGTTTATTTTGTGCTATATAAATGATATCCCCATTCTGTAAAATAGTAGAAGGATCAGCTAATGACGATACGTTGCTTAAATCAATGCGCTTAATTATAGGATGTTCGGGATCGCCACGGATTAATTCGATGTTTTTTTCATTGGCTTTATCAGTAAGGCCACCGGCTTCACCTATTAGTTCTACTAAAGTTGTTTTGTCTTTTACAAGTGGGTAATTGCCCTGTGTTTTTATTTCGCCCAGAATAGTAACTTTCAGATTGATGATCCTCAGCTCAATAATTGGATCTTTAAGCAGGGATTTCTTATACATATTTTCTATTTTATTAGAGGCCTCTTGCCTTGTAAGGCCTTCAACCTGTACACGGCCTATAACAGGCAAGGCAACGTTGCCATCTTCCTCTACCTGAAAATCCTGTCCCTGGCTTGATGTGGTAGTGACGGAAGAACCCGTAGTAGGAGTAGTATTGGCCGAAGGTGCATCGCCAATAATATAGCTTATGTTTTGCAGGTTACGTATTTGTAAAATATCCTGGGGTTGTATGTGATAGCGCACCAGCGTGGGGGCATTTTGGGTAGAAGCGCTATCAAATCCTTGTTTTTGCTGAAACAGTAATTGATCCTGTTTATAGGAGCAGGATGTTAAAACCGAAAGTAAACTAAAGGTTAAAAATACAAATGTAAAAACGCGCATATTGAACAATTCTGTTTGACTAAAATTAGGTCTTGCTACCAAAAATACATAATTTGCGGGTATTAAAAAGCAGTATTTTTCTTAGTGCAGGATATAAGGGTAAGTTTAATAACGGTTACATATAACGCTGAAAGTACCATTGAGCGTTGTATACAATCTGTTATCGCCCAAAACTACCAAAATGTCGAATATATAGTGATTGACGGAGCTTCGACAGATAGTACACTTCAGATTATAAATCGGTATGCTCAATACATTAAAATTATCATTTCTGAACCCGATAAGGGAATGTATGATGCCCTAAACAAAGGAATAAAGCTAGCAACAGGCGATATCACAGGTATTTTAAATGCTGATGATTATTTTGCTTCAGATGACATTTTAGCCCACGTAGCTACGGCTTTTATGGATCCAAAAACTGATATTTTGTATGGGAACCTTGACTTTGTGGATCAGAATGAAACTATAATCCGTAAATGGCGTACAAGGGCATACAAGAGAAGGGATTTTGACTGGGGATGGATGCCTGCTCATCCGACTTTTTATTGCAGGAAATCGTTATTTAACAGTTTGGGGGATTATAGTTTGGAGTATGGAACTGCCGCCGACTATGAACTGATGTTAAGATTTATGCATAAAACAAAAGTTAATGCCTATTTTCTTGATAAAGTTATGGTTAGGATGCAGTGTGGAGGAATGAGCAATAAGAGCCCCATAAATAGAATTAACGCATGGAAATTTGATTTAAAAGCAATGCGTAATAATGGGATTGGGTTACCTTTAATTGCATTGATTATGAAGCCTTTACGAAAGCTTGGGCAGTACTTTTAATTGTTGAAAATCTACTGGTCTGTTAAGGAACGTTTATTGTTTTAAACAAAAAGAATTAATTTAGCTATTGTACGTTATATGCAAGAATATTTACATACCTATCCCGTATTATATTATCTTTTCATTATAGCTTTCTCTATACTGATAACTGTACTAGCAATCCCTTCAATACTACATGTTGCCCGCGAACGTCATTTATACGATGATCTTGGCAGTTTTAGAAAGCATCACGATCATGGCATACCACGCCTTGGCGGTGTTGGCATTTTTGTGAGTTTTACCATAACATCACTTTTATTTGGTTTTGCAGATAAATCCCTGCCCATTAATTACCTGCTTACTGCCTGTATTATTTTGTTTGCAATGGGCCTTAAGGATGATTTAACCGGCGTACACTCTACCACAAAATTTATAATGCAGTTTATTGTAGCGGGAATATTGGTTGTGCTTGGTAATATACGCTTAACCAGCATGTATGGCATTTTTGGGATCACCGAGTTACCATATTTTGTAAGCGCACTGCTATCTATTTTGCTTATTATGCTTATTGTTAATGCCTTTAATTTGATAGATGGAATTGATGGTTTAGCATCAGTTACTGGCATGATGGTTAACGGCATTTTTGCTGCCCTGTTTATTTACATGAAGCATTATGAGCTTGCCGCGGTTGCACTGGCTATGGTGGGCGCTACAACAGGTTTCCTGAAATTTAATTTATCGCCCGCGAAAATATTTATGGGCGATACCGGATCATTGCTGATCGGATTAATATCGGCAGTAATGGCATTTAAGTTTATTGAGTTAAACAAATTTACCGGTATCAATATGCCTGCGGTATTTAACGCGCCTGCATTAACCTTCGCTATACTAATTGGCCCAATATTTGATACTTTACGTGTATTTACCATGCGTATTGCAAGTGGCGTATCACCTTTTAAGGCCGATCGTAACCATATGCACCACCGTATATTAACGCTTGGCTACAGTCATATACAAACCACTTTAATTTTGGCCGGCCTTAATGCACTATCGGTTGTTATTGTACTGGTATTCGGCTACATTGGTAACTCTACATTAATATTGTTAATAACAGGGGTATCATTGTTATTTAATTGGCTCATTACCTTCCTTACCCGCTCAAAAGAACGCGAGAATCTGGCGTTACGCAATTTATTTGCTTAATTATTTTGTTCATCTAGCCTGTTTTGACAAGGTTAGGTGGCACTAAATGAAACTATTTATTTAATTTTAAGTTGTATAGTTCATTAACCTTTCATTAAAAATGTCGTCCCATCATATCGTTCGCGAGAAGCAGGAACCCGCTTTACTGGTATTGGGGCTGGATGCCTTTTCGGATGAATTATTGGGGCAGTTGCTGGAGTGGAGCCCAACCGTTATTGTCACCGAACAAACAGCCGAAAATGTTAATGCTTATGGCATTAAGATAGACTGGATAATCTCAAACGAATTTAATGATTACCTGCAATCGGATATGAAATGGATGCCTGCAGGCGACGGCCCCATTGTAGAAACCGCGCTTAAGTATTTAATTACCCATAGTTATCCGGCTGTTAATGTTATAGCAGATGAGTTACAATTAAAGGATTACCTTTTTTTTGTTGATAAGATTGATGTGGTGATTTTTTATAATAATAAAAAGATATGCGCAATTAATTCCGGCTATAGCAAGTGGAAACCTGCCGGTGAAATAATAGAGTTTTTATCAGAACCGCAACAGCTTCATACCAGTGGTTTAGTTATGCTGAGCCATAACCGTTACCAAACGGTACAAGATGGTTTTTTTAGCATACAATTTGAACAACCTTTTTTATTTATAGCAGAGGATTTGTAGCAGATTTGTCAGCAATGACAATTTTATTATTCCCAATTGACATTCTTCGTTCCTCAGAATGACAAGGATATTATTGATTCGTACCCCCATAATAAGGTAAAAAACTTATTATACTATTTTAACGCTTCAACTCCTAGCTTTTTAGCCAGGTCATTTAGATCGTTGGCGACTGCGTCAACCAATGGGATGCCATTTTTTAGTCTGTCTGCATGTGCTTCTAATTCCGGCTCGCCGGGGATGATTACTTTTTGATCGGGATTAATGGTTGATGCTGATTTGAACCGCTCTATCCAATTATCCAGGTGTGATTTAAATTCATCAACCGGCCTGAAACCATCTACCCGCATCGCTCCCAAAAAATGACCTATACCTTTGCCAACAGGATCATTTGGCGGATCTAAAAAAGCCACGAATGGTGGAACCCACGGGCCATAATTCGCGCCTGATAATACGGCTGATAAAATATCTACCGTAGCGCTTAAGCCAAAACCTTTATGGCTGCCGTGTTCCCTGTCGCTGCCCAGAGGTAGTAGTGAGCCGCTTGTTTTTAAGGCATGCGGGTCGGTTGTGTAATTACCTTGTTCGTCCTGTATCCAGCCTTCAGGCACTTGTTTGCCCAGGCGTTGCGCTATTTCCAGTTTTCCATTTGCTGCCGCGGATGTGGCCATATCCACAATTACAGGCGGGTATTTGCCTGCCGGGAAAGCGTAACACATCGGGTTAGTCCCCAATAAACGTTCGTTTGAAAAGGTTGGAGCTACCAGCGGACTTGCATTCGTCATGGCGAAGCCGATCATATCCTTTTCAACCGCCATCAACCCGTGGTAACCGGCAATGCCAAAATGGTTGGAATTACGCACCGATACCCATCCTGAGCCATATTTCTCAGCTTTTTTAATCGCTATCTGCATGGCAAATGGCGCTACCACTAAACCCAAACCTCCATCGCCATCCACAGTGGCTGTAGTTGGCGTTTCGTGGACTATTTTAATGTTTGGTGTAGCATTGATTCTTTGCTTCTCCCAAAGGCGTACATAACCAGTTAAACGGGCTACACCGTGCGAATCAATCCCACGAAGATCGGACAGTAATAAAACATCGGCGGCTAGGACGGCATGTTCCTGGCTGCAGCCCATGGCCAGGAATATATTTTGGGTAAATGCGCGTAATATGGATTCGGATACGATCATGAGGGCAAATATAGTTGTTTGGCTATATTAAATTAGTTGTCATTCTGAGCGAAGTGAAGAATCTATCTGTTATATATGGCGTAAATGTCTATCGATAGATTCTTCGCTTCGCTCAGAATGACAAAGATTTATAGAGATTAGTTAGGTAAGTATTGCGGTCGTTTCTTCACAAAAATGTTAAACAGCGTTTTGCTATTTGCCTTTTTAACCGTGTTGATACTATTGGTACGTTTGCGCTGAACCGCGGAAATTGCTTTGCCATTTATTGACCCTACACTACCGCTGCCTGCAATGGTGCTTACCACCCCGGCAGGGGTTATTTTGCGGATAACATTGTTGTAAGTATCGGCTACATAAACATTGCCTGTAGCATCAACCGCTATGCCCGACGGGCCGTTGAATGACGCCGCGACACCGGTGCTATCTGCCTGCCCGGCATTTCCATTGCCCGCGAAGGTGGTTACGTTGCCGTTCGGATCAATCTTACGGATAAGATCGGTAACATATTCGGTTACATACAAATTGCCTGATGCATCAGCTGCAATGCTGTTTGGGAAGTAGAACGCGGCAGCAGTGCCTTGTCCGTTAATGGATGCTGTGGTATCGCTACCCGCAAGAGTGGTTACTTGCCCGCCGCTTATTTTGCGGATGAGGTTGTTGAGCATATCCGCCACGTAAATATTGCCTGATTTATCCAAGGTTAGTCCGACAGGGTTATTAAATGTTGCTGCAAGTAGCGCTGCACCGTTGGTCGCACCCGGATTATCATTACCTGCAATAGTAGTTACGCTACCGGCAGGGGTAACCATACGAATGAGGTTGTTGCCAGCATCAGATACATAAACATTGCCCTGCGCATCGCAAGCCACGCCGCTTGGCCCGAAAAAGTATGCAGCCGCGCCAATGCCATCAACCGAGCCGGTGCTATCGCTGCCTGCAAGTGTGCTTACAAGCCCCGTTGGTGTTATTCTACGGATCTGATTATTATTATCATCTGCTACATAGATATTGCCTGATGGGTCGACTGTTAAGCTGGTTGGCCCGTTGAAAGTGGCTACGTTTCCGACACCGTTTATGGAGCCTTGTATACCGTTACCGGCCAGCGTGCTTACTATGCCGGTTGTGGATATTTTGCGGATCTCGTTATTGCCATAATCGGCTACATATATATTGCCCGCGGCATCAACTGCTACACCGGTTGGGCCATTGAATGATGCTATGGAATCCGCAGCGGTGCTATCTTTCCCGGTACTGCCGGTGCCCCCGGCATCATATTTGGTACTTGTTGGTATAGGCGATCTTTTTGTGCAAGCGTTAAAAAAACAAATCATTATCACCATAAAGGGCACGGTAAATAAAAATTGTTTTTTTAAACGTGTCTTCATTTGTGTTTGACAGTAGCTATCGGTTTGGATTTTTTAAAGGTAGAATTAATGGCTCAATATAAATCAATTATCTAACTTTTTCAACAATTGCAACCCTTGTTCCCATTGGCCTAGTCCGGATGCTGCATTAATATGATCGGCATCGCCTATGTTTACTACTTCGCTGCCCCACGCCGCTGCAAATTGTTCGGCGCGGGCGGTAGTTACATAAAAATCATTAGTGCTGATTACGGTGCTGGTTTTAAAAGGCAATTTAATAAGTGGGACAGGTGTAAAGCCGCTTGTACCGGGAGGGTAAGAGTCGACTTCGGTATCACTTGGGGCAACTAATAAAGCGCCCTTAATTTTGATGTTGAATTTTTGTGCCCAGTAAGCCACAGTGGTGCAGGCTAGACTGTGCGCTACCAAAATAACTTCGGCAGGGTTATGTTTTTTTATTTCTGTATTGATGGTTTCGATCCAATCGGAGCATACGGGCGTTTCCCAATCTTTTTGTTCGACACGGATGAGGCTGTATTCTTTTTCCCAGATGGATTGCCAATGTTGCGGCCCGGAATTGCCTAAACCGGGGAGGATAAGGATGGTGGATTGGAATTGCATGGATACAAAGATATTGAAAAGCGTGATTGAAAGGAATTAAGCAGTTTCCTTTGTACTGTTGACTTTCTTTTGGTGTCGCTGCGCTAAGCGTTACTTTCTTTTTGGCCGTCAAAAAGAAAGTAACCAAAGAAACTCCCGGCTGGGCCTGCCTCTATTAGTGTTTGTGCCGTTACTTCTGGTGTGGTTGCCGAACCAGACGATGCCGGTTTTTGCGGTTAACGGTTGGACTATGCTTTTGACTATCGGCTATTAGAACGTCATTGCGAGGTACGAAGCAATCCCCGACTTACAGAGCGGCTCTGCATAACTTGGGATTGCCACGCTTCGCTCGCAATGACGCGTGGAGATAGATCTTATTTTTCCGTCAATACCGTAAACTTAAAATCCAACGGTTCAAAATGGCGGACTAACTCATCGATCAGTTCCTGTCCCCATTTTACGTAGAAGAGGCCGAAGTTTTCGGTGCGTTCCTGTAAGCTGTTTTTGGGAAACAGATCAGCTTTGATGCCTTCTACCTGCTCGAGACTGGCGTGGTAGTTTATTTTTTCGGCTTTTACCAGTTTCTTTTCGAGGTTATTGATGGCGTGTTTTAAACGGGCCTGCACCGCTTCGGCAGAAGGGGCGAGGGTGTTATCTATTTTAAAGGCACGCAGTTTTATTTTCTCGAAGATCGCGGTTAGTTCCCGCCATTCTTCGGCTAGGGACAAATTATGGTCGCTGTGTTTTTTTACCCAATCACTTTTTATGGTATCGGTAGGTTTAAACAGATCGGCATTGTGCAGATCCATCTTCGCTATTTTTGACGCGTGTTCCTTACGGATGATCAAACCCGAATTACGTAATATCAGAATAGGAAAATCAACTTTATAATGCTCGAAGTTTGATTTTAGTTCCAACCAGTAAACAACTTCGGCACCACCGCCAACATAGGCGATGTTAGGTAAAATGCATTCCTGATACAATGGGCGCATTACTACGTTCGGACTAAAGCGCTCGGGATATTGGTTAATTTCCTGTAATAGCTCCTCTTTTGTAAAGCTGATCTCAGTATTTAAAACCTTATAGCTGTTATCTTCAAAAACAATCCGTTCGCGCAGGTGATCCTGCAGGTAGAAGAAATTTATTTCGCGGGGATTAACCTGTATGTGTACGCCCAGTTTTTGCAATTGTTCGTTTGTGGCGGTGATATTTTTAAAGCTGATCTGCTCCGTAATATCCTGTGCCATGATCGGGGCGAATTGCTGTTTGAGGCGATGGTCGTCGGCGTCAATAATCACCAAACCGTATTTACCGAATAGCGCATCCACCATATAGCGGGTGGCATCGGCGAGTTTATCAAACTTGCTGTAGGCGGTTTCTACAATCTTAGCAAGCTCGGGGGCATGATGATCTAAACCTAAAACACCTTTGTATTGGTTAAGCGCCTGGCGAATGGTATCTGGGTTGATGCGGCCTGTGGCGCCGGTTGCCTCGTACCACCAGTGCACTTTTTTGCCGCCGATGTTGGTATAGTTGATTTCGGCAAAATCATGATCCTCTGATGCCATCCAATAAACGGGCACAAAGTTTTTATCAGGAAACTGTGTTTTTAGCTGTTGAGCTAACTTTATAGCTGTCGCTATTTTGTAGATAAAATATAATGGTCCCGCGAATATATTCAGCTGGTGACCGGTAGTAATGGTATATGTGTTTGCTTCTTTTAGCGAAATGATATTATTCAATACCAATTGAGATACTGAACAGTCGAAATTGGTGATCCTGGCGTATTGTTCGCTTAAAACGCTGGCTAAAATCTCGCGATCTGCAACAATCTTTTTGCTTTTAAGCAGTTCGGAAAACCCGTTAATATCGGGGCGGTGACTGTAAAAAGGCCTTAGTTCGGCAGTATCGTCGATGTAATCAATTACTGTCTGAGAAAAGTAACCGGTTTCTTTATAGCTTATACAGGAGGCTTCCATTGGCCCAAATGTATAAGCATTCGGCTAATTACACAATTCGTTTGGATTATTTTACATTGCATCAATAGTGAAACTGATATTAATCAGTAGCACTGCCTTGGAATGGTACAATACTATCAGATATTGTTTTGCCTGTTTTGCCATCAATCATTACAACTCTCATATTACATTTACACACTGGGCCAATTATTACCTGATAATAAGAAGGATCTCCGAAACTTTTTCTATATACAGTCCAATTTTGACTGGATTGCATTATATTAATGTTAAACTCTTTTTTAAGTTTTATAGCCAAATCATAAATAGAAAAGCTATAATTTTGATCGAAATTTATTTGTTTAACTAATTTTCCATTTTCGTTATATTCATCTGAGAATCCTATTGTACAACCAGAAAATTCTTTACTGGTACTTTTAAGTTTCCCGATTTTTTTATAATAATTGTTGTAGAGAATAAATGGGCTATTTAATTTTTGAATTTGTTCTACATAGACATTGTCAGCATCGTATTGCATTATTGTAGTTCCATCTTTTAAAGTATCATTTACTTGTAAAAGACTAGTTTTATTATAAGTTTTTTTAGACTCGAATCTTTCAATATCAAACTTATTTGTATTAATGGTTTGCGCGAAACTTTTTGTGGCACATAATAAACCCAATCCAATCAGAAAGATATAAATGAGCTTTTTCATGATTGTAATATAGGGACTATTTTACAATTTGTCCATAAAGATCAAAATCTTCGGCGTTGTTGATTTTGACGTTAACAAAGCTGCCAACGGTTGCATAATGCAGGCTGGCATCAATCAAAACTTCGTTATCAACCTCGGGTGAATCAAATTCGGTACGGCCTACAAAGTAACCGCCATCTTTTTTGTCGATCAGTACTTTATAGGTATTGCCAATCTTTTCCTGATTTTTATCGAAGGATATACCTTGCTGAATTTCCATAATGGCATCAACACGGTCTTGTTTTACTTCTTCGGGAACATCATCAATCAGAGAATGGGCGTGGGTTTTTTCTTCGTGAGAGTAAGTGAAACAACCTAAACGGTCGAAACGGGTATCTTCAACCCATTGCGCCATTTCCTCAAAATCCTGTTGGGTTTCGCCGGGGTAGCCTGTGATGAGCGTGGTACGCATGGCAATGCCGGGTACTTTATCGCGGATCTGGTTTACCAGATCGATTGTTTTTTGCTTGGTGATACCACGGCGCATTGATTTCAGCATATCATCGCTGATGTGCTGTAATGGCATGTCTAAATACTTGCAAATGTTATCACGCTCGTTCATCACATCCAGAATTTCCATAGGGAAACCGGAAGGGTAGGCGTATTGCAGCCTGATCCACTCGATGCCGTTTACATCAGATAATCTGCGCATCAGTTCATCTAAGTTACGTTTGCCATAAAGATCAAGTCCGTAATAAGTAAGATCCTGCGCGATTAGTATGAGTTCTTTAGTGCCGTTTTTAGCAAGATTCTCAGCATTTTTAACCAACTGATCCATCGGCGTGCTTAAGTGCTTGCCACGCATTAGTGGGATTGCACAAAAAGAGCAAGGACGGTTACAGCCCTCGGCTATTTTAAAGTATGCGAAATGTGATGGCGTGGTTAACAGGCGTTCGCCTATTAATTCGTGTTTGTAATCAGCACCTATTGAGCTTAACAGGTTTTGCAGGTCGTTAGTACCAAACCATGAATCAACATTGGTAATTTCGGCTTCCAGCTCGGGTTTATAACGTTCGGAAAGGCAACCGGTAACAATTACTTTTCCAACTTTACCCTGATCTTTAAGCTCACTGTATTGCAGTATGGTGTCGATAGATTCCTGTTTGGCATTATCAATAAAACCACAGGTATTGATGACGATAATGTCATTAACTCCCGCTTCAGCCTCGTGTACCACATCAAAATGGTTACCCTTAAGCTGACCCATCAAAACTTCTGAATCGTAGGTGTTTTTTGAGCAGCCGAGTGTAACTACGTTTACGCGTGGTTTAACTGTTGCTATTGATGGTTGTACTGATTTCGTTCTCATAAGCCCCCTCTAAATCTCCCCGGTAGGGGAGACTTTAACTTCGCATTTGCAAAAGTTTTATTATACGTTTTAACAATCTCTTTTAAGTCCTCCCTACCGGGGAGGGTTTGGGTGGGGCTTATTGCTTAAATAAGCTATCCACAAACGCCTTGCGATCAAATAATTGCAAGTGGTCCATGCCTTCGCCTACACCTATATATTTTACAGGGATCTTGAACTGATCCGAGATTCCTATTACTACGCCGCCTTTGGCTGTGCCGTCTAATTTAGTTAAAGCTAAAGCGTTTACGGCGGTTGCTTCGGTAAATTGTTTGCATTGCTCAATGGCGTTTTGGCCGGTTGAAGCATCAAGCACTAACAAAATCTCGTGCGGTGCGCCGGGGACTACCTTTTGCATCACATTTTTGATCTTGGTTAGCTCGTTCATCAAACCTACTTTGTTATGTAAACGGCCGGCGGTATCAATTATGGCTACGTCATCGCCGTTGGCTACTGCTGAGCGCAAGGTATCATAAGCTACAGAAGCAGGGTCGGAACCCATTGGCTGTGCTACTACTTTTACATCTACACGCTTACCCCAAAGCTGTAATTGGTCCACTGCTGCCGCGCGGAAGGTATCGGCTGCGCCTAAAACTACCTGATTGCCTGCCTGCTTTAATTTATGTGCCAGCTTGCCAATGGTGGTGGTTTTACCTACGCCATTTACGCCGACAACCATAATTACATAAGGCTTATGATCGCCATATTCAAAGCTCGAAAAATCGTTGCTGTTGTTTTCGGCAAGCAGTTTTTGGATCTCATCGCGTAGTAAACCATTAAGCTGGCTGGTGCTTACGTATTTATCAACGGTGACACGTGCCTGTATGCGCTCGATGATCTTTAAAGTAGTGCTAACGCCAACGTCTGATGTTACCAGTACTTCTTCCAGCTCATCCAGTACATCATCATCAACGGTGGATTTACCGGCTATTACCTTGGTTATTTTTGAAAGGAAATTGTCCTTGGTTTTTTCCAACCCGGTATCCAGCGCCTCCTGCTCCTGCAGTGTGCTTTCTTTCTTCTTGAAAAAATCAAATAATCCCATTGTTTTTGATGTGTAGATGTGCAAATATGCAGATATGCAAATTAATTACTATCTGTACAAAGTCTTTTTGTTAATCTGCATATCTGCACATCCGCAAATTAAATAAAAAAAGCCCTCTCGTATAACAAGATGGCTTTCGTATTAATTCAGAACCGTAACCGGTTTTTATTTGCCGGCGATCGCATCCTTAACGTTATCGTTAAGAACGATTTGTTCTTTAAATGAGTAAGCACCAGTTTTAGGTGACTTAACCATTGTAATTACTTTTGAATAATCCTTGCCTTTACCAGCTACTTTCAGGGTTGCAACTACTTTCTTTGCCATGTTTTTATGTGTTGAAAGTTAAAAAGTTGAACGTTTAAAGTTGCTTTGAACTTTGAACATTAAACTTTCAACTAAATTATTTAATCTCTTTGTGAACTGTTACTTTTCTTAAAACCGGGTTGAATTTCTTCATTTCCAATCTTTCAGTTGTATTTTTCTTGTTCTTAGTGGTGATGTAACGAGACATGCCCGGCATACCGCTAGTTTTGTGCTCAGTACACTCTAGTATTACCTGAACTCTGTTGCCTTTTTTAGCCATTTTCTTA
>JAMFRP010000008.1 GCA_026224775.1 Bacteroidota bacterium
TAATTAACGAGAATTTGCTAAACGTGTCTACCGGTCCTAAAAAAGAGGTAGTTGGGGGTGTCGGTGTTGGACAAAAGTTTACGATTGTACAGGGAAAAATAGAAACATTTCAGATAGGTAAGTACATTCTCCATAATCTGGATGGTGTATCTGGAGCCGATAAAATAGGTGCAGGGCTGCTTAGCAGATATACTGTCGTATTTGATTACTCGCGGTCTCATATGATTCTGGAATAATGATAAAGAAGGATAATAATATTTATGCAATCCATTATTTTCAAAATAAACATTTTTTTTAATGTTGTTATAGCTGAATATTCCAGGAGATTTTACTATTTGATCCGTTCCGCAAGTTTATCTATTTCAGCCTATGGTCGGTGTCATTTGCGCCTGATCACTCTCTAACCCCGCCGCACAATGCAAATCATCCATAAAAGAGTTCGAGTTTTGTAGTCTAGGGACCACTAAAATATATTTTAAGGGTTACAAGCTGAATCTTGTAACCCCTTTTTATGAATTAACATATCGGCCATTTGCTAATCAGTGAATTGAATAGCCCATCTTAAGCAAATATTATGCGTTGCAGCTTATGATTACTTAACCCTTGTCCATTCCATTGTTTGGCCAAATAACGATATGCCGTAAAACCCGCGCATTTCTAAATTATTATCAGCCTTCAATCTCATCTTTAAACTATAAGTCCGGCCGCTTCGGGCATCATACAAATGTCCGTCAGTATATGCTCCGTCGTCATAGATAAGGCCAGATATGATGACCAGATTTAACCGTGTCCTGGTACGCAAGGCCACATCCGGGTTTTTCATATCCTTTAAAGGTGTTTTGCCATCGGCGGCATACATTTCGGCACCCCAAACCAACTTTCCTAAATATTTATTGCCGGATTTAAAAATTTCAATTTTTGCATCCTTTTTTTCACTCAGCCATATGCCAAGTGCTTTATCGCCCCTTGTACTTTGGGCAATAGATGAGGAAACGATAAGCATGAGGGTAACAATTGAAAAAAATATCTTTTTCATGAACGTGTTTATATTGAATGAATACTATTACTATTTTGATCTCATCACCCCGCCATTTCCTTTGCGCCTGCTTTACTTAACTGTTTTAACATAAATGCCGGGGCGATCCGGCTCATAATTAACAGCATACGGGCAATACCTGGATATACTTCATATTTATCTTTTTCCATACCTTTAAGCGCTGTATCCACTAATTCAGCAGGATCCATTTGTTTTACATTATATCCATCCAAGTTGCGAAATTCATCGTTTAAAGGGGTTTTAGCTGCAGGAGCAATTAATTCAAATACTTTTATTTTAGTATTTTTCAGTTGCACGCGGAGCGATTTGGTGTACGACCGTAAGCCGGATTTTGTAGCGCCATAAATTGGTGCTATTGGAAACGGAACCAAGGCGAGACCCGATGTTACATTTAATATCGCAGCGGATTTCATCTGTTTCAAGTGTGGAAGGAAGGTCTGCACCATACGGATAGGACCCATCAGGTTAGTTTCCACTTCACTGGTAATATCAGAAAGGCCTATTGAGGTGTCGTGCAGGCTTATCTTCCGCATTTGACCCGCGTTATTAATTAATATATTGAGTTCAGGAAATTGCACTATGACCTTTTTATAAAGTTCAGCTATTTCTTCTGGCTTGCTAACATCACTTTGGAAAGTATGTAATCCAGGCAAGTTCTTCTTAGCCGATGCTAGTTTAACGGGGTCCCTGCCGGTTACGATCACGGTGTTTCGTAATTCCAGCAGTCTTTTAGCAAATTCCAATCCGAAGCCACTTGTTCCTCCGGTTATTAATATGGTGTTATTTTTAAGTTCCATTTTTCCTTTTTTTAATAATAACACAAAATTAGGCGGACCTCATATACCTGGTTTATTCAATTCAATCCATTGTTTATCATATTCAAATCGGATCTATAATTAAAATAAAAGAAAACGTACATTTGATAGGTAATCCTAAGAAATAGGATTATTTAATTCAATTATCTATTCGACTAAACAATTGGCGAATGAAAGCACTAACAATTGATGACTTTTATAAAGACACCGCCAAGGCAACGGAAGAAAATATAGATTCCCTGTTGCCTCCCGGTATAAAAAAGGAAATAGGCCATTTCAATGTATTCAGCGTTGCTGATCTTGCTACCAGGTACAAAGCAGATCCGCGTACTATGGTGTATAATCAGCGGGAGTACTATAAGGTTAGCCTGATCAGAGGAAAGAGCATTGTCGAATATGCCGATAAGGTAATTGAGGTAGAAAAGTACGCGTTGTTGTTCGCTACACCAAAAATCCCTTACCGTTGGGTGCCCAAGAATGACGACCAGAAAGGTTATTTCTGTGTCTTCACCAGTGATTTCCTTTTGCCTTCGAAAAGTGGTATGGTGCTGGATGAACTTCCTTTATTTCGACCAGGGGCGTGCCCTGTCTTCCAAATCTCAGAATCGCAGGCAGATAATATGGTTTTGATTTACAAGAAGATGCAGGAAGAAATGGCTTCAATGTACTTATATAAATATGACCTGATCAGAAATTTTCTGATGGAACTGATCCATTATGGACAAAAACTTGAGCCATTAACAACCTATAACTATACACATAACGCATCAGCCAGGATTTCTTCCTTGTTCGTAGAATTACTGGAAAGGCAGTTCCCAATTACTTCTCCGGAACAAAAAATTAGCCTGAGAACAGCGAAGGACTATGCCGACCGGCTTTCGGTGCACAGTAACCACCTGAATAAAGTACTGAAAGAAAACACTGGGAAAACAACGACTGAACATATCGCTAACCGGGTCATTCAGGAAGCCAAAATTTTGTTAAAACAAACGGACTGGAATATTTCGGAAATTGCTTACAGCCTCGGCTTTGAGCAATTGTCTCATTTTTCCAGTTTCTTCAAAAAACAAACCCATTTATCACCTATCGAAATCAGGACTTAAGCGATTGGGGTTTGATAAACAATAGATGAATAACGTTAACTTCAGGTAGTATCTGTAAATAATTCCCGTTTATTCAGAACTCTTGATAAATTTAAGTTAACCCATAAAATCAAGGATTGCTGTTAGTATGTCTTAAAAAATGAGTAATCTTTCCAAAGTGTTTGCCCATCCAGGCAAGCCCTTGTTTTTAAGTCTCGGATGTCCGTTCCCAACCTGTTATAAAAGGAAGCTCGATAGCTCTGTCAGGCTTAAACCGTTAACCAACAAAACATAAAATCCTGACTTTATTGACAGAAACTGTTAATTTGCAGTCGCATACCCAATTAACTTTACATGGCTATAAAATACCTCGTATTAGGCTTTGCCATCGCTTTATGTAATTTAGCAAATGCCCAGCAGACAGCGATCCGCAATAACTATAAGGACGAAAGCGGTTTACCGCGTTTAAAAATTGAACATAAAATGATATATACACCGGGGAATAACTGGTTGTATAATCACCACGCTGCAATTATTGAATTTAAGGGAAAACTAATTGCTACATGGTCAAATGGACTGATTGATGAAGATTCGCCGGGCCAGCGGGTTGTTTTTTCTGCATCAGATGATTTTGAACATTGGTCGGCACCGGGTATAATAGCCGAACCATCTAAAGCCGCGAACGGCATACAAAAAGTGCTCACCGCAGCGGGTTTGTACCAGTATAAGGGTACGCTTGTAGCGTATTATGGCGAGTATGAAAAAGACAGGACGCATACACATTTATGGGCTAAAACAAGTACCGATGGTGAGCATTGGAGCAAGCCCATTGATATGCACATTCCTTTAATACCCAACCACGGGCCCGAAACAATAGCAAATGGCAGGCTTATCATCAGCGGTAATTTCAGCTTTCCTTACACTGATGACCATACCGGCCTTTCAGGCTGGAAAATGACCAGTTTTTACCCTGATTCGTTGTATCAACAGGATAACTCCGCGGCATTTTATAAACCAGCAGAAAAACTGGGTTTGCCGCCGCTTTGCGAGGGTTCATTTTTTCAGACCGATGATGGCATTATTCACATGCTGTTACGGGTAACAGGTAAAGGATGGAAAGGTAAGCTGTGGCTTACCGAAAGCCGGGATAATGGCTCATCATGGTCAAAACCAGATGAAACCGCATTTACTGATAATGATAGTAAATTCCATTTTGGTCGCCTGCCCGATAAGCGTTATTATTATGTGGGGATACCCGATACGCTGCACCATTATGATCGTAACCCGCTGGTATTGGCAATTTCAGCAGATGGCAGATCCTTTAATAAACAATACATTATTGCGGATGAACTATATCAATTAAAAACTAAAGGTTTATACAAAGGCGGCCAGTACGGCTACCCGCATACTATGATATGGAAAGGGTATATGTATGTGATCATCTCCCGGCAAAAGGAAGCTATTGAAGTGATCCGCTTTAAACTCGACCAATTGAAGGCTTTTTAATCAGAATATAATTAATACAAAAAAGGCTATATTTTTTTGTGTGAATTAAATAAAGCGGGTTGGTTTTGTATTAATTTAACTATGTTTTCTTCCAGGCGGGTGTACCAGCTACACTTTGAAAAATATAACTTGTTGTAAAAAAAATGATACAAGTGTTGATAATACAATAAAAAAAATCATTAATATTGATTTAATATTCTGTAGTAAATTAGTTAACAATCCAATGTCCGGGTATAATTCTTATAGCGATGATGAATTAGTTATCCTCCTTAGGCAAGGTGATTTGAATGCTTTTACAGCTATTCATAAGCGATATTATGGCGTTTTATACAACCATGCTTATAAACGATTGGCAGATAGGGAAGAAGTTAAAGATATTTTACAAGAGCTTTTTACTTGTATCTGGAACAATAAAGAAGTCATTAATTTAAATGTTAACCTGCAGGCCTATTTGTATACCGCTGTAAGGAACAAGATATTGAATGTTTATAAACATCAAAAAATAAAATCAGACTACGCGGCATCATTAGAAAGTTTTTTGGTAAACAACGAGCCTACTCCCGATGAAAGCCTGCGTGTAAAAGAATTGATTGCTCTTGTAGACGCTGAAGTTAAATCTCTACCCGAAAAAATGAGACTCATATTCGAAATGAGCAGAAATGCTCACCTTTCACACAATGAGATAGCCGAACAATTAAACATCAGCCCCCTTACAGTAAAAAAACAAGTGAATAATTCGCTTAAAGTACTGCGCCTTAAATTAGGAACTCATTTTTTTATGATGTTTTTTTAATTTATTTCTTTTTCATCTACTCCCACCGCCATTTTAAGTTGTATAGGTTATAAATAGGATAATTATCCTTTGACTATTATGCAGCTAAAAGAAATAGAACATTTGCTGGAAAAATACAATAAGGGCGAAGCCACCCTTGGGGAGAAGGCATTGATTGAATCGTGGTACCTTACTTATAATAACGATGCGCCCGGCGCATCGCACCAGCAATTGGAAGAAGACCAGGAAGACAGCCTTAATAAACTATTATACCAGATAAACGCCACGTCAAAAAAATCATATACCAGGGCCTTTGCAATCGCCGCGACATTGCTGGTGTTTGTTACTGCCGGTGTTTTGATTTTCATGCACCGTCAGTCCCCAAAGCTGCAGTTTTTTACATTTGCTAAACCAGTTAAACATGATATAGCCCCCGGTGGTAATAAAGCTATATTAACCCTTGCAAATGGTAATACCCTGGTGTTAACGGATGCTAAAAATGGCAAGCTTGCCAGCCAGGGTGGAGTGGTGATCAGCAAAACAGCCGACGGGCAAATTAAATATGCAGGCTCAGATCAAAATGCTTTATCAAACACTTTAGTATATAACATAGCTACAACGCCAAAAGGAGGGCAGTACCAGTTCATCCTGTCAGATGGTACTAAAGTGTGGTTAAACTCAGCATCATCCATTAAATACCCTGTTAGCTTTATTGGTAATGAACGCAGGGTTGAGCTTACCGGTGAAGCTTACTTTGAAGTGGCGCATAATGCGGCTAAACCATTCAGGGTAGTATCAAATGGGCAAACGGTTGAGGTTTTGGGTACACATTTTAATATAAACGCTTATGCCGATGAAAATGCGGTGAAAACAACATTGCTGCAAGGCAGTGTAAAAGTATCGTCGGCTGGCAGCAGTAGTGTTATAAAGCCGGGAGAGCAGGCACAGTTTAATAATGGTAAAATAAACGTGGTGAGCGGTGTTGATCTGGATGCAGCCGTAGCCTGGAAAAATGGCCTGTTTTATTTTGAGGATAGCAACATACAGGAAGTAATGCGGCAATTTGCGCGCTGGTATGATGTGGATGTTAAGTACGAGGGGGAATTACCTTTAAGGCACTTTTCGGGTGAAATATCGCGTAATATTAATGCAACACAAATGCTGGATATACTCAGCTTTAAGAAAATACACTACAAACTACAGGGCAAAACAATTATTGTAATGCCTTAAAAACCAAAAACTAACTAAATCAAAAACTATTAAACAAGAAAATATGAAGAAAAATTAACTCAACTCCAGCAGGCTCCGGCCTCCTTTTATGAGGTTAATTCAAAAAAAAACGCACCCCGACGGCAATCGGAATGCGTGTAATATCTGAGTTAACCCTTACCGTAAAACGGAAATAAGTTTAGTGTCTCTCTAACTATCTGTTAACCCAAACTCAACAAA
>JAMFRP010000049.1 GCA_026224775.1 Bacteroidota bacterium
ATCTTTAACACGACCACCACGGATTAATACAATTGAGTGTTCCTGCAAGTTGTGTCCTTCACCTGGGATATAAGCGTTAACTTCTTTTCCGTTGGTTAAGCGCACACGTGCAACTTTACGCATTGCTGAGTTTGGTTTTTTAGGGGTAGTGGTATACACACGGGTGCATACTCCTCTTCGCTGTGGACAGCTGTCCAACGCTGGTGACTTACTCTTGTCAACCAGAGCTACTCTACCTTTTCTAACTAATTGCTGAATAGTAGGCATTTTTTCCTTTTTGTATTTACAGTTTTATCCTTATTTTAAGGACTGCAAAGGTAGGGACAATATTTCTGATTTTCAATAGGGTACGCTAATTATTTTTGCTAAGCAGCTTATAAACTAATTGTTTACAATAAACTGCAGCTAAAAAACAAGAGCACTACCCGTAGTTAACCGATAAAAATCGGCATCGTCTGGCTCGGTTAGTACAGGCCCAACTAAAAGCACTAACAATAACAGAGGCAGGCGCAGCCGGGAGTTTTCTTTGGTTACTTTCTTTTGCGGAAAAAGAAAGTGACGACATAGCGGCAGCGATACCAGTGAAAAGTCGATGGTTACTTTCGAAAACCAATGCTCTGCTCCTATCAAAGCCAGTCCCGCTTTCCGCTCATACTGCACAAGCATTAGGCACGAAGCCAGTATCCGCTGCAATCGGGTTTAGGAAACAAGGGTTGTTACTCATTGGGTTACCTTTCACCCGAAAAAGTATCAATAATAAAACCTAAATGAAACTCGTACTACCACCTTTCAAAAAGCATTTTGTTTCATATACATTTTACATCATATATACACTGCTGTGGCTGCAAACGTGGCGAATAACACCAACATTAAGACATGTTCCGGATGGAGGATTAATTGCTTTATTTGGAATATTCACAGCAATAGCATTTATCATGATTACCATCCTAAACGCAATATTCCGCAGTAAAGACCAACGCAGGTTTTATTTGTGGCTGATAGTTTTTATCATTTTACCACCGCTGCTTTTATTATAAATCAATCCCTATGAAACCATTCTTATTCTTCGGCAAATATCCTACTTCGATAATTTTCTATCTAATTTATATCTTTCTCTTTGTTATGTCATTCATATCCGATTGGAAGTACCAGCAGGAAATCATACATAATCACGGCGTAAGAATAGGTGGTGTAAGAGAGTTTAACGCATTGCTGCTTCTTTATCCAATAGCAATTGTATTCATTATTGTAAGTTCAGCTAATGCCCTCCGTAAAGAAAACAATAAATTCTACCTTTGGCTAATTGCGTTCATTATTATACCATTGGTCGTTTATTCCAACGTACTTTAATTCAAACATTGTCTGAACCTGAATTTGCTGAATTAATGAATTACCAGAATTCCAAAAATTCGAGTTCAGACAAAAAAAAGAGCCTTGAAAAAACTCAAGACTCTTTATATATAAACACTCACTCTAAAATTTCTTAATAACCGCGGTAATAATGGTGGTGATGTGGGTAACCATAACCTACATAGCAACCTGATGTTACCGATACAACCGCTACTCCTATTATCAATGCTAATGCAAAAATTCTCTTTTTCATAATCGTAAATTTTAATTTCGACAACCAAATTAGTGGCTGTTTAATTATTGGATACAATTAAATGCAAAAGGATTAATCCCGGTTACATTATTTTTCAAACCAACATTAATGCAGTTACTTCGTCGCGGTAACGCCTATATCAAATTTAACCTCAACCACTTACAGCCATATCCAATTACGATCGCTTCTCCACCCTGTCATAAAAGCCACCAAATGAATTTGTCCTAACCGCTTCCTCCCTAAAAAAGTCACCGGGGAAACCAAGCGATATAGCGCTAACCTCATCCAGCCTTTTCAGCTGATCGTCGCTAAGCGTAATATCCACTGTTTTCAAATTATCATGCAATTGGTCAACCTTAGTAGCGCCGATGATCGGGATGCACGAGAAACCCTGCTGCCTTGTCCAAGCTAAAGCCACATTCCCCGGCGATACGCCCAGTTCATCCGCGATAGCGATAACTACTTTGGTAATTTTCTCGCTGTGCTCGCTCAAACGGTTACTTTCCGGTTTGATGCGGCCTTTCTCGCCACGCAAATATTTGCCGGTTAATGCGCCGCCCGCCAATGGCGCCCAGGGTGTAACCGTCATGCCGAAATGTTTAGCCATCGGGATCAGCTCCCGCTCCGGAGTACGCTGCAATAAACTGTATTCAACCTGCAAAGCAATAAACTGGCTCCATCCCATCAGTTCGGCAAGGGTATTGCCTTTGGCTACCACCCAGGCTGGTGTATCGCTAATAGCAGCATAATTTATTTTGCCCTGTTTTATCAGGTCATCCATACCACGCAACACCTCATCAATCGGGGTAATATTATCCCAGATGTGCAGGTACAGCACATCAATAAAATCAGTTTTTAAACGCTTCAGGCTTTCCTCCACGCTGCGCATCATATTTTTGCGGTTATTACCCGATGCATTGGGATTGGTGATATTATCCTTCAAGGTGTATTTAGTAGCCAGCGCGAAATAATCCCTGTCGTGGTTACTTAAATAATCCCCGATGATCTTTTCGCTGGTGCCAAGCTTATAAACATTGGCGGTATCAATAAAATTTCCGCCGGCATTAACAAAGGCATCCATTATATCAAAGCTGGTGGCAGTATCAGCGCCCCAGCCACCTTCAGTACCAAAACCCATGGTACCCAAACAAAATTCCGAAACTTTAAGACCTGAACGACCCAGTAATTTATATTTCATATAAGCCCCCTCTATATCTCCCCCGGTAGGGGAAACTTTTTATTGTTAAATTTAATATTAAACATTTTGTTTTAAAGCCCTCCCTACCAGGGAGGATTGGGTGGGCTTTTTAATACAAACAATATTAATACACTTTTGGTTGTAATCTTATATATAAAGTCATTTTTACATGAAAACGATAACCCTGCATAAGCCGCTTAAAATCGATGCCATATACAATCATCTATCCCAAAATTTGAATCCGCTGTTTAATAAGCACAAGCCTACTATATTTAAATATAATGTAGATAATACCGGAAATGCAATAGAAATATCCCTTCCCGAACTTTACGAAGGAGCACTATATCATATTGAGTTAGATAACGACAAGCTAAACATCACCCGCTCCGAACATTATGTGGACGACGTGAACTCGTTAACCCTGGAAAGTGTAATGAATGAATTATTCGATGACCTATCCGGCAATCGCGGCACAGATCTGGTGCAGGAGGGGTAATTAGCCCCCTCTAAATCTCCCCCGGTAGGGGAGACTTTATTTCAAAGCTTTTTAAAGCCCTCCCTTCCGGGGAGGGTTGGGTGGGGCTTAATTAATCCAAGTAAACTTATACTCCAGCATTGGATTTTTCATACGTTCGGCAACGCGCAGTAAACGGTTTGGCAGGCTTACTATATAATCGCGTGCTTTTTCGCCGGCTTCGTTAAGTTCGGGCATGCTTTCAATGTGCCAGTCCTCAATAAGTTCCTTTAAAATATCTACGTAGTCAATCGCGGTATAAATACCCAGGCGTTGCGCGGCATCAGTAAAATGACCAAATGTTTGGCCTATTTTTAATCCCACTTCACGTAAAAAGTGCGCGGGCATAACAATCTTTTTGCGCATCATATCTTCAAAAGCAAGCATTGCCCCGTTAGGGTCAACCTCGAATATTTTTTCGATAAAATGTTTATAAGCCTTAGCATGGCGGGCTTCGTCAGACGCGATTACACCACACATTTTTGATAACAGGGTATCACCATCCTTTTTGGCCTGTGAAGCCACACGACGGTGAGAGATATTTGTAGCCAGTTCCTGGAATGATGTGTAAATAAAATTACGATAAGGATCATGACCTGTACCGATGTCAAAACCATCAGCAATCAGGTATTGGGTTGATACCTCCATCATGCGCATATTAACACGACCCGATAGGTATAAGTATTTATTCAGCAAATCGCCGTGGCGGTTTTCTTCGGCAGTCCAGTGGCGGTTCCATTTCATCCAGCCACCTTCCTCATCGTCAGAAACGCCCTGAACCATCGCCAACCACGATTCATAGCTTGGCAAAGCCTCTTCGGTAATGGTATCACCAATCAGTACAGCAACCAGGTCATATGATAAACCTTTGGCGCTTTCCTGCATCTCTTTAATTTCACTAAAAAATGTATCTCTCGAAGCATCTGGTAAAAAGTCGGATGGCTGCCATATGGTATCAATCGGCTTCAAATATTCACCCATTTTTTCGAGCATAAATTTCTCGATATGTACCATTACTTCCCGTCTCTTATCTTCAAAGAATTTCATAAAATGTATCAGTAAAGCGCAAATGTACTTATTTTAATATAAATAAAAATATATCATTTTGTAGCGGGATAGCCTATGGCATCTTTCATACACGCGGGTAAATTTTCAGCAGACGGTGGCCCTGTAAAAATGGAAAAGCCAGCGTTATATTCCCACAACATACCGGGTATATTTAATCCTTTTAACGCGCTTCGCATGGCTTTAATATAACGGCATCGGCTATCCAAATCGGCATATTTATTATAAGCGCCATATTCGCCGCATAGTATGGGCACATCATACTTATTGCTCCAGTTTTTAACAATTTGTAATTTATCCCTTAGCGATTGCTCGTTACCATCCTGCGGGTATTGCTTGTAATTAGCTTCGCCCCAGGTGCCTGCAGTCATGAAATTAAGTTTTGGGAAATTTTCCCCATTATATGGAAATGATACCCCAGTTGTAGCAGCAGCGGCGCCAACCCATTCCGCACCCTGGTGAGTAAAAAGAAAAGGCTCATAAAAATGGAAAGTGTATATAATATTTTCATCTGCCAGCCTTACAAACCGGCTTAGCTCATAAATACTGTTATAGTTTGATGCGCCAACAATCAGGGTACGTTGTTTATCAATTTGGCGTATGGCGGTAACAATATTATACGCGGCATCCTTCCATATCTGCGGGTTCATATGCGGCGGTTCATTATACAACTCAAAAAACAGGTTGTTTGGGTTTTGGTTGATGTAACGTTTTGTTAAAACCGACCATAACTTAATGATTTTGGGTGTTTCCGCTAAATAATTGCTGTCATTTAAGTTGCCGCCGTGGTAATCTATTATCAATTTAAACCCAT
The DNA here is from genome assembly GCA_026224775.1 of Bacteroidota bacterium. GTDB lineage: Bacteria > Bacteroidota > Bacteroidia > Sphingobacteriales > Sphingobacteriaceae > Mucilaginibacter. Next base: position 5,195 of record JAMFRP010000049.1, read on the forward strand.
ACTGGTTGCATTCTTTTACCACATAATCAACATGCGCCAAAACTTTCTCAATCGGTATCTGCTGCGACTCGTAATAAACGAAAGCTACCGGTAGGCGGATACTTTTAAACCCAAGCTTTTTAAGCAGCTTTAAATCGGCAGGGTTAATTTCACTGGTATCTAATACGTTTTTATTCCAAACCTGTTCCAGCCACGAAACACTGATACCATTATCTAAACTTTGCGCTCTATTAAATATCAGCGCCCTATCGGGCAACATTTTTGGTTTGCTTTTTGCATTAATGCAGAATATAGCAATTCCGAGTAACAATATATGCCTGAATGCGGTTGGAATAGTATTGCCATTTTCATTAGCCATATTTTTAGTTTATTTTTAATCGCGTATTATAACAAAAAACCTGATTGCATACTTAATCATAATTTAAGAAAAACGAATAATGTTTATTCAGATTACTAAAGAAGAACTTACCCGGGACTTATCAAAAAAAGCCTGGTATCAAACCAATAATATTATATTCAGCATTATACTGTTGTACCCCCTATTCAGTATAGTTGATTTTATTTGCGCGAGTGCCATATGGCTACAGTTTTTTATAGTACGTATTATAATAAGTGTTGTTATATATGCTTTATACTCCTTTTTTCAGTACAAAAAATACAATTACCGCATATTACTGCATATCTCTTTCCTGCTTTTATCAATAACATCAGCCTTACTATGCACACTGGTAAATATCGAACAATTAAATATATACTTTTTATTGTACTCGGTTATAATACTATTCTTCAACCTGCAGATTTTTTGGGAGCCTGTTAACTCGGTAATACAAACATTAATAGCCTTTTTATTACTGGCAGTGTTTTTTAATATTTTCGGCGAGTATACCTTAGATTCTTTTATCAGCAATGGTGGCGTATTCTTTTTTATAACGGCTGTAATATCATGCCTTATCCCTACCGCCCGCTACAAGGTAATTGAACGTGACGTGCGTTCCCAGATCATGATCGAAAAATCAAACGAGCAGCTTAAAGATCAAAACCGCGACATCAACGAGAAAAATAATATCATCGATATGCAATATGAGCAGTTGCGCAGGCTTGATGAGCATAAAAACAGCTTCATAAATATTGCAGGGCACGACTTGAAAAACCTAATCGGTTCTATAGTGATGAGTAATAACATGCTGAAAGAAGAAAGTTACAGGTTAAGTGCAGATCAAAAGGATTTTGTGGGCTATATAGCTGATTCAGCCGAAAAGATGCAATACATGTTAAACAAATTGATGGATGTGAAAGAAATTGAATCGCCGGAGATGAGCTTCCACATGGAAGTGTTTGATATAAACGCCGAAGTATTGCACGTATATAAAGGCCTTGTTGAAACCGCGCAAATGAAGAACATTCACCTGGTTGATAATATTTTGAAATTACCCTTACAGGTAAGGCTTGATAAAGTATTCGTGGGCCAGGTATTTCAAAACCTGCTGTCAAACACTATTAAGTTTTCACAAACCAATAACAGCATAAAAATAATCACCAGTCTTCAGCGCCAAAAATTTGTATTTGAAATTATTGACGAAGGTATAGCCATAGGGCAGGATGAGTTGGACATGATGTTCAACAAGCTAAAAACCCTTAATGATGCAACCGGGTCAAAAGAAAGCAGGCTTGGTTTAGGCCTTTCAATAGCCAAATTAATGACCAAAGAAATGGGCGGTGAATTAGTTTACCGCAGCGACGAGAACGGCAACTATTTTAGAGTAGAATTTTACGTAATAAATTAACACCATCAACCAAAATGAATAAATTTTTAAGCTTTTTAGCACTAGCGCTACTATTAAGTACAGCATCAATTGCCCAGCAACAGGCTATAGTATCTTTTAAAGCTATGGGGCATGATGATGAACCTATATTTGGAATGATTGGTTCTACATCTTATTTTTTTAAGCTCGATCCGCAATACGAGATAACAGGCAGTAAGCTGGTTTTATTTTTCGAGCCATCCCAGGCTTTATTGAAAGATAAATCATTCATCAACATAATTATTGATGATAAACCGGCATACAGCAACAGGCTTACAGCCGACTCGATACAAAGAGTGGTTTTAAACCTTAGCCGTAATGATATATCACCCGGCGGTTTCCTAAAAATTCAGATTAAAACCCTGGCCACAATAAGTGATGATAAATGCCGCGATTTGGATAACCCAGGCATGTGGATCAAGGTAAAAAACTATTCTTACCTGTCACTAACCAAAAGCGATAAAAACTTTTTCAACAACGTGAATATCAGCAATTGCTTCGATTCAAAAAAAGCGATTGTTTATCCTGCCAACCCTTCCCTGCACGATTTAAAAGCAGTGGCCTGGGCATATTCAAGATTAAAGAAAACAGGCATAGCCAACATTGGTGTTTATGAGGCTGATAAAAAACCGGATAGCGTTAGAAATTACGTAATGGTTGGTAACATGAGCTCGATACCTGATGGCGTAAAAGGCCTGGTAAAAGTTACACCGCAAGATGGCGAAGGTTTGTTTTACTTACATAAAGCCATCACCCTTGCTACCGACACCGTAACGCAAATTGTTACTGTTAGAAACACACTGCTACCTATAAAAACTGTTGTTACCCTAAAAGTACCTACCGAAATATTATTTGTTACCGGTGGTGATGATGCCGGTTACGAGAAAACAATTACCGCGCTGGGTAATATGAATATCTTAAACTCAACCTTCGGCGATTATTTATTGATAGGCACTGCCGAAAACACCTTCTTTAAAACGGTTGATGAAAACCGCTCAAAACTTACCTTAAAACAAATTGGCGGTGCAACCAATTTCATGTCGGGTATCGGTTCATTAAAAAGCGAGTATAACTTTAAAAACAGTGATTTTAGCTTCACCCCTAAAGAAGTTGAAATACACTTTCAGGGTATATACAGCAGTTTAGCCCCCGGCGACCGCGGTTTCTTCAACATCTACCTCAACGGCTCATTAATCAGCAGCGAAAAGCTGGATGTTTCGGGAAAATTGAACACCTCAATAACTATCAACCGTTATCAGCACCATAAATACAATACATTGGAGGCCGAATTCAGGTTCTATCCAAACAGCGGTAACTGTAACAACAGCTTTACCAACTTCTTTTCCGAAATTGATGTAGATCAATCGTATCTGGAATCAAAAGATCCCTTTATCACTAATGATCTGAGCTTTTACCAGTATCCCGAGGCATTCAATAGCGGTACCACCCGCATTGTAGTAACCAGAAGTTACGCTAAGTACGCGGCAGCGGCCATGGGCGAAATTATTTATGAGTTGAACAATAACATCAACTCAAACAATTTCCCTGAGTTTGTATACTCCGATCAGATTCAACCGGGCGATTTAAAGAAATACAACATTGTAGCGCTGTTATCTAAAGATGACAAATTAATGGATGACTTCCCGGATGCGCCTATTAAATTCAACCAAAAATTCAGGATCTATAATAGCGATAACAATAAAACTGTTTACCAGCTATCAGATAGTGTATCAAACGGCCTGGCACAGATATTCTATGGCCGAAGCAATAACGCTACCTTGGTTTTAACCGCCACCGGCACGCAACTGGCCGATGCGTTTTTAGCCGCCTCTAAGTCAATTACCGAGCAGCTTTCTACATTATCAAGCAACGTTTGTATCTCCGATGTAAACTCTAATAAATACCTGTTCAACATCAATAAATCAAGCGAAAACCTGGAATATATAGACACAAAAAGCGCCCTTACACGATTTTGGGAATCATATAACCTGTATATTTTGTTAGGCATACTAATATTAATATTGCTATCATTCCTGTACGTACGTTCAAGAATACAGCGCTCACAAGAGTTATTTAATGATTAATTGCTTTTAAGCACTATTAAATCTTATAACCAACCTGCTTTGGTGGCCTTTACCGTTACCAAAGCAGGTTAAAATTCACAAAATAATTTGTTAACAGCAGTAGATATGTCGATCCCGGAACTTTTGGTAAGTGATGGTTTTATTACATCGGATGATAAGCGCAGGATTGAAGATCTATCAGCCCAAACAAATACCTCGTTTATGAAAGTAGCGCTTACCTACGGCTACATTTCGCGTAGAAATTACGAGCGCATACTCCTCAATGCCGACTATAAAATTGAGGAAATAAGAGATCAGCCTTTTGATGTTGAAGTTTTAAAGAAAATAGAATTAAGGTTTGCCGATGACCACCTGGCGCTGCCCTTACGCATCCAAAAAAACAAAGTGGTAACCGTAATGGCCGACCCAAGCGATGAGCTTTTCCTTGACTTTATACGTTTTACCTATAACCTGGAACCACAGGTTATCGTAGCATCTGACCTCGACATATTATGGCTCTCACATAAACTCATTGGCGAGAAATATGTAAAATCTGCCGTATACGAACTTTTAAATACCGATGCCGAAAACTCGGCCATTGTTACGTTTACGTCGCCACAGCTTATTTCAATGTTCGTACTCATCGCCGTCGTCGCTATTGGTTTAGTGGTTAATTTTAAAAACACATCCATACTGATCAACGTGCTGTTAAGCTCGTTTTTCCTGATGGCTATCGTATTCAAATTGTTCCTGGCCTTGGTGGGTTCCCGGTTCGAGCTGCATCAGGCCGTCACCAAACATGAGTTAGCTTTAATCAATGAAGATGAGCTGCCTATCTACACTATACTGCTCCCGGTTTATAAAGAAGATAAACTAATCAAAAAGCTAATCTGGAACCTGCAAAGCCTCGATTATCCCCGCGAAAAACTCGACATAAAATTAGTTATTGAAGAGGATGACGATAAAACCCTAAACGCGGTTCGTAACCTTGATTTCCCTGCCATATTCGAGGTGATCGTAGTGCCGTTCCACATGCCCAAAACCAAACCAAAGGCCTGTAACTATGCACTGCACTTTGCCCGTGGTAAATATTTGACCATATATGATGCCGAGGACATCCCCGACACCGATCAGCTTAAAAAAGTAGTCGCCTTATTCAATAAGCTGCCCGAGGAATATATCTGTATCCAAAGCGCGCTAAACTACTTCAATCGTAATGAGAACTTTTTAACCCGGATGTTTACCCTCGAGTATTCCTACTGGTTTGATTATATGTTGCCGGGATTAGATACTTTAGATATTCCCATCCCATTAGGTGGTACCAGCAACCATTTTAAAATTGAGCATTTGATCGAGCTTGGTGCATGGGATCCATTCAATGTAACCGAAGATGCCGACTTAGGTGTACGCGCTTACGCCAAAGGCTATAAAGTAGCCATCGTAAACTCCACCACTTACGAAGAGGCCAACAACGAACCCTTCAACTGGATCCGCCAGCGTTCACGCTGGATAAAAGGCTACATGCAAACCTACCTGGTACACATGCGCAATCCATTTAAACTCATAAAAAAATTAGGCTGGAAAGGATTTATTGGCTTTAGTTTTTTTGTTGGAGCCACGCCGCTTACATTTTTGGTGTACCCACTTTTGCTTACCATATTTATCGCTTATCTAATATTTGATTTCTCAGGCATTCGCAGCCTATTCCCTGATTGGGTACTGTTTATGTCCATCTTCAACCTCATGGTCGGCAACATCCTGATGATATATGTAAACATGATGGCCGTATTTAAAAGGCGCTATTACGAGTTGATATTATTTGCCCTGGCTAATCCGGTTTACTGGTTAATGCACTCTATTGCAGCCTATATGGGCCTGTACGAATTAATTGTTAAGCCTTTTTACTGGCAAAAAACCAAGCATGGTATAAGTAAAGTTAATAACCCGGTAAACGTAGTTAAATGAGATTTTCCAAATCATTCTTCTTAGCACTAATTACGCTGTTCCTGGCAATATATTACCTGGTTTGCGGTGCCTATCTCAATAAATTAGGCTATACCAACGCGGAGTCTCTTTTTTATATCGAAAAAGCCCGCATAGTATTTGACGGCGTAGGCAACAGGATCAAAGTAATGGGCTTAACCTCACCGATTTTTCCATTTTACGCCACATTCATATTCTTTATAACCTGCAGCAAAATGCTCGCGCCGGTTATTGCGTCGGCTATAGGTACCGCTGTACTATTTAACATCATGGCTGGCACCTTGGTAAAAAGATTTAACGAAGACTTTTACCTGCTAATATTGCTGATACTATTCATGCTTCATCCCGGCATACTATATGCTGCATGCTCAGGCAAAAGCATTTATTTGGTACTTATCTTCTTTTATCTTTTCTTCCTTAATATACTCAAATTCTACAAGTCAAATACAACATTCCATATTTCCATAGCCAGTATATGCCTGGTAGTATTGGTATTTTGCGATTATAAATTTATCTGGCTTACCCTGTTCTTTATCCCGCTGGTATTATCAATAGCCATACAAAGCTTAAACCTCAGCGAAAAAGAATCCATATTCCGGCTGTTTTTAAGCTTTAATAGCCCTTCATTACGGCGCAAGCTTATCAGCAAAACATTTGCCCTATACATCATCATTTTCATACTGCCTATTGCGTCAGTAATCGTTTTCAAATTGCTCAATCTAACTCACGCTAACGATTTGAATTACTTTTTAGAAAGCCCTTACGCAACATGGAATGTACTAAGCGAAAGAGTGAATTTCGACCAGATCACCAGCACCCGGGCAAGTACGATCATCCCGCAGGAAATATCGCTATTGATCAGTTTAAAGGCATTAGTATTTTGTCCGATGATAATATTGGCCATTTATCTGTTCAGACGCAGCACCTATCAAATACTTACACTATTAACACCATTCGCGCTGATCGAATTTCTGCACATCAAATACGATAAAGTATTCTTATCCTACGAGTATTATCTCATTTTCCTGGTACTGGCGTTATTATGTATCACATTTAAAGCCCAATTAATACACCGGCAAAAAATCTTAAAAATAGCGCTTATAATACTGGTTCCTGTGCAAATTTTTACGGGCTACTTATTTTTGGCGAAGTCCAACTTACCCGAAGAAAGAAACTTTATAACAACGCTGTTAACACGCAAACCATCCAGCATTGATAATCAGGACAGCAACCGCGACATTTCCTACTACTTAAATGGGCTTCCACATAATTCCAATATTTTGGTTGATGATGCCATTGCCTACCCGGTAATTGCTTATGTAGACAATATTAAGCAGCTCACCATGCCCTATCAGGATGAATTCTCCAGCGCTATCGAATCCCCTCAAAAATATGACGACTACATACTGATAGCAACTGCTAAAAATATTGTTACCGGTTATACACAGCTTAATAATAAGTATATCGACATTATTAAACTGGCAAATTCTGCGCTAAATCTACGTACCGTTTACCAGAGCGACGATTGGATACTTTATCATATCGAAAGATAAGTATTGATCTAGTCCGCGATATATAAATCCGGAGCAGGGTTTATATCAATTTGCTTACCCGAGATTTCCAGTAAGGTATTTCTAATCATATCACTCATTCCATTCAAGGCCAGGTCATTTGGTTCTATACCAAATGGTTCTTCAATTTCATCAGCAATAGCCTCCAAAGCAACAAAAGTATAGGCGATAAATAATACGATTATCGGGGTAATCCAACCTAAACTATCCACAAAACCGAATGGCAATAACAGGCAATAGAAATAAACAGTCCGATGCAGCATAACCTTATAAGTAAAAGGGATTGGGGTCGATGATATTCTTTCGCAGCCACCTACAATATTTGAAAGCTCATTAAAATTCTCATCAAAAGCCGTCAGTATTATAGAATCCATATAACCTTTTTCTTTCGCATCCCTTGCCCATTTCGCAGCCTCCGAAAGAATAATCATCGGCTTATATTTAACAATACTTAATTTCTGTGCAAACTCATTGGGTAGCCACTTCTGCATATCACTGGCTGCATCAGTACCCCTTAATTGATGTTTTAAAGCATAAGTAAAAGCTATCAGGTAATTAATAAAGGTATCAGTCTCAACTGATGCACTTTTATACCCGCTCAAAGTAATGCATTGCCTCGCTAATGATCTCGTTACGTTTAATAAAGCTCCCCACAATTTACGCCCTTCCCAAAACCGATCATAACTCGCGCTGTTCCTAAAACCTAAAAATAAAGCAAGCGCTATTCCAAATAAGGTAAACGGAGCCGGGTTTAACGGGATTTTATGATTAAATAATGTACCTTTAAAATAAACAACAGCAATACTCAATACAAATAACACTATTAATCGTGGGAGCAGTCTTGGCAGAACAGACCCTTTCCATACAAACAACAGTTTAAACCAGTGCAAATTCCTTTTTTGTATCATAAGTATTGTAGAATATTGGATACAAATATCAGAATTAGAAACTTATTCTTTACAGGAAAAACAAAGCCACAGCTTTTTACAAAGGATAGCCCCGCTATCCGCTTATACTGCACAAGACCTTAGCCACGAAGGCTGGTATTCGCTACTATCGGGTTTAGGGAAAATGGTTTGTGCAAATTAAATAGCTAATAAGTCATCCGTTCGCTGTTCGTAGTCTCTGACTACGAACCACTAAGCATGTAGTCTGCGACTACCTTAACCAAACACTACACACAAAACCTTCAATCTTTCAATTGAAGGTTTTTGTTTTACAACACTCTTCATTTGTAATCACCTGATGCACAAACAATATTTGCAGTGATTACCTCTTCTTCTATAAAATGATAAGCCCATTTGCACCAGAAACGACTATCCTATATTCTCCTCTAAGGATTTCTTCGGATCTAATGTAACCGCTTTACTTTCTTCAGTTTGTTTCTTGCCCTTATTTACCTTGCCAGCAAATTCACTGTTACGGGAACTGATTTCAAATTTAATCTTTAAAGCCTTGGCAAAAACCTTTAAAGCAGATAGCTGCTCTTCGTTCTTAGGATGCATGATTACTGTTTCCATAAACAAATTTAATAAATATCTATCTTTAAAAATCCCCCTCCACAAAAAAGCCCTCGCTGGTTAAGCGAAGGCATTGATATTATTGGCTGTAAAGGCTTTATAAAACAAGAAAGCCCTTGTTCTTTAGAACAAAGGCTTCTTGATAAGATTTGGCACCGACCTACTCTCCCACATTTTACTGCAGTACCATCGGCTCTGGCGGGCTTAACTTCTCTGTTCGGAA
>JAMFRP010000050.1 GCA_026224775.1 Bacteroidota bacterium
GATATGTAAGCGGCCTTCTTTAGCCTGGTCTAAAGCCTTGGTTAATACTTCGTATGATAAACCATTGATTTTCAAGTCCATCTGAACAGCAACAATACCATTTTTAGTACCAGTTACTTTAAAGTCCATATCACCTAAGTGATCTTCATCACCTAAAATATCAGAAAGGATAGCATATTTAGTACCCATTTCGTTAGTGATCAAACCCATAGCAATACCTGACACGGGATTGGTGATCTTCACACCGGCATCCATCAATGCTAATGTACCGGCACAAACCGTAGCCATTGATGATGAACCGTTTGATTCTAATATATCAGAAACGATACGAATAGTGTATGGGTTTGCGTCTTCGGCAGGTAATACACGTTTTAATGAACGCATAGCTAAGTTACCGTGACCAATCTCGCGGCGGCCTGCTCCCCTGTTAGGGCGAACCTCACCGGTTGAGAAACCAGGGAAATTATAATGCAATAAGAATTTTTGGTAACCGTTAATGAACGCGCCATCAATCATTTGCTCGTCATCCTTAGCACCTAAGGTAACAGTGGTTAATGATTGAGTTTCGCCACGGGTAAATACCGCTGAGCCGTGTGCAGATGGCAAATAACCAACTTCGCTCCATATAGGGCGGATCTGGGTAGTTGTACGGCCATCTAAACGTTTGCCCTCATCTAATACCAGGTTACGGATAGCATCATACTCTACATCGTGGTAGTATTTCTTAGCTAAGAATTTAGTAACATCATCAATCTCGCCTAAAGTAGCAATGTATTCGTCACGTACTGCTTTAAATTTAGCACCACGTTCGTCTTTACCTGAAGCTTCAGCAGCGATAGCATAAACTTTATCATAAGTAGCAGCGTAAATGGCTTTCTCTAACTCATCATTGCTGTGCTCATGGCTGTATACACGTTTTTCGGTTTTGCCAACTTCAATTGTTAATTGCTTTTGTACAAAACATTGTACTTTAATAGCTTCGTGTGCAAATTTAATGGCTTCTACTAATTCAGCTTCCTGAATTTCGGCGCTTTCGCCTTCAACCATATTAATGTCGTGCTCGCTACCTGCAACAATAAATTCTAAAGTTGCAGTTTGTAATTGGGTTAAAGTTGGGTTGATAACTAATTTACCATCAACTTTAGCTACGCGAACCTCAGATATAGGGCCATTAAAAGGAATATCAGAAACTGACAATGCCGCTGATGCAGCTAAACCAGCTAAACAATCCGGCATGATATCTTTATCAGCTGAAATTAAGGTTATCATTACTTGTGTATCAGCATGATAATTTTCAGGGAACATTGGGCGCAAAGCGCGGTCAACCAAACGAGAGATCAATACCTCATAGTCTGATAAACGAGCCTCACGGCGTAAAAAACCACCTGGTATACGACCGGTAGCAGCGTATTTTTCTTGATAATCAACAGAAAGCGGTAAAAAATCAACGCCTTCTTTTGCATCAGGTGATGAAACCACGGTAGCTAATAACATGGTATCACCCATTTTTATTACTACTGATCCATCAGCTTGTTTGGCCAGTTTTCCTGTTTCGATCTCGATGGTGCGGCCGTCACCTAAATCGATTACTTTTTTAATTACATTCATCTTGTTTGTGTTGGGATGCGCTTTCATCTTTAGGGCGCATCGATTTTATTTGTGTGTAAATATATTGTTTTTGAGCGGATATGTTGTACCTAAATAGTACGAAGGGGTATTGGTATTTTCGGGGAGTAATTTTGGTGGTTAAAGTAAAAAAGCCATCTCCTTAAAGAGACGGCTTTTTATTAAAAACTTGCAGATATTACTTAATGATATCCCTAAGCGCTAACGCCTTAATGATAGCACGGTACCTGTTTATATCTTTTTTGTAAAGGTATGCAAGCAACCCGCGGCGCTTACCTACTAATTTTTGAAGAGACAACTGGGTTGAAAAATCGTGTTTGTTCTTTTTTAAATGCCCGGTTAAGTGAGCGATACGGTTGGTAAATAAAGCAACCTGTGCTTCGGTTGAGCCGGAGTCGGTAGCAGATTTACCGTGTTTTTCGAAAATCTCTGATTTCCATTCTTTACTTAAATACATTACGTGAATAATACTAAAGTGTTAATAAATTTTGTTAATTGTGGGTGCAAAGATATGGATTTAATTCAAAAGTAAAAAATCAAAATTCAAAAGTGATTTACAACTTGTTATAGCCATAATTTGAGTAAACAATAATATTAATTTTGCATTATATTATTATATAGATAGCCGATACTTTTTTAATTTTTATTTTTGAATTACCACCATGTATAAAACCTACGAAACCGAACTCCGTGTACGCCCCGATGATATTGATATGTTTAACCATGTGCACAACAGCAAATACTTTGATTATGTATTAGCTGCGCGATATGATCAGATGGAGCGTTGCTATGGCTTAGGTATGGAGAAGTTTATGGCACGGGGCATGGGCTGGCTGGTACGTACTGTTTATATGGACTACAAGCGCGCCCTAAAAATGAGTGATTATTTTTTGGTGCGAACCCGTATTGAAAGCATCAACGAGAAAAAGTGTAAGGTGCATTTTGAGATACTAAGCAAAGCCACCAGTAAAATCAGTTGCGACGGCTGGTTTGATTTTGTGATGATAAACATGACTACCGGCAAGGGAATGGCTATACCACAGGATATAGTTGAGCATTACGTAGATAGCAAGAACTGCGTGGCGGAATAGTGGTGCGTTGAAAACACTATAAGCTAAACATTAAGCGATATGTTGATTAACGTCCCGATCATCCGTAATGGATTGGGTGGTAAAATCACTAGCGGCTATCCCTTTCTTCTCGAGTTCGCCTATAAACAAGGTAAACTCAATTACAAACATATCCAGCGATGTAGCAGACAGCTTAATATAATTTATTAGCTTTTTTAACTGGGTTGGCGAATTTATAAAATCGCCGATAATGCCTGTTAACCCAATAATGTTAGCTACAGGTTTCCTTACCCTATGAGAGGTCATAAACATCATTTGCTCAAGGCTTTTTGTATGTTCTTTTAAATACTCATCTGCTTTTCTTATTTTCTTGTAAGCCTGCTTTAATTCCAAAGCAAATTTATCCTTTACTTCATTCTGGTAAGTAAGTTCCTGATTAAGTATTATTAATTCTGCTGCGCGTTTCTCTTTTTCTTCATTCTGAAACGCAAGTTCAATGTTAGCTACGACTAACTCCGCGGCACGTTTTTCTTTTTCACTGTTCTGAAAGGCGAGTTCAATAACCCTGTTTTCCTTTTCCTTGTTTTGAAATAAAAGTTCATTATTAGCAATGACCAATTCAGCTGCACGTGCCTCTTTCTCCTGGTTTTGGAATAGCAATTCTTTATTAGCGATGATTAATTCAGCTGCACTGCTTGCTTCTTCCTGGTGTAGGGTACTTTTAAATTCTTTTGTTTTATGGGAGTATGACATATGAAAGGCCGGGCTAAAATGTGATGGTAAAGCTGTTGTAATAACAAGTTTAGGACGAATGCGAAATAGCTTAATTTATTACGTTAAGTAGCTACAGTTATATAACAGTAAAATCATATAATGTTTTGAAATACTGATAATTAATTATCGAAAAGCAGACATAAATGAGCATAAGTAAGTATTAAACAATCTTGTTAAAACACCTATATTTGAGTTAGTTGTAAGCCCTAGTAACCATCATACTACTATTATGAAAATTTATCATCTTTTTTTATTAACTGCTTTTGGGTTATCCACCATTACAAACAGTTTCGCCCAAACAACTTATAAGGTTTCCTACGCTGACCTTAAAACATACCAGGGCATATATCAATACGAAAACCATAAAACTTTGCAAATAGCTGCATCGCCTATCGATACCATGCTTTATGCGATAATTGGTACTTCAATGTATAAACTAAGGCCCTATAGTAAGGATGTTTTTTTAAATGGAGGAAATACCCAGGTTCAGTTTATTAGAGATGGTGGCAATATTATTGGGTATAAGCAGCAAAATGATAAACCGGATACCATCTATAAACTGATCACACCGAAAGTGACCTTCGCTGATAACATGTGGTATGCAAGGCCACTTAACGGAGAGAAATTTGTTTACCAATACACAGTACCGAAACAAAAAGACGACGGGTTACAAACAGGGTCGTTGGTTAATTCGGGTTTAGATACAGCGACTATACGAACATTGATGAATCGTATTGTTGACCATACCTATCCGGGTATCCATAGCATACTGATTATTAAGGATGGTAAACTGATTTTAGAGGAATATTTTTATGAGTATAATGCTGAAACACTGCAGGAGCTCAGATCGGCCACTAAAAGCTTTTCATCAGCATTGGTAGGTATTGCCTTAAACAAAGGGCTTATTAAAAGTCTTAATACACCTATGCTTACTTATTTGCCGGAATATAACCCGGAAAATCCTGACCCAAGAAAAAATCAGATCACCATAAAAAATTTGCTTACCCAGCAGTCGGGTTTTGCTTGTTATGATTATGATCCAAAGTCGCCGGGAAACGAGAGTAAGATGTACCCTACTGAGGACTGGATTAAGTTTATGCTCGACTTGCCAATGGCAGGTAACCCCGGCGAAGCTGCTTCGTATTGTTCAGGGAATATACAATTGCTAGATAAGATCATTGAAAATGTGTCGCATCAGCCCTTACATGATTTTGCCCAGCAGAACCTTTTTAATGAGTTAGGCATTACTGATTTTATATGGAACTATGCACCCAACAAAAGCCACCAGGATGACTACGGACAGGTATACCTTACTCCGCGCGATATGGCTAAATTTGGCCTATTGTACTTAAATGGCGGCGTATGGAACGGCAAACAAGTAGTACCAAAAGATTATGTAGCACAATCATTAAGTAAACAAAGTGTAGTTGATGGAATAAATTACGGTTATTTATGGTGGTGCGATGATTTGACCGCTCCTAATGGCGTAAAATATAGAGGCATCGCGGCCAAAGGTAACGGCGGTCAGCGTATTTTTATTTGGCCCGACGAAAATATGGTAGCGGTTGTAACAGCTGGAAATTACAATACGCAATCACCTGCTAATAAATTGCTGATAGAATGTGTATTAGGTGGATTGAAGAAATAAATCTATTTTAAATATCATTTACGCTGGTTATAACGAGTGCAAATGAATCTAAAACCAATTGTCATTCTGAGCAGAATGACAATTGGTTTTATAGCAATATCATCGTATTAACAAACCCGACTGTTTTTAGTTTAAATTTCGATCTGTATGGAAATATGGTTAATCCATGAATAGTCCTATTACTACTGCCAATGATGCATTGTTGTTTATAAGCGGAGTGTGTTTCTTTGTATTTGTGTATTGTGAACATCCATAATACGCGGCAGACATTTTATTTATCAATTTAACATGCGAATAGTTACACTTGAAGAACATATCTCCTTTCCGGAGATGGCCAACAAAATACCTAAAGATGCTTTGGGTGGGTTTGGTCAATCGGAAGTTATGCAGCGTCTAGCTCCGAAACTGGCCGATATTACCGGCGAGCGTTTAAAATCAATGAATGATAATGGGATTACGGTGCAGGTACTTTCTGTGGATAGCTCAGGCGCTAACCTATTAAGTGCACAGAAAGGTCCGGCTTTTGCAATGCAATATAATGACCTGATCGCGCAAAGGATTGCTGGTTTTGAGAATCGGTTTACGGCCTTTGCTCTTCTACCGATGACAGCTCCCCTTGCCGCAGCCGATGAATTGGAACGGGCAGTAAAGGAATATCATTTTCGCGGCGCGATGATTCGGGGGCTAACGCAGGATAAGTTTTTAGATCAGCCTGAATTTGCACCGATATTTGAACGGGCTGAAAAGTTGGATGTGCCTATTTACCTCCACCCTGGCCTACCCCCAAAAGGAATAGCTGATATTTACTATAGTGGCCTGCCCAACTACTCAGGTATGGCGGAAGCTTTAGCCTGCTATGGCTGGGGATGGCACTCAGAAACTGCACTGCATATTCTACGCCTGCTCTTTTCAGGTATTTTCGATAAGTATCCCAAACTAAAATTAATTATTGGCCATATGGGAGAAATGCTGCCGATGATGATGGCAAGGTCAGAAAGAGCTTTTAAACCCGGAAACGGAGGTGCCAACCAACGTACGCTTACCGATACCTTTCGCCAGCAGGTTCATATTACCACCAGTGGTTTTTTTACGCAACCACCATTAAAAATTGCTTTGGATACTTTTGGTATTGATAATATTATGTTTTCTATTGACTATCCGTTTAGTACCAATGAAATGGGTATTGAATTTTTGAACGCGATTGAGCTACCTGATGAGCAAATAGCGAAAATCGCTCATGGTAATGCGGATAAACTGCTGAAATTAAAAGCATAAGATGCATTACACCTATTAGATAAGAGATTATGACAGAGAAGATCGAGTTTTGGGAGTCTAATTTCATTGAAAAGCAGGAAATGTGGGGATTTGAACCAGCACATTCTGCAGTGTTGACAAAAGATTTTTTTATTCAAAAATCCGTAAAGAACATACTCATCCCCGGAATTGGTTATGGCCGCAATGCACAAATTTTCAGGGATAATGGAATAATGGTAACGGGGATAGAGATATCAAAAACAGCTATTGAAATGGCAGAAAAACATTACGGAACTGATATGACTATTTATCACGGTTCAGTAACTGACATGCCATTTGATCAAAACCAATATGGTGGAATATTTTGCTATGCTTTAATTCATTTGTTAGACCGTAGCGATCGGAAAAAATTGATTCGTGATTGTTATAATCAACTGACCAATGATGGCTATATGGTTTTTACAGCTATTTCAAAAGAAGCTGCAACTTATGGCAAAGGCAAATTTGTTAGTAAGGATCGTTATGAAATATTTGATGGCGTTAAAATGTTTTTTTATGACATAGAATCAATCCATACAGAATTTGACCAGGCTGGATTATTTGAAATCACAAAGATTGATGAGAGTTATCCTTTCTTTTTGATCAAATGTAAGAAAGGGGAATAAAGAAAATCTTCTGCGTGTTATTTCGAAAAGGGCAGCAACGCAGGGTCATCTTCGAGAGACCCTGCTGGAACTGAAAGTCTACGGATGAAGTAACGCAGGGTTCTCTTTGAGAGAGACCCTGCGGGAACTGAAAATCAAATTAAAGTTCCGAAACCAGTTCGGCTATCCTGTTGGAGATACCCACCTCATTATCATACCAGGCAACTACCTTAACCAGTTTTCCGATTGACTTTGTAAGATTGCCATCTACTATAGAGCTATGGGTATTGCCAAGTATATCCGCCGATACAAATTGTTCTTCGGTATATTCTAAAATACCTTTCAACGAGTTGTCAGCGTAGTGTTTTAATATGGTATTCAGGTCTTTAGCCGAAACCTCTTTTTTAAGGTTGATTGACAGATCAACAATTGAACCGTCAATTACCGGAACGCGATAGGAAAAACCGTCGAGTTTACCTTTCAATTCAGGTAATACATCCCCTATTGCTTTGGCTGCGCCGGTGGTGGTGGGAATGATCGAATGAGGTGCGGAACGTGCCCTCCGAAGGTCTTTATGCGGCGCATCCTGTAAATGCTGATCGGCTGTAAAAGCATGTACTGTTGCCATGAAACCCGATTCAATTCCAAACTCTTTCTCTAATATATACAAAACCGGGGCTATACTTCCGGTGGTGCAAGACGCTGTTGAATAGATCTGGTCGCCGCCTATTAAATGGTTGTTGACGCCATGTACAATTGTTTTTATCCCACCTGTTGCCGGAGCGGTAATCAATACCTTTTTAGCACCGGCATCAATATGCGCCTGCGCGGCAGATTTATCTGTAAAACGACCGGTTGATTCGATCACCACATCAATACCCAGATCTGCCCATGGCAAGTTTTTAGGATCTTTTTCGCTTAGTAAAAGAATTTTCTTACCGTTAACCAGCATCGAACCATCCTCCCCATCAACTGTACCCGGAAAACGCCCATGTGCGCTGTCGTATTTCAACAGATGTATCAGCGTTTGCAGATCTGTAAGATCGTTGATCGCAACAACCTCTATATCCGGTTTATTTTGTAAGGCCCTCAGCGTCATACGCCCGATTCGGCCAAAGCCATTAATAGCTATTTTCATATTTATGTAGTTTTAAAAGTCTTCTATATTCCGATGGTGTAACCATCAGGTGCCTTAAAAATAATCGCCTCATAGATACCAGTCCCCCCATGCCGCAACGCAAAGCAATTTCCTCAAGCGTATCATCAGTTTTTACCAGCAAATTGCAAGCTTCATCAACACGGATTTTTTCAATAAATTTAGCGGGTGAAAGTCCTGTTTGCCGGGTAAATACGCGCGTAAAGTTTCGTGGGCTCATGTTCATTTTATCGGCTAACAGGTTAATTGGTAAGGGTTCGTGCAGGTGCCCTGCTAACCATTCCTTTAATTGCGCAGCCAAAGGCGAACTATCAACCATGTTGCCGAACTGAATCTGGTAAACCTGCCTGCTTAAGTAAAAAAATATGAGCTTACTGGCTATCAGTGATGCAACACTCTTGCCGCAGTCTTCCTCCACCATAGCCAAAGCGAGGTCAATCCCGGAAGATACCCCGCCGGATGTATAAACCTGTCCGTCCCTGGAATAAAAAAAATTCCGGTCGAGGGGTAATCCTGTCTTTTCCAAAATGGCAGAACCAACACCCACGAAACCTATCCTGCGGATGTTGCCGTGTTCTCCTCTCAGCCAGGAAAAGAAAAGTTCATAACCTGGCTCGTCGGCATTTCCGGTTAGCAGTAAGGTATCAATACCTCCGTAAAACTCAGTCACGTTATCAGTGGGCGAAACCAATTTTATGTCATAACAATCTCGTAGTTCATTAGCATACGTAAAAACATCTGCCGGCCCGGAAAAATCCATCAAGTGATTACGGGATAATATTACAATTACGATCTTCTTCCTGGGCATATTCAAAATTACTATTTATAACAACTGTCTCAAAGGACTTAAATTATACAGTTTAGGCCATAGTTTGGAGTGGTACTGTTTAACTTTCTCTGGTATCGCTGCGCTAAGCGCTACTTTCTTTTTGGCCGTCAAAAAGAAAGTAACCAAAGAAAAACTCCCGGCTGCGCCTGCCTCTATTATTGTTAGTGCTTTTAGTTTGGCCTGTGCTAGCCGAGCCAGGCGATGCCGGTTTTGGGCGGTTAACGGTGGGTTTGTGCTTTTTTCTATTTGGGTTTTTCTCCAATTGTCATTGCGAGGAACGAAGCAATCTCTATGTTATACAGAGCTAACTCCCAAGCGGGGCGCTTGCGGTAGCGAGGAGAAGTTGCCTGGTAATTGAAGTAACAAAACAATAACAGCCGCCTCATGATTACTTGTGAGGCGGCTGTTTATATTAACTAAATTTCTCGATGGCTTCGGGTGTAGCCGGGGTAAAGAAGTTTATTAAATTGCCGTCCGGATCGCGGAATAGCAACGAGCGGTTTCCCCATGGCATTGTTGTTGGTTTCTGAACAACGTCGCTGATTAAATCTTTAATCCTTTCATATTCAGTATCCACATCTTCAACCCGAAATTCTATAATTACACTTTTGTTACTGGCAGGCTGTGCAATTTCTCCGCCAAACAGGGCCATTGTTCGCGTGCTTCCGATTGCCAAAGTCGAGATGCTGGTAACTATCTCTGCAAAATCCTCAGTGTACCACGTAGCGGTTAAACCGGTAATCTTTTCAAGGAATTGAACCAAACGCTTAATGTCGGCGGTTATAATTCTTAATGATGTTAAATTCATGATGTGTTATTTATTTTTCACGAAGGTAAATTGGCGTGGTGACAACAGTATGTCAGGAGTGATGGATATATTTTTTTGTCTTTATTATTGGGGATATTCGCACGTCATTGCTGTGAGGAATGGAGCAAATTTTTGCTCTACAGAGGGTTGTCGTTTGACTCTCTTTGGTATCGCCTGCCGCTAAGGCGTCACTTTCTTTTTCCGCAAAAGAAAGTAACCAAAGAAAACTCCCGGCTGCGCCTGCCTCTGTTATTGTTAGTGCTTGCAGTTAGGCCTGTGCTAGCCGAGCCAGACGATGCCGGTTTTAGGCGGTTACGGAGGGTTTGTGCTTTTTTATTCGGAATTTCTCTCCAATTGTCATTGCGAGGAACGAAGCAATCTCTTTGCTGTACAGAACCGTTGGACTGAAACGCAGGGTCCTCTTCGAGAGACCCCTGCGGGAACTAAAATTTGAAAAGGCACGAGTACCCTGCCCGCAGGCACGCGCTGCATACTCGCGCCAGAGTGGGGCGTTTTTCTCCAATTGTCATTGCGAGGAACGAAGCAATCTCTTTGCTGTACAGAGCGAACTTCTTGCATAGACACACGCGACACGCGTGCGCCAGCAATGGGATGATTATCCTGTTGCCAAAACTGGTAAGTTTCATTATTCTTATTACGTGACCCTGCCCTTTTAAACATCCATATCAGCCAGTCTTTACGGCTTTCCTGCTCGTTTTCCGTAATGGCAGCAATAATTCGCTGACTGGTAAACTTTTTCATATCCCGCATAATATCAGCTAGTTTAAATCCTTCTTTTGCTGACGCGATTAAATGCACATGGTTACTCATTATAACCCATGCATGTAGTCGTAAACCTTTCTTTTCAATACAAAATCGTAGGCTATCAAGCAATATCTGTGTATAGCTCTCTCTGGTAAAAGTATCTATCCAGTTAACAACCGAAAAAGTTATAAAATGTGGTTTTTCATTATCGCCGAAATGGTAGCGGGTAGCCATGTAGTTTAGATTATGGCGCTGAAGATAATAAAAAAGTTTACTGGTTTAAGAGTTAGCGAAGCGCTCTTAAATCAAAATAGAATATGAAGGACTCCGTCCGGATAAAAGAACGGAATATTTCATATACCACAAAAGTTTCGTTTCATAAGCCAGACAGAGTCTTTGTTTTTCTTGGTGGATTTAAGAGCGCTTCGCTAACTCTTAAACCAGTGAGGGCTGACAAAAAAAACCTTGAAGTTATTAAAGATTCTTTGAATTTATATTTATCCCCAGCATTCAGAATAATTCCTGCGAATAGAATGTAACAATATATATCGCAAATTTTCCTATCCTGCACTCATTTGTAACAAGCGCAAGACAGGAAATTCAACCCTCCTTTTTAATTATTCTATTAACCATGCTCGCCGACAAATTCAACTCCCCAGCTATACGCCGAATGCTAAATCCCTGCCCTCTTAACTCCATTACCTGCACCTCCATATCTTTCCGATACTGCTCATTATCCCGCTGCAAATGCGCAACTTCCAAATCATAACCATCAAATTTAAACCGTAGGAAATTATCGGACTTTTCAATTTTGCCGAGGCAGACGTTTTCGGGGCCGTAGTGCTGTTTGGTGCTGCGTTGTTTGATCTGTTTGAGGTAGCGGGTACCAGATTGTGTTTGACTTTCGCCGATAGCGAAGGCGCTGTCGCAAAAGTTGATGAGCATTTTACTGCCTTGTAAGTCGTTTTTAGTGATGGGTTTTACTGGGTTGCGTTTGGGCGTGTGCGCCAGCACCAAAATGGAGATGTTGTATTTGGCTTTGATGGCATGTAGGCTGCGCACCAGGTTTAGGGCACCGGTGGCGTGGTGAGCATCATAATTGAGGCAGGTGATGTTATCGATGATGAGCACTTTGGCCTTAGCGATGAGCAGAGAGTTTTCGATCTCGTTTTCGAGGTATTCCTGGTAACTGCTGAACTTATACATTTTGTTGGCCTGCGGATTGTTGACGGCACGACAAAATTTATTGCTGAATTTGTAGTTCCAATTGTTTTTTGTACTGTAACGCTGCTGAAATTGCTTATCGTTCAGCTCATAATCAATATACAGCACACCACATGGTGCGGTCGTGATTTGTAGCGGGATAATGGGTTCGCCTTTGCTGATGCTATCCCCTATCTGCACCGCCAGTACGGATTTGCCTGAATTGGTGTCGGCAAACATAATGCACAGCTCACCCTCGAACCAAAAACGGTCGAACAACATTTTGGGTTCGGGTAGTTTAGCGCCATCTTTGAGCCACTTGCCTGCGCGTTTAATGATAAACTCGGGCTCGGAGCCATTGATTTCTTTTTTAGGATGTTTGAGTTGCCAGCCAGTTTGCTTGGGTTGATGTTTGACGATGGGCTTAATGCCACGAATAGCATCGCGGATTTCTTCGATCACAGCGGGACGTTCCACATAATGGTCGGGTTTGTTGGAATAATACATGAAGATAAATTTGGGAGCCTTGAAAGTGTTTCAGAACGGAACAATTATAGGCTTCGGGTGTATTCAAATATCGCAAAAAACCTTAAAAAATGCAAATATTTTTAGCATTTTCAGTCGAAATAGCAGTAAAAATAGGCGATTTTTGATACTTTTCGGGGTAAAAATGACCACTTTTAGCCCAATTTGAGTCAAATTATCGATCTAAAAACGGCCTTTTTAGTACCTTTTGGGGCGATTTTGGGCTAAAAAGTGTACCAAATGTACCACCTGTTTCGCTTGTACCGTGGTACAGTACTTAAAATGCGCCCTCTATCAGGTCACCGTAAAACTCCATCAAATCCAGTCCCGCTGCCCTCACCTGCTGTGGTATCAGGCTTGCTGACGACTGGCCGGGGGTTGTATTTACTTCGATAAAGTAGAAATCCTGCGTATCATCCAACAAAATAAAATCAATACGTACCATGCCCTTGCAGTTCAGGCGCAGGTAGATTTCTGTTAGGATTTCGGCTATTTCGTCGCTTTTTTCAGGGCTCAGATCAGCCGGGGTTATCTCGTGCGAAACGCCAGGTGTATACTTGGCTTCGTAATCGAAGAACTCTTTAGTACTGATGATCTCGGTACCCGGCAATACGGTTATTTTACCTTTAATCCGGGCTATACCACGGCTAAACTCGCGGCCTTTGATGAACTCTTCGACCAATACTTGATCATCTTCGTGGAATGCTTTCTCGATTGCTTCGGGCAGTCCGGCAATGTTATGTACCTTACTCATGCCTACGCTGCTACCACCGTTATTCGGCTTGATAAACAGTGGGAACTTAAGGTTAGCAGCAATAGTTGCTAAATCATGACCATCCTTGCGGTGCAGCTGCATGCTACGTGCCGCGTGCAAGCCATGTATGCTATGTACTATGGTTTTGGTGTAGGCTTTGTTCATGGTAATGGCGGATGTAGTTGCATCGCAAGTATTATAAGGAACGCCCATCATATCCAGGTAACCTTGCAGTTTGCCGTCCTCACCGGGAGTACCGTGCACGGTTATAAAGGCGAAATCGAACTCAACCTTCTCCCCTTTTATGGTCAAACTGAAGTCGTTTTTATCTATGCTGATGTGTTCGTGGCCGGTATCATAAAACCAGCTGTCGCGGTTAATAAGCACAGTGTAAACCTTATATTTAGCGGGGTCAAGATTAGTGGCAATATTTTTGGCGCTGTTGATAGATACTTCATATTCCCCGGTATAACCACCGGCACAAAGGGCGATATTTTTTGCTGTCATGATAATTCAAAGATATTTGTTTGGTGCGGTATTTCGAATTGGATTTGCTTTAAATTTATATATAGCTGAGCTACAAGCAAAATCAGTATTGATAAATTCAAATTCCGAAATATTCACTATGTTTGGTACGCTAATATCCTACTGATACATGAACAGATTTTGGGCTTACTTAAAAACCACATCATTCCGTAATACGTTTTTCGCGGCACTTGGTTCCGTATTGTTATTGGTTTTTATAGCTTATTTAAGCTTAGATTATTATACCCGTCATGGTTCGGGTGCACCTGTACCACTTGTAAAAGGGATGTCGGTAGACAAGGCCATCAGTACCTTAACCGACCAGGGATTTGGTTACCAGATAGATTCCGTTTATGTACCAGATCAACCACCCGGAACCATTGTTGAGCAAGACCCCGATGCAGGTACTATGGTTAAAGCTAACCGTATTATTTACCTGACAATGGTTACCCGCTTAGCACCTAACGTAGCCCTCCCCGATCTGGAAGACCAGAACTATATGGAAGCTGTGGCTACGCTATCAAACTATGGCTTAAAGGTGGGCGATACCACCACAAAATCAGATATTGCTAACCACATATTGGAAGTTCATTTTGCGGGGCAGATCATCAAGCCAGGCACAAAACTGCCAAAAGGCTCAAAGGTTGACCTTGTAATAGGCAACGGTGCCGGTGCAAGTGAAGTAGATATACCGGATTTGGTTAATCAGGACCTTGATGCTGCTAAATTTGTGATCAAAGGGGCAGGTTTAGGCGTTGGAACGATTACATATGAGGGAACTATTACCGACTCGAGCAGTGTAGTGGTTACAGCCCAATATCCTGCAAAAACAGATTCTACCAGCAAAACCAGTTTAGGTACACGGATAAATCTTACGGTTTCCCAAGCTAAAAAATCTGATGTCCCTGCCAATTAGTGCTATTGAAGTTTATTCCCGATTACAAAGCGGAGGTGCTATTAATCTATTGGATATTAGGGAAGTAATTGAGTTTTCGACCTATAATATTGGTGGCCAAAACATACCTTTATCTAAACTACATGACAGTATAGATCAATTGGATTATAACAAAACAGATGAAATTGTTGTTATATGTAAAATTGGTATGCGCAGCGAAACCGCATGTAGATTATTACAGGAAAAAGGCTACCAAAATGTTCGGAATTTAGCTGGTGGCTTAATAGCTTTACAAAAAATTAAACAATAACAAAAAATCGTTATCTACTATGGCTGAGAAAAAGTCAAATGGGAGTTTATTAAAAAAATTTATAATCGCCCTGATACTTATAATTGTAATAGCCCTTGGCGTTACCTGCGTTATTTATTACTTGAATTACTTTGGGCCGAATGTTACCGATAAACAAGAATTCTTATATATACACACTGGTGCTACATACGAAGATGTTTATAAAACCATTCGTGAGGAAGGAATAGTAAAAGATACCACAACCTTTAACTGGGCTGCGCAAAACATGAAATACACTACCCGTGTAAAGGCAGGTAGGTATCATCTTCATGCCGGGATGAGTAACAGGAAATTAATCAATATGCTGGCTTCAGGCACGCAAACCCCGGTTACATTAGCTTTCCACACCATGCGGTTAAAAACTGACTTTGCAGGCTTTGTAGGTAAAAAGATCGAACCGGATTCGGCTACAATTATCAATCTACTTGATTCTGCTGATTTTGTAAAAAAATATGGGTTTACAACGGATAACGTTTACACCATGTTTTTGCCGAACACTTACCAGTTATATTGGAATACGTCACCAGAGAAATTCATTAAAAAGATGTATGGCGCTTATCTTAAATTTTGGACACCTGAGCGCACACAAAAAGCCAGCGAATTACATTTAAGCCCTGTACAAGTATCCATATTAGCTTCAATTGTTGATGCAGAAGCATTGCATGATGATGAAATGCCAACTATAGCTGGATTGTACTTAAATCGCTTGAAAAAAGGCATGAAACTGGAATCAGATCCTACAGTAATATTCGCGGAAAATGATTTTACCATTCATCGTGTACTGAATAAATATTTAACCATTAACTCACCATATAATACTTATTTGCATACCGGGTTACCTCCGGGGCCGGTAATGATGCCCTCAATTAATGCGATTAACTCGGTACTTGATTACAAAAAGAGCGATTATATTTACATGTGTGCTAAAGCGGATTTCTCGGGATACCATGCATTTGCTACAAATGTTACCGATCATTTGAAAAACGCGCATGCTTTTCAACAGGCACTTAACGAGCGAAATATTAAACACTAATGTTTGAGTTCACAACTAAAATCCGTGTTCGCTATGGCGAAACTGATCAGATGGGCTATGTTTACTACGGCAACTATGCGGAGTTTTATGAGGTAGCGCGTGTTGAAATGATGCGTAGTTTAGGCATGACTTATAAATCTATGGAAGATCAAGGTGTGATGATGCCTGTAGTGGAGTTGCACTGTAAATATCTAAAACCGGCATTATACGATCAGGAAATCAGTATAAAAGTTATTATTGCTGAAATGCCACGCGCACGCATGAACTTTACATATGAACTAACCAATGAAGCCGGAGAACTGATTAATACCGGGGAAACGTTATTGGTATTTGTTAATATGAAAACTAATCGTATTTGCTTTATTCCAACAGAGTTAGCTAATAAATTAAAGCCATATTTTAAGTAGATTTGAGGTAAATGAGATGGCTGAACCGCTTTTTATTACGATTTAAATTTTACAAATCATTTATACAGTGGACTCAATCCATTAAGCCCACTGGCTTTGGTTCGCTTTCGTTATATTCTGTAGTTGTTTTTTTTGTTGAGGAATTTCTTACCGGCACGCTGGTAAACAAAGCATCATCTTTGGCTTATAGTTTTATGCTGGCTATTTTTCCGGCAACTATATTTATGTTCACGCTCATCCCCTACATTCCTATTCATAATTTTCAGCAAAACCTCATCGACCTTATTTCATTGGTATTGCCCAACCAAAAAGCTACCCAATTCTTCAATTCAAATATTGTTGATATTATTAAAAACCAAAATGGAAAATTGCTTTCATTCGGTTTTTTATCAGCTTTGATTTTTGCCACCAATGGTGTCGCCAATTTGATGCGGCAGTTCAACAGATCTTCTTTGGTATTAGAAACCCGTACGTGGCTTAAAAGGCGTTGGATAGCCCTTGTGCTTACTACCTACATCAGTATATCTTTATTGATTGCCATTGTTATTATGATTGGAGGCCAGGCAGTGCTTAGTTTTTTGCAGGCACATATATTCACCAAACACCATTTTTGGATTTACATTTTTGCTTTTATAAGATGGATTATTGTGGTCACTATATTTTTTGTAACAGTGTCTATATTGTATCGTTACGGCCCCGCGCATAAACAACGCTGGAACTTTCTAAATCCGGGATCTCGTCTGGCAACTGGTTTGGCTATAGTAACATCCTTAGGATTTACTTACTATATTAACCATTTTGCTTCTTATAATAAGATATACGGTTCGATAGGAACCCTCATTGTTGTGATGATTTGGTTGTACTTAAACTCGTTAATTATTCTGATGGGATTCGAATTAAACGCCAATATTGACTTCGCCAAGCGCAATATTAAGGTCGTAAAACCCAATTTTAATGCTTTTCGCATCGAAAAAGGACATAAATTGTAAAATTAATGGTATCATTATCACACACTTAATGCGCTATTTTCGCTGTATTAAAAAAAAAGCAATATCATATTTGCCAATTCAGCCCGGATTTGTACTTTTGTCCCCGGAGAGCTGGCAGAGTGGTCGATTGCGGCAGTCTTGAAAACTGTTGAACTGTGAAAGGTTCCTGGGGTTCGAATCCCTAGCTCTCCGCCCAAAATAAAAAGCCCTGTAAATTAAATTTACAGGGCTTTTTTAATTTCCAAATGCACTGTACGCCTTTGTTGCTAGCGAAAATTTGTTCTTTTATTGACTTAAGGTAATCTGCTTAATAGTTTGCATGATGTATTTGTCAAAACATTTTATATACAAATGCTGGCTTAATTTTATCAGTACGAAGAAAAAGATGCACCAAAGCTCTTTTCTCTTTTAAAACGTTAAAGCTATCTTTGACTATAAAATGAAGACTCATTTCAAAAACCTACTATTGATAACGTTCGGGATCCTATCTGCGGGTATGGGTTTGAAAGGTTTTTTACTTTCCAGCCATTTTATTGATGGCGGCGTTACAGGTATATCTATGTTGCTGGCAGATATAACAGGCCTGCCGATATCTATCCTAATCTTTATTATTAATATCCCCTTCATTTTTATTGGCTATCGCAGATTGGGCGCTGCCTTTGCGATCAGAAGCGCATTAGCCATTGCCGGGCTTTCGCTTTGTCTGGCGTTTATTGCTTTCCCTGATGTTACCCCGGATAAATTACTGACCGCTGTATTCGGTGGTTTTTTTATAGGCGTGGGAATTGGGTTGGCGATAAGGGGCGGCGCTGTATTGGACGGAACCGAGATAGCCGCCTTGTTATTTAGTAAAAGGTTTCAACTGCTAAAAGTAAATGATGTAATCTTATTGCTGAACGTGGTTATTTTCTCAGCAGCTGCTTTCTTTTTAGGGATCGAGTCTGCGCTTTACTCTATCCTGACTTATCTGGCCGCTTCCCAAATGATCAACTTTATTTTAAATGGTGTTGATCAATATACTGGTATAACCGTCGTTTCAATCAAAAGCGAGGAGATCAGGCAGGCTATTACCGAAAAGCTTGGCCGGGGTGTTACGATCTACCAGGGAAAAAATGGTTATGGAAAAGACGGCGAAATCAATGATCCACGGGACATTATTTTCACTGTCGCCACACGGCTCGAAATCCCCGCGTTAAAGCAGCACATATTAGCGATTGATCCTACAGCATTTATTGTTCAGCAAAGCATTGACGATACAACTGGCGGTTTGCTCAAACGGAAAGGTATACATTAAACAATGAAAATTCTATATTTAAAATATCGATAGTACGGCCTTTACTATGTAGTAAAGGCCGTAAACATTAATCAAGATTCCATCTTTTGGTAGAAAACTTGTTATTAGCTATTTCCAACCGCCGCCTAAATCGGTATACAAATTAACAATGGCCTGCAATTGTTGCAATTTATCATTAACACCAGCTAATTGGGCTGCTAATAAGCTCTGTTCAGAAGTTAAAACATCAGTATAATTTGTAGCTGAACTATAGGTTAACAGTTGTTTGGTGTAGTCAACCGACTTTTCCAATGCGCTCAGCTCCTTTTTTCTTAAGTCTGCTTTTTTCAATGCTTGTTGATATGAAAACAAGTCGTTAGCTACTGCCTGGCCAGCTGTTAAAATGCTTTGCTGATACGCGTTAAATGCTCCTAATTGTTGTGCTTTTGCAATGCGGTAGCGTGCCTTGTTTTGCCCCTGGTTGAATATGGGCTGGGTTAACCCACCTACCAAATTGTAGAATATTGAATTATTGAACAGGTCTTTTAATTGCAGCGATGAAAAGCCGCCTTCAGCCGTTATAGTAAGCGTTGGATAAAAATATGAATGGGCAACATTGGTATTTTCAAAAGCCGCCATAAAAGCAAATTCTGATTGCTGTATATCCGGTCTGTTCTTTAATAGCTGAGTAGAGAGGCCAGCATTCAATGTTTCAATCGGTTTCTGCTCCGCCATGCTCAACCGTTTGATGGGTCCGGGCCCACGACCCAATAAAATACACAGGACATTCTCTGTTTCTCTTATATTCGATTCCAGGTCGGGTATAGTAATTTCTGCTGCATACCTGTTAGCTTCGCTTTGTACAACGGCAGCCCCGGTAACCACATCTGCTTTCAGCAACGACTTGTTGGTCTCCACATCCTGTATATCGTTTTTTACGGTTTGCTGTGTGATAGCTAACTGTTGGTCATAAGACAAAAGTGTATAATAATCATTAGCAATACTGGCCACTAATGCTGTCTGAACGGCGCGCTTTGATGCATCACTTTCTAAAAATTGGGCTATTGCCTGCCGCTTTAAGCTACTTAGTTGTCCCCATACATTAGCCGTCCAGCTGGCGTTGAAATCTCCCTGGTAGGTTGTTGTATTCAAATCAATACCCAAACCTGCAGGAAATGTTTGTGCAGCCTGCGAGGCCTTTGCTTTGGTAACTGAGACACCTGCACTTAATGTTGGGAAATAAGCTGCCTTACTTTCTTTTAAAGTGGCATTAGCTTCCGCTATTTTCAGAATGGCTGTTTGCAGGTTCAAGTTATGATCAATTCCTTCCTGTATAAGGTTTTGCAATACGGTATCACTAAATAAGGAGCGCCATGGCAATGTTGCGATGGAGCTAGAATCTATTGCAGAACTATCACGGTATAAATTGGCTGCATTTACATTTGGCCGTTTATAGTGTTTTGACACATTACAGGATACTATGATGAGCAATCCCGCTACGAATAATAAAAAATATCTTGTTCTCATTTGATTGAACTTAAGCTTAAAATTTAGTTAACTATCGGCTCTTCGGGTTGAACAGACGGTTTACCGCTGATCCTTTCCTGCAATCCCTGAAAGACAATAAATAATATAGGTATTACAAAAACGCCGAACAGCGTACCGATAAGCATACCACCCACAGCACCCGTACCGATTGATTTATTACCTACTGCACCGGCCCCGGTGGATAGCATCAATGGAAGTAATCCAAGTATAAAAGCGAATGACGTCATCAGAATAGGTCGCAGCCTTGCTGTTGCACCTTCAATAGCGGCATCTACAAGGCTTAGGCCATGTCGCCTGCGGGTTACTGCAAATTCAACAATCAGGATGGCATTCTTGGCTAACAAACCAATGAGCATAATAAGCGTTATCTGCAAATAGATATTATTTTCAACACCAAATATTTTCGCGAAGATGAATGCTCCCGCTAAACCTACAGGCAATGATAATATAACTGCAAACGGCAGTATATAACTTTCATATTGCGCACTAAGCAGGAAGTAAACAAAAATGAGACATAGTATAAATATATAAACGCTTTGGCTTCCACCAGCAATCTCTTCACGGGTAATGCCGGCGTATTCAAAACCGTAGCCCACAGGGAGTGTTTGCGCTGCCACTTCATTAATAGCCTTGATGGCATCGCCTGAGCTGTAACCAGCATTTGGCGCACCTTGTATATCAATAGAGGTGTACAGGTTAAACCTGTTGATGGATTGCGGACCATAAACCTTGGTAAGCGTTACAAATTCCGAGATCGGCGCCATAACGCTAGTGCTATCGCTTCGCACATAAATATCATTTAAGCTTGCAGTATTGCCACGATATATCGCATCAGCCTGTATCATTACACGGTATTGCTTTCCAAATTCGTTAAAATTTGAAGCATAAACGCCTCCATAGTAACCCTCTAGTGTGCTCAGTACACTATTTACCGTTACGCCCGCCTGGTGGCACTTGGCCACATTAACATTGATCATGTATTGCGGAAAATTGGTATTGAAAGACGTAGTGGCATATTGTATTTCCTTACGCTTGGCAAGTGCAGCTAGGAATTTAGTGCTCACGTCATTAAATTTATTAATATCGCCCCCGGTTTTGTCTTGTAGTTGGAACTCAAAACCGCTGTTGATACCAAAGCCTTGTAAAGTAGGAGGTGCGAAAAATATAACCTGTGCATTTTTGATGCCCGCTGTCATGCCGAAAAGCTGCCCGGTGACACTGTTAATATCCTCACCTTTTCCGGTACGATGATTCCATGGTTTTAGCTTAATTACCACCATAGCATATGAGCCACCAGCACCGGCAATAAAGCTTTGACCGGTAATGGTTAAGGTTGATTCTACTTCAGGCAACGTTTTGATGATGCCTTCAACCTGTTTAGCAACTACCGTGCTTCGCTCAAGCGATGAACCTACAGGTAAACTAATATTGGCGAATAATACGCCCTGATCTTCATTAGGAACAAAACCGGTTGCAGTGGTTTTGATAAGAAAATAGAAAATGCCTGCAAAAATTAAAATGATCAATCCGCCTATCCATTTTTTTCGGGTAAGAAAATGTACCGAACGCTTATATTTTCCTGTTACCGATTCAAAACCAGTATTAAAAGCAGTGTAAAATCGTTGAATAACACTGGAATCCTTATGCTCACCTTCGGGGTGCGGTTTTAGAAACAAAGCGCATAGCGCTGGACTAAGTGTTAAAGCATTAACTGCCGAAATGATGATGGCAATGGCCAACGTTAAACCAAACTGTTTATAGAATACCCCCGAAGAGCCGGAAATAAACGATACCGGGATAAATACCGCGGCCATAACCAGTGTAATAGAAACGATGGCTCCGCTAATGTCACGCATTGCGCTTATGGATGCTTCTTTCCCTGATTTGGCACCTTGGTCAAGCTTGGCGTGTACCGCCTCGACGACGACAATCGCATCATCCACCACAATACCAATAGCCAGTACCATCGCAAATAGCGTTAGTAAGTTAATGGTGAACCCAAAAAGATTTAAGAAGAAGAATGTACCGATAATAGCCACCGGAACGGCAATAGCCGGGATCAATGTTGAACGGAAATCCTGCAGGAATACAAATACCACAATAAAAACCAGGATAAACGCTTCTATCAGTGTATGTATAACTTTGGATACTGATTCATCCAAAAAATCATTGGCATTTAGCAACGAAGTGTATTTTACGCCCGGTGGAAAGGATTTTGAAGCTTCGGCTATGGTAGCCTCGCATTGTTGGATCAATGAATGTGCATTGGAACCTGCTACCTGAGATACAGCTATACCAATTGATGGATTGCCATCGGTAGTGGTATAACCACTATAATCGAGTGAACCCAATTCGATGCGAGCCACATCCTTTAGCAGTAATGTTTGGCCGGAACTGGTTGATTTGATCACGATGTTTTCAAAGTCGGCCACTGATTTTAAACGCCCCTTGTACTTAAGCGTATACTGGTAGGACTGATTACTGTTTTCGCCCACTTTTCCCGGTGCCGCATCAACGTTTTGTTCTGCGAGGGCGGTATTTATATCATCGGGTATTAAATGATAGGCAGCCATAACGCTTGGCTTCAGCCAAATCCGCATGGAGTAATCTTTACTGCCGAAAGCAGTTGCATCGCCTACCCCACTGATACGTTTAATCTGCGGCAGCAAGTTAATATTCGCATAATTCTGCAAGAATGTCTGGTCGTACGATTTGTTGCTGCTTGACAATGAAAATATCAGGATGTCGCTGCTCTGCTGTTTCTGCGTGGTTACGCCAGCCTCGGTAACTTCTGCAGGCAGTAAGCTGGCTGCTTTCGAAACGCGGTTCTGTACATTTACTGCTGCTATATCCGGATTTGTGCCTAAAGCAAAGAAAATGGTAATGGTTGCAGTTCCGTCATCAGCAGCGGTCGAAGTCATATAAGTCATGCCTTCTACCCCGTTGATCTGTTCCTCCAAAGGAACGATTACGCTGGTTAGCACAACATCGGCATTAGCACCTGAATAGGCAGCAGATACCACTACAGTAGGTGGGGCAATGTCTGGGTATTGGGTTATCGGCAGCTCTATGAGTCCAATGATCCCCAAAATAACTAATATGACCGATATTACGGTAGATAATACCGGTCTTTCTATGAATGTTTTTATCATCTTTTTAGTTTTTTAGATCGCCGTAAACCTTATCAGAACTCATAACTTGTGGTGCGATTTTGGTAGAATCTTTTAATGAGATCGTGCCATCATAAACGATCTTATCACCCGCTTTTACACCACCGGTAACTACATAATACTGGCCTGCTGTAAGTTCCATTATCTGTATTTCCTGGTTCTTTACCAGGTTGTTATTATCGAGCACGTATACGAAATATTTACCCTGTAATTCGTATGCGGATTTTTGAGGAATTAAAATAGCTGCGGTTAATGCCTGGGGAATATCTACACTTCCTGAGCTACCGCTTCTTAACAAGTGCATAGGATTAGGGAACGCAGCACGAAAGCTTGCTGAACCGGTAGTAGTATTCAATACGCCACTAATGGTTTCTAAACGCCCTTTTTCGGGATAGGCAGAACCGTCAGCCAACGCTAAATTAACGTCAGGAGTGTTTTTTAGTTTTTCATCCAAAGTGGCTCCTTTTACCGACCGGGAGAAATCCAAAAGTTGTTTTTCATTCAGTGAAAAATAGGCGTATACTTTGCCAATATTGGCTACAGTAGTCAAAGGGCTGGCAGTAGCACTGGTGATCAGGCTACCCAAACGATAAGGTATTGAGCCTACAACACCATCTACCGGGCTGGTAACATACGTATAACCCAGGTTTACTTTGGCGGTGGCCAAAGTAGTTTGAGCCTGTGCCAATGCGGCCCTTTTGGTATCGAGGGTATTTTGATCTGTTTGCAGTTCGTATTCGGAGATAATGCCTTTATCAACCAATGGCTTGGTTTTATTTACCGCTATTTCTGCTGAATTGATATCCGCTTTTGCACTGTTTATTGCTGCAATGGAGTTTATAACGGTTTGCTCGTATTCCGGTGCGCTAAGTTTGAATAATAGTTGTCCTTTTTTAACTACCGAACCTTCATCAACATATATCTTCTCAACATAACCATCTACTTTAGGGCGAATATCTATTGTTTGTTCACCTTGCATTACGGCAGGATAACTGGTATGCAGTGTAGCAGGTTGTGCTGTCACGCTAAATACTCCGTAAGTTGCTGGCGGCTGTGTTGCGCCAGCGTTTGTATTAGCGCTGCCACCGCAGGAGCTTAATGTAATGATCATCGAGCTAATAATAGCTAACCCGGCAATTGTCTTCTTCATTTTATAAGGTATCGTGTTCATATCTTTGTAATAATTAGATTTGGTGATTGACATATATGTTTGACGGTTTTGTTAGTATTTATTCAAAAAAATCAATTAAATAAAATATCTATTATCATTTGCTTTCTTTCTTGCATCAGTTTTTCAAAATTTGTATCGTTAAGCTCAAGCATTCGCTCAAATAAACGCCTGGTTAACAATGGATAGGCAACCAGGGATAATATATTGATCATGAAATTAATAGGTAATACCTTCTTGATTTCACCATTATCAGATGCCAGTTTTATCTCTTTTAAAAATTGCTGCATACCAGGTGATGAATCCTTAGTAGGCAAGCTAAATCCATGGGTGTTTATTTCACTAATTAAAAAGGATTCTTTATAAGGATACTTCGTTAACTCAGTAGTAAACATATCTATAAACGCAATAACTTTTTTCTTAAAAGGCAGATCGGCACCCAATACCTCGTTCATTTTAAGCCCGGTATCTGCCATAGCTTCACGAAATACTTGTTGAAAAAGGATGTCTTTAGAGCGGAAATAATAATTAATAACAGTTCTGCTTACCCCCGCAGCCTCCGCAATATCCAAGGTAGTCGCATTAAATTTTCCTTCTGCAAAGAAAATCTGTTTTGCGGTATCCTTTATCATCTGTTCGGTGCCTGTATCTCTAACTGCCATTATCTTACTAAAATGTTTGACGTTTGTGTCAGGCAAATATAACTGTTGATGTATGCTAGTTATGTCAACTAATTAACATCTTTATTTGTCTTTTTTGTTAGACAATATAGACATAGATTTGTTACAATATAATTTATAATACTAAAGATGATCTGATAACCTATATCTACCTATCCTGATCGATAACCCACCTATCTTTTATTTTAAAAGCAGCGCTGTTCTTTCAAAGGCTATTCCCGGCCAACCATGGGTCATAAATTGTCTAATATTTTGATGATCTATACCATTGGGATTAGCCAATACCGATTGGTAGTGTTCTGCGAATAGGTAAAGAGTGTATTCCACATTCAAATCATTTATCTGAGCAAAAGCAAAAACCTTCGCGCTGCCTTGATTTTGAGTGGCTTCATTGTATACCTCACCATTTTTAAATGCTGTTGGCTGATGTTGGTAGTAAGTCTCTATAAATTCAATAACCTGATTAAATGCAAGCGACTTTTCTTTTAAATTTTGAGTTAAGGTAATTAGCTGTTCCGTCATTTAGGGTAATATTTTTCGAATACAAAGCTAAATAAATATAGGCCTATACCGTCGTACCTATTTTTTGGAGAAATTCAGCAGGGCCGCCTTCCAGTCCGCAGGCAAAACATTTGAAAATATTATTTGATGGGTATACCTTAAATGAGGAATGAAGATCTACATGAAAAGGGCAATTTCCCTTCATTACTTTTCTACCTTGCTGAAGGTTGGTGTATTGCGAAACTATTTGAACGATATCCGTTTGTATTGTCATTGTCAGCAAACATAATAAACGAACCAATGCTCACGAAATCAGTAATACACTTGTTGATAAATAATAATTGTGTTAAAAACCGAATAATCCGCACCTGCATTTTGATAACAAAATCTGTAAAAGCCAGATTGAAAATCAATTAGCGGGGCCGTAATTGTGCTTAAAACTCAATTTCATGCAACAATTTTCGCTAATTAAACTTTTACCAGCCTTTAATCGCCCCACCTTTAAAAGCTATCTCGGCAGCTGCTGCTACTTCAGGCGATTGATATGCTTTTACGAATTCCTTAACATTATCCTGGTTCTTATTGTCGTCTCTCGATACGATGATATTAACATAGGGAGACTTTTCATCCTCAATAAATAACCCATCACGTTTAGCAACCAGCCCCGCCGGGCCCGCAAAAGTATTATTAATAATTGCTATGGTTACTTTTTGGTCATCAAGCGCTCTTGGCAATTGTGGGGCCTCCAATTCAAGAATCTTTAAACTTTTTGGATTACCAACAATGTCATTTACAGTTGGAAGCAAGCCAACATTATCCTTTAGTTTTAACAAGCCAGTTTTTTGCAATAACAGTAAAGACCTGCCGCTATTAGTCGGATCATTTGGAATAATAATTGTACTGCCATCTTGCAGTTCGCCGATACTTTTAATTTTTCTGGAATACCCCGCTAAAGGATAAACAAAGGTATTTCCAAGTATCGCAAATTTATAATCCCGCTGCTTTACCTGCACATCCAGGTATGGCTTATTTTGGAATACATTTAAATCTATATCACCTTGACTCAGCGCCTCATTGGGCATCACGTAATCATTAAACTGAACCAACTCGACATCAAGTCCATACTTTTCTTTGGCCACTTTTTGAGCTGCCTGGGCAACCGTATATTCCGGACCGGATTCAACACCAACTTTGATATGGTTGGAGTTGTTGGGTTGGTTTTTTCTTCCACATGCTGATAATCCGAGAAATAGAACAGCTATAGTAATTAGTGATAAGTTTTTCATTTTTTATTTATAAATTATTTGCGGTGGTCTGCTTTTTTCGCAATAAAATCACCTGCTATTTGAATAATAAATACGAGCAGTACTAAAAGCACAAGTACCGTATTCATAACAACTACATCGTAACCTACGTAGCCATATTGGTAACCTATCTGACCTAAACCGCCAGCTCCAACTGCGCCACCCATTGCTGAGTAACCAACCAATGTAATAAGGGTAATTGATGCGCTGCCAATAATGGACGGGAGTGCCTCCGGCAATAGTACTTTGAAAACTATTTGCAACGGCGTAGCTCCCATTGACCGGGCTGCTTCTATTAAACCATTAGGGATCTCAATCAAACTGTTTTCCACCATTCGTGCAATAAACGGTGCCGCACCAATACTCAACGGCACCAATGCTGCCTGCACGCCTATTGATGTGCCCACCAATGCCCTGGTAAATGGAATCATCCATACAATCAAAATAATGAACGGAATAGAGCGAAAAATATTAACCAGTACAGAGACAATTCCATTAATTAAACGGCTTTCCGAGACCTGCCCTTTCCGGGTCATAAAAAGCAATACGCCTGTTGGGAGCCCTAACACGAAACCAAAAAAGCCTGCTACAAAAGTCATTACAATGGTTTCCCATAAACCTTGTAAAATCATCATCAACATTGGTTCAGACATAACCCAGTACCTCCACCTCTACCTGTTTGCTGCGATAATATTCAAGGGAGCCATTAGTATCTTTTTCACTGCCGGTCACTTCAATCAACATCACACCGTATTTCACCCCACCTGTATAATCCATTTGTGCGCTTATAATGTTATTATCTATATTAAATATTCGGCTAACTTCGGATAGAATAGTAGCTTCGGCTGAGTGTCCGTTAAATTCCAGTTTAATGACTGGATGATTTTTACCCGCGGGGATTGGTGAAAGCCGCTGCTCATATTCGACAGGTAGAGTCGCGTGCAACGAGGATGCGACGAATTGCTTTGCAATGGCAGTTTCCGGATATGCAAAAACATCGCTTACTGAACCGCGTTCAATCAGCTTGCCTTCGCTTATAACCGCGACATCGTCGCAAATTGCTTTTACCACATTCATTTCATGTGTGATTAGCAGGATCGTAATCTGGAACCGCTTATTGATATCTTTTAATAAGTTCAGAATAGACCGCGTAGTCGCTGGGTCAAGGGCACTTGTAGCCTCGTCACATAGCAGCACTTTGGGGTTGGTTGCCAATGTTCTGGCAATAGCTACTCTTTGTTTCTGTCCACCTGATAAGTTTGACGGATATTCATCAGCCTTCTCTGTCAGACCAACTAAATCCAATAATTCAGCCACACGTTTCTTTATTTCATGCCCGGAAGTATAGCTTAACTCCAAGGGGAGGGCCACATTTCCCGCTACGGTTCGAGAGGATAACAGGTTGAAATGCTGAAAAATCATTCCTATCTCCCGCCTTGCTTTAGCAAGCGCACCTTGCGAAAGTTTAGTAAGGTTGACCCCTCCAATAAGTACATCACCGGATGTTGGGCGTTCCAGTAGATTAACACAGCGAATTAAAGTACTCTTTCCCGCACCAGATGCGCCAACAACACCAAGGATCTTTCCCTGCGGTACAAAGAGTGATACATTTGAAAGGGCCGTTACCTGGCTGTTCTTTTTAGCGAAAATTTTGGTGACATTTTTTAGTTCGATCATTTCCAGGCAAGCAGAGATTTAATTTCGATTTACTGTTTGGTAGGGTATTTTACATTCCTCAACTTCAGCGAACAACGATTTAAACCAATCCGTATGTTCAAGCGAAATAACAAATGACCACACTACTTTTAATTTTCGGCAAATATATCCCATAAAACCTATAGATAAAAAGATAATTATAAAACTTACATTGGTATTAATTATCTGAATATAACCCGGGACATTTAATTATCATTTCTTAAGGTCAGTATTTATTTAATCAATTGCTTAAGCACTTCCCGAGTTCTTATATGAGGCGTGAGAACGGGTTCGAACCGTTGTAAGGAGTTTTGCAGACTCCCGCCTAACCACTCGGCCACTTCGCCTAATGTTTTAAATTAGATTGACAATTAATTCAGAAAAACAGGAAAAGCAACCAATAGGAGCAACTATCCGCCACTTTCCCTTGTTTATTCTGAATAAAAAACTGAAAATCACTTGATTATCTATTTCCGCTTAGATAATCGAGGTCAGAAGCGGAATTGAACCGCTGTGCCAGGTTTTGCAGACCTGTGCCTAACTACTCGGCCATCTGACCTAATAAAATGCTTCAATGCTAAACCTAACGTAATTGCTGAAACTATCCTGTAGTAAAGGAAACTTATCAATCGGTTTTAAATCGGCCAGCCATTTTAGCAAATTCTTCATTTTTATGCTATCGTCAATTTTAGCTTATCTTGTAATTTTTGTTCCTTCAAAAAATAATACTTCATTATTGACCCTGAAATAACCATGGTAACC
This sequence comes from Bacteroidota bacterium, assembly GCA_026224775.1. GTDB lineage: Bacteria > Bacteroidota > Bacteroidia > Sphingobacteriales > Sphingobacteriaceae > Mucilaginibacter. Next base: position 29,356 of record JAMFRP010000050.1, read on the forward strand.
ACCGTCATAACAACCAAACCTTCAAATACAGGGCCGCTGATAATTTTTGATTGTAAAGCGATTAATCCCAAAACAATCTCCTGCGAACCACGGGCATTCATTCCGAAAGCCACAGCAACTGATTCGTTCCTGGTCATACCACTTAAGGAGCTGCCAATACGGGCACCTATCAGTTTTGCAAGGAAGGCAATTACGAGAATTAGAATTACAATTTCGAAGTTAAAATTGGCTATATAATTTAATCTTAAACCTACTGAAGCAAAAAAGAGGGGAGCCAAAACGTTTAGGGTAAATTGGTGCAATACCTGCTTATGTGCTTCAGTAAAATATTCAGAGTCGCTAATGGCGACACCCACTAAAAATGCACCGAAAACAGCACGTACGCCCAAAGCTTCGGTAACTGCGGCGCCTATAAAACAAAGGCAAACAGCCACGGTAAATACATTACTCGCCTTACCACTCTTACCGGCGTAGGCGAGTAACTTATGTATAACCCAACGGCCGCCCGTGAGCATAAAGACAGCGAATAATACAACCGATATAACCGACCAAAAGGAAACTTGCTCTTTTCCAGAGTTCATCATCTGTATAATGATTGAAAATAAGATCCATCCCAGAAAATCGTCAACCATTGCTGCGGTCAGCACGATATTACCGATCCTTGTTTTAAGGATATCCAAATCAAGTAATATCTTGGTAATGACAGACAATGCAGTGATGGAAAGGGCAGTACCAAAAAATAGCGATGTCACCAACTGATTGTTAATACCATTGGCGAAATGACTTTTAAACAGAATCCATATGGTTAAAAAACCAATGGCAAACGGAAATAAAATACCGGATAAGCTAATAGCAATAGCCTGTTTGCCATTTCGCCTTATTTGTTTTAAATCAACCTCAAAACCAGCTATAAACATTAAAAGGATTATACCAATATTAGCTATCCCATCAAAAGCCCCGCTGGCTGTTGGTGCTGTAATAAATATGTTTTTAAATACTTCAGGGAATAGGGTTCCCAGTAAAGTAGGCCCTACAATTATTCCTGCAAAAATTTCACCGATAATAGCCGGGAGTTTATACCTGCGGCAAATTTCACCCAGAAATCTAGCGGGTATGAGGATGATTAGTAAGATCAGTAAAAAATGAATGATCTCTGTAGAGCTGAGTTTAGTAATCATAAGTGTCTATTTAAAGATATGCCTGAACTAAATGCTTTGACTTGACTGTCGCTAGTTTTCTCCTTCTGATAAAGTAGCCTATAATAATTGCAATGATCATAGCTTTTTTATTTAACGAGGCTTGCAAAACGTTGATAAAACGCGGTAGGACTGCCCTCATGTTTAGGCTCAAATTTCCCGGCGATGATGGGAATATAGATTACTCTCCTGCGGCTTGCCTCACCCGATATGGATGATTGTGCTACGCGATGCCATAAACGGCCGTCGTGTATAGTCAAATCTCCAGCCTCCGGAATGATCGCTATTTCGTTTTTATCGGCCCCGTTATCAAGGAAATATTTTTTACGGAACAACATGCGATACAAGTTTTGTTTATGTGTGCCCGGAAGGATTCTTAAGCCACCATCTTCAGGTTTTAGTGAATCCAGATGGATCCCAACATTGAGCATCGGATTTAATTTTTGACAGTGGAAAACATCCCGCAAACCATCGGTATGCCAACCCATTTTGGTAAAGCTGCTATCGGGGCCATTTACGTAATGATTAAATACCATTCCGTCTTTTTCGGTAGCACCTAACCTTGCCCCCGCTCCTACCAGGCTAAGCAACACGTTAAACCTTGGATCTTTTGTAAACTCAGAAAATATAAGATGATGCAGATTGATAAACGCGAAACGTTGCACAATGGCAGAGCCATCTAAATCTTTTCCGTACTTAATAGGTACACCGTTTACTTTCTCAACTTTGTTAGTGATCCAGTTCTGTTGCACTTGTTCTGAGGCTCGTATAAAGTCTGCAACCGTTTCTGGTTTAATAAAATTCTTAAAATGTATAAAACCGTTACGGTTAAAAAAAGCTTGTTGTTCGTCAGTAATTTCAGCACCAAGGCTGAACCTTTGATAGGCCATATCCATGAAATAAAAAGAAAAAATAAGTGAATTAGTTAATTAAATACTTGTGGCATTAATAACAACAACAGCAACACAAGCCAATCCGGGTGGATGGCATTCGCATGGAGTTTGCGGTGTTTATTTTACTGTTTGGATTCATTTAAATAATGTCTACTAATTTTATAGACATTTCAAATATAGACAAATGTTTATAAAACAAGAATTTATTTTACTTTTTATATAAACCTGCCGTAATACGCTCAATTAATGATTTATTGATATAGCGCGATCCGGTTACCGATAGCTTGTTTAGAAAACCGGGGATAATTTCTGCTTTTTTATCAAACATTCCCTCTACCCCTATTTTTGCTACCTCATCAGGCCGCATATTAAATTTCTCAGCAAGTTCGGCTAATGAATCCATACCGGCGCGTTTTGCAAAGCCGGTATCGGTAGGCCCCGGGCAAAGGCAGCTTACCGATACCAAATCTTTTAATTCTATCCTCAATGCCCTACTAAACGAGAGTACGAAGGCTTTGGAAGCGGCGTATAAAGCTAATGTTGGAACTGCCTGGTATGCCGCTGTACTGGAAATGTTTAAAATATAAGAAGGCTGCTTTTTTAACTGCGGCAACAAATAATAGGTTAACTCAATAACCGCATTTATATTCAACTGCAACATGTTTAACTGCTGGCCAATGTCACTTTCTTGAAAATTACCCCATAAGCCGTAGCCAGCGTTATTAACCAAAATGGAAACAGGAAGGTTCTTGCAAAATTCAGCCACTTTTTTTGCAGCACCTGCTTCGGAAAGATCGATGGTAAAATTCAATGCCTCTTCCGGAAATTCAACTGCCAACTCTTTAAGTTCGGTGGTCGACCGTGCAACCAGAATTAATTTATATCCTTTTTTTGCTAATAGGATTGATACCTCCCGCCCTATCCCTTTACTCGCTCCCGTAACTATCGCGTATGAATCCATATAACAATGCTAATTTCTGAATACGGCTATTATTCTTCGTTAACTTCAATCCTTAATTGGTGTGTGTTAAAAACTCTTGAATATGGGGCCACGGTTTTTGTTAAAAATACGCTGCCCCCTATAACGCTGTCATGGCCTATAACTGTTCTTCCGCCAAGTATAGTACTTCGGGCATAGATAATCACATTATCTTCCACTGTAGGGTGTCTTTTAACATCAGACAAAACTTTGCTTACCTGGGCTGCCCCTAAAGTAACCCCCTGGTAAATACATACGTTTTTGCCAATAATACTAGTGGCGCCAATCACAATCCCGGTACCATGGTCAATAAAAAAAGGAACATCAATTTGTGCATTTGGATGAATATCCACACCAGTTTTACCATGTGCATGCTCACTTAGTATACGAGGTAAAATAGGAACTGATAATTGTGATAACCTATTGGCAATCCTATAAACCGCTGTTGCATAAAAACCGGGATAAGAAACTATTACTTCATGTATACTAATTGCAGCAGGATCTTCTTCATAAATTTTTGTTGCATCTAACCGCAAATTTTGATAGATCTCTTCAAGCGAAGCGTAGAACTTATAAACAACCTCATCTATATTAATGGTTGATGGGTCAAGGTAACTCAACAAAATATTTTCAAGATCAATTTGGTTCTTTTTAAGCTGTCCCTCATATATAGCCTGCCTGTTTAAACGGTTATTGGGGAAAAGAAATTCAAAAAGATCTGATAGCCAGTCTACCGCTTGCCTAAAAGATGGGGTTGCCTCCCACTCTGCCTTGTGAACCTGGTACAGGTGCTCAATAAATGTGCTGATGCGATTTTCTTCCATTTTTATTTTTTAAGACCGTGGAGTGTTTTCACAAGTAAATCAACCTCAGCACAGGTATTATAAAATGCCAGCGAAGGCCTTACCGTACTCTCCACACCAAAACGGCGCAAAATAGGCTGCGCGCAATGATGCCCTGAACGTACCGCGATTCCCTGTTTGTTTAGTTCAGCGCCAACATCTTCGGTTTTATAACCATCCAATACAAACGATAATACACTTGCTTTTTCAGCAGCAGTACCAATCAACCTTAAACCCGGAACCTGTTTCAACAGACTGGTTGCGTATTCAAGCAGAAAATGTTCATACTGGGCAATAATTCCCATACCAATTCGAGCAACATAGTCAATTGCTGCACCTAAACCAACGGCATCGGCAATGTTACCTGTACCAGCTTCAAATCTGCCCGGCGCATTGTGATATGTGGTGTGTTCAAAAGTTACATCCTTTATCATATTGCCACCACCCTGCCACGGCTGGGTGGCATTTAGCAAATCTTCTTTACCATAAAGTACGCCGATACCGGTTGGCCCGAAAACCTTGTGCCCGGAGAAAACAAACCAGTCGGCATCAAGCGATTTTACATCAACCGGCATATGTGAAACAGATTGCGCGCCATCAACCAAAACCTTAGCACCCGCTGAGTGCGCTATTTGAACAATTTGCGCAGCAGGTGTTACCGTCCCTAATGCGTTTGATACTTGGGTAAAGGCAACTAATTTGGTTTTAGGCGTTATCAGCTTTACATATTCATCGATCAAAACCTGGCCATCATCGTCAACAGGTATAACCTTTATGGTTAGATTTTTTTTAGCTGCCAGTTGCTGCCACGGAACGATGTTAGCATGGTGCTCCAGGTGACTTACAATAATCTCGTCACCTTCACGCAAATACTGTTCTCCCCAGCTTTTCGCTACCAGATTTATAGCCTCTGTTGCGCCACGCACAAAAACTATCTCATTAATCGAACCAGCATTTAAAAACTCTTGAACTTTTTTGCGGGCACCTTCATAGGCATCTGTGGCGCGGGCTGCCAGTTCATGCGCTGCACGATGTATGTTTGAGTTCTCATGCTCATAAAAGTAACTGATACGGTCAATAACCTGCCTTGGCTTCTGTGTGGTGGCAGCATTATCCAGCCATACCAGTTGTTTTCCATTTACATTTTCTGAGAGTATCGGAAAATCTTTCCTGATGAAATTCACATCAAAACCAGGAAGGGATGCTGCGGGCTTATCCTTTAAAAAATAATAAGCAGCGGGGTCGGTACCAAATCCTGTTAAGGGTATTTGTGGTGGATTTGGTGTAATTACAATGCTGTTTAACACATGCTGTAATTGCTTTTCAAATGGCTGCTCTTGTTGAAAAGGCAAATGAAAAAGACTATCGGGACTTAGCTCAAATGGTAAAAAGCTGCTCCCAAGATCATGCTCAACAGGTTGAATTGAGGCATTTAAACCGGGATCATGGAAGCCAGTTTGCGGATCCTGAAGATTAACCGCATTGCCATGATGGATAGCCGATGGACTAACGCCACTACCTGCTACTGATACAGGCGGTTTCGTGGCATCATAAGGGTTATACTCAGGCAAAACAATATCTTCATTAGGCTGTGCCTTAAAGAATTGGTTGGCTAGATTTTGTAGCTCCTGAATATCGGGCAAATTGCCCGGATTAATATTTGTACTCATGATAGTTTCCTAAGTCAACGTCTTCCAAAACAGCAATAGCATCATCCACCAATACCGCTAAAGAGCAATATAATGATACCAGGTACGATGCTATAGCTTTATTATTAATACCCATAAATCGCACAGAAAGGCCTGGTGATTGCTCTCCCGGTAACCCCGGTTGGAATAACCCAACTACGCCCTGTCTGCTTTCCCCAGTACGCAACAATATAATTTTAGATTTATTATTTTCGATAGGTAATTTATCCGATGGGATAAGCGGTATACCTCTCCAGGTAATAAATTGTGAGCCGAATAGAGAAACCGTTGGTGGTGGTACACCCCTACGAGTACATTCCCTACCAAAAGCGGCAATTGCCAATGGATGCAGTAAAAAGAAACCAGGTTCTTTCCATACCTTGGTAATCAATTCATCCAAATCATCGGGTGTAGGTGGCCCTAACCTGGTTTTAATTTTTTGACTGGGAACTACGCTGTGTAATAATCCATACTCCTGGTTATTTATCAGTTCACTTTCTTGTCTTTCTTTAACAATCTCAATAGTCAGCCGTAATTGCTCACTTATTTGGTTATAGGGTTTACTGTACAGATCGGATACTCTTGTATGAACATCTAATACGGTGTTTACAGCACTTAAATTATATTCACGAGGATTTTCAACATAATCAACAAATGTTGATGGCAACTCACGCTCATCACGCGAAGAGCAATCAACCTCTACATTTTGAGCATCTTTTACCTTGTTTAAACGATATACACCCGATTCAACCGGTACCCAATTCAATAGTTGAGGTAACCAGCGCGGTGTGATTCTTGATAATTGAGGAACAGTACGTGTAGCTATAGCTAGCTGCCTCGCGGCAACGTCGCCTAATGCGGTTTGTTTTGGTTTTTGATCTGCCATTTTAATTGGGATTTAGATAAATTTATTTATGCTTTGGTATACTATTGCAAGTATAATAAATAGACTATAAAATCTATATGTTTTATAGTCTTTATTTTAACAAAAATAAATAATGGCTAAGGCTGTTAAGTTTCTTACGCTAATTGGAATGTAAATTGGTTTTTCAAACTTGCAAAAGAGGATACTAGCTTATCGTAGTTATATTGTCTTTCGTATGAATTTTAATCAATGGAATAACTTTTTTACCAATTAGTTCAATAGAACTCATTAATTGGCCATGTGTCAGCCCAGCGTTATCCATCTGGAAGGTAAACCGGTCAACACCGCCCAATGCCTCGCTATGGCGTATTAATTTTTCTGCAACCTGTTCCGGCCCGCCAACAACAAGTACACCCTTTGGCGCTATTAATGAATCGAATTGACCTTTGGTCACCGGTGGCCAGCCACGTTCCCTTCCTAACTTTGTCCAAAGCTCTGCGTAACCAGGATAGTAATCAGTTATCGCCTGTTCATTAGTTGCAGCAACATAGCCAGGTGAATGCAACCCAACCTTTAATTGTTCCGGTTTAAATCCTGCCCTATGCCCGGCTTCACGATAAAGATCAATTAATGGACGAAAGCGATGCGTTTCGCCGCCAATAACAGCAACCATTAGAGGCAGCCCCAGTGTTCCTGCTCTCGCAAATGATTCCGGTGTGCCGCCCACACCTAGCCAAACAGGCAATTTTTCTTGTAACGACCTTGGGTAAACTGGTTGATTGTCTAGCGTCGGCCTAAACTTACCCGACCAGCTTACAAACTCCTGGTCACGTATTTTAAGCAGCAAGTCAAGTTTTTCTCTGAACAACGCATCGTAGTCGTTCAGACTAAAACCAAATAATGGATAAGCTTCTATAGATGAACCACGACCAACCACTAATTCTGCTCTGCCTTTAGAAATCAGATCGAGTGTAGCAAAGCTCTGGTATACACGCACCGGATCAGCGGCACTCAATACGGTAACAGCACTGGTTAACCGGATACGTTTGGTTCGGGCAGCCGCCGCGGCGAGAATTATCGCCGTAGCCGAATCCAAAAATTCTTTTTTATGATGCTCACCAATCCCAAAAACATTCAGTCCAACTTCATCGGCAAATACTATCCTATCCAATAATTGTTCCATTGCGTCAACACTGCTTAGCGAGTTACTGCCATACATCGCCGAAGCAAAACTATCTATTCCAATTTCCATTATATTTGAATTTAGTTGTTACAACACTTAATTCAAAGTTCGGTTTTTTTAATGGTTTTAATAATAGCATAATCTCATTAAAATTTAATATAAATAAGAAAGGCTATTGTTGAATAGCCTTTCTTTCTCATACTTGTTAACCCTACGGAAGGATAAATTACTTTATCTACTTTTTAACAGACATCTTTTCATATAACAATTTCATAAAATATCCCCCCACAACGCTCCTTGCCTGGAAACCAACCTGTTTACCGTCGGTTGTTTCATGCCAGTCACTTAATGGTACACGGGTTGGCGTTTCTGTAGCATATTTGTATATTGGGTTTATCAATGCTTCAAAATCCTTTTGGTTACTTGTCAATGTTGCGGTCCACATTATCCAATCAGATTTTGTGTAGGTTTTACGGCTATCTAACGGTAATCCAAATTCATCTTGTTTGGTTAGATAGAAATTCACTTCCTTATCATAAACATCTTGCGGGAAGAGATCAAGCCCCAGTACTTTATCCCAAACCATGTTATATTTTTGGCTCCAGGTACCGGGATTTTCAAATGTTAAAGTAGAATGGTCACCGTCGCCTGATAACTTTATCCATTTATTGACCATTCCTTTAGCTATCTCACGATATTTAGTCGCTGTTTCCTTCTCACCTAACTGATCGGCCAGTTGCGCATAGCAGGCAATACCAACTATAGCTTTAACTGATAAGTTAGAATTACGTGCAAGGTGACCAGCGAAATCATCCGTACATAACTGATTTTTAGGATCAAATCCCTCCTCTACCAAATAATTAACCCATTTACTTAGTGTTTTCCAATGTGGTTTAGCATAATCCGCATTGCCTTCTGCTTTTGCGATGGCCGCTATCAAAATAATCATATTACCTGATTCCTCAACCGGCATACCCTCACCGTATAATTGGCCATTAGCCAGCGGGTATTCTCCCAGGTCGTGCGAAGCATAATCTCTGTTAAATTTACCGCTTTCACTAAAATATAAAATGCCATTAAGCATTCCCTCCAGTAATTTAGGGTTGTAGATCAGATACAAGGGGGCCGATGGGTAGGTTACGTCAACCGTATTGATAAAGCCACCGCTAAAGTTTTCCTTAGATAGCCATAGCAACTTACCTTGCGGACTTTTTACCAGCATATGCGCTGCAATGCTTTGGCGATAAGCCAGTGCACATAATTTGGCATACTTCTCCCCACCCGCTTTAACAGCATCGCCATACATCGAGGTATTAAATGCCTCGCATCTTTTTATTACAGATGGATATTCCGTAGCTGAGGCTGTTAATACCTGCACAAATGTTTTTTGCTGCTCGTTTTGCCACCATGGTTTTAAATTGGTATGAAAATATTGGATCGGGGTAATATCATCATAACCCATTTCTATAAATTTCTCTACCGGGATCTTACCAACTACTCCAAACGATATCACAGTATTTAAAACAACATCTGTACCTTGTTTAACGGTCGTTTTGCTCTCGTTATTAACAAAAGAACCAACGGCCTCAATACTGCTGCCGATGTATTGTACCGCATTACTATTTTTAGGTGCAGCTACATACATATATCCCCAATCTATCCGTACATCATCGCCGCTCTTTTTCAAAACAGGTTGTTCAACTGTACCTGCTTTTAACATAGATAAACTTGGTGAAACAACTTTTTCGGCAATTACCGGCTGCGAGGAATTATTGCGGGCGATATCTGCTGATGCGCTAAAAAATATTTTTACATTATGTGGTTTGCCGTCATTTGATTTTACTTTATACGAGATATAAGATACTGGCCTTGATAATAACGCCAGATCATTTAATAATAATGGCGAAGTAAATGTAAGCTTCAGATCAGCATCACCACATTTAAAATTGTATATGGTTTGTGTTGCATTAATGTCAACACTGGTTTGTTTAGCCGCTTCTATTTGTCGCATTTTTTTCTTTACCATATCAACCAGCCCGATATCCAGCCTTGAACCACCGCCCGTATTAATAACGTGTATGGCTAAAATGTTTTCGCCATTTTTTAACGTATTGGCAATAGGCACCATACCATAATCATTAGTAACACCAACTTTTTGATAGATCCTTTCTCCATTAAGGTAAACATCTATATCATCATCGTGCGATAGCTTCAGGATAAGTTTATTAATATCACCAACATTTGCTGCAGGGAATATACGCCTAACCCAAATATCATGCGTTTTCCAGATAGTTTTATCTACGTTTTCATCGGTACCTATCGGCGCCAGGCCACCCTTCCAGTCAGTACTATTATATTGCATCGCGGTCCAATCGCCTTTAGGTTCGGTTTCGGTATATTTTACCGGGTAATGGGTTTCATCGGCCGCCGGGAGTATTGTTTTAAATACTTCAGGCTCTTTTCCCATAAAGCGGTACACTTTATCGTCTACCTTAATAAATCCAAGTAACGATTGATCTTTCCCGGTCCAATGATGGGTTGTAGAAGTATTCAATGTGTCGGAAAAAGACCAGATACTGAAATAGGTATTATGCGTAATTAACGGATAAGCCGGGGCCTTTTCAATTTGTGCAAATGCACTTGTACTTAAAAACGTTAACAGGAGTAAAAGAACAAATTTATTCATGTAATTATTGTGCTTATAAATCAATGTGATATTTTTATTTTTCATTTGATAAAGAATAAGGAACATCCGCTGCTTTTATGCCTCTTTGTTTATTAGGCTTAGCTGTCATGTCCATATTAATAATTGCTCCCTGCATTAAAGCCAGATGACTAACCCAATTTAAGTCATAAGGCTTACCATTATAGGTCATGTTATTAACGTATTTATTATCTACGCTGTTTTTTGGCGAGTTGATGATAATCTTTTTACCATTCTCCAAATTAACTGTTATTTTTTTAAACAAAGGTGCACCTAATACATATTGCGTACTAACCGGGCATACCGGGTAAAAACCAATTGCCGAAAATACATACC
>JAMFRP010000051.1 GCA_026224775.1 Bacteroidota bacterium
AATCGGAGATTTGGTATCATGCTATTTTAGATAATTACCCAGAGTATGCTGGTGTTATGGCTATGCACCACGGGTCATTAGATAATGAGCTACGTAATTGGGTAGAAGCTGCCTTACATGCCGAAGCGTTGAAGGTTGTGGTATGTACATCAAGTTTAGATTTAGGTGTGGATTTCCGTCCCGTTGATACGGTTATACAAGTGGGCAGCCCCAAGGGCGTAGCCCGTTTTATGCAGCGTGCCGGGCGAAGTGGGCACCATCCGGGAGCTGTATCCAAGGCTTATTTTGTACCCACGCATTCCCTGGAATTATTGGAAGGCGCGGCGTTGAAAGAGGGCATCAGGAAAGGAATCTTCGAAAGCCGAGACCCGATGCTGCTGACCATGGATGTGCTGATACAGTTTATGGTTACGCTGGCGGTATCGGATGGATTTAGGGCTGACGAGCTATTTAAAGAAGTAAAAACCACCTTCGCTTTCGCGGATTTGACACGCAATGAGTTTAACCAGCTTTTGGATTTCATCACCAATGGCGGTAAAACCCTCGCTCAATATGATGAATTTTTAAAAGTCGAGGTAGAGAATGGATTATATAAAGTAAATAATCGCCGGGTGGCCATGCGGCATCGGTTAAGCATCGGCACCATCACTAGCGAATTGAGCATCCGTGTTAAATGGTTAAGCGGTGGCAGCTTGGGCACTATCGAAGAAAGTTTTGTATCTAAGCTTAAACCGGGTAATACATTTTGGTTCGCGGGACGTAGTTTGGAGTTTATTAGGGTGAAGGAAATGACGGCTTATGTTAGAAAATCAAACTCAACCAAAGGACTCATCCCAAGTTGGAACGGTGGACGGATGCCATTGTCTTCTCAATTATCAGCGGTATTCCGCGATAAACTGGATGAGGTTGCCCATGGTATTGAAAAGGATGAAGAGGTGATTGCCTTAAGACCACTGTTTAAATTGCAGGAGAAGTTATCGCACCTGCCCCAAAGCCATGAGTTTTTGATAGAGTCATTTAAATCCAACGAGGGGCATCATTTATTATTTTATCCATTTGAAGGGAGATTGGTTCATGAGGGCATGGCATCGCTACTGGCCTATCGCATCAGCAAAATCAAAAGCGCCAGCTTTTCTATCGCCATGAATGATTATGGATTTGAGCTGTTAACTGACGATGATGTGCCTATTGAAGAAATATTGGAAGACGCCAGTTTTTTCTCTATCGATAATTTGTTGGAAGATATACAACACAGCTTAAATGCCAACGAGATGGCTCGCAGGCGATTTAGAGATATTGCTCACATTGGCGGATTGGTGTTTACCGGCTATCCAGGCCAGCAGGTAAAGAATAAACATTTGCAGGCATCTACCTCATTATTATTCGAGGTATTCAGCGAATATGAACCCGATAATTTATTGGTAAGACAAGCTTATAACGAAGCGTTGGCTTTTCAATTGGAAGAATTCAGGCTGCGTATGGCCTTGCAGCGTATTGAAAAACAAAGCATTATACTAAAAATCATTGATCGCCCTACCCCATTCGCGTTCCCGATTATGGTTGATAGTTTAGGGCGTGAAAAATTAACCACCGAAACCTTTGAAGATCGCATAGCCAAAATGGCTCGCCGCTATGGTGCCGAAGGTGTGGCCGATGCCGAAAACAAGCGCAGCCGCAGGCCGGGAATTGTTAGGAAAAAAGGGCTTTAGTTATGTGAATTGTTAATAACGATTTCGGTAAATCTTTTACATTTACTCTTATACTCCTTGTCATGCTGAGGAACGAAGCATCTATCCACTAATCTGCAAGCGGCAAGCTTATCGATAGATTCTTCACTAGGCTCAGAATGACAAAGAGATAAATATTAAACATTTTACTAAATAAATTAGCATTTATAAATAATTACATTTACATTTGTTTTGAATTATTACAAAGATGAACGCAAACGCAGAAAAATTAAAAGCATTACAGCTTACTTTAGATAAGCTGGAAAAATCATACGGAAAAGGTACCATCATGAAATTGGGTGATACCGCCATTGAAGCTACTGAAGTAATATCAACCGGTTCATTAGGGTTGGATATAGCTTTGGGTGTTGGTGGTTTACCTAAAGGCCGTGTTGTTGAAATATACGGCCCGGAATCATCAGGTAAAACAACTTTGGCTATTCATGCTATTGCTGAATCGCAGAAAAAAGGTGGCATTGCTGCTTTTATTGATGCGGAGCATGCGTTCGACCGTTTTTATGCTAAAAAATTAGGTGTTGATGTGGAGAACCTTTTGATCTCTCAACCGGATAATGGTGAGCAGGCTTTGGAAATTGCCGATAACCTGATTCGTTCAGGCGCTATTGATATTTTGGTAATTGATTCGGTTGCAGCATTAGTGCCAAAGAGTGAGATCGAAGGTGAAATGGGTGATTCCAAAATGGGTTTACAGGCCCGGTTGATGTCGCAGGCATTGCGTAAGTTAACCGGTACCATCAGCAAAACAGGATGTTGCTGCATATTCATCAACCAATTACGTGAGAAAATTGGTGTAATGTTCGGTAACCCGGAAACTACAACCGGTGGTAACGCCCTGAAATTCTATGCTTCAGTACGTTTGGATGTACGCCGTATATCACAAATAAAAGATACCGACGAGGTATCAGGTAACCGTGTAAAAGTTAAGATCGTTAAAAATAAAGTGGCTCCGCCGTTCCGTATCGCAGAGTTTGATATTATGTTTGGCGAAGGTATATCCAAAGTTGGTGAGATCATCGACTTAGGCGTTGAGCATAACATCATTAAAAAAGCAGGTTCATGGTTTAGCTACGGCGAAACCCGTTTAGGCCAGGGCCGTGACGCTGTAAAAACATTATTGCACGATAACCCTGAACTAATGGAAGAACTAGAAAACAAAATTAAAGAAGTAGTAACCGGCGAACATTTAGCCGAAGTTTAGTTTTTTTGATTTCACAGATTAAAGGTGTGATTGCACCGATATTGGGAACCCCTTTCATAGATGGAAGGGGTTTTGTATGTTATAGTAAAATCTTATATTTAAGAATCTAAATTTATCACATTGAAAACCAATTCCATAATCCTTATTTTGTCTATTGTGATGGGATGTTCCTGCTCTTCACACAAAAAACCTGATAAAAAAGATTCGACTAAAAAAATATCCAATAAAATCAACTACCATATAATCAATAGTGCCGTAGTTGCGAAAAATAAGTATACCTCATTTCCATTGGTTGATAGTCTAAAAAAGCTTTTTACAATATCAGATACCATGCAACATGCTTACGGAAATGATGATCCTGTTTCAGATCTTACTCAAAAGATAGCCGCGACACTTGGGGCGATTCTTTCAAATCCACAAATCACAAAACAAAACATGGATAGCTTATTAAAATGTCAAGATCTTGGAATAGTGCATTCCGATGATAAAAAGCTATGGATTTTCAATTGGTATGAAAACACCGGGGGCAGTTATAGAAGTAATGTTAGTATAATATATTGCATCACTCCTTCAGGCAAAAGATGTATTGCTCATGATGATAGTGATAATGGTGGAGGGGCAGGGGAAAATCGATTTGTTGCCAATGGCGCATGGTATAATAATATTTATAAACTATCATCCCAAAACGATGATTTGTATTTGTGTACAGGTTCCGGAGTTGGATGTAATACCTGTGTTTATGCTACTGCTACCGTTATACAATTGACAAAAGATAGTGCAAATTTTAGTTATCCGGCTTTTATATCTGACGAGTTAGATAATTCAGGTGAAGAAAAGCATCAGCCTTATTTCCTATTGGGTACCCGGGGTGATGATATAAAAGACTTCCATTTTGATGACAAAAAGCAAACGCTACATTTCACTTACCTTACTGACGACAGTAGCCCCATAAAGAAGGAAGAAAATGAGAAATCAAAAAAAATATCCAGAAAGTTGATATTCAATGGAAAAATATTTATTGGTAATGGCTATGAGTAATATAAAGCCGAATAATTGACTTTTTAATTACTTGGTTCATAAAACCAATAAAATGTATATTCGAATAATAATTTAACAACATGAACTTATATCAAATTTTACTACAGGCACATTCGGGTTTCAGGTTTATTGTAATGGTGCTGCTATTATTGGCTATCCTGCAATCATTGGCAGGCTGGTTCGGTAACCGCCCATATACTGATACCAACCGAAAAATAAATATGTTCACCATGATATCGGCACATATCCAATTACTGATTGGCTTGGGCTTGTATTTCATTAGTCCGTTGGTGCAATTCAGTAAAACTGCTATGCAGGATCATGATACACGTTACTGGACGGTTGAGCACATCACCATGATGATATTTGCCATTGCGTTAATAACTGTAGGTCATATCCGTTCTAAAAAAGTATTGGCGCCTGCGGCTAAACATCGCACCATCGCTATATTTTATTTATTGGCGCTGTTAGTCATTGTATTAGCTATTGTACAGAGTATGCGCCCATTTTTTGGGGTTAGCCATTAAAATAAATTGAGAAAAAGTTTGCAAATTCAATTTTCTTTATAAATTTGCTCCCGCTATGATCAAAATCAACCAAACTAACCTGTGGTGGCACCAACAAAATTGGCAGCCGGATACTATTTGATCTTATAGATTAACCAATTGTAAACCTATTTGGAACCCGGCGAATATAATTCACCGGGTTTTTTTGTTTTAAGTCCATAATATAAAGAATGAAACCATCATGAGCCACAGCTCACAAATTGAAATGAATAAAACGGCTCATGATAGCTTCATCTCAATTAAAAAACAAATTATACTGATGAAAAAGTTTAAAATAATTACTACACATAAAAAGCTACTTGCCGATACCACTACGCCTGTAAGCATATACTTACGCCTGCGGGATGTGTTCCCTAATTCGTTATTGCTCGAAAGCTCCGACTACCATAGTCGCGAAAATAGCACCAGCTACATTTGCTGCGAGCCTATTGCGGGGTTATTGTTGAATCACGGCGAACTGAAAAAGAAATATCCTGATGGCTCAACCGAAACTTATAAAACTGGTGAATTTGAGCTAATAGATCAGATCAATGGTTTTTTAAGCCGTTTCGAAACGAATGAAACAGGGTTGAAAATTATCTCGAATGGCTTGTTTGGTTACTTTACCCACGAAGCAGTTGAGCATTTTGAAACCATCAAACTAAAAAAGACTGACGACGATAGTAAAAAGATACCCGAGATGCAGTACAATATGTATCGCTATGTTATTGCTATCGATCACTTCAAAAACGAATTGTATATCTCTTACAATCAACCCGAAGGACAGGACGCGAGCAATGGTATCGAGAAGATAGAATACCTGATCAAAAACAAAAACTTCCCAGAGTATACTTTTAAAAGCGACGAGGCTGAACAATCCAACTTAACCAACGAAGGCTTTATGGCCATAGTGGAAAAAATGAAACAGCACATTTATCGTGGTGACGTTTTCCAGATCGTACCGTCACGGGCATTCTCCAAAAAGTTTTTGGGCGATGAGTTTAATGTTTATCGCGCGCTTCGCTCTATCAACCCGTCACCTTATTTGTTTTATTTCGATTACGGCAATTTCAGGATCTTCGGCTCATCGCCAGAGGCACAGATCACTATTAAAAACAGGGTTGCCAGTATATTCCCTATCGCGGGCACATTTAAACGTACAGGCGATGATATTAAGGATGCTGAATTAGCGCAAAAGCTTATCGAAGATCCGAAAGAATCTGCCGAACACGTGATGCTGGTTGATTTAGCCCGTAACGACCTAAGCAGGCATTGCGAGCAAGTAGAAGTTAAGGCATTTAAAGAAGTACAGTACTATTCGCACCTAATCCATTTAGTATCCCATGTAAGCGGTAAATTATTACCGGGCGTGGCATCATTCAAAATTGTTGCTGATACCTTCCCTGCAGGCACTTTGAGCGGTGCGCCAAAATACCGCGCCATGGAAATTATCGACGAGAACGAAAAAACTAAACGCAGCTTTTATAGCGGCGCCATTGGTTACTTAGGCTTTAACGGCGATTTTAACCATGCCATCATGATCCGCTCGTTTTTAAGTAAGAATAACACCCTGCATTATCAGGCAGGTGCGGGCATTGTTGCCGGCTCGATAGCTGAAAGCGAGTTAAAAGAAGTTGATAACAAAATTGCGGCTTTAAGAAAAGCCATTGAATTAGCAGAGGAATTATAAAAATGAAAAATATATTAATAATAGATAATTACGATTCCTTCACCTACAATTTGGTGCATTTGGTTAACGAAATTGGCTTGCAATGCGACGTTTGGAGGAATGATAAATTTAATATTGAAGATGTGGATGCTTATGATAAGATCATCCTGTCACCGGGCCCTGGCATACCATCAGAGGCTGGCTTGTTGCTGGATGTGATCCAAAAGTATTCGTCTACCAAAAGTATTTTTGGCGTATGCTTAGGTCAGCAGGCAATTGCTGAGGTATTCGGCGGCGAGTTATACAATTTAAAACAGCCCATGCACGGTATCGCTACCCCAATAAAAGTAACCGACAAAAGCGAAAAACTTTTTGTTGGTTTGCCGGAAAGCTTTAAAGTGGGTAGGTATCACTCATGGGTGGTGGATGAAAAATCTATCCCGGATGTGTTGACTGTTACTGCGATTGATGAAGAAGATAATTCGGTTATGGCGTTAAGACATAAAGAATATGATGTACGGGGTGTACAATTTCACCCGGAATCGATATTAACAGAATTTGGTAAAGAAATGATGGCAAACTGGATTCACCCCCCGACCCCCTAAAGGGGGAGGAATTAAATAAATTTAAATATGAACTCAAAAAACACCAATCAAAAACTCCCCCTTCAGGGGGCTGGGGGGTCTATTTTAGATAAAATAGTAGCCAATAAACTTAAGGAAGTAGCATCGGCTAAAAATAAAACATCTTTTACCCAACTTGAGGAATCAGAGTTTTTCGCACGGGAAACATATTCATTCAGGGATTTCTTATTAGCTCCTGACCGTACGGGGATTATCGCGGAGTTTAAACGCAAGTCGCCGTCAAAAGGCATCATTAACGATAAAGTAAAAGTCGCGACAGTAACCAATGCTTATGCTGAGGCTGGTGCATCTGCGTTATCGGTGTTGACTGACAAGCAGTTCTTCATGGGCCGCAAGGCGGATCTGATCAGGGCGAGGCAGGCTAATACCATCCCCGTGTTGCGTAAGGATTTTATGATAGATGAGTACCAGGTAATTGAAGCCAAAGCTTTAGGCGCTGATATTATTTTGCTGATCGCCGCGATATTGACACCTGCGCAGATTCAGCAGCTGGCATCATTGGCAAAAAGCCTGGGTTTGAATGTCTTGCTAGAAGTGCATAACCTGGAAGAACTGGAACGCAGTATCAACCCCAATGTGGATGCTATTGGTGTAAACAACCGTAATCTGGCTGATTTTACCGTATCGGTAGAAACTTCATTTAAATTGGCAGAACATATCCCGAAAGAGTTTTTGAAGATTTCGGAAAGTGCCATCAGCAATACGGATGTTATAAAAGAACTGAAGAAAGCAGGCTTTAACGGTTTTTTAATTGGTGAGAATTTTATGAAACAGGCTGATCCGGGATTAGCGATGAAGGAATTTGTTGAGGGATTGAAATAAGTGCAATCTGTCAGGAATAGTTTAGGTTTAATGACATTTTAGGTTATTATTTTACCTAAATTTAACTTGGCAATTGATTTGATATACAGTAATTAATGAAGCAAAAATTTTATGATACTGCTGTGAAGCAGGAAAGGGCTGTGCTGGTTGGTGTGATTACTCAATATGAAACCGCAGAGCAGTCGAAAGAATATTTAGAGGAACTACAATTTTTGGTGGATACCGCCGGGGCGGAGACTGTGAAAATTTTTACGCAGAAACTTCAAAAACCTGACAGGTCTACTTTTGTGGGCGCGGGGCGCTTGGAAGATATTAAAGCCTTTGTTACTGAAGAAGAAATTGATATTGTAGTTTTTGATGACGAGCTTACGCCATCGCAATTGCGTAATATTGAGAATGCCTTGGGTGTAAAGATACTCGACCGCAATAACCTGATATTGGATATTTTCGCTGGTCGTGCGCAAACAGCGCAAGCTAAAAGCCAGGTTGAACTGGCGCAATTACAATACTTGTTGCCACGATTGACACGTTTATGGACTCACTTGGAGCGCCAAAAAGGTGGTATAGGTATGCGCGGGCCGGGTGAGTCGCAGATTGAGACTGACAGGCGTTTGATCCTTGAAAAAATATCTTTACTCAAAGAAAAGTTAAAACTAATAGACCGCCAGAACGAAACGCAGCGTAAAAACCGTGTAGCCATGGTTCGGGTGGCATTAGTGGGTTATACCAACGTTGGTAAATCAACCATCATGAATATGATCTCCAAATCGGAAGTCTTCGCGGAGAACAAACTGTTTGCTACGCTGGATACTACGGTTAGGAAAGTAGTGATTGAAAATGTACCTTTTTTGTTATCGGATACTGTTGGCTTCATCCGCAAACTGCCTCACCATTTGGTAGAGTGTTTTAAATCTACATTGGATGAAGTACGTGAGGCCGATATATTGGTGCATGTGGTAGATGTTTCGCACCCGAACTTTGAGGACCAGATCAAAACGGTTAATGAGACCTTGAAGGACCTGGGTGTAAAAGACAAACCGACAATTACCGTATTTAATAAAATTGATGCCTACCAACCGGTACAAAACCATGTTGGCGAAGAAGTTGAGCCGTTAACGCTGGATGATTTTAAACATAGCTGGATGGCGAAAAATAACAGTCCAGCTATATTTATATCGGCTACTAAAAAGGAAAATATTGACGAGTTTAGGAAACTGTTATACGATATGGTAGTTGAGATACATGCGGCGAGATATCCGTATGATCAATTGTTGTATTGATCATCAATACTATAAAACTTGTCAGACTTACGAAGTTTTTGAAATTTCGTAAGTCTTTAATCGTTTAACCGTGCGTTCATTTGTAACAAGCACTTAAAATACTTCAAATCTTTTTAAGCACATAAAACACACTTTGAGGCGCTATACGCTGCATTTTGCGCGTGGCATGGTAGCGTAAGTTGCGGTAAAATATCTTTGATAACCATTTATCCACCAGTATATAGCTTTTATATGTATAAATAGGTTGCTTTGAAAATTTGATCCATATACGCTGCAAAAAGGCGGTTATGGTAAAGCATAATCCTTCGTTTATAATTTGTACTGGTTGCTTCGCTAAAATATCTCTGAAAATATTTAAAGGGATACCTCTTTCATTGGCAGTTAAGCCTTTGCGTGGTTTTGTCCAGTCGCCCATTGAAATAACGGGCTCGCGTATTAATATATAACCGCCCTTTTGGGTAATGCGGATTAATTCCGAAATCACATAGGAAACATTGGGAATATGATGAAGCGTGCCGAATGATGTTACCAGGTCAAAGTATTCATCAGGGTAATTAATAGTTCCGGAAATTTCCGGCGCAGTATAAACAGGTTTTATTTTGCCTATCTTTTCGGATCGCAAATGCTCAGAGGGTTCAATGATATGTAAATTACTTATCCGGTCAATAATCCCGTCAAACTCGTGCCCCCAGGCTGCACCCAGGCCTAATACATTAGTAAAATGCTCGCCTTTTAAATAACTAAAACCATGTAAGTTGTTTAATACATGGTAGCCATAGGTATACGTTTCGGAGTTTTTGCTCCCCAGGTTGGCATAAGCTTCTTTTTCCTGGTTGTACCAGTTTTCTATCTGCTCAATAGTAAAATCATCGCCGTATAATACTTTATCGTTAAGGTATGGGTCCATCAATCTAAGGGTTATGATGGTACTACGTGGCATTAAACCCAAACGCGGGGCTAAAAAGGGTGAATGGGGCAATATTTAAATTTCAATTTTAACCCAGCGTTTTAGGATTTATTTACGTAGCCGGGTATAAAGTTTACACTTGCGCTCGTTATCAAGTGTACAGATTCTTCACTTCTTTCAGAATGACAATTTAATTCACGAATTACCTTTTTTGATATCCTGAATAACTTTCTCCAATAGCAAGTTAAAATCTGCTGGGGCTTCTATCATTGGAAAATGCCCGGTACCGTGTATATACAGTAACTGATAAGGGATTTTATTTCTTATTAACCCGGTAGTGTCTGCCGGATGCACATCACTATTGATAAGATGCAATTTCATTTTTACCTGATGAAGCTTGGCAAGTTCATCAAAACTATTACCTTGCTCCAATGCGGCTGCGGCGATAGTTGTATTCACATGATTAACATCGTTAAGCACTCTTGCCTGTATAGCAGTACTTGTTGTTTTTGAAAATAGATCCTGTTTAAAATAGGGAACAGCAACAGATTTGAAGTTATGCTTTAATGCTGCAATGGCATCTGCAAAATCTTTTTTGGAGGCTGCATTTTCTATGTGGCCAACGCTTTTAAAGTTGTCTATGCCTACCAGTCCAATCACTTTCGGATTGTTAATTGCGGCCTGTAATACGATGTCGCCAGCCATGGAATGGCCTATTAATATTACATTTGTTAATTTTAACTGGCTGATAACAGAATCAACATCCCTTCCATAAGCGTAGGTCGACCAATCTGTACGGTTTTTACCTGACCCGCCAAAGCCGGGCATATCAATCGCAACTACACGATATTTTTTACCAAAATGCGCTATTTGATTACTCCAATAACTTTTATTGAGACACCAACCATGTACAAAAAATAGTGTAGTATCACCTTTACCGGTATCGGTATAAGCTATATTTACTCCCTGATCGTCAACATCTTTATGTTCGCTATGATTACAAGAGAATATTGTTGTCAATAAGATCAAAGGCAATAATCGACGGGATATTTTTTTCATGACAGGTGGTTATATAGTGCAACTTAATACTATTACCCTATCAACATAAAATAACCTTTGAAGGTTTAACTTTATTTAACGCAATTATGAAGCTTGTCATTCTGAGCGTAGCGAAGAATCTATCGATCGGCATTTGCGCCATATATAACGGATAGATTCTTCGTTGCACTCAGAATGACAAAACGGATTATATCCCTGTTAAGAACAACTCGTCCTTAATCTCGGGGATAACGTTTTTTTCTGTTGCGGTATCAAATAATAGTTTGATAGCTTTTTTGCCTTCTTCGCCTAACTCAACGGAGTATTTGTTTACGTAGAGGTCGATGTGTTTGTACATCACTTCTTCGCTCATCTCCTGGGCGTGTGAGCGGATGTATTCAAGGCCTGATTTTGGGTTTGAGAAAGCAAACTCTACCGAGCGGCGCAACACACGGTTTATTTTATGCAGAATATCTAACGGTAGAGTACGGTTAGCTACAATACCGCCAAGCGGGATGGCCAAGCCGGTTTCCTTTTCCCAAAAATCACCTAAGTCGATGATTTTTTTCAGGCCTTTATCCTGGTAAGTAAAGCGGTTTTCGTGGATGATGAGGCCAATATCAACACGGCCATCTAATACCGCATTTTCAATATCTGAGAAAACTAACTCTTGTTTATTAAGTGCCTCAGGAAAAGCCAATCCTAAAAGGAAGTTAGCGGTAGTGTATTTTCCAGGAATGCCTATTTTGAGTTGTGTGCCTGGTTTTGCCAGTTCTGCACGAAGTTTTTCGGGATCATCTTTACAGATCAACATCGGCCCAACACCAAAGCCTAATGCACTGCCGGAATCCAGCAATACGTAACTATCGGCCACATAAGCAAAAGCATGGTAGCTTAGTTTGGTAATATCCAGTTCGCCCCGGAAAGCTTTTTGGTTAAGGGTCTCTACGTCGTCATAAGAAACTTCAAAGTCTAAACCTTCAGTATCAATTTTATGATGGATAAGCGCATCAAAAATAAAAGTATCATTTGGGCAGGGAGAAAAACCGAGCGATAGTGTCATGGTAATGAGTAGTTGATTTTGTTGATTAAGTGTGTGGTTGATTGGTCAACTAAAAACCATTCACTTAATCAACCACTCACTCTTAACTAATTCCAAAGCAAATGTATTCAGATTTTTTATGGCGAGCCCTATTTGCCAGGCATCGCGGTTACGCTTTTCTACATAATTTGACACTGCCCTGATTTGCATGCAGGGCATCCCCATCTGCCGACAGGCGTAAAAAAAGGCAGCGCCTTCCATGCTTTCTATTTGCGCATTAATTCGGCTGCCTAATTTATAAATGGAGGCTTCGTTGCCATGCACGGTATTAACTGTAATGGCATTGGTTTTTCTCAGGTTAAATTGGGCAGGCAAGGCATAAGTTGATTTAAAACTGCTCTCGCCAAAGCCTAGTTTATCAATCGTGATAAAATCCTCATCATCTTCAGCACCTAATTCGGCAATGGTATCTTCATCAATCTCAACCACATCACCCAAGGCAATACTACGGTCGAAACTGCCTGCGATGCCTAAGTTTATGGCGAGGTCATATTTATTTGTTGCCAGATGCTTGCCTAAAGCGAAAGAAGTGGCAACCATGCCTGCGCCGGTGATGAGAAAGTCTATAGTCGGGAGTTCTGAGTCTTGCGTCCGACCCTCGACTATCGACTTAAGACTATCGACTTCAAAAGAAGTGGCTGCCACGATTAATATCCGCATTGTCAAATATTTTTTGACAGCTAAGATAAAACATATGCCTTGTTTTTGTTTTGTATATTTGCACCCACAATTGTTATGATGATACATATAACGCGCAAAGAACATTTTAATGCGGCCCACAGGATGTACCGTGAGGAATGGAGCGCCGAAAAAAATGAAGAGGTTTTTGGCAAATGTGCCAACCCAAACTGGCATGGCCATAACTATAACTTGTTTGTAACGGTTAAAGGCCACGTTACCCATGCAACAGGTTATCTGATTGACCTAAAGGAGCTTAAAATAATTATTAATGATTATGTGATCGAAAAACTCGACCATAAGAACATTAATAAGGATGTTGACTTTATGGCTGGCAAAATGGCATCAACAGAGTTGCTTTGTATTGAGATATTTAACCAGTTGAAAGCCCCTATCGAGGCTTATGAAGGTGTGTTTTTGCACTCTGTTAAATTGTACGAAACCGAAAATAATTCCGCTGAATATTTCGGCGAATAATCTACTATATGATTAACGAAAACAATATTCCTGATCGCGAAGACGATATTGAAGGATATGTAAAAATTGACAGGTATAATCCTGAACTCATCACCAGTCTATCAGAAAACTATCTGAATGTTTTAAAACACATCGGCGAAAAACCTGAACGCGAAGGTTTATTAAAAACCCCCGAGCGTATGGCTAAAGCCATGCTGTACCTCACACAGGGTTATGATCTTGATGCTAAGGAAATAATGGAGTCGGCCATGTTTAAAGAGGAATATAGCCAAATGGTAATTGTAAAGGATATAGAAGTATACTCCATGTGCGAGCATCATATGTTACCGTTTTTCGGCAAGGCGCATGTTGCTTATATACCTAACGGGCATGTAGTAGGCCTTAGTAAAATACCACGTGTTGTTGATGTTTTTGCCCGTCGTTTACAGGTACAGGAACGCTTAACTAACGAGATTAGGGATTGCATTCAGGAAACCTTAAATCCGCTTGGCGTAGGTATAGTAATTGAATGCCGCCACTTGTGTATGAGCATGCGTGGGGTGCAAAAGCAAAACTCGGTTACCACTACATCGGCATTCACCGGTGCATTTTTAAACGAAAAAACCAGAACAGAATTTCTAAATTTGATTTCAGCGAAGTTAAGTTAAGTGGTGAGTAGTGATTTGGTGAGTAGTTTTAACCTATTCACCCCAATCAATCCCTTAACTCAATCAACTAATAAACCAATCAACCAAAACATGAAAGCATATATTTTTCCGGGGCAGGGAGCCCAGTTTGTTGGAATGGGTAAAGACTTGTACGAAAAGTCGGCCGAAGCCCGTGAATTATTTGAAAAAGCTAACGAGATTTTAGGATTTAGGATAACTGATATTATGTTTGATGGTACCGATGAGGGCCTTAAACAAACCAATGTTACCCAGCCTGCCATATTTTTACACTCGGTTATTTTAGCCAAGGTTTTGGGTGATGATTTTAAACCCGAGATGGTTGCCGGTCACTCTTTAGGTGAGTTCTCTGCTTTGGTATCTGCCGGAGCTTTATCATTTGAGGATGGTTTGCGTTTGGTTGCGGCACGTGCCAATGCCATGCAAAAAGCCTGCGAAATACAACCATCAACCATGGCTGCTATTTTAGGTTTGGATGATTTTACCGTGGAAGATATTTGTCACCGCATCAGCAACGTAGTTGTGCCCGCTAATTACAACTGCCCGGGGCAATTAGTTATCTCAGGCACCATTGCCGGTGTTGATGAAGCTTGTGAATTGATGACCGCTGCTGGAGCAAAACGTGCTTTAAAACTTAATGTTGGTGGCGCATTCCACTCGCCATTAATGGAAGCCGCACGTGTTGAGCTGGAACATGCCATTGTGCATACCGAAATTAAAGCACCAATATGCCCTATCTACCAAAATATTGATGCTAAACCATATACTGATCCGGCTCAAATAAAGCATAACCTTATTGCCCAGTTAACCGGCCCGGTTAGGTGGACACAAACTGTTGTCCGTATGCTGGAAGATGGCGCGTCCTCATTTACCGAAGTTGGCCCGGGAAGTGTACTGCAAGGCCTTGTAAAAAAGGTAAACAGGCAAATTCCTACCGAAAGCGCAGAATTACCGCAATAATATTACAAACATCTGTGCCATACAGGTGTTTGTTAATGTAATTTCACCTAATTGAAAACACAGGCACTTTGAGTACATCCGGAAAAATACGCTTACTGTTAGCTTTATTGTTTGTCAGTTTATTATTTACTGCAACAATAGTTCAAAGTACATACACGCCCGTAAATAACCTCGATCAAACTGCCACAATACTTGAAAACAATCTCCATACAAAGGAAAGGGATGTAACTGCCTTATTTAATAACAAGGAATCCTTTAACAGCCTAAAAAACCTCCAGAACCGCCCTAACGAAGCTTTACGATTTATAAATAATTATACAGTAGATAAAGGCATATGGCTTGTAACTTACACAAACGATACTGTTAGTTTTTGGACTGGTGTAAAGGTTATCCCGCAGGACAATAACCATATAAAAGAAGGTGTTTCGTTTATACAGGGGCCTAACGGCTATTATGAGGCTATTAAAAAAAGCGCTGGGAATTTCTCAGCTATCTTTTATATTAGTATCAAGGTAAATTATCCATTTCAGAATCAATATCTTCAAAACAGGTTTGCAAGGAACTTGCTGAATGATAACAACATTGAAATAGCTGATTTTACCGACAGCAACGTTTATGGTATACACAGCTGTATTAATAATCAATACCTGTTCTCGGTTAAATTAACCCATAACGAAGTTAATCACCGTTTTTTTATTTTTGAGCTGATAGCTTGGCTGTTAACCTTTTTAACCCTGTGCGTATTAATTCACACTATTTGCAAATACTTTGTAGTTAAGGGTAAAGTTTATATCTCATTAGTAATTTTAGGGGTATTTATAATTTTAGTGCGCTATGTATCGCTGCATTATAATTGGCCTCATTTTATTTACGGCCTAACTATTTTTGAATCCTCCATATACACGCCCGGGCATTCGCATCTTTCATTAGGCGATTTTTGCCTGAATATATTATTCGTTTCGTGGTTTGTGGCTTTTATTTATAACCAGCGGCGGTTACTTTTAACAACACCAGTAAGCAAAACAGTAAGCTATTTAATTATTATAGCTGGTACAATTATACTTCTTGTAACATCAACCATCCTACTTGATCTTTTTTATGGGTTGATAGCAAATGCCAAAATAAGCTTTGATGTATACAACGTTTTCAACTTGTCGCGCTTTAGTTTATTGGGCTTATTAATGCTATGCTTTTGTTTCCTGATACTGTTTTTGATAGATGATACCTTTTTGTATATAACCCACAAGTTACAATTACCCGAGAAGCATAAGACCATTATCTTCCTATCAGGCATAATAATAGCAACCGCCGTTACTGCTTTATACCAGGAGTTTAGTCTGTTTTATATCCTCCTGGCTGTTGCTGTTTTCATCCGGGCTTATGCTTATAAATACAACTCCGGCAAAATAGACTCTACAAGCTTTATTATTATTGTTTTTGTTTTTTCCTTAATATCCTTTTTGAAATATCAGCATGTAGAAGCTGTTAAGGAGGCGGAAACCCGGGTAGCGCTAATTCAAAAACTGGAGATTCCGGATGATGTAACCGCGGATATTATTTTTAACAGGATAGAAAAACAAATTATAAACGACCAGACTATTGTTAACTATTTTAATGACAGCCTGCATTATAGTAACCTGAAAAGTCGTTTCCAAAAGGTGTACTTTGATGGATATTTATCAAAATACACTTATAACATACACGAGTTTAATGAAAATGGGCAACCTGTAGCCGGCGACAAAAATTACCCGTTAAATGTGTTTAAAGACCTGGTACTTTACAGCTCATTTAAAGTATCCGATTATTTCTACCGGGAGAACGAATCTTTTGGCTTTCAAAACTACTTTGCCATTCTGCCTGTTTCCAAAAATAATATGGTTGTTGGAACCATAGTTGTTGAACTAAAGTCAAAACCTTTACAGCCTTCCGGCACCTTCCCTGATCTGTTGAAAGACGGCAACATACGGGCCGATGACAGGTTTAAGGATTATTCTTTTGCATTTTATAGTGACAATAAACTGGTAAGCAAGAGTGGTGCCTATAGCTACGACCTGGTGAATACTACTTTTAAAGGTCACCTCAAAAATTACACATCCATAGTAACACAAAGCAGTCATCCCGATTGGTATAAAAACTTAATAACCTATAGTCACTTAATCTATCAGCCGAGCGAACGCACACTTATAGTGGTAAGTAAAGAAGAGAATACCCTTTTTTACAGCATATCATCGCTTACTTTCTTTTTTATACTGCTGCTTTTGTTCAGCCTTATGGTTATTGTAGTGCGGCTGCTTTGGTTGCGAATTAAGATCCTGAGTATAAGCGACAATAGCTTTAAATGGATATTTAAAATAAATTTCGAGAAGATACTCTATAAAACACGTATTCAGTTTTCCATTATAGCGGCTGTTGTGATTACGCTAATATTTGTTGGCTTTATTACTTTCCTTTCGCTAAGCACTCAATATAATGAGCAGCAGGAGAACATGATCCGCGATAAAATAAGCCATATTACCACGGCTTTTGAAAGCGGGTTGTTTGACAAATATTTGGGCAATATTAATGAAGAAAGCCAGGCTGATTTTGATGAACTGGCCAGTACCTACTCTACCGACTTGGTTTTGTATGATCAAAACGGCATCCCATTAATTACTACACAGCCCAAAATTTATGATGATGGCCTGCAATTCCGCCGGATGAATGCACATGCATTTATTTACCTGAGCAAGTTTAAAAAATCGGAGTTTGTAAATGATGAAACCATCGGCGACTTACATTATAAGGCCGCTTATGCCCCTTTGATCAATTCAAAAAACGAAACTATAGCTTACTTACAATTACCTTATTTTTCAAACCAGGCCGATTATAACGCGCGTATCATATCATTATTAAACATAATGATTAATGTTTACGCCTTGATATTCATTGTAGTAGGTTTGTTCGCGGTAATTATTGCCCGGCAGATAACGGCACCGCTTAGCTTTATCCAGCTTAGCTTAAGCAAGATTATCTATGGTAAAAAGAACGAACCTATAAAGTGGGAACGGGATGATGAAATTGGCGCGCTGGTGAATGAGTATAATAAAATGATAGCGGCCTTAGAGAACAGCGCACAAAAACTTGCTCAATCTGAACGTGAAAGTGCCTGGCGCGAGATGGCTAAACAAGTTGCCCACGAGATAAAAAACCCGTTAACACCGCTTAAGCTCGGCTTGCAATTGCTTGAAAAATCGTGGCGTGATAAAGACCCTAAGTTTGATGCAAAATTTGAACGTTTCAGCAAATCATTTGTAGAGCAGATTGAGAGTTTATCCTCCATTGCATCGGAGTTCTCCACCTTCGCTAAAATGCCTGATACGCATATTGAGCGCATTAGTGTTTTTGAAATGCTTAACCAGGCGGTTACTATTTTTAATCAAATGGATAACATTAAAATAAATTACCAGGCACCCCCTGATCCATTTTTTATTAATGCTGACCGCGACCAGATATTGCGTTGCTTTAACAACCTGTTAAAAAACGCGATAGAAGCTACTCCCCAGGATAAGTTGGGTATTATTGATATTAGTTACCTGATAAGCAGCAAAAGCATATTACTCAGCCTGAAGGATAATGGCAATGGCATACCTGAGAATATGCGCGAAAAAATATTTGAGCCTAATTTTACTACAAAAAGCTCGGGTACAGGTTTAGGGCTGGCATTTGTTAAAAACTCGATTGAAAATGCGGGTGGCAAGGTTTGGTTTGAAACCATACAAGGCGTAGGGACTACCTTTTATTTGAGCTTGCCTGCGGCAGATGTGTCTGATAAAAATAACAAGGCATAAAAAATCCCCTCTTTTCGGGAGGGGATGATTATCAGCCTAGTGGCTAAATATTATAATATCTTTATACCGAGAACGAAGTACCGCAACCACAAGTGCTGGCAGCATTCGGGTTGTTAAAGGTAAATCCACGAGCGTTTAATCCGTCGGAGAAATCAATTTGCATACCAGCAAGGTATAAACCATGCGCTTTATGCATGTATACCTTAATATCGTTAATATAATAGGTATGATCGCCTTCTTTTGGTTGGTCGAAGCCTAACACGTAGCTCATGCCCGAGCAACCGCCGCCTTCAACGCCAATGCGCAAGCCAAAATCATCACCTAATTCCTGCTGATCTTTCAGCTTTATAAGTTCTTTAACGGCGCCTTCAGTAAAGGTAACCGGTGCGGTATCAACAACAGTACTCATCTTATTTTTAATTAACTACACAAATATAATGTAAAATGCAGATTTTTGTTGCAGAGCCAATTATTTATGACCTCTGCATAACATTCAACTATTATGGCAATGTATCCGTATTTATTAGATATAGTAAAATATACCATTTCGGGCCTTGGCGTGGTTTGGATAGCTTTTTATCTGATCAAGCCCTATCTTGATAAATCGGAACGCATCCAGTTGCTTGAATTTAAAAAATCTATAGCTAATCATACACTGCCATTACGCTTACAGGCTTATGAGCGTATCGTGTTATTTATGGAGCGCATCAACCCGCAAAATATGCTGGTTCGTTTAAATGCGGGTAGCCACAGCGCAACCGAATTACACAGTATTATTATAGCTGAGATCCGCAGCGAATATCAGCATAACATCACCCAGCAAATTTATGTAACCAGCCGGGCATGGGGTGTAGCCAAGCGTGTTAAGGATGATACCTTAAATATTGTAACCAACGCCATGAAGAGCCTGCCCAAAAATGCAAGCGGCCTGGATTTGGGTAAAGTTATATTGGTACAGCTAAGCCAAATGGAAAACGACCCTTATGAATTAGGTGCTGAATTATTGAGAAAAGACCTGGAACAATTATTTTAATTAAAGATGCCCGATAAAAAATTTACCACCACTTCCGGAATTGAGATTAAGGAGGTATATACCGGGCCATCTGAAATGAATGAATTGCCGGGCGAGTTCCCTTATACACGCGGCATCCAAAAAGATATGTACCGCGGCCGACCGTGGACCATGCGCCAATACGCGGGCTTCTCTACCGCTGAGGAATCAAACAAACGCTATCATTATTTATTGGGTCAGGGGACAATGGGCCTATCGGTTGCATTTGATTTACCGACCCAGATTGGCTATGACTCGGATCATGAACTGGCCGAAGGCGAGGTTGGCAAAGTTGGCGTAGCTATCGATTCGCTGAAGGATATTGAGATCTTATTTGATGGCATCGAACTAAAGAATATTACCACCAGCATGACCATTAATGCTACCGCGGCTATATTATTAGCTATGTACATCGCGTTAGCAAAAAAACAGGGAGCTGATCTGAAGCAAATCTCGGGTACGATACAAAACGATATATTAAAGGAGTATGCCGCGCGCGGTACTTATATATACCCGCCGCAGCCATCCATGCGGTTAATAACCGATGTATTTGAATATTGCAGCAAGGAGGTACCGAAATGGAACACTATATCTATATCCGGCTATCATATCCGCGAAGCGGGATCGACTGCTGTGCAGGAGCTGGCATTTACCCTCGCCAATGGCAAAACCTATTTAAAGGCGGCGCTTGATAAAGGGCTTGATATAAATGTATTTGCTAAGCGGTTATCGTTTTTCTTCAACTGCCATAATAACTTTTTTGAGGAGATTGCTAAGTTCAGGGCAGCCAGGCGGATGTGGGCTCATATTACAAAAGAACTGGGCGCTACCGATGCAGGCGCGCAAAAGCTACGTTTCCATACCCAAACGGGTGGCTCAACCTTAACAGCGCAGCAACCCATGAATAATATTGTACGGGTGAGTAACCAGGCGCTGGCGGCTGTTTTGGGTGGCACACAATCTTTACATACCAATGGCTACGACGAAGCATTATCGTTACCAACAGAAGCAGCAGCTAAGATTGCTTTGCGCACCCAGCAGATCATTGCTTTTGAAAGTGGCGCTACGGATACCGTTGATCCGTTAGCGGGATCATACTTTATAGAATCATTAACAGATGAGATAGAGCGAGCGGCTCAGGTTTATATTGATAAGATAGATGCCATGGGCGGGTCGGTAAAAGCTATTGAGCAGGATTACATGCAACAGGAGATCGCCTCATCGGCTTACCAATACCAAAATGATATTGAAAGCGGCGACAGGGTGATTGTTGGCGTTAATAAATTTACCCAGGAAGAAGCGGCAGCAACCAATGTATTCAGGGTAGATGATTCCATCCGCATCCATCAAATTGAAAAATTAGAACGTTTGAAAGCTGAGCGGGATAGCAATGCGGTAGGTCAAGCCTTACAAAACCTGCAGCAAGCAGCCAAGGGCAAACAAAACCTGATGCCTTATATATTAACCGCGGTAGAGTGTTATGCAACACTTGGCGAAATTTCAGATACGCTCCGCGCTGTTTTTGGGGAATACTAAAAACCTGCCGAAACAATTTTCATTTTTATTCCGCTCAGTAACATACTTTTAAAATTTAGCAGTTGTTTCAGCCAAACTATCGGGGTTTTAAAACGTATTAAGAGTAAGGGAACGCAAGGTTTTTAACCGGATTTATTATCACAAATATTAAAACGCAAAAAAATTTCTTGAAAGTGTTTTTTACTGATATTGGTTACGAAGTATACTAATTTAAGTTGAATTTACAATAAAAATAGAGTTAATAAACAGTGAATATATTTGATAAAAAAGTGAAAATATAATTTTTTTATCCGCTTTTTTTTAGAATATTCGATGTTCCGTAGCAGCCTCAAAGGATGTTTCACTGGGGGTTGGAAATCAACTTTTTATAATAATACATATGGAAAAAACTTGTACTAACGTTTGGAATAGCTGTCTCCAGATCATAAAAGATAACATACCGGCTCAAAGTTTTAAAACTTGGTTCGAGCCGATAAAAGCTTTGAGGATGGAGGGCAGTGTATTGACCATACAGGTACCAAGTTTATTCTTTTACGAATGGCTTGAAGAGCATTACGTGGGCCTGTTACGTAAGACTATCAAAAAACAATTAGGCGATGATGGGCGTTTAGAGTATAATATTGTAGTTGAACAGTCATCTGCAAGCAAACCATATACAACAAACATGCCTTCAAACGGAAACGGAGCGGAATCAAAAAATCAGTCGATGCCGATACCTATTTCTATAAATAAGGATATTAAGAACCCGTTCGTAATACCCGGTTTAAAGAAATTAAATGTAGACCCGCAGCTTAACCGCAATTATACTTTCGAAAACTTTATTGAAGGCGATTGCAACCGCCTGGCCCGCTCGGCTGGTTACGCTGTAGCTGCAAAACCGGGTGGAACTTCATTTAACCCATTAATGATATACGGTGGTGTTGGTTTAGGTAAAACACACTTAGCACAAGCTATCGGTAACCAAATAAAACAAACCCTGCCGGATAAGTTGGTACTTTATGTATCGTGCGAGAAATTCACCCAGCAATTTGTTGACGCCCTTAAACACAATAACATAAATGATTTTGTGAACTTTTACCAGGCCATTGATGTATTGATCATGGATGATGTGCACAACTTTGCCGGTAAAGAAAAAACACAGGATTTTTTCTTCCATATATTTAACCACCTGCATCAATCAGGCAAGCAGCTGATCATCACATCAGATAAAGCACCTAAAGATTTGGCTGGTTTAGAAGAACGTTTGCTTTCAAGGTTTAAATGGGGCTTATCTGCCGATTTGCAGATCCCTGATTTGGAAACCCGTATGGCTATCTTAAAGAATAAGATATATCAAGACGGTATTGAATTATCAAACGATGTAGTAGAATATGTTGCCCACAATATAGATAACAACGTACGTGAGTTGGAAGGCGCCATGGTATCGTTATTAGCACAATCAACCTTGAACCGTAAGGAGATAGATTTGAATTTGGCTAAACAAATGCTGAAAAACTTTGTAAAGAACTCATCGAAAGAAATTTCGATGGAGTATATACAAAACCTGGTTTGCGAGTATTTTGAAGTGCCTATTGATATGGTAAAATCACAAACCCGTAAACGCGAGATTGTACAAGCCAGGCAAATATCTATGTACCTGGCTAAAGCACATACCAAAAGCTCATTAAAATCAATTGGCAGCTTCTTTGGCGGCCGCGATCACTCTACCGTGATATACGCCTGCCAAACAGTTGAAGATTTAATTGATACTGATAAGAAATTTAAAGGTTACGTAGCAGATATTCAGAAGAAATTGAAGATGTCGTAAGGTTTACGATCTGACAATATTTAAAGCCGTGCATTTATGCAGGGCTTTTTTGTTGGATGGTTATTATAAATATATTTCGTAAACGCCCAAGTCCTTATCTCCTATAAATTTTATTATTTCTTCCTGCAAACTGCTAAGTAAAGCAGCAATCTCATTTGTATTTACATTACCAGTACGTAACCAAATAATTTTAGGTGGGAAAGAATGTAGATTTTGAAGTTCAGAGAAGTCCTCATCAAACGTTAAGATCGTGTAGTTATTTGCTTTAGCAGATTGCCAGATCATACGATCAGTTAAACGTATATCAGTTTTTATTTCATTGGACGGCAGTATCTCCCAATCCGGAAGAAGCCTCTTTAATCGCCATGAAATATTTTCGTCGATAATTAACCGAATGGTCATGCAACTTTTATTATTCGTTCTTTATTAGCTGCATAAGCAAGGCATGCTAAAATTTCATTCTCAGATAGTTGCGGAAAATCACTAGTTATTTCTTCATGGCTCATACCGGAAGCAAGCCATTGAAGTACGTCATATACAGTTATACGCGTGCCTTTGATGACAGGTTTACCGAACCTAATCTCAGCATTAACTTCTATATATTGTTTATAATCAACCTGTGACATATACAAATTTAGTTAATTGTATTGACATTTTGTAGAACTACATTTGCTCTGCATAGTTCGCGATTGCTTCGTTCCTCGCAATGACAATTGATATAAATACTAGATATTGTACCCTACAATTCCCCCAACTTCATCAATGCGTAAAACAACCCTGTACAATGCAGGGCTTGAATTATCTTGTTATCAGCAAGGAGTTGTTTTACTTCGGCGATGGTGTATTCTTCAACTATTAGTTCTTCGTGCTCGTCGAGGTTTTGTTTCTGTACTTTTTTGCCGCCTTTGGCAAGGTAGCAGTAGGTGTGGTTATTTGCGGTGGATGGATTGGCGTATACTGTGGCAATCAATTCAATATCATCAAACTGGTAGCCCGTTTCTTCCAATAATTCACGCCTCATGGCAGCTTCTGGCTTTTCATTGCCATCAATTACACCGCCGGGTATTTCTAATGAAATTATGCCTGCCGCATGGCGATATTGGCGTACCATCAGCACTTTATTATCCTCAGTAATGGCTACGGCATTTACCCAGTTTGGATATTCGAGTACATAATATTCATCTACGATTCTCCCATCAGGCATTTCACATTTATCTGTTCTCAGGGTTGCCCAGGGGCCTTTGTGTATATATTCGGAGTCTAGTATTTTCCAGGTTAAATCCATTGAGTGAATGAGCGATTGTGTAAATGAGTGATTAGCCCATTAGTAATTGACCGAGTTAATTAATAATTATTGTGAATGAGTGATTATGTAATAATAGATGAAGCGAATTTAACGCATTCAAGATATTCACTCAATCGCTAAATCACTCCATCAACAATAAATACTTACCAGCTACCGCTGCTGCCGCCGCCGCCGAAGTCGCCGCCACCGAAACCGCCGAAGCCGCCACCACCGCCGGAATCTCCGCCGCCGAAGCCACCGCCTCCACCCCAGCCGCCGCCACGACCTGAGCTGCCTAACATATCACCGGCTAAAAACCACCAGAACGGACTTGCCCCGCCCCTGCCACCG
Organism: Bacteroidota bacterium; assembly: GCA_026224775.1. GTDB lineage: Bacteria > Bacteroidota > Bacteroidia > Sphingobacteriales > Sphingobacteriaceae > Mucilaginibacter. The sequence continues at coordinate 24,629 of JAMFRP010000051.1, forward strand.
ATGATCTGTCCGCCGCCACCACGGTTACGAAAAATCATGATCAGGATAAAAATGATGATCACAATGATGATACCTGCTGCATTACCATTGTTATTGCCATGCTGAGCCTTTTTATCGGCCTTAAATTCGCCTTTGGTGTATTTGATGATGTCATCTACTGCCGCGTCTAATCCGCCGTAATAATCACCTTGTTTAAAGCGTGGGGTTATATCGTTTTGGATGATAACATGGGTAATCACATCCGGAACAGCGCCCTCAAGTCCGTAGCCAACCTGGATGGTTACTTTATGCTGATCCATAGCTGCCAATATCAGCAAGCCGTTGTTTTTACCTTTTTGACCTATGCCCCATTTACGGCCAAGTGCCGCGGCATATTGGTCGATGTCATAATCGCCTACTGATTTCATCAGCACGATAGCTATCTGTGTTGATGAAGTATCATTAAAAGCCACCAATTTATTTTCCAGCAGTTGCTGATCGCCGGGAGATAACGTATTGGTATAATCGGTTATCAGCGCAGTGGGCTTAGGCGGAAAATCCTGTGAGAAAGCGGTAAAACCACTTGCCAGCAGAACAAAAAAGAGTATGAGTTTTTTAAACATGATGTTTGTTTTTATTCGCCGTCCATAAAGGCAATGTCATCGGATAGTTCGTTAGTATCATCAGCATTATGCGGGAAAAATTTCTGCAGGTGATCACCGGCTATTTTAAGGCCGGTAACAATCCCTTCCACCAAATCGCCCAGTTTAAAATGCTCCAGCATATCCTCTTTGGTGCTATCCCAAAAATCGGCAGGCACTACTTTATTGATCCCGGCATCGCCTATAATGGCAAATTTGCGGTCGACTGTAGCCACATAAACCAGTACCCCATTGCGGTGCTTGGTTTTATGCATATCCAGCTTATGGAAATATTTTGCTGCGCGATCCAGTACATTCTCGTTGCAGTTTTTTTCGAGACAAACCCGTATTTGCCCTGAAGTGTGCTTTTCGGCATTCTCAATCGCGATACGTATACGGTGTTGCTCTTCTTCGGTGAATAAAGCCATGGGGTTAGTTAATTAGAGATTGGAGGTTGGAGATTAGTTGCCTTAAACTGGTGATTAGAAATCCTAACCTCTAATCACCAGTCTCTAATCACTTAGAATTGTACCGTAGGCACTTTGCTTGCGCCTGCCTCTGCCTGGAAATAACCTTTTTCGGTAAAGCCGAACATTTTGGCGGTTATGTTTGCCGGGAACGAGCGGATCTTGCTGTTATACTCCTGCACGGCGCTGTTAAAATCTAAACGGGCTATGTTGATGCGGTTTTCTGTACCTTCTAACTGTGCCTGTAAAGCGGTGAAGTTATCGTTAGCTTTTAACTGCGGATAGTTTTCAGAGGCTACCAATAAACGGCCTAAAGCGGTGCTTAACTGGCCTTGTGCTGCCTGGTATTTCTGGATAGTCTCCGGTGTAAGCTTGGTTGGGTCAACCTGTATAGATGTTGCCCTCGCACGCGCGTTGGTTACATCAACCAAAGTACTTTTCTCGAAGTTAGCTACGCCTTTAACGGTATTTACTAAGTTGGGTATCAAATCGGCACGGCGCTGGTACTGGCTTTCAACGGCACCCCATTTGGCTTTAACGTTCTCGTCCATTTGTACCATGCTGTTGTAACTGCATGAGCTTAAACCCATAACAGACATTACTAATAATATTGCTGTGAATAGCTTTTTCATTGTTTTTGTAGATTGATTAATTGTTGTTTGATTTTAGAGTACAAAACGTATACCGTTGTTACAATTTGGCCGCTAAATGCCATATTGGCAAGGTATTAACTGCTTTGCCGGATAAATATAGTTAAATGGATTGATTAACAGCTAATCAATAGGTTACCGGCAGATTCAAATTTCGGGAATTAAAACGGGATTTGTGCTGACAGTGTTTTGTCAGTAGAGGAGATTGGCACAGAGGCCAGTCCGCATGTTTCGAGCGCCTCAGCACGCACTTTTTTGCTCTCACAGGTATCCGCTTGTGGTACATGATTGAGTTGTAAATAACATAAAACCGCAAACGGGATGCTTACGGCAGCAAGGCTTTAGGTAAAATAAATATTACACAGTTTAGGCATCGATTGTTATATAGATACCTTATAATTGAATATTATTAAATAATTTACTTATGAAAGCAATGAAAATCTTGGTAGCATTAATGCTAATGGTATTTAGTTATGGTGCGGTTAACGCGCAGGTTCATCACGTTAGAAAAAGACATTACAAAAAACGTCACGTAATTGTTAAGCGTCACGTGGTGGTTGTTAAACATCACAGGTAATAACAAAGGCCGGCTAATCACCGGCCTTTGTTATTTATTCTAAACGGCAAAAAATTGCTCGCACTTAAATAAATTATGTGCAATGGGCTTTGCCTTGCAGTAGCGGGGAAGTCTAGTGGTACGGTGAAAATACCACAGGCAAACAAAACCATGATCCTAAATTTTCTTAAATTCGGGATATGAAAAACATCCTGCTTGCCAGCACCTCTGCCGTGTTTGGTGAAGACTACCTGGCGTATCTTAAATCAAACATTGTCGATCTGTTTAACGGGATCGACGAAATTATTTTTGTTCCCTTTGCGCGCCCGGGTGGTATCTCGCATGATGATTATACTAAAAGGGTTTCAGATGCTTTTTCTGATATAGATATTCGTGTAATCGGGCTTCATACATTCGGGGATCCAGCGGCGGCTGTTCGCAAAGCAAAAGGTTTTTTTACCGGTGGCGGTAATACTTTTCTATTGGTAAAAACCTTGCACGAACTGAATTTGATGAATGTATTGAAGGAGGCTGTGGAAGAAGGCGCGCCGTACCTTGGTACAAGTGCGGGTAGTAATATAGGCGGACTAACGATGCATACTACCAATGATATGCCCATTGTTTTGCCGCCAAGCTTAATACTATGGGGCTTGTTCCATTTAACCTCAACCCGCATTATCTTGACCCCGATCCTGATTCGAAGCATAATGGCGAAACAAGGGAAACCCGAATTAAGGAATTTCATACACAGCATGCCATACCAGTAATTGGATTACGGGAAGGCAGCTGGATCAGGGTACAAGGCGAAACCATCACCACCGAAGGTTTATTTAGTTCAAGGATATTTGAACAAGGTAAGGATGCCTATGAAATTGCTCCCGGCAACCGGTTATTATTCTAAAGTCTTGTTTTTTTAACGGCAAAAATAAAAAAGTTCTTTAGCCCGATTAGGAGCGCGATGGTAACTCTTAAACGATTGTGCTTGCTGTACAGAGCCGGGATCTGAACGCAAACTGAAGATTTTTTGATCTTCGTAATAGATGCTTTTAAATAAATTCCTATGGGCGGTACCTAATCTTTCGTCATGAATACCGAGAGAATAAATAGTATGCTATAATTTAACGGTTTCATGGCTTAAAATTTAGAAAGTGGACTACTTCTTATTTATAGTATAGCTACTCTGCTTATTTGGTAACATACAGGGCATTTCCTGCAATCAGGTTATCAGCCGAAGCTTCTATTTTGATAGATCCGGGCTTATCTCCTGCTTTAAGTAATATTGTAGCAATACCAGCTTCGGCATTAATTGATTGTTTGCCAATAAGCTCACCATTACCTTTAACCGAAAACTTTATGATATTACTGGCATCAGGTATCACGATTCCGTTAGTGTCTGTAACATAGGCATGAATAAATATTACATCATTTTTACCTGCAACAAGATTTTTGCCGCTCAAATCTGCCTGGATATGTATTTTAAATGCACTACCTGGTGTTGATATGGTATTGACAGCAACCTTTTTACCTTTTATATAACCAATTGCAGTTAATTTACCGGGTATATATGCTGCCGGATTAAAGGTAAATGGCGGATGTAATAAATTATGAGAGAACGAATCCGTATCTGGCTTTTGAATACCCAGAGATTTCCCGTTAAGGAATAATTCCACTTCATCGCAATTACTAAATACTTTTACAGTTTTTTGTTTAGCATCGTTCCAATAATTTGCAATAAATACCATTGGTTTTCCAAATCCATTCGCATCGGTAGCTGATTGGTATTGGCTTTGGTAAAAATAAAAACTGAATTTAGGCAGCCTGAAGATATCCATTATACCGGAGGTTTCCAGATCAGCCGCATACCCTCTTTTATAATCAAACATTAACCAATTGGCATCACCAACGCCCGGGCCATATAAATTATCATTATGTGATTCCTGAAAGTTTAACGTCTGTTGTAACATTCGCTGTTGCCCATCTGTTCTTAATTGTCTTGAACTGCGCTCCTCGCTCTTTAAACCCGCATATTCCTTTTGATTAAATCCAGCATTTTGGGCATAATATTCCCAATCGCCATATTCTGCAAGTAACAGTGGTTTAGGATGATTGTATCCTTTAAAGTAATCCGGTGCATTTGAATGCTGGCGGGCAGGGTTGAACACATCATAAGCATAGTCCATCCATCCCGAGCTAAAAACACCTTTAAAAGGCAGTTCAGTATGTACAATTTTATTTGCAGTATCCATGTAATCCTTGCTCATATTGGTTTCATTTAATGCCGCCTCCCATAAAACAATAGCAGCATGATTACGGTCGCGATGGATCATATCCCGGATATTTTGAAAACTATTTTCCTGAAATTGCTGGTTGCCAAAAAACTGCCAGCCCGGTATGGCATCCATTACCATTATACCCAATTCGTCGCAGGCATCTAAAAAAGCCGGCGAAGGGGGATAATGGGAACATCTTACAAAATTAAATCCGGCGCTTTTAATTTTCCAGGCATCACGGTATTGCGCATTATCTGATAAAGCATAACCTATGTATGGGTACTCCTGATGGCGATTGGTACCTACTATATTTAACTTCGTTCCGTTTAAATAAAAGCCCCCTGCTACAAATTTTACTGTTTTTATGCCCGTATTTAAAGTCACCTCATCCGTTTCTTCTGCATTTTTAAATACCTGTACTTTAATATGATACAAATATGGTTGGGATGGTGACCATAACCGAGGATTGGTAATTGTAAGCGATTGAGTAAATATGCCGTGCTTTTTAGCTGCAATTAATTGTTTGCCGGATGCTGATGTTGCTACTACTTTTCCATCACTTGTAAATAAGGTTGCTTTTACCCATGATTCTTTTCCAGTAGTATAATCATTATTTATTTCGGTTTTAACAACAACTTTTGCATTTGTAGTGCTTACATCTTCATCATGAATAAGCACCCCACCTCCTGCCAAATGATTGGCTTGAACGGCGTTACTTATATATAGTTTATCTTTTATAATTAACCATGCATTTCGATAGATTCCGCCATAATAATTAAAATCCAGATCCTTTATTGGTTTACCCGGTGGGATAACGGGATTGTCCTGATTGTTTAATTTTACGAGGATACAATTCTGCTGTCCGATTTTTACAATATTGGATACATCAATATAAAAAGGAAGAAAACCACCCAAATGCTTATAGATATGTTTACCATTTAAATAAACATCGGCCTCGTGCATAGCGGCATCAAACTGAATAGCGATATGTTTATTCTTACTTTGAGGCGAAACAGTAAAAAACTTACGGTAAAAGCATGTGCCCTGCCATTGTTCATTAACTTTACTTACTGGTTCAATATTGGACGTATGAGGTAATGATACTTTTTCCCAATTAATATCAGTTACTTGAGCGTTGCTTAAAACTTGCCCGCAATTAACAGTATCAATATCTTTTACAAATGCCCAATCAGCATTAAAATTTTTAACAGAAGGAAGATTAGTTTGTGCTTTAACTTGTAATGTACCAGCGATTATAAGCAAAAAGTAAAATGGATATTTTTTCATTTATAAGAATTAAACAACAGATTCATCGCCTATAAACAATGCACTGTTAACATATTTATTTTAAAGGTTACAGGGGCTTTATTGAGTGATATTATACTTTTTACTGATTTCGGAATAAGCTTTCATATACTCATTCGCATTACCTTTTTTATCAAATGTCGCTTCGCCATAACTAAGGGGTTCCCATATAAAGGTACCTTTCATTTTATTCCCCGGCAGGGAAAACTCAATATCATTTACAGCCTGTTTGTGTTGCGAGTATTCAACAACAATAACATTTTGTTTATAGCGGTGGTTTAAGTCTGCAAGGTTTCTGCTTAAGCTATCCGGTGGGCCATGCCATTCTGGGTAATAGGACTCTCCTATAATATCAAATTTCACATCGCGCTTTAACATATTATCCAAAAAATACCTCGATTCAGCATTTTCTCCACCACAAGCAATGTGCAGCATTATTTGAATTGATTTATCTACATCTTTTACTCCTTGTACACCTGCTTTTAAAAAAGCGGCAAGGGTATCTAAATGCTTCAATCTACCATCGGGCCATAGCATACCATGGCTTATTTCGTTGCCAACCTGTACCATATCGGGCAATGTACCTTGTTGTTTTAGCGCCAGCAATGTGCTTTTTGTAAAGGCTCTTAATGAGTCCTGTAGCTGCTGATAATTTGCCGATTCCCAGGCCTTGGGCTTATACTGTTTGCCGGGATCGGCCCAGTTATCGCTGTAATGAAAATCAAGCAAAAAGCCCATACCCGCAGCCTTAATACGTAAGGCCATTTTCTTTGTATTTTCCAAATCGCAATAACCTTTCTTAGAGTATCCGCTATCTGCTGAAGGATTATTAAATATCCGCAGTCTTATATAATTAAATCCATGGTCTTTAAGTATCTGTATAGGATCTTTCTGAATACCGTTATCATAAAATTTATGACCTTCGGCCTCCAACTCCGGAAGAAAAGAAATATCAGCCCCCAATATTTTATCAAAGTGAATATGCTTTTTAGCCGGTGATGGCTTAAATGCAAATAGTGCATGCATTGTAAGTGTAATAACTGCTATTCCGACTGCAATTTTTACATTCTGTACGATTCCCTTTTTCATGTATGATATTAATTTATAGAACAAGTATGCGACCCACAACATATCGCATACTTGTTTTTTTATTTATTAATGTGCAAAAGCATTCATGGCTGCGGTTGGCTTACCTGTGGCATCAAACGCGCCCATAGTGTACCCTTGCCAGCTATTGTAAGCTTCGGGCTCCCAGTAAAACAAGCCTAAACCATTACCGCCAGATACCGATTTAACTTTAGCTATCAAATCGGTTAAAAAAGCATTACAGGTAGTAGGTGCTGTAACATCCATGCCTGCTTCACATATCATTACCTGCTTGCCGTATCTCGAAACCATATCGTTCATATTGGTTAAACACTCACTATCAATTGTTGACCAATTACTTGTTGTGGGATATATAGAAAATCCGCAGATATCCCATTTAGCACCATAGGTTTTAAGTCCATCAAATATCCACCGGGTAGTGGTATTGTTGAACCCATTGGCCACATGTACAATAACTTTAGCTGATGGGAATACCGCTTTAACCGCATTATATCCGTTTAATACCATGCTTGCAAAGGTTTGAAAGTTAGTAGCTGATACCGAGGCCCTCCCATCCTGCCAAAGCATCCCGTCGCTGGTTTCGTTACCTACCTGCACCCATGTTGGTGTTATTCCGTTTGATTTTAACGTATTTAACGCTCCATAAGTGTAGCTATAAACTGTACTTATTAAAGTACTGGTACTGTAGCTGGTCCATGCAGCCGGTTTTGTTTGATCGCCCGGATCTGCCCAGGTATCGCTATAATGAAAATCGATCAGGATACTCATTCCGGCGGCGGCGGCCCTTTTCGCTTTTGCCACTACATCTGTTATGTTATTCCATCCGGCAGATGGGTTAACCCAAACACGTAGTCTGATAGAATTGATGCCTAAACCTTTCAAGATAGTGAATAGATCCTGTTGTGTACCACTGCTATTGTAGAACTTGTAATTTGACGCTTCCATTTGTGTAATCCAGCTCACATCAGATCCATAGGCAAATGATGTACTGGTAGCAAATGAAGACGTAGCCGTTACTGGCTTAACTAAAGTAAGTTGTTTTTGAGCAGCATCTTTTGTACAACTTAAGCCCAAACAAAGCCATAAAGCCGATGAAAGAATGATAGTTTTTTTCATAATATTAGTTTATTGGTTAGTAAATTGTGGCTATTTTGTATGCAGCATTCAGTTCGCGAAAGCATCCAGTGCAGCGGTTGGCTTGCCTGTATTATCAAAAGCCCCTAATCCATAACTCATCCAATTGTAAGCTTCAGGTTCCCAATAAAAAACACCCAAACCATTATTATTGCTAACCGACCTTGTTTTACTAATAAGATCTGTTAAAAAAGCTTTGGCTGTTGATGCATCTGATGCACTAAAGCCCGATTCACATATCATTACCGGCGTACCGTAACGCGAAACCATATCATTCATATTTGCCAGGCACTCTGTGTTATAGGTTTGCCAGTTAGTTGCTGTTGGATAAAGCGACATACCAATAATGTCCCACTTGGCACCATTGCTCTTAAGGCCGTCAAACAGCCAGCGGAATGTGGTGTTATCATATCCGTTTGCCAGGTGTACAATAACTTTAGTTGTGCTGCTTGCATCTTTTACACCCTGATATCCTGCTGCTATTAATTTGGCAAAATTTGCCATGTTTGTAGATGCGCGGCCATCCTCCCATAACATGCCGTCGCTTGTTTCATTACCAACTTGTACCCAGGTTGGTGTAATTCCATTTAACTTTAAAGTATCAATTACTGCTTTTGTATAATCATGAACGGCGGTGACCAATGTATTAAAGTCCATATTTGCCCATGCGACCGGCTTTGTTTGGTCACCGGGATCAGCCCAGGTATCACTATAATGAAAATCTATCAATATCTTCATGCCAAGTGCTGTGGCTCTTTTTGCCTTAGTTACCATATCCGCGGTATTACACCACCCACCAGTCGGATTAACCCAAACCCGCAGCCTTATGGCATTCATACCTTTATCTTTTAGTATTTGTATACAATCCTGTTGTGTGCCACTGTTATTGTAAAACTTATAACCCGATGCTTCCATTTGGGTGAGCCAGCTTACATCAGCTCCTTTTGCAAAAGAAGTATCCTTATTTACTACAGTAACTGATGTATTATTACTGGTAGTTTTAGTACTATCTCCTTTTTTACACCCTACGCTACAAACCAAAATGACACCTAAAAAACCGATTATATTTTTCATTATAATATTAAAAGTAAAGTAACCATCAGCCGATATACTGGCTGATGGTTGGATATATATTAATAACCAGGGGTTTGAGTAAGGGCTTTATTGCCTGCAACAAGTTCAAAGGTTGGTACCGGGAACAAGTAAGGGGCTGTAGTTTTATTAACTGTAGTAAGCGCCTGGGTATATTGCCCGTGCCTTACCAGATCCATGCGGCGTTCCCCTTCAAAATAGGTTTCCCAGCTTTCTTCTTTCAGTAACCAAAGATCAAAAGTATTCTTATCGGTAGTTTGGGCCGCCGGAACCGGACCTAAACCACCATGAGCTGCTCTAACCTGGTTAACAAAACCAATAGCTTCGGCGGTAGGGCCACTGTTTTGATTAATAGCCTCAGCAAGATATAACAGTACTTCTCCTAAACGAGCTTTAGGTATATCATTTCCCTGATAAGATCCTACATTACCACCCTGATCGGGGTATTTAGCAATCACAGCGCCTGGAAGACCGGAAGCCTGGTTGGTTATACCACCACTTTTATTGGTATAGCTCGCAATCAAAGGATTCCTTCTTTTGTCGGCAGGATCAAACGAATTGTAGAATGCCCATGTTACAGAATATGGTGCGACAATACTCGGCGCATAAGAAGCCGTCACCTTATCGCCCGGATAATCAGACGGGTAAGTATAAAAATCCCATGGATTGAAACTTCCGTGATTTTCTGCCCCATCCTGGTTGTCCATACAGGAAACCGCCCATATAGTTTCTGAATTTTGTTCGGTTGCTTCCTGGAACAAACTTGCGTAATTGGTTACCAGCGTATAAGGTAATGCGATTATCTGCCGACCTACTTTTTCAGCATCGGTAAAATCTTTTTCGTTCATATAAGTCCGCATCAAAACGGTCAGTGCCAATCCCTGATTAAACCTGCCATATTCAGCTGGCGTCACCGGTAAGTTTGCCGCTGCGAAGGTCAGGTCACTAACGATGTCGGCAACGAAAGCAGCTCTTTCGGGGCGGGTCATATTACTTTCTGCAGAAGTACCGATTAAAGTGGGGTCTAAAATAACAGGAACAGGCCCATAACATTGCAATAAGAAATACATGTTCCAACCACGAGCCATTCTCGCCTCGGCAGTCAGCTCCGCTTTAGCGGTAGCGCTAATACTGGAATTAGCGATATCGGCTATAATTTGGGTGATCCGGGTTACCGTTCTAATTTTGGTAAACTGATCTTGCGCTACGCCGTAACTAGCCAGGAAAGCATAATTCGCTTCGCTGAACTGGGTATAAAAACCACCCCACAATGTGTAAGTGTTAATGATGTCGGTACCATAATCAAACATTTGGATATCACCATATTCCGGGCTAAACCAATCACTTTGATAAGAACCATCCGCGTCTGTATATCCCCATTTTGATTGAAACGGTTTATAAGCTTCTAAAACATAATTAGTAAAATCCGCCTCCGTTTTGGGATAATTAGTCGTTTGTAACGCGCCATATAATTGAGGCTCTAATCCTTTTTTACAACCTGTTATGGCCATAAAAAACACACTTGTTAATAAGAATATCTTTTTCATGCTAATTGTCTTTTTAAATTAAAATCCTGCGCGAACGCCAACTGAAAATGTCCTTGTCATTGGATATGGAGCATACCCACCTTTTGAAGCAGTATCATAATAAAGCTCCGGATCGCCACCCTTGAAATTGGTAATGATAAACGGATTTTGAGCGTCTACGAATACCCTTATTGATTTCGCGAATTTGTTAATGGTGGCTGAATTAAAGGTATAACCAAAAGTTATATTACGACAGCGAACAAAGTTTGTACTCTGTAGGTTGATATTTGTCCCAACAGGTAAGCCCAAAGCACTTTCAACATAATTTACACCAGGCCTGGTACCACTAGTATTACTTGGTGTCCAAACATCAAGCGCCTGGATAGTTCCGCTTTGTGACTGGGAGGCTATCGCAGTAGGGTCTCCCCAAACATAATTCTCGTTTGTAGCGGTGCCACCAAATTGTGCGTAGAAAAATATGGACAGATCCATTTGTTTATATTTAAACGTATTTCCGATACCACCGGTAATTTTAGGGTCCGGGTTAAGTTTATAAATATCCGCGTCGGTTAATTTTCCATCGCCATTTTTGTCAACATATATTGGATCCCCAGGTAATGTGGCGCCTTTTGGCTGCCAGGCCGGTGCGGTTTGGCCGATCTGCAATATTCCGTTTGTTTTATAGAAATAAATTTCATCAACAGGATCTGTTACACTTTGATAAGGTTGCAGGGTGGTAAACGGAAATTGCGTTTGCCATTTGTAAAAGTAGTGCGAGACATTGATTACTGTACTCCAGCTAAAATTCTTAGACCTGATATTATCTGTGTTGATTGAAAATTCGTAACCAGTACGCACCTGGTGGCCGCCGTTAACTGGCGCACTAGGGAAAATTGATAAAGGTGCTGTTGGCGCATAAGCCAAAAGATCTGTAATGTCGTCCTTAAACACATCTACTGAACCTGTGATACGATCGTTAAACAAACCAAAATCAAGGCCTATATTTTTATTGATAGTTTTTTGCCATGACAAGTTCGGATTATCATTTTGCTGTTTAATGATAGTTGCATAATCTGTACTGCCATTATTGAAGTAAATGATATTACCGTCAGAAGCATAATAACCATAAGCGGCGCCACCAGATATGGTTTGGCCTGTGGTACCAATACTTGCACGCAATTTCAATAAATCAACAGACTTTATGTCTTTAAAAAATGGTTCTTCATTAATTTTCCAACCCAATGATAATGATGGGAATGAGGCATATTTATTTTGAGGGAAGAAGAAACTATAACCATCATATCGCCATGAGGCTCCGATCAGGTATCTATTTAAGATATTGAAATTTGCACGGGCAAAATATGACCTAAGCGCTGTTCTTGATTCGGAAGAGCTGATTCCGATGTTGGAAGTTTCCGCACCCAGCGTTGTATAGGTAAACGCATCGGGGGCTCCTGCACCCTGGCTAGAAGCAGTGTTATAAGAACTCAGGTATTGCCCCATACCACCTACCGCATCCAGGTTAATCCAGCTGGCCAGATCCTTTTTATAAGATAAAGTACCCTCATAGGTTTGGTTTTCGCGGTTATTGTAATTAACTGAGGCACGGGAAAGATACTGCTGGAAATAATAAACATTGCTGGGAACAAAAAAGTCACGGTTAGCCGCTTCATAATGGTCGCCAAATAATAAATGCCCTGTTAATCCGGGTAAGATTTTAACATCTGCTGAAATATTGACATCTAACGCGTGATAATAAGTATTATCTATAACCTCCTGCAAAGCTACCGGGTTCGGAATTAACCCAAATTGAGAATTATTACCGTTAGCATCTGTAAAGGGCACATTGTCCGGATATCCCAAGGCTGCCTGAAGCATACTGAAACCTTGCGTTCCTGAACCGCCGGTCTGGCCTCCTACCGATCCGTTTGCATACTGATTGGTATTACCCGATATATTGGTGTTCAGGGTTAAAAACTTGGTTAGTATAAAGGATACATTGGATCTTCCGGTAAATTTTTTCAGGGCTGAATTAGCTACCGTACCATTCTGGTCGAAAAAGCCACCGGAAAAAAAGTAAGTTGTTTTTTCGGTTCCGCCATTGATGGTTAAGTTATGATTATCAATGTTACCGGTTTGCAGCACTTTGCTAAGCCAATTGGTGCCTACACCTGCGGATGCAATCTGCGCATCAGAATATTTTGGTGTAAAGCCGGATGGAGTTGCCGTACCAAACGGTTCCATGTTATTTGTAGCTAAATACTGATCCTTAGTGAATTCGTTAAACAAGGTTTCGTATTGAGTTGCGTTTAATGGTGTTAAATAAGGATAATTTTTTATGAGAGAGTAACTACCGTCGTAGTTAATGTTCATTCTGCCGTTTTTGCCTTTTTTAGTTGTTATTAAAACCACACCATTGGCCGCGTTCACACCATAAATGGCCGCGCTGGCATCTTTTAGAATTTCTATGGATTCAATATCATCCGGATTAATATTGGCTAGCCCGCCACGATCCACACCATTCGTTTCACCTGCAATAGAACCATTGGATGGGTCCAGGCTGCTGTTAGGGTAAACCACCCCGTCTACTACATATAAAGGATTACCTGTTCTGCCACGAATAGATATGTTAACCGCACCGCCTGGCTGTGAACTGGACTGAACAGCGTCTACGCCTGCTGCGCGCCCGAACAACAGATCGTTTACAGAACTGTTGGCGGCCTGAGGAACATTTTTGGGATCGATTTTTGATACTGCAGTACTGATATTTGCACGGGTTGTTGTTCCGTAACCAATAACAACTACTTCATTCAAACCATGCGCTTGTGTTGATAGTGTCGCATTCAAGGTAGGCCCGGTGACGGTTTGCTCCAGCGTTTGGTATCCGACGAAGGAAAATACCAGCACTGCTCCAACCGGTGCATTAATTGTGTACTTACCGCTTGCATCGGCCACTGTACCTGTGCTGGTGTTTTTGATACTAACCGTTACCCCCGGTAACGTATTATTATCATCCTTACTAATAACTATACCCTTTACGGTTATCCCGTTTTGAGCATGTGCGGAAAAGGATTGTAACCCAGTGAGCAAAACGAGCATCCAGGTTAATCTTCTCCAATAATGAAAAGTAAAATTTTGCATAATTAATGGTTTAATAATTTAATTGGTTTATAAGCAGAGCCATTTTGCTGAGAACAAAGTGGCAACTGTATTAACTGTTATCTATATTTGAAAAATCAAATGTAAAATGTACAGTTAATTAGACTTAGACAAATAACTGACAATTTCAACGTAATTAAATTGTTCAATCGGTCAGATATTTAGTCCGATTAGTCATTTTATTATAATTCCATCCTCACATAACTCATTGTTAAGTAAGGATGTATAAATTAGCCAATGATGCAATCTGTGAACAGACTGCCAAAACCAATTGTAACCTACAACCAAAAAATGGTTTATAAATATTTTAGTAATTATTGGGATAGCCTGTTTAATGAATTACGCTTATGGGTAGTTTGTGTGCTTATATGTTTTAAAATAATGGCTCCATTACCCTTGTTGGCCCAAAGCCTAAACCTCAAGTTTAAACACATTACTACCACCGATGGCTTATCAGGAAATACAGTAGAAACTATTTTTCAGGATAGCAGAGGATATATTTGGTTTGGCACAAGGGATGGATTAAACCAATACGATGGTTATAACATCAGGATATTTAGAAATAATGCCATCAATTTAAAAAGCATTAGCGATAATTATATTAAATGCATTTGCGAAGATGCCCGGCATAACATATGGATAGGTACTTTAAATGGGCTTAACAAATTTGATCCATATAAAAATTCATTTACGGTATATAAACATGATCCTTCAAATAAAAACAGCCTATCGAGTAGCGAAATAAATTGTTTGTATAGTGATAGAGAAGGTAAATTATGGGTTGGCACAAGTAGCAGTGAATTGAACTACTACGATGTTAAGAATAACATATTTAAACAATTTCAATACAAAAAAGGCTATATGCCTAAGCCTGTAAATGACGAAATAAATGATTTGTATGAAGACCGTGATAGGAATTTATGGATCGGTACAGATAAAGGAATAACACTTTATAACAGAAAAACCGGTGCAATTGTAAATGCGTTTAAATTAAACGGGCAATCAGACTATCATATTAACTATGCTATAACTAAAATACAAGAAGATAAACAAGGAAATATTTGGATAGGCACACTAGATGATGGCATAGTTGTAATTAATTTAAATGCTCACACCGTTAAGCAATTTCGCCATAATGATAAAGAACCATTTAGCCTGAGTACCGACCAGATAAGAAGTTTATTTATTGATAAAAAGGGTAAAATATGGGCGGGGGGAATCAATGGCAGCCTTGATTTATTTAACCCCGCCATTAATGCCTTCATCAATTGTAAAAATGTACCGGGCAATCCGGTTAGTTTATCTCAAAAAACTATATCTGCAATTTTTGAAGATAACCAGAATGATCTTTGGGTTGGTACACATCGCGGAGGTGTAAATTTTTATGCGCCATTGGCAGATAAATTTAAACTAATGCAACCGCAATCTGATAACAACAGTTTAAGTTATAATGATGTTAAATCATTTTGCCAGGATCATTTGGGTAATATATGGGTAGGTACTGATGGCGGGGGCCTAAATTTATATAATACCGCTAACAATACCTTTCAGCATTATAGATATAATGTTTATGATACCAAAAGCATTAGCTCTGATGCCATATTGAGTATTAATGAAGACCATAAAAATAATTTATGGATAGGCACCTGGGGCGGAGGTTTAAACCTGATGAACAGAACCAATAATACTTTCGTTCATTTTACCAATAACCCGGCCGACAAAAACTCCATCAGTTCAAATTATGTGCAGGCAACACTTGATGATAGCGAAGGAAATCTTTGGGTTGCGACATATTATGGTGGCCTTAACCTTCTTGACCTGAAAACACATACGTTTAGGCGAATAACCAGTGACCCACGCCAGGAAACCAGCATGTTCGGGAATAATGTTGTTTCATTAAATGAAGATAAAGACAAGAATGTATGGATAGGGACTGATGATGGCGGGCTAAATTGCTATAATCTCATAAAAAATAAATTCACACATTATTTTGTTAACGGCCAACAGACAGCAGATATAAGAACAATTTTTACAGATAGCAAAGGCAGGGTTTGGGTTGGCCACGCGGGGTTGTATCTGTTTAATAAATCGGCCAACCGGTTTGATTTGTTTACGGATAAAGGTGGCTTATCATCCGAGTTTATAAAAGGCATTACGGAGGATAAGGGAGGTAATTTATGGATATCAACCTCAAACGGTTTAACAAAATTAAACCCGGGTAATTATTCGATAAAAAAATACAACCTCGCTGATGGTTTGCAAGGCTTGGAGTTTGAAGCCGGATCATGCATGGAAACAAAAAATGGCGAAATGTATTTTGGCGGCATTAATGGATTTAATACATTTTACCCTAGTGACATTAAGACCAACCAATTTATAGCCCCTGTTTATATAACAAATTTTCAGCTATTTAATCAAATGATACAGCCCGGCCTGAAAAACGCTCCTCTGCAAAATGATATTAGCTTTACCCACCACATTGATTTAAACTATCAGCAATCGTCAATTTCGTTTGAATTTGCACTGTTAAATTATACCGCGCCAGAGAATAATCAATACGCCTATAAACTAGATGGATTTGAAAAAACATGGCATTATAGCCATACAGAACGCAAAGCTAATTACACCAATCTTGACCCCGGGCATTATACGTTTTATGTAAAAGCTGCCAATAACGATGGTGTGTGGAATAATAAACTCACTTCTGTTAGTATAGATATACACCCACCGTTTTGGGAAACATGGTGGTTTGAGTTATTAATTTTCCTTTTATTTTTTATTACTGCGTATTTTTTACTCCTTTTTAAAAAGAATCTTGACCTTAAAAAAATAGATGAAAAAAAACGGGAAGAAATGCACAATATACAGCTGCAGTTTTTTACCAATATTTCTCACGAATTCAGGACTCCTCTTAGCCTTATTTTAGGCCCTGTTGAAAAAATGATGAGGGAAGACAGTCGTTTAACTTTTCATCAATACTATGAAACTATACATCGTAATGCCAATAGGTTATTATTATTAATTAATGAGCTAATGGATTTTAGGAAGGCGGAAACGGGAGCATTAAGGCTAAAAGTTATGCCCGGGAACTTAAATATATTTATTGCTGAGATAGCCGAAGATTTCAAAAGCCTGGCCTTACAAAAGCATATCAATTTATATTTAAAAATAGATAAGGATTTAAGTGAAACCTGGTTTGACCGTCAGATTATAGAGAAAATAATATTGAATTTGATGAACAACGCCTTTAAATACACTCAAACCGGCGGGAGCATCACTATTGAGCTTTATGAAAATGAACGGGACTTTATTTCAATACATGAATATCAGATTGCTATTAATGCTAATTTCAAGGGTAAAAAGTATGCATATATACGTGTTTCTGATAATGGAATAGGAATTTCAAACGACTCGATACAACATTTATTTGAACGCTATTACCGGATTACCGATGCGCATATGGGATCAGGCGTAGGGTTAGCTTTTGTAAAAAGCCTTACACTTTTGCATAAGGGAAGTATATATGTTAATAGTGAAAAAAATGTGGGAAGTGACTTTATTATAAAATTCCCTGTTGACAAAACCGATTACTCAGCTAATGAAACCTGGGTTTCAAAATCAATAAATGGGGCCGTACAGTTAGAAAGCTTAACCACATCTGAGTATCAAAATGAAAACAGGGAATTACAAGAATTTACTAAAACTGCTATTGTAAACAATAATAACGGAGCATATAAAATTTTAATTGTTGATGATAACGAAGAGCTTAGAAATTTCATCCATCTTAGTTTGGCCGAGTTTTATCAAATAATTGAAGCCACAGATGGAATCACGGCTTTGGCCATAACTAAGGCTGAAATGCCTGATTTAATTATCAGCGACCTAATGATGCCAAGGATGAATGGGATAGATTTTTGCAGAGCATTAAAAAAGGACAAAAAAACAAGTCAAATCCCGTTTATTATACTTTCGGCAAAAGATGCAATTGAATCGAAAATAGAGGGTGCGGATTCAGGAGCTGATCTATATTTCCCAAAACCTGTTAGTATTCATTTATTGTTACTTTCGATCAAAAATATTTTTGAGCAACGAAGCACTTTAAAGGAACGATATTTAAATAAATATTTCCTGGAGGCTCAGGAGATCACTGATTCAGAGAATGACAAAGCCTTCTTAGATCAATTAATAAACCTTATTGAATTACAACTAAGTAATTCTGATTTGGATGTTGACTATATATGTAAGGAAATAGGCATGAGTAAAACAAAGTTATATAACAAAATAAAGGGCATCACCGGTTATTCAATTGGCGAGTTTGTACGATCATTCAGACTAAAAAAAGCAGCTAACATTATCACTCACGAGGATGTTTTGCTAACTGATGTAATGTATCGTGTAGGCATACAAACACAGTCATATTTTACAAAAGCCTTTAAAAAGGAATTTGGTAAAACACCCTCGCAATTTTCGCAGGATATTAAGAATCAGAAAGAAGATAACGTTAAGGAGAACCAATAGCAGTTTAACTGTGTTAGAATGTAGATTCTGATAAACCAGCCCACACGATACCGGTGCTAGGCGAGTGTCGTGTACCATTTCATTTTTGATTAAATGTGATTGAATCAGAATGCCGGGAGAATACCTTATTGTGTACCTCTTTCTTACTAAAAACGGGAGGCATAGAACGAAGAACGCCTCTAATCTTTCGATTAAAGGCGTTCTCATTACTTGGGTAGCCCCAATCGGACTAAACTCGAACCCGTTTATGGCAGATTTGAAAATATTTGCCCAACTTTAATTAGTTCGATCCTGTTTAAGGCTACTTAGAAAGTCAAAGGAGAATCGAAATATTTAAAGCCTTTGTGTTTCAAACCTTCGTCATTAAGCGACTTAGACACTCGCAATTATTTATTGTTGATCGAACCCTTAACCCCCGACAAATTCTAATTCAGTAATGGATAAGGGTCAGAAAGAAGTCCATTATTATAATAGCCGCATGAATTAGCCAACCACAACAGTGACAAGCGGTAAACTCCAACAACGTTATGGCAGGTTAAATTCTCGAGACATTACAAAGAAGTTCAAAAACATAAAATCCGGGAGACCGATTCTCCTATCTGTTAGCTTGAATGACATTTTTAACCACTGATAATATAGTATAATTAATAGATAATATATTACAAAATAAGTTTTATTAAAATTTAGACTTTCGATAAACCAATTATATCGGCAAAGGCCCATATACTAAACTTTATCAATCAATGCCAAACGTCTTTACCCTGAAAGAAATGTTTACTTACATCGCCACCGATTATTTTCAATCATTATTTTCTATATTCTGGCATCAACGCTTGTTACAAGCAGCGCATTCATTTATTCATCGCTTACACCACTTTTTCTTTACCTGACCGGCCTATCTCTTCTAATCCTATTTTCAGGATACACCTTAATTACAGCCGATAAAAAGATTACATTTCGGTTATCCATGCCTATAATAGCGATCATGTTATGGGCAGCCTATGTCGTTTTTAATGGGTGGAAATTCCACACAAAATAATTTTTGCTTGCAGGAAGCTGAATTGAATGCTTTATCCGTTGGATATTGCCCGCCTAATTGGTATATGATCGAAGCGGTGCAGGCTCATGAAAATGTTCATCAACAACATATCCAACCTTCATTATCCACTGTTTTACCTAATATACCTGCCCTTTTTACAAGTTTAAGTGTGCCAAACACCGGACAAACAGAAGAACAGGCAATTAATCAAATAATGGCATTGTCTGATTATCAAACTGCTTTGGACAATACGCTTCAAACTTGGCTTACAGAATATCATAGCGAAGATGCAAACGATCATAACGGTGCAACGCAAGCAGCAGAGCACACCGTGGTAGACCCTATGGTGATAGCAATTTGTAATTATGCAAAATCTTTAAATTGGTTGGATGGTGCTAACTACTGTCCTTTATGTAATTAAAATAATAAGAATATCATGAAATGTATTTTAAAGTTAATCCCAGCAATATTGTTACTTTTTGTTTGCGTCGATACGTTGGCACAATCAAAGAATGAAATCGTATTTAATAAAAAAAATCATGAAACGGCTAAAAGTTCAGAGATTGACCATATACAGGTGGTATTCGCTGGAGATTCAGCCCAAAAGAAATCGGAAAGAGGGTTCAGGTTTATAATTAAAATTAAAAATGATTCGCGCAGTAATATCACTGTACGAAATCCATTAGATAACATAGGAATTAATCTTGCCAATGACAAGGGTTATAACATACTGATACCATACTTTTCACGTAATGAAATCGATGATTATAAAAGCGGATCGGTAAAACCCACCAAGTCTTATGTTGTTGAAAAAATTGTGAGTAATGGTAAGGAGATCAAATCGATAGATATGGCTAATACAGACACCATTACTATCCCTGCAAAAAGTTCTTTTGATATTTACCTAAATATTAGCCAGTGTCTCGGTTTAACAGAAGGAAAGCCTGACCCAAGTAAAATAATACAACTCCCTGCCGGGCGATATAAAATTTTTATATCGTTAGGAGTAATTTCAGGCAAAGATTTAAAATCAATTGAAACACGAGCACTTTTTATGTTACCTCTTATTCGAATAAATTATGGAGAAAAGTAATAATTCTTGTATGGATTTCCTATCATCATTGGTAAGGTATTAGTCTCAAATTATATTGCCAAAAAGCACATGATGCTTATTTAGAACGTATTAAAGCTATCGCAAATAGTCCATTTACTTTGAGTTACATAGAGCACAATTTGTAAGCAGTTATCGAAAAATGAATGACAAGTTATTCGCCGTCAAATAAACTAAAACCGACCTCCATATCTTGACCTTAATAGTATGCAGATAAATAACCAACTTTTTACACGTCCAATCCTCAAAACAAGAGGCTTTTCATTACATCACATATCTATTTTCCATAAAATGCTTGTTTCGGACAAAAGCAATCAGACCTTAGCATTTATTTCGATTATACTAAAAAGTCCCATTGTATAGTTGACCATTCCTGAAAAGTAATGTATAAGCTTTTAGGATTAGAAGGATTGTCGAAAAGTGCGTTTGAGAAGTGGGTTATATATCCAAAATTCTATAAATTTTGGTGGAATAAATTATTACATAAGCTTATTAAGCTTGCTATTAAAGCGCAGTATTATTAATTAAAAAAACCTAAATCTTTTCATCATTGAAAACCGTAATCGCAGCTATCCTACTTTTAATAAGTTTTGAGACAAAAGCGCAAGTTAACAGCAGCGTGAATACCAATGGCAGTTCATCGAATACCATAACAACCGCTGTCCCATTTTTAACAATTACTCCGGATGCCCGGTCAGGCGCTCTAGGAGAAGCAGGTGTGGCAATTTCACCAGATGTAAATGCCAGTTACTGGAATCCTTCCAAGCTGGCGTCTATTGCAAACACCACTAATGTTTCGTTATCCTATACACCCTGGCTGCAGAAGATCCTGCCAAATTCATACATCGCTTATGGAAGTTTTGCCAGTAAGCTTGATGATCGGAATACTTTTGGTGCATCGGTCAGATATTTTAATCTGGGCACTTCGAAAAGCTGGACCGTTCCTGCGGGTACAACGACACCAAGTTATACAGCCGCATGCCCACAATCAACAACTAGAACTACATGTCCTTAAATTAAATATAAAATGAAAAAACTTTGCTTATCTATATTATTATTAGTTTACTCAATCATTGGATCGGCACAATCAAAATCGCCACATGATTCAATCTATTTTAGTCATAAAAGAGATTCCGCTATAAGAGCATTTAGACAAGATTCTATAAAAATGAAATTTAATGTTCGGTCAAGATCCGACAAATCAAATAACAAAAATTTAATTTTAGAGATGGAGTTTAAAAACATAAGTGATCATGACATCAGGCTTTTAGATTTATTTAATGATATGAGGATAAATTTCTTTCTAACAATAACTGATGACAATGGTAAAGCAACTAGGCCATTTGGGGGGGCTTTTGCTGATTTTGGTCCAAAAACCATATTGCAATATATAAACATTCCTCAAGGCACATCTTTATTTAGAACAATCAATATAAATGGCATCTTACTAAAAACGGGGAACCCAGAACTATCCAAAGGCGTTTATCGAATAAAGATGTCTTATATTAATAATTATGGAAAAGATTGTATTAAGGGTAGGTTCGACGCGAATGAAATAAAAATAATTATAGAATAAAATGTAATGATGGATGCTCTTTTTAAACTATACGTTCAATAAAAAAATCGTTAATACGCAATTGTACCGTCCTTAAGGTCTCAATTGTTAGAAGATAATAGAAAATCAAACCTAAGTTTATTATCATTGAAAAAAGCGATCATAGCTGTCTTACTCTTTATGAGTTTGGTAGCTAAAGCACAAGTTAACAGAAGTGTAAATACCAATGGCAGTTTAGAAGTAACACCCAGTCAGCTATTATATTTAAGCAATAACCTAAATCTTAATGTCAATGAAAAAATACTTTTTACTAATTATCATTTATTTGGGTGTTTTCCCGGTAATACATAAAGGTAAGGTGAGCTTACTTAATATTAACCATGCGCGTGCTTCTTCATCTTTTAGTGATTAAGCTTCTGGCGAGTGGTGTCCAATGTATTATTAATGTGCATTGCATCCTTTGATGTGCCTTTAGCTTTTTGAGACAGGTTATTCCACGATGCTTCTTTAATGTAAATTCCGGTAGAAAACTGCCTGCGTTTGGTCTCCATTGTGAGACGGCAGAAGATTGGTGCTGTTCCTTTTAAGTTTGCTTTTGACTTGTAGAAGAAGAAAAGGATGTTCATGTTGTGTACCATGATTGTCTAATTTAAAAAATGATAAATCAGAGAACCAGCATTACAAGTTGATATACAGTTGATTACAAGCCTTTGCCTGTGTACCTCGAAAACTAAACCTGTGTACCTCATTGTGTACCTCGATATTTACCCTTTTACCAACTACCACAAACGCAAAAAAGCCTCTAATCTTTCGATTAAAGGCTTTTTCATTACTTGGGTAGCGGGAGCAGGACTCGAACCTACGACCTTCGGGTTATGAGCCCGACGAGCTACCAACTGCTCCATCCCGCACTGTGTTTGTTTTATAACTCTTAACTCATAACTCATAACTGCTAAAAGTGTTCCAGTTAAACCAAAAATGCAATTTACATCCTGTTTAAATTGGACTGCAAAGATATAATTCGTTTCTTTGCAGTCCAAATATTATTTCATTTATTTTTTTATGGCCCACAGAGCAGGTTTTGTAAGTATAATAGGTAAGCCCAATGCAGGTAAATCAACCTTAATGAACGCGCTTGTGGGCGAAAAGATGTCGATCATCACCCCGAAGGCGCAAACTACACGTCACCGTATTTTAGGTATTGTTAACGAAGAGGACTATCAGATCGTATTTTCTGATACCCCCGGCGTTATCAAACCGCATTATGCATTGCATGAAAGTATGATGCACCAGGTTGATGGTTCCATAGTTGATGCCGACCTGATTTTATTGGTTACCGACATCTACGAGGAGTATGATGAAGAGGACGTGTTGAAAAAGTTGGCAGGCACACAAGCCCCGGTAGCTGTATTGATTAACAAGGTAGATCAATCCGACGAGGAAACGGTAAAAGCTAAAGTTGAATTTTGGAAAGAAAAGCTAAATCCAAAAGCGATCTTTGCAATATCAGCATTAAAGGATTATAACGTTTTGGCGGTAATGAATTTTGTTATCGAGCATTTACCAGAGCATCCGCCATATTATGAGAAGGATGCACTGACCGATCGTAACGACAGGTTTTTTGCTTCGGAGATGATACGTGCGCAAATATTTAAGCAATATAAAAAAGAGATCCCATATAGCAGCGAGGTAATTATCACCGCGTTTATCGAGGGAGAAAAACTTCACCGTGTAAGTGCCGAGATTATTGTGGAACGGGATTCGCAAAAAAATATATTGATAGGCAAAGATGGCAGCATGCTTAAAATAGTTGGAACTTACGCCCGCCGTGATATGGAAGATTTTTTCCAAAAGAAAATATTCCTGGAAATGTTTGTCAAAGTAATCCCCGACTGGCGCAGCAAAAAAAATTACCTGAAAAAATTTGGGTACGAATAGTAAAGAAGGAACAATAGAAGAATCAAGAGCCAGGATATTTGGCGAAGATTTATAATAAATTACACAATTAGAATCATAGAAATTAATCAGGAATATCGCAATTTTGCATATCTTGATTCTTCAGTCTTGATTCTTGACTCTATAATAAAACATGAGCAATATAGTAGCCATAGTGGGCAGGCCCAACGTAGGCAAATCAACATTATATAACCGTTTAACTGAGAGCCGTAAGGCTATTGTTGATGACGTGAGCGGCGTAACCCGCGACAGGCACTACGGTGTATCTGAATGGACGCATCATAGCTTTACCGTTATTGATACAGGCGGTTACGTAGCAAATTCCGAAGATGTATTTGAGGCCGCCATCCGCGAGCAGGTAGTTATCGCTATTGAAGAAGCAACCGTTATTTTGTTTGTGGTTGATGTAACCACAGGTATTACCGATCTGGACGATGAAATTGCCGCATTACTGCGAAAGGGCAAAAAACCGGTATTTGTTGTGGTTAACAAAATGGATAATACGTCGTTATTATCCGATTCCATGGTATTTTACAGCTTAGGTTTGGGTGAGTTATACAATATCTCATCCATGACAGGTTCTGGCACAGGTGAATTGCTGGACGATGTTGTTAAACATTTTGATGACGAGCCAACTGAAGTAAACACTTTACCGAAATACGCGATTGTTGGTCGCCCAAATGTGGGTAAATCATCAATCATCAATTCATTAATTGGTAAGGATCGTAATATTGTTACCCCGATAGCTGGCACAACCCGCGATTCGATCCATATCCATTATAACCAATACGGTCATGACTTTATGCTGATTGATACCGCCGGGATGCGTAAAAAAACCAAGGTAAAGGAGAATATCGAATTTTACTCGGTTATGCGTACCATTAAGGCGATTGAAGAGGCGGACGTGATCATCCTCATGATTGATGCTGTTGAAGGTATCGAGTCGCAGGACATCAATATATTCCACCTTGCTGAGAAGAATAAAAAAGGTGTTGTTATTGTAGTAAACAAATGGGATTTGATCGAGAAGAACAACAAAACCATTAAAGTTTTCGAAGAGATGATCCGCGAGAAGATCGCGCCGTTTACTGATGTACCTATTGTATTTACTTCGGTTACCGAAAAACAACGTGTGTTAAAGGTTATTGAGGTAGCTAACGAAGTTTATGCAAACCGTGCGAAACGTATCCCTACATCAAAATTAAACGAAGTATTACTACCGATTATCGATGCTATGCCGCCACCGTCAATCAAAGGCAAATACGTTAAAATTAAATACATCACCCAAATTGCAGGCTCATCGCCAATGTTCGCGTTCTTTTGCAACCTGCCGCAGTATGTTAAAGAACCATACTACCGCTTTGTGGAGAATAAATTAAGAGAGCATTTCGATTTCACAGGAGCACCTGTGCAGATTTGGTTCAGGCAAAAATAGTTTGATGCGTGGATGTGCAAATGGATTAATTAAATAGCGGTTTATCTGCACATTCGCACATCTGCATATTTGCACATTAATAAAATTACTTAATCGTGTTCACTGCGGTTTTAAACCCGACATCTTCGTTATTCACGGTTTCAAAATAAGCCTCATCGCCCCATTTAAAACGCGCGGCGTAGGCTTTCAGTAGTAGTTTTATGGTTGATTTGGATACGATAATATCTCCCGGATCCATCTCCTTTATCGTACTTGATGCATAGATGATAAAATCATCAAACGTGTTTCCGTTTACTGTAAAGTGATTCACAAAGTCTTCTACTGAGCTATATTTACTCAATATTGGTTGCATCTTATCCAGCACGTAGGCCGAAAAAAGTTGGTTATCTTCTAATTCCTGTACCAATTGCGTATCCTCGGAACTATCCGCAGGTATAAAAATATCGGGCATAATACCGCCGTGGCTGTAAACCTGTTTCCCACTCAGGGTATGGTAAGGCGATTGCTGTTTGAAAAGGCTATCATTCATATTGCTCCGGGCCGAAAATAGTTCACCTTTTTTCATCCGGTTTGATAATTCCTGGTGGTAATTATCAATGCCACCAGCATATGATTTTTGTATCGATCTGCCCGATGGCGTATAATACCTTGCCACCGTCAAATTAACTGCCGAACCATCATCAAACGGAAATTGCTGTTGCACCAAGCCCTTGCCAAACGAGCGACGGCCAATGATCACGGCACGATCCAGATCCTGTAAGGCACCTGCCAATATTTCACTTGCCGAAGCAGAATACTCATCTATCAAAACCGCCATTTTACCTTGCTGAAACACACCCGAATCAGTAGCAAAGTAATCCGTACGTTGTTCGTGCGACCCTTTGGTGTAAACGATCAGCTGGCCTTTGGTCAAAAACTCATTGGCCATAGCGGTAGCGGTATTTAAATATCCCCCGCCATTACCCCTGATGTCCAGTATCAGTTTTTTCATTCCCTTTTGCTTAAGGTCAACAAGGGCATGTCTGAAATCATTATCAGTAGTGGAGGCGAACTTGCTTATTTTAACATAGCCTATAATTGGCGTTGCCATATAGTAAGCATCAATGCTGCTCAGATCAACATAGCCACGCTTTACGGTGAAGGCTTTAGTATGTTGGTCAACAGGGGTTATTACGTTAAAGGCTAATTGTTTATTAGTTTCGTCGGTAAACATGTTGTCAACCTTGTCAGTAGTGAGATTAGTGCCCGAGAATTTTTTATTATTGATGTCGATAATTGCATCGCCACTAACTAAACCTGCTTTTTGAGCTGGTCCGTTTGGATAAACCTGGGTGATGAACAGGGTATCGCGCAAAAGCTGGTATTCAATGCCGAAGCCGTTAAAGCCACCTTCCAGTTTTTCATTAATTGCTTGTGCTTGTTTTGGGGGAAGGTAGACGGAGTGCGGATCCAGGTTTTGCAGTAGATTATTGGCTGCTACACCTTCAACACTATCTACATTTATGGAGTCGACGTAATTTTGGCGCACCAGCTGTAGTACCTTAGCCAGTTTATCGTTTCTTACGGTAGGTTCGTCAAGGTATCTTGATGAAAAATCGTTATCGCCAATAAGAAGACCAATAGCTACACCTATTAAAATTAAAATAACAGATCTGAAGATGATGCCCGCGCCCTTTTTCATACTAAATTGTCACACACAAAGTTAGCCAATTGCCGCGATCAGAAAAACTATAAAATTAACTTTTGCTAAATTTTAAGAAGTTGTTTAAAAATGATTGTCTGAACTCGAATTTTGAGAATTTGTTGAATTTATAGAATTCAGGTAATTCTTTAATTCAATAAATTCAGATTCTGACAATGACTATTTGTTTTTATAAAATTATAATCCTGTTTCATTTTTAACCAATTTTGTAAAAACACCGCCCGAAATGGAATCTACCACCGAGAAAAGCTCGCTGTATAACAATTTGGAGAGTATGTCTGTTGCAGAAATCCTCCAAAATATAAACAACCAGGACCAAACCGTGCCGCTTGCAGTAGCCAAAGCTTTGCCGCAAATTGAGCGGCTGGTAAGCATTACTGCCGAGCGTATGAAAGCGGGCGGGCGCTTATTTTATATCGGCGCGGGTACCAGTGGCCGATTAGGTGTGGTTGATGCATCGGAATGCCCACCAACCTTTGGGGTGCCTTTTGATATGGTGGTTGGGATTATTGCCGGTGGGGATATAGCCATCCGAAAGGCGGTTGAATTTGCCGAGGATGATGCTCAGCAAGCGTGGCAGGACTTGCTGGGGTATGACATTAACGATAAAGATGTTTTGGTAGGAATCGCGGCATCGGGCACAACGCCATATGTCATCGGTGGCCTAAAAATGGCTAACCAAAACAATATTGTAACGGGTTGCATCGTATGTAATAGTGGCAGCCCTGTTGCTGCCGAGGCGCAATATCCAGTTGAGGTAGTAACCGGACCTGAATTTTTAACGGGATCAACCCGTATGAAGGCCGGTACAGCACAAAAGCTGGTATTGAATATGCTGAGTACGGCGGTGATGATACAGCTGGGCAGGGTAAAAGGCAATAAAATGGTGGATATGCAGCTCACCAACAATAAACTGGTAGACCGCGGCACCCGAATGATTATGAGTGAGACAGGGCTTGATGAAGCAACAGCCGCCGATTTGTTAAAACAATACGGTAGCGTTAGGAAAGCTGTGGACTTTTATAAGTTAAGTCTAAATTCAACTAAGTGATTTTGATTTTTTACTTTAGAATTTTGAATTAGAATAATGCACGAAATAGAACCATATTACCGTTGGAGAGATGACTATGTAGCATCGGAGGACAAGTTTTCGCCTTTTTATGCTACGCAGTATAGTGAGTTTGAGTTTGATAAGCAGGTATACAACTATTTGCTGCACCCGCAATGGGATTCGTTCGGCTCAAATACTTTATATTTAAAAGTATTGTTTGTTGATTATGATCGCGGCTATACTATCATCGAGTTTATTGGTGAATGGAACGATGCCATCAACAATGATATTATGCTGATGAAGCGAGAACTGATAGACCTGATGATTGACCAGGGCATTAACTGTTTTATATTGATTGGAGAGAATGTATTGAACTTCCATTCATCCGATGATTGTTATTATGAGGAGTGGTTTCAGGAGGTTGAGGATGGCTGGATAGCGGGTATTAATTTCCGCGAGCACGTGATCGAAGAGTTTAAACGTAACAACATCGATTATTATATAAACTTTGGGGGTGCGCTTGATGAATTGAACTGGCGTGGGTTAAAACCACTGCAAGTATTCAAGCTAATTGAAGAACAACTGACAAAAAGGCTTAATTAATACTACGGTATAACATTTGAGATTAAACTATATCAGGATATTGGTATCTAACTATTCAAAATATCATATCTAATATTTATAATTGTATAACCCAAAAAGAAAATAAATTTAAAAATGGAAAGTAATAATCCTAACTACACGTATAATAGTGTGGTACAATTAGACGACAGCGAAACCGCATCGCGCAAATACTTAGCAAAAGTTTTTGCCTGGATGTTTGTGGCATTAGGTGTTTCAGCTTTTACTGCGTTTGAGTTTTTCCTTACGCCAAGTTTATTAAGTTTGATTATTGATCCGGTTGCTGGTGGTTTTACAGGTTTAGGTTATGTGGCCATATTTGCACCATTAGCATTTTCACTGGTGATGAATTTTGGCTTTAACCGCTTGTCGTATGTGGCAATGGTAGTTTTATATCTTGCGTATTCGGTTACTATAGGTATAACGCTTAGTATCTTCGGCTTGATCTATACCTCAGGTTCCATATTCAGTGTGTTCTTAAGCGCCTCACTTGTATTTGGTATAATGGCTATCGCAGGTTACAGGACATCAATGGACCTTAGTAAATTTGGTTCTATCTTATTCATGGTATTTATAGGTGTATTTGTAGCCAGTTTGGTTAACTTCCTTTTCAGAAGCGCTCAATTGGATTACATCATTAGCTTCCTATTTATAGCTATTATGGTTGGTTTAACCGCTTATTACATGCAGATGCTGAAACGCATTGGCGCAGGTATTGAGTATGGCAATGAGCAATCGAAAAAATTAGTAATCATTGGTGCTTTTGTATTGTATACTACATTCATAAATCTGTTTATGTCGATGATGCGTATTTTCGGAAGAAGACGTTAATCATAAAAAAACATTTATTGAAAGCCGTCTTCAAAAGAGACGGCTTTTTTTGTTGTCATTTTGACCGGGGAGAAATAGTAAACAGACTTACGAAGTTTTAAAAACTTCGTAAGTCTTACAGTTCACTTCGAAATGACAATTAGGGTATATATGTCCTATTGCATTTTACAACTTAATTACGCACATTTGCAGTGCTTATAGAGAAAGACGGAGGGATTAGACCCTGCGATGTCTTAGCAACCTGTGCTTCACAAGGTGCTACATTCTACTTAACTCAAATACAAAGGGTTAGGAAAGATAAGCGAAAGTCAATATATCGCCCGACTTTTCGACATAAGCTTTTTTTAGTATCAAGTAATTAGTATCAGGTAGCTAGATTTTTCTTTGCATTTGGACTGATATTTTGAGATCACATTTAGGTCTTGATACTTGATACTAGCTACTTAGTACTCAAAAATGGATATCAGAAAAGAATTAGAAAAACGCATTCTCGTAATTGACGGGGCAATGGGTACCATGATACAACGGTATCAGTTGACGGAAGCGGATTTTCGTGGGGAAAGATTTCGTGATCATTTATCTGATCTGCAGGGAAATAATGACTTGCTGAATATTACACGGCCCGATATTATAAAAGAAATACACGCCGAGTATTTAGATGCCGGCGCAGATATTATTGAAACCAATACCTTCAGCACGCAAATAATTTCACTGGCTGATTATCACCTGGAAGAACTGGCTTATGAGCTAAGTTATGAAGGTGCGCGTATAGCAAAAGAGGTTGCCGATGAATTCACCAAAAAAGACCCAACAAAACCACGTTTTGTAGCCGGTGCTGTTGGGCCTACAAACCGTACCGCATCTTTATCACCAGATGTTAATGACCCGGGTTATCGGGCTGTTACTTTTGATGATCTGGCAGAAGCTTATTACGACCAGGTTCGTGGTTTGGTTGATGGTGGTTCGGATTTGCTTTTGGTGGAAACTATTTTTGATACGCTGAATGCCAAAGCGGCACTATTCGCCATAAATAGGTATGCTGAAGAATCAGGCAAGCATTTGCCGATCATGATTTCGGGTACGATTACGGATGCTTCGGGGCGTACTTTATCGGGGCAAACGGTTGAAGCGTTTTGGAACTCTATCCGCCATGCCAACTTACTATCTGTTGGATTGAATTGCGCTTTAGGTGCAAGAGAGATGCGTCCGCACTTAGAGGAACTTTCAAATATTGCTAATGTATTTACCTCGGCCTATCCAAATGCGGGTTTGCCTAATGAATTTGGTCAGTACGATGAAACCGCGCATGAAACTGCTCACCAGGTAGATGATTTTATGCAAGCCGGTTTGGTGAATATCGTTGGTGGCTGTTGCGGTACTACACCCGAGCACATCAAATGTATTGCCGACAAAGCAGCCCAATATCCCGCAAGGTTAATACCCGAGATACAACCTAATATGCGCTTAAGCGGATTGGAAGCGGTAACGCTTACACCCGAAAGCGTGTTTATGAACGTAGGTGAACGAACCAATATTACCGGTTCGCCAAAGTTTTCTAAATTGATTTTGGGCGAGGATTATGAGGCCGCCCTTGCCGTTGCTTTGCAACAGGTAGAAGGCGGGGCGCAGGTGATCGACATCAACATGGATGAGGGGATGATCGATTCAGAAGCGGTGATGGTGAAATTCCTGAACCTGGTAGCTTCTGAACCTGACATTGCCAAACTGCCCATCATGGTGGATTCATCTAAATGGACGGTTATTGAGGCCGGGTTAAAATGTTTACAGGGCAAAGGCATCGTTAACTCTATCTCGCTAAAGGAAGGCGAAGATAAATTTAAGGAATATGCCCGCAAAATATTAAGCTATGGAGCTGCCACGGTAGTAATGGCTTTTGATGAAGTTGGTCAGGCTGATTCATTGGAAAGACGTAAAGAGATCTGTCAACGCTCTTATGATATATTGGTTAATGAAGTTGGCTTCCCTCCGCAGGATATCATCTTCGACCCAAACATATTAACCGTAGCCACCGGTTTAGAAGAACACAACAACTACGCGGTTGATTTTATTGATGCCACCCGTTGGATAAAAGAAAACCTGCCATATGCTAAAGTAAGCGGTGGGGTAAGTAATATTTCCTTCTCGTTTCGCGGTAATAACGTGGTGCGTGAGGCTATGCACTCCGCATTTTTGTACCATGCTATTAAAGCGGGTATGGATATGGGTATTGTGAATGCGGGTATGCTTGAAGTTTACCAGGAAATACCGAAAGACTTATTAGAACTTGTTGAAGATGTACTATTAAACCGTCGCCCGGATGCTACCGAGCGTTTGGTTGAATTTGCTGATAACATCAAAAGTAAAGGCAAAGTAATAGTACGTGACGAAGAATGGCGTAAAGATCCGGTAGAAAAACGTTTATCGCACGCACTGGTAAAGGGTATTATTGAGTACCTGGATGATGATGTTGAAGAAGCACGTCAAAAATATGCCCGTCCGCTGGAGGTGATTGAAGGCCCGCTGATGGATGGTATGAACATCGTTGGTGACTTGTTTGGCTCGGGTAAAATGTTCCTGCCGCAAGTGGTAAAATCAGCCCGTGTGATGAAAAAGGCGGTGGCCTATCTGTTGCCATTTATCGAACTGGAAAAACAACGTGTTTTAGCTTCAGGTGAAAATACCGCTGCAGATTCCCGTTCCAATGCCGGTAAAATTTTAATGGCGACAGTTAAGGGTGATGTACACGATATTGGTAAAAATATTGTAGGTGTAGTTTTAGCCTGTAATAATTTTGAGGTGATTGATTTGGGGGTGATGGTACCCGCCCAACGAATTATTGAGGAAGCCATTAAACAAGAAGTTGATATCATCGGACTTAGTGGATTAATCACTCCCTCCTTAGATGAGATGGTGCACTTCGCCAAGGAGATGGAGCGTCAAAACTTTACTATTCCGTTGATCATCGGCGGAGCAACAACCTCCCGCATCCATGCGGCCGTAAAGGTGGCGCCAAATTATTCAGGTCCTGCTATACATGTGCTGGATGCATCGCGCAGCGTAACAGTTTGCAGTAGTTTAATGAGCGAAACAGGCAGAGATGAGTATATACAAGGTATAAAAGATGAATACGCGAAAGCCCGAGAGGCGCATCTGAATAAAAAATCGGATAAACGTTTTGTCAGTATCGATCAGGCTCGTGCTTCAAAATGTCAGATCAACCTTAACGGTATGGTGCCGCCTAAACCAACTTTTACGGGTACAAAGGTTTTTGAGGCCTATCCGTTGGAAGAATTAATATCTTATATCGACTAGACGCCATTTTTCCATACCTGGGAATTGCGCGGTAGTTTTCCCAAAATATTTGATGATAAATTTGTAGGAGTTGAGGCTAAGAAACTATACGATGATGCGCAACAGCTATTAAAAAGAATTGTAGATGAAAAGCTATTACAGGCAAATGGTGTAATTGGTTTTTGGCCTGCTAACAGCGTTGGTGATGATATAGAATTGTATACCGATGATACCCGTACGCAAGTATTAGCTACCATATATACGCTCCGCCAGCAATCCGAAAAAGTTAAAGGCGAGCCGTATTACGCGTTAGCAGATTTTATCGCGCCAAAAGATAGCGGTGTACCTGATTACTGGGGTGGCTTTGCCGTAACTACCGGTATAGGTTGTGATGAGTTAGTGGCCGAATTTGAAAGAGATTACGATGATTATAATAGCATCATGGCCAAAGCACTTGCCGACCGTTTTGCGGAGGCTTTTGCAGAGAAGATGCACGAGCTTGTCCGCAAGGATTACTGGGGTTATGCGAAAACGGAGCAACTGGATACAATTGAATTGATCAAAGAAGAATACCAGGGTATCCGCCCGGCACCGGGTTATCCTGCCTGTCCGGATCATACGGAAAAAACAACTTTGTTTGAGTTGTTGAAGGCTGAAGATAATGCACACATGCATTTAACTGAAAGCTTAGCCATGACACCGGCTGCTTCGGTAAGTGGGTTCTACTTTGCGCATCCACAATCCAGATACTTTGGTTTGGGTAAGATTGGTAAGGATCAGGTGGAAGATTATGCGAAAAGGAAAAAGATGGATTTGGAAACTGTAGAGCGGTGGTTGGGGCCGAACCTAAATTATTAAAATGAAAAAATAACCGTCATTGCGAGGTACGAAGCAATCTCTATACTTTACAGAGCGGATTTGCTTATGTAGAGATTGCTTCGTACCTCGCAATGACGGTAAAAATATAGAGTTTATATATCAACGCTAAATGAAAATCACCGAACACATCAAAAACGCCAACGGCAAAACCTTATTCTCTTTTGAATTGATCCCGCCACTAAAGGGCCATAGCATACAGGGGATTTATGATGCTATTGATCCATTAATGGAGTTTAAACCGCCATTTATTGATGTAACATCGTTGCGTGAAGACTTTATCTATAAAGAACACCCTAACGGATTGCTCGAGAAATTGAGCTACCGCAAACGCCCTGGTACTATTGCCATTTGCGCCGCCATCATGAATAAATATAAGGTAGATACCGTTCCCCATTTGTTGTGTGGTGGTTTTACCAAGGATGAAACCGAGAATGGCTTGGTTGATCTTCAGTTTTTAGGTATCGAGAATGTACTGGTTTTACGTGGTGATGCCCGTCGTGGTGATGCTTCGTTTGTGCCAACGCCTAATGGCCACAATTATGCTACCGACCTGTTACAGCAGGTGGTAAATATGAATAATGGTGTTTACCTGCATGAGCAGCATAGCGATGAAAACCTGAGAACTGATTTCTGCATAGGTATAGCCGGATATCCTGAAAAGCATTTCGAAGCGCCAAATCTTAAAACCGACTTTAAATACCTGAAACAAAAGGTTGATATGGGGGCGAATTTCATCGTGACCCAGATGTTCTTCGATAATCAGAAATATTTTGATTTTGTAAATAATTGTAGGGCCAATGGTATTAATGTGCCGATTATCCCGGGCTTAAAACCCATCACAGGCTCAAAGCAATTAACGGGTCTGGCTAAAACTTTCCATATAGATATGCCGGAAGATTTGAGCGACGCGGTGCACGCTTGTAAAACCGAAAAGGATGTTAAAGATGTGGGTATTGAATGGATGATAAATCAATGTAAAGAACTAATGGCTTTTGGTGTACCCGTGCTTCACTTTTACACCATGAGTAATGCTGGGCCGACTAAACGGATAGCTGAGGCGATATTTTAGCCGATTCTTAAGGATAAAGATTTGTTGCATGACACCCCTTTTTTTGATGTCTTTTTAACCTTCCGGGTACCACCGCACCACAGGTTGTTATCCATCAGCAACTAAATAATTGGATATTCTATATATTAAAAACTTATTTTTGGATATTTATCAAAATAACAAAGCCTTCCGGTTTTACTGAGAGGGGGCTATTTTAGATACATATTATTATAAGCTTATGAATCTGGATTCGCAAAATGTAACAGACTACACCAATAACAATACCATATTTATGGTTTGGAGTTTTAAGGACAACCTGGAGGTAAGGGATGTTTTTAACAGGCTTTGCAAATTGGTTATCAACCTCAATAATTCGGCGAATGTCCGTTTCCCGGTTTCCAGGGCAAGCTGTGTAATGGGGATTGGGCATGATGCCTGGCTTAAGCTGAAGCTTCCTGTTCCGTTACCTAAAGAACTGGCGGATTTTGCTCCCATTGCTGGTGCAAAACACACCGCGGTATCCACCAAGGGAGATTTGCATTTTCATATCAGGGCAGATACCACCAGTATATGCTATGATATGGCAGAGGCTATATCTGATGTTTTAAACCCGGTGGCTATCAGCACAGAA
This sequence comes from Bacteroidota bacterium, assembly GCA_026224775.1. Classification (GTDB taxonomy): domain Bacteria; phylum Bacteroidota; class Bacteroidia; order Sphingobacteriales; family Sphingobacteriaceae; genus Mucilaginibacter. Next base: position 60,183 of record JAMFRP010000051.1, read on the forward strand.
GAGATTCATGGATTCAGGTATTGGGATAGCCGTTCCATTTTAGGTTTTGTTGATGGTACTGAAAACCCTCAAGGACAGGATAGAGAACTATTTAGTATGATAGGCGATGACGATGCAGTTTATAAAGGTGGAAGTTATCTTTTTACGCAGAAATACATACATAATTTATCAGCGTGGAAAGACCTTACTATTGAAGATCAGGAAAAAGTAATTGGAAGGTACAAAGCAAATGATATAGAAATGGCGGATGAGGTAAAACCTTCTAACTCGCACATAGCTTTGGCCAATGTTGGCGACGACTTTAAAATTGTTCGTGATAATATGCCGTTCGGTAATATGTCTACCAATGAAATGGGGACTTATTTTATAGCTTATGCAAGCACATTTACTACGGTACAAAAAATGTTGAATAATATGTTTGTTGGTTCACCTGAAGGAAATTATGACCGGATATTAGATTTCAGCACAGCTAAAACCGGTACATTATTTTTTGTGCCGACATTTAATATGATAGATGACCTGTCATCGGACTAAATGTTCAATTGCGCTATTGCATTATATGGCGTATTTCTAACACGTTGCCTTCCGGATCCTTAAAAAAGATTCCGTGAACAGTGGCTTTATTCTTATCGTCAACCACTTGCGGAAATGCTACACCTTTAGCCTTGAGTAAAGTATAGGTTTTGTAAAAATCATCTACGTTAAAAACCAGGTGCCGCCAGCCCTGGGCTAGCATGTGATCGTCTTCCGACAGATCCTGCGATGGCTGCCTGTGCGACCCTTTCACCTGTAACATATCAATATAAAATCCGCCTAAATCTATCCTTGCTGCCTTAATATCGCCCGAGCCTGATCTGCTTACCAGTTTTAAATCAAGTATATGGGTATACCAGTAAACCATACTGTCAATATTATTTACGGATAAGGTCATGTGATGAACTTTTAAGCCCAGATCATTGGTTTGCGCACTTGACTTATTATAGAAGCAAAGAACAATAATTGTATTGATGAAAAGGATTTTTGATAATTTAATCATACTAAGGTTTGTTTTCTTGATAGCTATTTATTTGATTCCTGATATTATCCATTCGTATAACGATACCATGTTTAGAAAGGTATAACAGCTGTCTGAAGTTTAGATTCTATCTTCACCCAGCGAATATGCCCAATTCCCATTGCATTTAAAAATACTTTGAGTGGCTTGTAGTGGCTGCATCCAACACGCGACAGAAACTCTATAAAATTCAATTTAAATTAACACTATATTATCTATAGGAATTATAGTATTTTTATATATATTTACAATACCTTAAAAATTAATGCAATGAATACTTCTTTTACTCAAAAAAGAGGATCTTTTACTACTTACCCAACAGCACTTTTTCAAAGTGAATGTTTTTATTGTTGTTGTAAATAACAAGGCTGCTGATATTTCTCCGGCTTCTTTAAATGGCATTTATGAATATGCCTGTCAATTTTTCTTTTTAGCAATCAACCTTACATAATTAATAAAACAAAAAACTCATTATGGCAACAAACACTACTGAAACAACAGGTGTAAAACCGTCAGGCTGGCAGGAATTCTGGTCGAAGGAAGACTGGTGGGCGGTTTGGCTTGGGCTGGGCATTGTGGCGCTGGCCTATATCTTTTATCTTGCGGGCTCCAGCATCTCCTGGATCGCGGTAGCTCCGGGCAAATGGTCAACCCTGTCACAACTTGGCGCGCAACTTTCAAAGAATGGTATTAAGTACCTCGCTTTGCTCGCCGCTTTCCTGGTCCTATTCACCATCGTAATCTCCTTTATCGGGCAAAAGCCAAAGGCATTTATCCCCTCTTTCATTTTTATCTTTATTGTTTCAACAATCATTTACTTCGTAGGTGCCTGGGATCAGGCCAATCGCTATAACCTGGAACCTCCATTGGTGGCGCTCCTGCTCGGGCTGATCATTTCTAATGTAATCGGATTACCCCGCTGGCTCGATGCCGGTTTCCGGGTAGAGTTTTATATCAAATTGGGTATAGTGCTGTTGGGGGCTACTTTACCATTCACATTAATTATCTGGGCTGGGCCTGTAGCTATTTTACAGGCTTCCATTGTTTCGCTGGTTACCTTTTTTGTTATTTTCCTTACCGCCCGAAAACTTGGGTTAGATCATCGCCTTGCGGCGGTATTAGGAGCCGGTGGCGCTGTGTGCGGCGTTTCCGCGTCGATCGCGGTTGCCGGGGCTGTAAGGGCTAAAAAGGAACATCCGCCAATTGCTATAAGCCTGGTGGTATTGTGGGCTATCGTTCTTATCTTCGTGTTGCCACTGGTTTGCCGCGCGCTTGGCTTACCTACTGGCGTAGCCGGTGCCTGGATCGGCACATCGGAATTTGCAGACGCTGCAGGCCTGGCTGCAGCCCAATCCTATGGTAATTTAGCAGGCCATCATTTGGGTATTGCAGGCACAGCAGACCAGGCGCTTGCATCCTATACCCTGATCAAAGTTATCGGCCGGGATATTTGGATCGGTATCTGGTCGTTTGTATTGGCGCTTATTTCAGTTACCGTTTGGGAACGCAACGAAACCAACTCCAAAGTACAGGTAGGGCAGATCTGGTGGCGTTTCCCCAAATTTGTAATCGGGTTTCTTATCGCTTCCGTGGTTACCACACTGATCGTACATGGCAATACGCTAGCTGATTACAATAAATTGGTAAAACCCTCCCTTATCCTACCCATCACGGCATTGCGGACCTGGGCATTCACCTTTAGTTTCTTAAGCATCGGACTTACAACAAGGTTCCGTGATCTGGCTAGTACAGGTTTTAAACCTTTTATCGCGTTTACTTTCGGGGTGGTGGTAAATGTAGCTTTGGGGTATGTCTTGTCGGTAGTTGTATTTGGTCATTACTGGTCATCTATTGTGACGCATTAACAGATGAAGATTTTTAATTCAATCGCGTTGAGTAATTCCGGGCCGAGCTGCCAGAAATGTACATATTTCCAAAACGACCCGACCCTCATTGAAGCGGCTTATCCCGGACTCACGGTCATGAGTTCGGGGTTCGCCTCGGTGCGGGACCGGGACGGCTTGTGCAGTTATAATCAGATTTATCTTTCCGCACGGGACAGTTGTCCGCACTTTGCTCAGCACGGGGTTGAGGTTAGTAAGGATGAGGTAGGATGAGCTAACGTTGCGCTAATGTCGCTCGTATATTTTACTCACCCGGTCTTTGCTTCGCTCGACCACCCTCTCTTTTGCGAGCAAAAAAGGATTGAAAGATATTTTCCCTTAACTTATGTAGGCCAACCCGATATGGAGGGATTTAATTAACGCTGACTGATAAATTACCAATAGTGCTTACCCTCAATAATACATAATCTTTTAGTGGTAACAGTCCATCAGCTTTAATGGTATCTATACGCCCGTTTAGTACCAGCCTGTTAATAACAGGCTGGTTTAAAGCCTGGTTAAGTTTGTCTTTTAAGCTGTTTATTTGCCCGGAGATGTTGAAATGAAGCTGATCATGTAAATATTTTTTTATTCCGGCATCCAGCAGCCATACAGTCGGCCCTTCTTTTAGCCGGGTAATTGTATTGGCATCAAAGTCTATATTTTCTACATAAAGATTGCCCGTTTCAGGCTGATAGACCGGCAGGCAGGTAAAGTAGAGTAAACCGTGATAAGGTATCCCATTCTGGCGGCCGGTAAAGTTTACTTTTATCAATAAATGCTCATTACCGGTGCCATAAATCTCTGCTGATTTTATTAAAAGATGCCCTTTGGCGCCAACCGCTATCTCTTTGTTCGCTATCGTGTTATTCAGTAATTGGTTCAGGGGCTGGTAATCTAAATGAATATCAATATGCAAGTTAAATCCATTACCCCCAGCGTCATTTGTGAGCAGATCAGGTAAAGGAGAACCCGTGTTTTTAGCAGGGTTAGCAAGCGAGAAAATAGGTTTTGCTGTTATCCCCGCTACCAAGTTTAATGTACTGCCCGATGTTGTTAACTGTCCAACTCTGATTGCCGAAGGGTTAATGTTAATATAACCAATGTCGCCAACCTTCACCGGCTTATTAAGCGATGCCCAAACCGGCTGAAGCAATTGTTTATAGTTATAATTATCTATTCTTCTACCAAGGCTGTCAAGTATCCTGCCAAGCACTTCTTGCGCTTGTGGCTTTATGGCTGGTGTAATATTTAACCCTGCAATATTCAGGTTGCAGGCATTCAGGTCAAACTGGGTTAAATGCGTGTTTTTGAATAACCCGTAATTCGAGGAAATACCAAAGTTGGTGCTTAAGCCAATATTCAGTGTAGCATTGCAAGCGCCTACATTTTTCCATTGCCCGTTAAATGGATTTTTTATAAAGCCATTAATATTGAACCCGGCATCGTCAGCAATATGGATGGTATCACCCAAAAAGTTTAATTGAAAAGACTGTCTGTTTACCTGCCATGTATATTTAGCCGGACCAAGCTTGCCTTCTCCCGAAATTTGTAATGGGATTTTAGCGCTATAATCATTTAAAACATTTTCAAGGTTGATGCTGACCGGTATATCAATTTTTGATTCAGGTAGTTCGGTTTCGTTGAGTTGAGATAGCGGTAAATCAGGCGCGGCGGGTTTTATACTGCTGCACGAAGCGAGGATCAATAAAGGGAATGCCAGGAAGGGGAAAGCTTTCAAATTGTTGGTTTAAAGCAATTAACGGTAATTGTGCCAGTAATGTATAATTGGGTGTGGTATATCTATAATTTTACACTATGGAAGGGCTTTCTACTAAATAATAGGGCTGCTTCATACTTAATGGGTGTTTCCCGCTGGTAAAAGCGGGACTATTTACGATTGGCTAAACTTGGACCAACAGAGATATTGAAAAGATTTGTCATTCTGAGCAGGGCGAAGAATCTGTACTGAAGTAAACTACTTTATAGATTCTTCGCCCTGCTCAGAATGACAATTTTATTTTTGTTTCCGCAGGGTCTTCTGAAAGAGACCCTGCGGAGGTGGAATGTTTTTATTGCTGCGAATTTAAAATAGATGCGAATTTAGTTGTATAATCCTTATACTGTGCATTCAATTTATTAGCTAACGGAACCTGATGGGCATCTTTTACGAAAGTTTCCAACGAGCCTAGTAATCTAATGCCCAAAGTAACGTCCCGTAAACTAATCTGATCGTTGTTGTTTTGCAGCAAGTAATAATTATAGTCCAGTTGGTCGGTTAAATAGGCATCGATATTATTAGTAAACTTGTTACCTAAAATTATATTATTAAGGTTATAAGATGCTTGTGCAAGATAGAGTTTAGTAATGTTTACATCAATAAAAGGGTTTAGATCGGGTAGTTCCTGATCGCATTTTTGTAAAGCTTTTAGTGCCAGGTCAGGGCGTTTTTCAGCAACTAGGCTTTGAGTCAGGTCAAGGAAACTCCCTAATAAATTGGGATAAGACATGACCATTGATTCGTGATCAAGGTATTTGGCGGTGTTAAAATTGCCCCATTTAAACTTATTGATTACATTATCATACATAACCATCGTGTTGATTCTATCTTTCTGACCATTATTAGCTGTATCAGGCGTAAACGGTATCAAATGATAAGTAAACCCCTCTTTATACAAATACGGCTGTAAGCCGATCATGTTTTCATCACCAACAGTTGTTGTGAAACAGATAGGGCGTTTCCAGTGGTTATGTGCCAAAATATCAAACATGGCAAGATTTTCCTTGGTGACATAGTTAGGCGGAAACTTAAATTTCAAAGTGTCTGTCAGTTTAGCTCTATCACTATCCGGTACTACGCCATTTTTAATAACTTCATCCTTATTGATGGTTATTTTAAAGTTTTTGGTGGGTAGATAATTCGCGCTTTCACCATTTTGATATTGTACCATGGTGGCTGGATTATCCGATGTTATAAAATCAAATACATCACTTAATTCTGTATAACCGGGTATTTTTCTATCATCATAATAAATCACATCGCGTACCCCATCTTCATATTTTTCAAAGGGCATTGTGATAGGCAATGAGGCCGACTCATTCATTTTACGGGTCATTTGCTTTATGTACCAACTACCTGAAAATAGGCTTAAATTAACAATCCGAACATCCGGCCTTATACCCTCTACTTCCTGGTCATACCATAACGAGTAAGTATCATTATCGCCGTAGGTAAATAATATGGCATTTTTAGGGCATGATATTAAATAGTTATAAGCCATGTCGTGCGGTGTCATTTTGGTAGAACGGTCATGATCTTTCCACTCTTCTTTGGCTAATACAACAGGGCCTGCCAATAAACAAACTGCCGTGGCTGCGAAAGCCGCAATTTTAGCATTTAGCTTTTTACTCAAAGTGTCGGCAATAGCAATTCCTCCTAAACCTATCCAGATGGCGAAGGCGAAAAACGAGCCTACATAGCTATAATCACGTTCCCGCGGCTGAATATTTGGCTGGTTAACATATAAAACAATGGCAATTCCGGTAAAAAACCATAACAAAGTAACAACAAGTGCATCTTCTTTACGGCGATTGAAATGAAATACTAAACCAAATAAGCCAATGATCAGCGGCAGCGCGAATAAGGGTGTATATGTTATTCCTTCCAACGGCCTGGAAGAATCGCCACCAATAACTGATTTTGGCAAATGCCTGCCGCCGTCAAATATCCCGGTAGTCCAGTTACCATCAATGCCATTCATACTTGCTTGTCCGCTGGCATCATTGTAACGGCCTGCAAAGTTCCATAAAAAGTAGCGCCAGTACATCTGGTATATCTGCCAGCTGAAAAGGAATTTCAGGTTATCAGCAAAAGTAGGTGCCTGGCCTTCAGGTATATTTAACCATGAAGTATAAAATTGTAGGGCCGAGGCATGATCCTGGTCTCCTTCGGCTATGTACATGCGGGGCAATAGCGTGTTGTGATCGTATATTGTTTTTTCTTTTTTACCGGCAACTTCATATTGGGTTTTTCCTTTACGGTAGATGTTTGCTCCTTCGGTTTGATCGATCGCTTTGGCGTCATAATACGGTCCGTATAATAGCGGTGTTTCGCCGTACTGTACGCGGTTTAAATAGTCGTTAAGAACAAATGCGTTGTCAGGGTGGTTATTATCCAAATTGGTATTAGCGGTTGCCCTGATTGGGATGTAAGCAAATGAGCTGTAACCTAAATAAATAAATGTGCAGCATAAAAATGCCAGGTTTAACATTGGCTTTTTGTATTTAATGCTATAATATATACCGCCTACTAATACCGCTATTAATAATATAAGGAATACGGCTGCACCGCTCCCAAAACCAAAACCTAATGTGTTTACAAAAAACAAATCAAAGTAAGCTGCACCAACAACCGTATAATTCCTGATACCATACTGAACAAACACCAGTATAACGATACCTGCTAAAATGGCTAAAAGACTGCTTTTTAGATTGATCTTTTGAGTCCTGCGCAGGTAATAGACTAAGGCTAGCGCAGGTATGGTTAATAAGTTAAGTAAGTGTATCCCTATTGATAAACCTATTACATAAGCAATGAATATGATCCATTTGTCGGCACCCGGCTCATCAGCATGGGCATCCCATTTTAAAATGGCCCAGAATACTAATGCGGTACAAAACATTGACCATGCAAATACAATGGTTTCAACAGCCGAGAACCAAAAAGTATCGGTATAAGCGAATGCTAAAGCACCTACCAAACCAGCTCCCATGATCATGTAGAATTTTGAACGATCAGTATCTTCGCTTTCCTTATAAGCAAGTAATTTTTTCGCCAATGCGGTTATCGTCCAAAACAGCAGCATTATGGTTGCGCCACTTGCCAAGGCTGAACCCATATTGGT
>JAMFRP010000052.1 GCA_026224775.1 Bacteroidota bacterium
AACCAATTGCAAACGTTCTTTCAAAACAAAATATAATGTTGGGTGGTGAAATTTTTGGCAGACACACCTCCTTGTCGCGGTGGCGGAGATCATGGGAAACTCTTAGCAATAAGAATAACCACTCTGTGGAGGTTCGATTCCTTCTCCTACAGCTCTTCTCATAATTTAGGTTTATAATTGGTTAGTAAAGGCCTCCTGCCCATCAGGAGGTCTTACTTGTTTTATAGGCTTTTTTCATTCAAAAAATTATTAATAATTACATTTTAAATAAATTGTCATTCTGAGCGTAGCGAAGAATCTGTATTGACGTAAACTACTTTACAGATTCTTCGCTACGCTCAGAATGACAATAAAAAAAGGGCCTTGGTTAAGTACCAAGGCCTTTTTTATTTAATATCGAAAAATTACAATATCTTAAACCCAACACTCAACGACCAGATATTCGCCCGTTGGCCATAATCGCTGTTTAATTTGCTTAACCCGCCTTCATAACGCAGATCAACGGTTGCAGCGCCAACATCAACCCCGGCACCTACCTGGTAACCTAATGTACTGTTATTATAATGGCCAAAATCTGCATAAGCGCCATCAATGTTAGCTGAAAAGCTTTTGTCTGTGTTTAAGAGATAAGAATATACCGGGCCGGCCATGATCCTGAAATTCATATTGCTTGTACCAAATGATTCGCCCAACAACAATGGAACGTTAAGGGTGGTAAACCTAACCTTGCCACTAAAATCATCCCCGTTATTATCATCAGAGTTAAATTTACCACCGCTGCTGCCCAAGTATGCTTCGGGTTGTAAATATAACCCGGTACCAAAGCGGGCAAATACACCTGCCTGGAAACCGGCTAAAGTTGATTCATGCAGATTATCGGTATTGATGCTTGAGAAATTAGGCCCGGCCTTGATGCCGAGGCTAAATTGTGCTTTAGCACTAATGCTGAATGCTATTAGTATTGCTAAACTTAATACATACTTTTTCATAGGTTTTTCAGTTTTATTAATAACGTGGTTTGATGCAAATGATTGCGAATGGTTTAACCATTATCCGGCCAAAAAAAATTGACTTAAGGGAGAGCGTATTTTTTATATTTTTGTTGAAAATATATAACATGGCAGAGATCAGCATATCAAACCAGGAATGGTCGAGGGTAAAAATTAAAATTCAGCGTAAATATAACCATTTAACCGACGAACAGTTGCAGTATACCGAGGGACAGGAAGAAACCCTTATCAATAAACTTATGCAGTTGGTTAATCGTAAAAGAGAATATGTGGTTTTTACTTTAAAAAAAGCGTTGGTAAATATTGATAATAACAGGCTATAGAGTCAAGAAGTTAGAATCAAGATATAAGATTAATAAATCGTATATGAGGTAGCTAATTCCAAACCTTATACTTATTTTTATAATTTACCGTATAATATTATTGAGTTAACGAGTTAGAGTTTTATATCTCAAATCTCATATCTCACATCTCGTGTCTGCATGAAAAAGAATTATAAAAGGCTGTTGTTGGGTGCCGGTGTATCAGTGCTGGCCATAGGTTTTTGGGGGTTTAGCGATGATCTATTCCAGGTATCTAAAAATCTGGACGTTTTCGCGTCATTATATAAAGAGGTTAATTTGAATTATGTAGATGATATTAATTCATCTAAAATGATCAAGACCGGGGTTGATGCCATGTTGGATGGCCTGGACCCATATACCGAATTCGTCCCTGAATCGGAGATTGAGAACTATAAGCTGAATTACGTTAGCACACAATATGGTGGCGTAGGCGCGGGTATATTCTCAAGAAATAACAATGTTTATGTTTCGGAGGTGTTTGATGGATTCCCGGCTCAAAAAGCGGACATACGCCCCGGCGACCAGATTGTTAAAATAAACGGTATCGACCTGAATAGCAAAAATAGCGACGAGGTGAGCCTGCTTTTAAAAGGATCAAAAGGTGCTGTTATAAAACTCCTTGTGAAAAGAGGGGATGATGCCCCGGTTGAAAAAGACCTGGTGCGCGACGAGATTAAACAACCTAATGTTTCTTACTATGGTATGGTATCAGGCAATGTGGGTTATATTAAGCTGGACAGGTTCTTGGAGAACTCTGGCGATGAAGTAACCAATGCATTGGTGGAATTGAAAAAGAATAATCCTAACGGTATTATTCTTGATCTTCGTTCAAATGGTGGTGGTATTTTGCAGGAAGCTGTGAAAATTGTGAATCTTTTTGTGCCGAAGGGAACTGAAATAGTATCACAAAAAGGTAAAATAAAGGAAAAGGACATTACCTATTCCACTGTTAATGCACCTTTGGAACCTAACTTGCCTTTGGTTGTTCTGGTTAACAGTCATTCGGCATCAGCATCAGAAATTGTTGCCGGCTCTCTGCAGGATCTTGATCGCGCGGTTGTTATTGGTCAGCGTAGTTTTGGTAAAGGGCTGGTGCAGCAAACGTTCTCGTTGCCTTACAATAGTTTAGTTAAAATTACTATCGCTAAATATTATGTGCCATCGGGCAGGTGTATACAGGCGCTTGATTATACCCACCGTAAGGATGATGGCAGTGTTGTTAAAGTTGCAGATTCGTTAATGCACGAATTTAAAACTAAAGATGGCCGCTCTGTTTATGATGGAGGTGGCATATACCCTGATATTTTTATGAAGCAGGAGCATTTTGCTACCATTACTCAAAGCCTGTTAGGTAAACTGCTAATATTTGACTACGCTACACATTATCGCGAAACGCATGCTAAAATAGCCGATGCACATGTTTTTGCTTTGTCGGATGCAGATTATGACGATTTTGTAAAATACCTGTCGAATAAAAATTACAGCTACAACAGCCCCGCCGAAAAAGCACTCGACCAAATGAAGGATGAGGCAACAAAGGACAAGCAGTTTAGCGCCCTACAGCCCGAGTACGACAATCTGAAAGCGAAGCTGCTGGCTACAAAAAGAAATGACCTGCAATTGCATAAGGATGAAATAAAGCAGGTATTGGAAAACGAAATAACTTCCCGTTATTATTTTCAGCGTGGCCGTTATGAAACCAACTTTAAGTACGATAAGGACATTGCGCAAGCCGTAAAAACCATGCAGGATAAAATGCAGCTTGATTCTATTATAAAAGGTGAAGGCCAGTATAAAGTAATTGGCAAACCTATTACCGCAACCGCGCTAGCTGCCGCAAAAAAGGCAGATGCTGATAGTGATGACGACGATGATGGCGAATAGCTAAAATATACCCGGTATAATTTTGCTTACCCGCTTTTTATAGTTGATATATTGTTCGCCAAACTCGGCTAAAAGTACTTGTTCCTCTACTTTAATGCGGTGATTGATTGCCCAAAATGATGGGATAAGTATAATTAAGAAGCTAAGTAAACTATCGGTACAAAGTGCAAGCCCTGCAATAATCATTATCAAGCCTAAATAACTGGGATGCCTTACTGTTTTGTACAGTCCGGTTGTTTTTAGGTTGTGATGATCGGTAATGGTTACATCAACTGTAAACATTTTGCCCAGTTGTATAACTGCTGTCCACCGGATGGCGAAGCCAAGGATGCATATAATCATACCGGTATATATCACTATTTCATAATTGCCGATATGCCAGGTAGAGGATTCACTTGCTATAAAATTTCCTATCGTTGAAGAAACTACAATTACTATCCAAAGGATCAACAAAGATCGTCTGTCTTTATTATTTCTTTGTCCGCTGTTTTTTGAGCGTTTAAAAATCAGCAGAGAAACTTCAGAGACCAAGAATGCAATCTGTAAATAATAATACGGCGACATATTGATTGGTTTAGGTGAAGATAGCGAAAATAGTATTCCCGTTTTTAAATCATGTCATTGCGAGGAACGAAGCAATCGCACGTGGAAAAGCGGCCTTGTAAAGTTCGCGATTGCTTCGTTCCTCGCAATGACATGATTTATATCTGCAAGTTGGGGATTACCGCGCTTCGCTCGCAATGACGGTTGGTTGGGACATTTACCAAATCATTCCAATATTCTGAAACATGAACGCCCATTTATCAGCCTGCTCATTAATTACCTGCGCGGTTGATTTGCCTGCGCCATGGCCTGCCTTGGTTTCAATACGGATAAGTACAGGTGCAGGGCCCTGCTGATCTTCCTGCAAGCGTGCCGCGAATTTGAAAGAGTGGGCTGGTACTACCCGGTCGTCATGATCGCCGGTGGTTATCATGACTGCCGGAAAATTACCCGGTTTTAAGGCATGGTACGGCGAATATTTATATAGATATTCAAACATTTCCTGCGAATCTTCCGCTGTGCCATAATCATAGCTCCAGCCTGCGCCCGCGGTAAATTTATTATAGCGCAACATGTCCAGCACACCAACTGCCGGGAAGGCTACTTTAAACAGGTCAGGGCGTTGGGTAATCATCGCTCCAATAAGCAATCCGCCATTTGATCCGCCTGAAATAGCCAGGTAATCTTTAGAAGTATATTTATGTTTGATCAGGTATTCCGCGGCAGCGATGAAATCATCAAATACATTTTGTTTTTTAAGCTTAGTACCTTGCTTATGCCATCTTTCGCCATACTCGCCGCCGCCACGCAGGTTGGCTACAGCATAAATTCCGCCGTGTTCCAATAATATAATGTTTGATGTGCTGAAGGCAGGCGTAAGGCTCACCCCAAAACCGCCATAGGCGTACAATAACAATGGGTTTTTACCATTTAATACCGTCCCTTTTTTAAAGGTGATGATCATCGGGATTTTGGTACCATCTTTTGATGGATAAAAAACCTGCTCAGACTGGTATTGCTCCGGATCGAACTTTACGCCCGATTTTTTATACAGGGTTGATTGTCCGCTGGCAATATCATACTTAAATATGGTGGATGGATAAACATAATTGGTGAAGGTATAATACACTTCTTTTTCCTCGATTTTGGCACCGAAACCGCTTGCGGTACCAACTGATGGCAGGGCGATAGTTCGTTCCAGTCTGCCGTCCATATTATATTGCTCAACTAATGAGGTAGCATCTTTTAAATACTCCGCGAATATTTTGCCGCCGCCGGTTGTGGCTGTTAACACATTTTTAGTTTGAGGGATCAAATCTTTCCAATAAATAGGTTTTGGCGAGGACGCATCAACGGTCACCAATTTATAATATGGTGAATACAGATTGGTTAATATATAAAGCTTGCTACCCTGATTGCAAATAATGCTGTTCTCGTTATCAAAATTATCAACCACGTTAACAATTGGGCCGCCGGGTTTGCTCAAATCCTGAAAATAGAGTTCGTTACCTGTGGTGGTATTGGCGGTGGTAATCACCAAAAAACGTTCGTCTTCGGTTAAATAAGCACCAATATATCGGCGTGGAGTTGCATCGCCACCAAAAATCAACTTGTCTGTACTTTGTGGTGTGCCTAGTTTATGGTAGAACAGTTTGTGATGATCTGTCATACCAGATAGCTGGCTGCCTTCTTTAGGTTTATCATAGCTGCTATAATAAAAACCGTCGTTACCATGCCAGGCTATTCCGCTGAATTTAACATCGGTTAGGGTATCGCCAACGGTGCTTTTATCCGCAGTATTAATAATAATCACCTTGCGCCAATCGGAACCACCTTCGGATAACTGGTAGGCGGCCATACTGCCATCTTTTGTAAAGTCAATTCCCTGCATGGATGTTGTACCGTCTTTAGAGAAGGTGTTGGGATCTAAAAACATTTCGGGTGCGCCATCGCCTATCTGCCGGTACAAAACTGCCTGACTTTGCAAGCCATCGTTCTTATAAAAATAACTGTATTTGCCTTCTTTAAACGGCGCGCTGTATTTTGCATAATTCCACAAAGTTTCCAGCTGCTTGCGGATGGCTTCGCGATAGGGTATTTGCGAAAGATAGTTCTCGGTTACTTTATTCTCGGCTATAACCCACTCTTTGGTGTTTTCGGCACGGTCATCTTCCAACCAGCGGTAGGGGTCAGGCACCTGGGTGCCGAAGTAGGTGTCAACAGTATCAACTTTTTTACTATGCGGGTAGGGAAGGGCTTTTATATTCATTTGTTGGGCGTACAGGTGGCTGCAAATTAAAAATGCGGGTGCATATAAAAAGGCAGTTTTCTTCATTTTGTTTCTTTTATAGGAAGATAAAGATAATAAATTGTTGCATGTTGCAAGTTGTGTGCTATAAGTGCATGTATGTACTTTAATACCAGTAATGTGTAGTAATAGTATATATATTAACCTCTAACGAAATAAATATTCGTATAATATGTAATTAATATGATGATGATAAATAAACTAAACCTTTTACGTTTATAGTTGTCATACTTGCCAAACAATATACTTATTTATGAAAAAGTTAATTCTTACCGCAGTTATATTATTAAGCTGCTTAACATTCAAAAATGCCAATGCGCAATTGCGTTTAAGCTTAGGTGTAAACATTGGTGCACAACCTGAGTGGGGCCCTGTTGGTTACGATCATGCTGATTATTATTACATACCAGATGTAGGCGCTTATTACGATGTTAATGCACATCAATACATTTACCTGGAAAATAACGTATGGGTGCACCGTGGCTTTTTGCCAGACAGATACCGCAACTATGATTTATATGGTGGTTACAAAGTAGTAGTTAATGGCCGTAACCCGTGGATGCATGATAATGTTTATCGCGCTAAATATGCAGGCTTCAGAGGCCGTCGTGGGCAGTCAATAATTCGCGATAGCCGTGATAATCGTTATGCTAATCACTGGCATGGTGATGATGGACACGGTGGTGGAAACCGCGGACATGGAAATAATGGCGGGGGCCATGGTGGTGACCATGGACATGATGGTGGCGACCACGGACATGACCACTAATATTTAATAGCATACTTAATAAATAGAAAGGCTCCCCATTAATGGGGAGCCTTTTCTGTTAAAACTAAAAGAAATCCCGATAGCATTGTTTTACAGCGGGGATGCTGTTTTAAGTATTATATTTGCCGCATGGAATTGGACGGAAATAACGTACCTGAAGAACAGGAAGGCGACTACGTTGAAATTTATTCTAAAAGAGCCATCTTTTGGTTTTCGGTATTGGCAATGCCACTTATTGGCGGCGTATTACTGGTATTGAATTTAAGGGCAGCGGGTTTAAAAAAGGCCGCCTACATGGTAGCAATATTCGCGGTTTTATATACCGCGCTATCCGACCTGGCGGTAAGCGAATACCTAATGCATTATAAGATAGATTTAACGGTATACAACACTAATTTATTTGTTTTAAGTTTGATGTCTATCGGGCTAAATATTGCAGGCGGTTTAATTCTGTCAGAATACTTCTTTAAAAAGTATTTCCCCGAAGATGATTATTACCCTAAAAGTATTGCTAACCCTTTATTTGTTACCGTTATTATAATAATAGCTTTAAAGTTTTTGGGCATTAATGCAGGTCTTTAATTAAAAGCTTCAATAAAACTTACATTTATACTTTTAGTCCGATAATATATTCCATACAAATGGCCGAACGCTCTAAACTTTATTTTGCTTCTGATGTGCATTTGGGTGCCGGTACTTATGCCGGTAGCCGTGAGCGCGAAGACAGATTGGTGCGTTGGTTGGATATGATTAAAACCGATGCTGCCGAAGTTTTTTTAATGGGCGATCTGTTTGATTTTTGGTTTGAATATAAAACAGTGGTGCCCAAAGGCTACATCCGTTTGCTGGGTAAACTGGCTGAATTAAGTGATGCCGGAATTAAGATATACTTTTTTAAAGGTAACCACGATATGTGGATGTTCAACTACTTTGAAAAGGAGCTTAATGCCGTTGTGATAAGCGATGAACTGGTGATAGAACGTAACGGCAAAAAGTTTTTCCTGCATCATGGTGACGGTTTAGGGCCGGGTGATAGCTTATACAAAGTGCTTAAAAAGTTTTTCCGCAGCGGATTTTGCCAGTGGCTTTTTGCCAGGATACATCCAAATTTAGGCATAGGGATAGCCAACTACTGGTCGCAGCATAGCCGTATTGCGGGGGCAAAGGATAAAGATAAAATTGATACCCAACAGGAGTGGCTGGTGATTTACTGCCGTGAAGTGTTGCAAGAAACATTTTATGACTACATGGTATTTGGCCATCGCCATGTGCCATTGGACATAGCGCTCGACGAAAAAAGCCGCTATATTAACCTTGGCGAGTGGGTTCATTATAGCTCTTATGCGGTGTTTGACGGGGTGGATATAAAGCTGGAATATTTTGTTTAGATGTGCAAGTTATTAGATAGGCAGATATGTAAATGTGCAGATGATGCACTTTATTCATATTTAAGAAGTTGTTACCATGTCATTGCGAGGAACGAAGCAATCGCACGGAGAAAAGCCGCCTTGCATAGTTCGCGATTGCTTCGTTCCTCGCAATGACATGGTTTTTTTTAAGCATCCGCACATCTACATATCTGCACATTCACCCATATCTCAGATTGAAAAGTATCTGCATATTCGCACATTTACATATCTACACATCTATTTACAATCAGGTGAATTAAAATCTGCCTAAAAAATCGTAATTTTGTGGGCTTTTTAAACGAAGCAATAAACCTAGTGTGCCGGGAACAATATAAGCGGTAAGGGGTTAATTATTTTTCAAAAAATTATATGTTAGAGAAATTAGAAGCGATATTTCAACGCTGGAAAAACGTTGAAGCAGAATTAAGCAGCCCTGATGCCATGGCTGATATGAAACGCTTTGCCCAATTAAATAAAGAATATAAAGATTTGGCCAAGATTGTTGATGAGTATAATATATACCGCAACATCATGAGCAATATCGACAGTAATAAAGAAATTTTAGCTACTGAAAAGGACGAAGAATTCCGTGAAATGGCTAAAGGTGAGTTGGACGAGCTATTGATAAAACGCGACGAAATGGAAGAAATTATCCGTTTGATGCTGATACCGAAAGATCCGGAAGATTCTAAAAATGCCATTGTGGAAGTTCGTGGTGGTACAGGTGGTGATGAGGCTGCGCTTTTTGCAGGCGACCTTTACCGTATGTACATGCGTTTCTGCGAAAAACGTGGCTGGAAAACTGAATTGGTTGATTATACCGAAGGCACATCAGGCGGTTACAAAGAAATTGTATTCAAGATCATCGCTGAAGATGCTTACGGTACGCTAAAATATGAATCAGGAGTACACCGTGTACAACGTGTACCCGATACCGAAACGCAGGGCCGTGTACATACCTCGGCAGCAACCGTTGTGGTATTGCCTGAGGTTGATGAGTTTGACATCGATTTACAAGTGAGCGACATCCGTAAGGATTTATTCTGCGCATCTGGCCCGGGTGGTCAGTCGGTAAATACAACTTACTCGGCAGTGCGTTTAACCCACTTGCCAACAGGTATTGTGGCACAGTGCCAGGATCAAAAATCTCAGCTTAAAAACTACGATAAAGCATTACAGGTATTACGTTCACGTGTTTACGAAATGGAGCTGCAAAAGCACCTGGAAGAAACATCTAAAAAACGTAAAACCATGGTTTCTACTGGTGACAGGTCGGCTAAAGTACGTACCTATAACTACCCACAAGGTCGTTTAACCGAGCACCGTATTGGTTTAACCATATACAACTTACCGGGCGTAATGAATGGCGATATCCTTGAAATAATGGAAGCCCTTCAGTTTGCTGAAAACGCTGAAAAACTTAAAGAAGGTACGGTAGCTTAGTCTACTAATGTGCAGATATGTAAATGTGCGGATGTGCAGATGATGAGCTTCATCTTGCAGATCCGCATTTTTTTGATGTGCTTATGTGTAGATGTGCAGATGATGAACTTCATCTTGCGGTCCGCATTTTATTTAGGATAATATTTATCATCTGCATATTTGCACATCCGCCCACCTGCACATCAAAACATTGTCACATTGCTGCTAATAAAACATCGCGCAATCTGTTTTCATCTCATTTTCATAAAGCCCCCTTACTTTAGTATATAATATTAGAAATAATATGCAATTGCCACTAAAATATGTGGTTTTGCATGGGTTAGACAAGAGAGTGGAGAGATTATTTGATAACGGAGATTTAATTTATTTACGATGCTGGCAGTAAAAACAATAAAGAGCAATTCAAATATTTTCAGGCGTGCAATATGGCTGATGGGCAACCAGTTTGAGATCAGTATTGTAGCAAATGACATTATGTGGGCCGAAGAGCGTATTGCTAATGCTATAAATGAGATTAACCGTGTTGAAAAGTTACTTAGCGCGTTTTCTGATAGCAGCAATGTTACCGAGATCAACCGTAATGCAGGTATACAACCGGTAAAGGTTAATCCCGAAATTTTTTGGTTGATAGACCGCGCTATTAAAATATCTGAACTTACATATGGCGCATTTGATATTACTTATTTCTCAGGTGATAAAGAATTAATAACCGCCAATAATAAAGCTACTAAAAAAGTAACCACATTTGGCAATTACCAAAGTGTTGTGCTTGATGATAAGGCAATGACAGTTTTTCTGAAAGAAGAAGGCATGCGCATTAGCTTTGCCGCTAACAGTAAAGGCTATGCTGCCGACAGGGCAAAATATATTTTACAATCGCAAGGCGTAAGCAGTGGTGTTATAAATGCAGGTGGCGATTTATTAACCTGGGGTTTACAGCCGGACAGCCAACCATGGACTGTTGCCGCAGCTGACCCTGACTTGCAAAATGTAGCTTATGCGGATCTGAACATCAGCAATATGTGTATTGCAACAGCTGTTAATAATGATGAAAATGTTGCTATTACCAATAAACAGGCTATCAAAAAAATCAACCCTAAAAAAGGTTTCCCGGTTAGCGGTATTGTAAGTATGAGTGTTGTTAGCCCAAGTGCCGAACTATCAGGTGCTATGGCAAACCCTATGATTACTATTGGTGTAAACGCTGGCTTATATTTAATAAATAAATTAAACCAGATAGGTTGTGTGATTATTGATGATCAGCAACGTATTTACACTTCAAGAGGCATTTCCTTAACGGAATAATGCTTTCCGTTATGTTTTTGTCAAATTACCTATGCTAAATTTTTGTGATGTAAATTTGAAGGGTCTTGTGGGCCTGATTTATTAGCGCGAAATATTGGTAGTAATTGGCTTGTTTAAGCAAGTATTTAATTAAATATTGCCGTATCCCCTATGGCAGTAATATATATAATTATAAATTTAACATATTTTTAAGTTTTTCTCCTTCTGAATGATAAAGTGGTTTGCGTATATTGTCCTGTTGTTGATCATGACGCCCGGTTTATCATCAGCCAAAAAAAGAGCCGCTTCTTGTGCTTCTTTTTATAATGGTATGCCTTTATTGGTACCCGGTAACGCCTTGATTGACACCACTTCATCAAAAACTACTAAACATCAGCAAGACGCGGACGATAAAAAGAAAATTAAGGAAATAGCAAAAGCCAGACGACAACCAAAACCCGAAAAGATTGTTCCGGTTGATGGGGCTCCTGAGGCTAAGAAGCAGAAACCCAAACGACAACGCCGGCCAGAAGGATTGGAGCAACCGCCTGAAATTCCGAGAAGAAATGATAATTAGTAATTAAATAAAGCTGAGAAATGAAATATTTATGCGTGATGCTTTTTTTGTTAACTACCGCAACTGCCAATGCGGATGTATCAAAGCTGCGCGCTATTTTTGCGGATACCCCGCACAAAGTTGTAGATACCGATAGTGTTATTCACAAACAATCATTAATAGTAGGTGTAAATTACGGTAGCGATGCTATGTTTTTTGGTCGTACCGGCCCCATCAAGTATCCTTTTGTATCAAGCGACGCCATCTACAATACCAAAAATGGCATATTTGTTTATGGCTCAGCATTAAAGGTTTTGGGTTACGGGCAATTGTATGATGAGATTGACCTTGGGGGCGGATACTTATATAAATACACTAAGGATTTTGGAGGCTCGGTAAGTTATACCCGTTTTTTGTTTAATTCGGATGCCCACGTTATCAAATCAAGTTCATCAAATGATCTTAACTGGATGAATGCCTATGATTGGGGTATCATGAAATCGGGCGTTACGTTTGACTATCTTTTTGGTAAATCACATGACTACTTTATAACGTTGAATACTTCCCATCATTTCGAATCTAATTTTAGCATTTTTGATGATAAGGATTATTTGACCGTTACCCCGGGTGTGAGCGTTATTTTGGGTACCCAAAACTTTGTACAGCGATACTCGCTCGATTATGATTACAGGCAGCAAACAGATAACATATTTGACAATGGAACCAATGAACAGCATATGGCCGCGTTAAATGGTATGTTTAATGTGCTCAACTATAGTTTTAAAGTACCTATAGCTTATAACAGGCCGCACTATACTATTGAATTTGCCTACAAATACTCTATACCTGTAAACGTGGAGGGCGCGTTAATGAATACCAAGGAGTCATTTTATAATTTAACATTTTATTATGTTTTTTACTAAAACCGCATGAATGTTTTAATTATTGAGGATGAAAAAGCGCTCGCTAAGGAGCTTGAGATATTTTTAACCAATTACAATTATGTATGCGAGGTTTGCTACGATGGCACGTCGGCATCAGAGCGTGTGGCGGTTAATTTGTACGATTTTATACTGATAGATCTGGGTTTGCCAGATTACGAAGGACTTGATCTGTTAAAAGAAGCAAAAGCCAGTAACCCGGATGCCGCCTATATTATTTTAACCGCCCGTGCCGAAATTTATGACCGCATTAAAGGTTTAGACATGGGGGCTGATGATTACCTGGCCAAACCGTTCTCGTTACTTGAATTGCAGAGCCGTATGCAGGCCATCACCCGCCGTAAATTCGGGCTAAAAAATAATATTGTTGAGCTGGGCGAATTCCAGGTGAACCTTACCGACAGGGTGATCACCCATAATGATATTGAAATATCAGCTGTAACCAAAAAGGAATTCGATCTGATCGCTTATTTGATCTTACATAAAAACCGTACGGTAACCCGTAACCAGTTAAGCGAGCATATTTGGGGAAGTATTATAAATGATGATTACGACTCAAATTATATTGACGCGCATATCAAAAACATTCGTAAAAAATTAAATGCATTCGGGCCGCCGGATTGGCTGGAAACCGTACGTGGTTTAGGTTACAAGGTGAAAATTAACGCATAGTATTTGAAACTCAGAACAAAACTTACGCTGTTTAATACCATATCAAAACTGGTAATTGTAACCTTGTTTGTTTTGCTTTTGCCGGTGTTGATAAAAAACATCAACATAAATTATACGGATAGCCGCCTGCGCAAGCAACGCGATGAGGTATTGCAAACAGTAAAAAACGTAGGTATTAAATACTATATTGAGGATGGTACAAGCTATGCGGGCTATACACCTATAAAGGATGTATACGTAAGTTTGGATCAGGATACCACCGCCGAAAACCTTGATAATATTAAGAACGAAGCCCGTAAAGTAGAGGCTGATACCATCCAATACCGCATATTAAGTCACGATTTTAAAGCTGACAACAAAAAATATTTACTAGAGATAGGCATAAGCCTTGACACCGTGAATGAGCGTACCGCGCCCCTGCAAAGTATTGCTTTTATGGTGCTGGTGGTAATGGTTATTTTAACCATTCTGGCTGATCAGCTGTATTCCGATTATATACTGCGGCCATTGGGGTTGATTATTAAAACCAAGCTTATCGGCCAAAAGTTCCCCAATTTTGGGTCGTATAAACAGGTTGAAACAAGTACGGATGATTTTCAGCACCTGGATATCAGTATCCATGAAATGATACAGACGATTGAGAGTACTTTTCAAAAAGAGCGGGAATTTATCTCCAATGCATCGCACGAGCTGATGACACCAATATCCATATTGCAATCAAAAATTGAGAACATGTTTGAGGAGGAGGATATTGCCGATGAGATTAAAAGCCGCCTGTTGGAGATGCAAAAAATATTGAACAGGTTAAAAAGCATCACCAAAACTTTGCTGTTGATATCGCAGATTGAAAATGACCAGTTTTTAAAAGAAGATCAAATCAGGGTTAGTTTATTATTGCAGGAAGTGTATGATGAAATATCTATCCGTTTTCAAGATAAAAACATTAACTATTCTGTAGATGTGCAGGATAATTTTTTACTGGTGAATGTAAATAAGTTTTTACTGTTCAACCTGCTTTTCAACCTGATTAATAACGCGATAAAGTATAACCACGAAAATGGTGATATACATATTGAAGCATCACATGAAAACGGTGAATATGTGGTTGAAATTATTGACAGCGGGGTAGGTATTAATGCCGCGGATATTCCGTTTATTTTTAACCGGTTTAAAAAATTGAAGCAATCCCTGCAACAGGATAGTTTCGGGTTAGGCTTGCCAATTGTAAAATCCATTGCCGATTTTCATCGCATCAGGATTGATGTGGCATCAGAAAAAGAAAAGGGCAGTACATTTAAACTGATCTTCCCCGCGAGTTTGATAGGGAAGTAAGTGCTTGTTTTCTTGTGTTTCCCCAAAAGATAAAAATCAATTAAAAAGGCATACCGAGCTTTGTTAAATTTGTAATATGGTAAATACTACCGCCGTATCTTTTAATTTACTCCATCAGGATCTTCTTCTTCTGCCACAAAAGGCTATTTACTGGTTGCAAGAAAAGGCGCTTATTGTAGCCGATGTGCATATGGGCAAAGTTGGGCATTTTCGTAAAGCCGGTATAGCGGTGCCGCGAGATATGGAGCAGGATGATTTAGGCATGTTATCTGATTTGATTGATGAACACAAGCCTAAGAAGATCATTTTTTTGGGTGACTTTTTTCACAGTGATTTAAATACGGATTGGGATTGGTTTGTTTTATGGCGAAAGCATTTCCCTAAACTGGAGCTAATCCTGATTCGGGGCAACCATGATATTATTAACGACCAACATTATATCGATCTTGATGTAGCGCTCCACGACGAATTACTGATCGGCCCTTTCCTGATGCTTCACCATCCATTGAATGATGAAGCGTTAAAGAGTGCTATAGGTTATGTTCTTTGCGGACATATCCATCCGGGTGTTAGCTTAAGCGGCAAGGCCCGGCAACACATCACTTTGCCTTGTTTTGCTTTTGGTAAGAAGCAGGCCATTTTGCCATCATTCGGTAAGTTCACAGGCAGGGTAGCCATCCGCAGTCAAAAAACTGATCGTATTTTTGCCATCGCCCCCAATAAAGTTATCGCTATTGATTAATTATTTCTTCAAATCCTTGCTTACCTCGTCGTATAGATCGTTAAAATCAACATCCCGTTTGATGACGTGCCAGTTACCATCAACCAAATCATAAGTTGGGATGGTACTAACCGCCCAATCGAGCATATTAGGCGAGGTTTGGCCTTGCAGGTCACTTACCTGTATCCATGGTAATTTTTGCTGTTGTATTGCATTTACCCATTCATCCCTCTTGGTATCCATTGATACACTTACAATTGTGAAGTTCTTATTGGCCAACAGATCGGAATAGGCATTGAGTAGTTTAACATGATTTAGCTTGCATACATCGCTGTTAGCTTGCCAAAACTCCACCAAAATTACTTTTTTATCACTAACACTGCTTTTATCAAAAGGCTTGCCGTCCAATGTTTTGCCTGATATTTTGGGTGCCGGGGCACCTTCGGCAAGTTTCATTAACTGACCAAGGTCATCCGCTTCAGCTTTACCATTATCGGTATTTTTTTGCTCAGTAGTAAACTTTTGATAGATAGTATTATAAGCCTCAGGATTTTTTTTATAATCAACCTGTGCCATTGCAAATGCTTCAATATCGTTCTGCGGGTTTTTGTTTACATAATCAGCTAAACTTTTGGCTTGTACGGTACTTAAGCTTGCCGTTACCAACTTCAATTGTTTTTGCAGATCGAAGTATTGATCGCTACCTACAACAACGGGTGAGTTTTTATCATATAGCATATCACTGATACTGTCACTTTGTTCAGTTATATCATGTAATTGCTGAAATGAAGTCGCATAATAATCTGAAAGTTCATTCTGAATTTTTGAATCAGATTTTATGGTCGGATATAGATATAACTTATCCTTATTAGCGGTAATGGTATAGTTTCCGCCTTCTAAATAAACCTCGTATAGTTTTTTCTTGTAATCTTTCTCCAAATCAGGTATAATAAACAGGTCGTAGAACCCCGGTTTTTGTAATACATTTTTGGCGTGAAATTTACCATCAGCTATTAATACTGATAAAAACTGGTTACCATCCGGATCTTTTATTACAAAGGCGCCGTTGTTAATACCAGTTATAGTGCCATCAAACTCAACGTACTTTGTACGGTTACAACTACTGATTGCTAAAACAAAAAGGAAAAAATATAAATATTTCATTGGATGATAGTAGGTCCGCACTAATATAAACCAATACTGATGGAGTGCAAATTATAAGTAAAGCTTAGATTGTTTCTAAATAGCTAATTCGCCATTAAATAACCAAAAGCATTTATATGTTTTGGTATATAATAAATACTTTTGCGGAAATAAATCTATTTCATAATGAGCGAATTTAAACAAACCTTTAACTCATCGCTGGGCAAAAAGCTGATCATGGCTTTAACAGGCTTGTTTTTGTGTACTTTCATAATAGTACACTTAGGCGGTAACCTGTTATTATTTAGTAACGATAATGGTTATGGTTTTAACTTATATGCCAACTTTCTGACGCATTTCCCCCCAATTGAGGTTGTTGCCTATATATTATACGTTGCTATAATAGTACACGCATTATATGCCCTTATTGTTACCGTGAAAAACCGTAGGGCACGCCCGGTAGGTTATGCAGTGGTAAATAAATCACCGGCATCATGGTCATCAAAAAATATGGGGCTTTTAGGTTCTATTCTGTTTTTCTTCCTTGTGGTACACATGAGCGATTTTTGGTATAAATACAAATTTACCAACGATGTAGCTTTTAAAGAATACCGTACCGATCTGGCTACTAACCAAACAACCGAAAGTGATTATACCCCGGTTTCGCCAACCTTTGAGCATTCAGCAACTGTTGAAAATAACGTAGAGATTGTTCGTGTTAAGGATATTCATGCAAAAGTAGCACATAGCTTTAGCAATATATGGTATGTGATATTATATGTGGTAGCTATGGGCGCATTGTCGTTCCACTTGCTGCACGGTTTTCAGAGTGCTTTCCGCACGCTAGGCTGGGTACACCGTAAATACACACCAATTGTTGAGTTTGTTGGCACCTGGTTATTCGCGGTTATTATTCCGTTGGGCTTTGCCGCTATGCCGGTTGTGTATTATTTTATGAGTTTAAGTAAATAAGTTTAATAAAGTTGATTTGGTTGATTAAGTTGGATTAGGTTGATTGGTTTCTTTAACCACTCACTCAATAAACCCACTCAACCAATAAACCCAAATATAAAAAACATGAGTTTAAGTGCTAAAATTCCAGAGGGCCCATTAGCCGAAAAATGGAGCAAGCATAAGTTCGATCTTAAGCTGGTTAACCCTGCAAACAAACGTAAATACGACATTATTGTGGTAGGCACAGGTTTGGCGGGCGCTTCTGCCGCAGCATCATTAGCCGAATTGGGTTATAATGTTAAAGCATTTTGTTTCCAGGATAGCCCGCGACGCGCGCACTCTATTGCTGCGCAGGGTGGTATTAACGCTGCTAAGAATTACCAGAATGATGGCGACAGCGTTTACCGTTTATTTTACGATACCATTAAAGGTGGTGACTATCGTGCCCGTGAAGCTAACGTTTATCGTTTAGCTGAGGTATCAGTAAACATTATTGACCAATGTGTTGCACAGGGGGTTCCTTTTGCACGTGAGTATGGTGGTTTGCTTGATAACCGTTCATTCGGTGGCGCACAGGTATCACGTACTTTCTACGCGAGAGGTCAAACGGGACAACAATTACTGTTAGGTGCTTACTCGGCATTAAACCGCCAGATACACCACGGTAAGGTTAAAATGTATACCCGTACCGAAATGCTTGATGTGGTTGTTGTTGATGGAAAAGCGGAAGGTATTATCACCCGTAGCTTAACTACCGGCGAAATTGATACACACACAGGGCATGCTGTATTGTTATGTACAGGCGGTTATGGTAACGTGTTTTATTTGTCGACCAACGCCGCAGGTTCAAATGTAACTGCAGCCTGGAGGGCACACAAACGTGGCGCTTTCTTCGCTAACCCTTGCTATACACAAATTCACCCAACCTGTATCCCTGTAACCGGCGATCACCAGTCGAAACTGACTTTAATGTCGGAATCATTGCGTAACGATGGTCGTGTTTGGGCTCCAAAAACTCATGCGATAGCTGAGCAATTGCGCAAAGGCGCGATTAAAGCGGCGCAAGTTGGCGAAGCAGACAGAGATTACTTTTTAGAAAGAAAATATCCATCATTTGGTAACCTTGTTCCGCGCGACGTGGCATCACGTAATGCTAAGGAAATGGTTGATGATGGCCGTGGTGTTGGTGCCTCAGGAGTAGCAGTATTCCTTGATTTTGCTGACGCGATAACCAGGCTTGGTAAAGATGCGGTTGCTGCCAAATATGGCAACTTGTTTGACATGTATTACCAGATCACTGATGAGGACCCATATTCTCAGCCAATGCGTATCTACCCTGCGGTACACTATACTATGGGTGGCCTTTGGGTTGATTATAACTTGAGCACAAATGTACCGGGATTATATGCTTTAGGTGAGTGTAACTTCTCTGACCATGGTGCTAACCGCTTAGGTGCATCTGCATTAATGCAGGGCTTATCTGATGGTTACTTTGTAATTCCTTATACTTTAGGTGATTATTTGGCTACTATCGGTCCAAAAGCGGTGGATGCTAATCATCCAGCTTTTGCTCAAACCAAAAAAGACGTAACAGATTATATAGCTAAGTTACTAGCGCTTAGAGGTACCAAAACAGTTAACGAGTACCACCGCGATCTTGGCCACATTATGTGGGAATATTGCGGAATGGCCCGTACTGCTGAAGGTTTAACAAAAGCAAAAGGTTTGATACAGGCTTTAAGAGCTGACTTCTGGAAAAACGCTATTGTTTTAGGCGATAACGAAGAAGTAAATGCATCGCTTGAAAAAGCAGGCCGTGTAGCTGACTTTTTGGAGCTTGGCGAACTGATGGTTGACGATGCGCTGATGCGTAACGAATCATGCGGAGGCCACTTCAGGTTAGAATCACAAACACCGGAAGGTGAGGCTTTACGCGATGACGAGCACTTTGCATTTGTTGCCGCCTGGGAATATACAGGTGATAACCAACCAGAGAAACTTAACAAGGAAGCCCTGGAATTTGAATACGTGCATTTAACACAAAGAAATTATAAGTAGTATCAAGTAGCTAGTATCGAGACAAAAAATCTCATTATTGATACCGGCGCTTGATGAAAATATTAACTGAGAGAAACTAATATTAGGCAAGAAATAAATCTTGATATTAGCTACTTGATACCAATCTCAAAAAGATGAGTACTAACGGAAACATGAACCTGACGCTGAAAGTATGGCGCCAAAAAAATGCACAAACAGCAGGCAAGTTTGTGACTTACCAGGCTGAAGGTATTTCGCCGGATATGTCGTTCCTGGAGATGCTGGATGTGGTAAATGAAAGCCTGATCCATAAAAACGATGAGCCTATCCATTTCGACCATGATTGTCGCGAAGGCATTTGCGGTATGTGTTCATTATATATCAACGGTCATCCGCATGGGCCAAAAAGGGCAATTACAACCTGCCAGTTACACATGCGTACGTTCCACGACGGACAAACGATTACTATCGAGCCTTGGCGTGCTGCACCTTTCCCGGTTATCAAGGATTTGGCAGTTGACCGTTCAGCATTTGATCGTATACAACAGGCTGGTGGTTACGTATCGGTAAACACCGGTGGTGTGCCTGATGCTAACGAAATCCTTATCCCTAAAGTTATAGCTGACGAGGCTTTTAACTCGGCTACCTGTATCGGTTGCGGTGCCTGCGTTGCGGCTTGTAAAAATGCTTCGGCTATGTTGTTTGTATCGGCTAAGGTATCGCAGTTCGCGTTGTTACCACAAGGTCAGCCTGAGCGTTATAGTCGTGCACAATCAATGGTTGCGCAAATGGATGCTGAAGGTTTTGGTAACTGTACCAATACCGGTGCCTGCGAAGCTGAATGTCCTAAAGAAATCAGCCTGACCAACATCTCGCGCATGAACAATGATTATTTAAGTGCCAAGCTCTTCAGAGAAGAGCATGCGCATGAGAATAACGGATAATTAGATCCAAAGCCCTAATTTATTTATATAGCAGAGCCCTTGTGAGAGGGCTTTTGCTTTTTACTGTAGATCTTTTTGTCATTGCGAGGAACGAAGCAATCGCACGTAGAAAAGCGGCCTTGCAAAGTTCGCGATTGCTTCGTTCCTCGCAATGACATGATTTTTATATCTGCAAAGTCGGGATTGCCACGCTTCGCTCGCAATGACGCTTGGTGAGTGATTATTCTTTTTGTGATGACAAGAAATGTGTTAGGGATTGAAACGGATACCGGCCAATCGGGAGCCTCAGTGCAGGCCGTGGTTAATGCCTGCGCAGTATTAGTGTAAAGCCCGACCGGAGCGAACACCCAATAAATAATAGTTTATTTTTATCTTTAACCCGATTTTAACCCCACTCATTTTTATCAATGTATCATAATGAAAAACAGGATTCTTATTTTGCTATTTCTAATAATTTCGGGTATGACAGTTAAGGCCCAAAATTTACTTACCCCTGAATTACTTTTAAAGCTGG
Organism: Bacteroidota bacterium; assembly: GCA_026224775.1. Taxonomy (GTDB): domain Bacteria; phylum Bacteroidota; class Bacteroidia; order Sphingobacteriales; family Sphingobacteriaceae; genus Mucilaginibacter. The sequence goes on from JAMFRP010000052.1 coordinate 20,809, forward strand.
GTCGCGTTAGCGGCAAGGGGATTTCTAAAGATGGTAAGTATGTGATCTACACCGTGGGTGTACCCGATATTGCGGGCAATAAGATCGTCACCAAAACATATAGCTTGCCTATCGAAGGCGGTACACCATTGCTTGTTACTGATTTGAATGAGTGGATGGCCGATGATAAAGTATCGCCAGATGGTAAATACAAGATCAGCAGTCAAGATATTAAAGTGGAAAAGGTTTCGGGTACTGATTATTACCCTGACCTGAAAAAAAGCAATGTATTGATATATGACAGCCTGAACTATCGCCACTGGGATACATGGGAGGATGGTAAATTTGGGCATGTGATGCTTGCGCCAATGGTTAATGGCAAAGCAGGTAAGGCGAAAGACCTGATGCCTAATGAACCTTATGATTGTCCGCTGAAACCGGATGGCGGCGATGAGGATTTTGTGTGGAATCCGGATAGCAAAAAAGTGGTGTATGTATGCAAAAAGAAATTCGGTACCGCTTACGCTATCAGCACCAATACGGATATTTACAGCTATGATATCGCTACCGGCGTAACCATCAATTTAACAACCGATAATCCGGGTTATGATCTGCAACCTACTTTCAACAAAAAAGGACAAATGGCTTGGCTGCAAATGAAGCGTGATGGCTATGAAAGCGACAAACAGGATTTGGTTACTACAACCGGTACTTTCAAATTAAACCTTACCGCGCAGCGTGATGATATACATGTGGGAAGTTATAAATGGGCAGAAGATGGTAAAAGCCTTTTCTTCATCGCGCCGATAAATGGGACCTCGCAATTATTTAATGTGACTTATCCGGGGCTTAGCAAAATGATGCCTGTTATTACCCAGGTTACTGCCGGCGATTTTGATGTAAATGATATTGTTGGACAAAAAGGAAAAACCCTGATAGTTACCCGAGGCGATTTTAACCATGCTAACGAGCTTTATACTGTTGATATTACTAACGGCTTTATGAAACAACTAAGCCATGTTAATGATGAGATTTACGGCAGTTTAGCCATGTGTAAAACAGAGCGTCGCTCTGTTAAAACTGTTGATGGTAAGGATATGCTGGTTTGGGTGATCTATCCGCCAAACTTCGACAAAACTAAAAAATACCCGACTTTACTTTATTGCGAGGGTGGGCCACAGAGTCCGTTGACACAGTTTTATTCTTTTAGATGGAACTTGCAGCTGATGGCATCTAACGGATATATTATTGTAGCGCCAAACCGTCGTGGTATGCCGGGGCATGGTACTGAGTGGAATGAAGAGATCAGCAAGGATCATGGCGGTTTAGCTATAAAAGATTACCTGAGTGCGATTGACAATGTAAGCAGCGAACCTTTTGTTGATAAAGCAAGATTAGGTTGCGTCGGCGCGAGCTACGGTGGTTATTCGGTGTATATGCTGGCAGGCGTGCATAAAAAGCGTTTTAAAACCTTTATAGCGCATGATGGTATCTTTGATTTTCGCAGCATGTACGGTACCACTGAAGAGATCTGGTTCCCGAACTGGGATTACGGCGGCCCGTATTGGGATAAGAATAATGCCGCTGCCCAAAAATCCTACAAAGAGTTTTCGCCGAGCAATTATGTTGCTAACTGGGATACGCCGATACTGATCTTTCACGGTGAGAAGGATTTCCGTGTACCATTGGAACAGGGTTTACAGGCTTTCCAGGCGGCGCAATTACAAGGGATTAAAAGCAGGTTAATTGTAATGCAGGATGAGAACCATTGGGTGCTGCATCCGCAAAATGCATTGGTATGGCAGCATGAGTTTTATAAGTGGTTGAGGGAGACTTTGTAGTACTTCTTTATCGTTTCCCTTTTTGTCATTCTGAGGAACGAAGAATCTGTAAAGTAGTTTATGCGCATACAGATTCTTCGTTTCTCAGAATGACAAGTTCTCGTTTAATTAAGATATTCTGGCCGCTCATTGCCGCTGGGTTAGTAGTTTTTCGCGAGTTGATTGTTTTCAATGGAGCTCAAGAGGGCTTCGCCGTTTTGTCTTGACACAAAAGAACCAAAAAAGTCAAGGCGGAAAACACCTGCTGCCCACAAGGCCAACTCCCAGCCCGGTCTTCCGTCGGGCTTTTGCCCGCAGTAATTTTCTTGTCATTCTTCGCTACACTCAGAATGATAGAGTAGTTTATTGTTCATTGGATGGCCCCTCTTCTATTTATTTACTTCTTGCGGCCTTGATATTAAATACTAATATTAAAAAAATACTACACCTTGAGCTAATTATTATATATTATTAATATATATTAGTGGAATATTACTTCATTCCCCTAATCCCGGTTTAATAAACCAAGTTGTTGATAATTATTTATGGATAGAAATACCATCAAGTGCCCTAAATGCGGCACCGGGTTCCTGAATTCGCGCGTAAAAAGAGCACAGATTGTTAAAGTTTTTTTGTTTTGGCTTGATATAAAAAGATATAAATGCAGCCATTGCTTAAGGAAAACTTACGTTTGGCAATAGATAGACTTACGAAGTTTTTAAAACTTTGTAAGTCTATCTCAGCTGTACAGATCCTTCGTTCCTCAGGATGGCAATTATGATTGAATTCAATTCATTCTTTAATAATCCTGATTAAATTCAATCGTATTTTTTATGTTTACGTTAAACATCAGCATTGAAAAAAATACGCCCTATACAGCTTGTTGCTGTTATTTTCTTCACAGTTTCCGGCGGACCATATGGGCTCGAACCTTTGCTTACTTATGCCGGGCAGCATGGCGCAATACTTTTATTGTTACTTACTCCTTTACTTTGGGATGTACCTGCCATATATACGGTGCTTGAGTTAAACAGCATGATGCCCGTAACTGGCGGCTACTACAAGTGGGTAAAATATGCTTTAGGAAACCGCTGGGGATTTTACGAAGGCTGGTGGACCTGGCTTTATACTTTTGTTGATCTGGCTATTTACCCCGTGCTGTTCGTAATTTATGCAGGCTTCTTTTTTCCTGGTGCTGACGCTTATAAACTCCCATTATGCCTTGTATTTATATGGATATCCGCGGGGCTCAATATATTGGGGATAGTACCGGTAGGTAAGGTGTCGTTGTTTTTAGGGGCGATTGTTTTAACGCCCTTTATCATATTGTATGTATTGGCTTTTTATCACCATAGTGGCAGCATAGCATTACCTGCTCCGAGTTTAAAAGAAATCACTTTTCCGTCATTAGGCATGGCGCTGTATACCATTATGTGGAATTGTTTAGGCTGGGATAATACTACCACTTATGCCGAAGAAGTGGAGAAGCCCATCCGGTCATATCTTACCTCAACAATAAGTGCTTTCGCGATAGTAATTGTGGTTTATTTTTTGGTGATATGGGTTTCGCAATTGTCTGGTATTAGCGCGACGCGATTAAAGGATGAGGGTTTCCCGGCGGTAGCAACTATTATTGGCGGGCATTGGCTGGGCGCGCTTATCGCTGTTGGGGGTATGGCTAGTTGTTTGGGTATTTATGCTTCGGTGCTACTGTCGGTATCGCGTGTGCCGATGGTGATGGCCGAGGATAAATTGCTTCCATCCAAATTAAATAAACAGCACAAGCGGTTTAATACGCCATATATATCCATCATCGTATGCTCTGTGGTGGTGAGCGCCATGGTACATTGGGACCTGGAGGCTTTATTTATTATTGATGTTACCATTTACGGGGCGGGTTTGGCATTGGAGTATGTATCGTTAATTAAATTACGCGTAAAAGAACCAGAAGTCCATCGGCCATTTAAAATTCCTTTAGGTGTTAAGGGGTTATGTTTAGCAGTGGCTTTACCAACTATTATATATCTTGTTGCATTTGCAGGTGCGCTGTCATCCACCAAAAATGGTGTGTTAGCCGCCTTATTTGCTTTTGTACTTTTATGCAGCGCCGAATTATTATGGCAAATAGTGAAGAGAAGAAAAGCGTTTATTAATCAACAATTTTAAACCTGATTGGGATACTTTTCCTTTAAAAACCTGATGGATTCTTTTATCAGGCTTTCTAATACATTTATATTAACATCATCTAATTTTTTAATATAAAGGCAACCTTTGCCTGATTTGTGCTTCCCCAAGTTCTGAAGAAGTTCAGCTTGTTTGGGGAAGCCGGCTAATACATATAACGTAATATTAGCTTTCCTGGGAGAAAAGCCAGTTATGCATATTTCACCTGAACGGCCGCTTTCGTATCTGTAAGTGTATTTATCAAAGCCAACAATCGAAGGTCCCCACATTTTGGGTTTTTCACCGGTAACCTTTTCCATCAAACTAATGATGGTATAACAATCCGCACGAGCCTTATCATCTTTTACAGTTGCTATAAAACTATCTACAGATTTTTCCGTAAGTTTTGTTTTCGCTTCGACCATTGCAATAATTGCTGATAATTATTATAAAGCTACTATTCTATAGAATGAATTCAAACTATCTATGGCGCTGTCATCCCAAAAAAACGTTTTGACCCCCTCGTTTTATGCAGCTCCGAGTTATTACGGCAAATAGTGAAGAGGAGAAACGCTTTTAGGATTATTCAACAGCCTTAGGTGCCGTGCGATTATATGCATCTAATCTGTTTGTTAAAAGGGAATATATACTATCAAAGTTACCCTTTAAGCTATTTGTAGCTATACTCAGGGGAGCGCCGAAACTTTTATAATTGACTTTAAGGTTTCTTTTTATCCAGGCGCCTTTTTGTTGTTCGATATATTCTTCAGGATTTTTTAAGTGTACCCCTATCAATTTTGTTTGTAACACCCGTTGTACACTAAATTTTTCAATCAGATCCCAAGAAATAAATCTGTTTGAAAATATGCCGGGATTTATGGTGATCCCTTTATTATCAACTATTAAGCCCGGATTATTGTTAAATAGCATAAACAAGAAGACCAATGAGCATCCGCCAAAAAAAATAATAGATGAAAAGCCAGCGATTAACCCCTTCCACCGATGCCAGTTATCCAGGTCTTCAGTTGAAGAAACGTTGTGGATAATCCATAGACCCAGGGCCACGAAGGTTAGGGATAGCAGCAACAATAAAACGAGTTTAGTTTTGCTTTGTGGGATTGCTATACTGTCAGCATTAACATTATAATCTGCTTTCATAAATTTGTGGTGGTTTATCGCTCAAATATAATTTTATTTGGATTAACGCATTTTGTAAAATATCAGATATATTTCCAAATAAATGTCATTGTTACAATTTAAGTTCCTTAGTTTTATAATGCCAATTAAACAGCCATGTTAAGAAACAAATTTTTAAGCTTGCTTATGATAATCGTAAGCGTCAACACGGTAACCCATGCACAGGGGAGAAGGATGCGGAAAATGCCGCCTGCGGGTCAACCGACAGAAATTCAGCTTACACCCTATAAAACTACTATGTTGGGTAATGGTAAGGATACCGCGCTCATCAGCGTTAAAATAATAGATAGGGACGGTAAGGAAGTAGCCGATGCAAAGGAGCATATTACATTTAAAATAAAAGGTGATGCCAAAATTTTGAGCATCAGTAAAACAGCATCATTTAATACGCCTACAGACAGCACTTATACTGCTGATATTACCGGCGATTGCTGGCTGGTGTTGCAAGCAGGCCCAACACGTGGTATTATAAAACTAGATGCTGGGGCCGATAGTTTATATACCGGTTCAACCGAGATACATACTGTGCAGCCCGGTATCGCGCACAAAGTAACCAATGTGGTTTATCAGCCTAAAAAAGTAAAGGGTAAAGTTTTGGGTGCCGATATTTCTTTTCTGCCCGAACTGGAAAGTCGCGGTATGAAGTTTTCGGATAAGGGGACGCCCGGCGATGCTATTGAGATATTAAAAGCACACGGTTTTAACTACATCAGATTGCGTTTATTTGTTGATCCGGCTAACCCGAAAGGTTACTCACCAGGAAAAGGCTTTTGCGATTTGAACCATACACTTGCCATGGCTAAACGCATTAAGGCGGCGGGTATGAAGTTTCTGCTTGATTTCCATTACAGCGATTACTGGGCCGATCCGCAGCAACAAAACGAGCCTAAGGCCTGGGTAGGCGAGGATTTTGCAGGTGTGAAGAAATCGTTATACGACTTTACGGTAAAAGCCATGACCGAGCTAAAAGATCAAGGTACTACGCCGGATATGGTACAGGTAGGTAATGAGATTAACCACGGCATGGTTTGGCCCGATGGCGCCATTAATAATTTGGATAGCCTGGCGCAGCTAATTTATTCGGGTGTTAGGGGTGTTAAAGCGGTTAGCCCATCAACTATTGTTATGCTGCATATTGCTTTGGGTGGGCAAAATGCTGAGGCGAGATTCTTTTTGGATAACATGACCGCGCGTAATGTTCCGTTTGATGTAATTGGCCTTTCCTATTACCCGAAATGGCATGGTACACCTGAAGACTTGAAGAATAATACGACTGATCTGGCTTTCCGTTACAAACAACAGGTGATGGTTGCTGAATACTCTCAGCTTAAACAGGAAGTGAACGATATTGCCTTTACTGTACCCAATGGCAAAGCGGTAGGCTCATTCATATGGGAACCGTTAAGTACCTGGGAAGGTGTTTTTGACCGGGATGGAAAATCAAATGCTTATATAGATGTTTACCCGGGTATAGTTAAGGAGTATTTGAAGTAAGCTCTTCTTTTTTTGTCATTGCGAGGAACGAAGCAATCGCGAACTTTGCGAGTTTTCTCTGTATAGCATGAGATTGCTTCGTTCCTCGCAATGACAAAAGGTAATAATTACGCACCCTTTTTCAAGCTTTGCATCAGTTTTTCGTACAAATCGTCACCTGATGTTTGGGTCTGTGGTTTAAGTTTTTTAACGGTGGCTCGTTTGCCTTTTGATTTGTCTTTGATTATTTGCAATAGTTGGCTGCTATATTCATCTTTAAATTTCGATACATCAAACTTTTCAGCATATTGGTTAATGAGGGTCATGCCCATATCCAGTTCTTTTTTGCTGACTTCAATTTTATCGGGCAGATTTAAATCCTCGGTGTCGCGAATTTCCTGCGCGAAACGGATGGTGGTTACCACTAATACATTTTTTACCGGGTGTACTATGCACAGGCTTTCGGTATTGCGCAGTACAAAGCGTGCGAGCCCAGCTTTTTTTGATTGGGTGAGGGCTTGTATCAACAGCGCATAGGCTTTGTTGGTTTTGGTATCGGGTTCGGTGTAATAAGATGTTTCGTAAAACATGGGGTCGACATCGGCTATATCAACAAAACTTTCAATTTCAATCGCCTTGCTTTTTTCGGGGGCGGCATCGGCAAAATCCTGTTCGTCCATTACTACATAATCGTCATCCAGCTTGTAGCCTTTTACAATTTTATCATATGGTACTTCCTTATGTGTTTGTTCGTTAACCCGCTGAAAGCGGATGCGCGAGTGGTCGCGGCCATCGAGCATATCAAAATCAAGCGAACTTTTTTGCACTGCCGAATATAGTTTTACCGGGATGCTTACCAACCCAAACCCTAACGAACCTTTCCAGATAGACCTCATAACCAAATTATTAATGTGCTTAATATAACTTAATAAACCTGAAAACGGTTTTGTTTAAAATTTAGATGTTTGCTACTGGTAAATAAAAAGGGCGTTTCATGTTGTATGAAACGCCCTTTTTGTTTATATTTTATTTAGTCTATACGGCTGTTGGTCTTCTGATTATGCCTAAAATTAAGGCAATAATTGCGATAACCAATAAAACATGTATAATGCCTGTTGCAGAATACAAAAATACACCTAACGCCCAGCCTATGAGCAATATAACGGCTATAATATAAAGTAGTGAATTCATCATGGTGTTATTTAATTAATGATTTTCATTGATGAAAGAATAACATTATTCCTTATGGGAATGTTTTAGTCGTCTTGAAATATTGCACTAATTAATTAACAACCAACTATAATTTAAGCCATTTGTTCCTCACCTTTAACTGTTGTGCCGATGGGGTTGTCACTGTTTCTATCTTATATTTTACCAATGCGTTTCTGAGTAAAGTAACAGGTAATACCAGTGATAAGCCATCGCGGGTTATAGTTATTGATAGTTTATCACCTACTTTTTTATTGGCGAGTATGTTGTTTGCATCAGTAATGGGTGCGCCATCAACAGATACAATTTCATCGTTAACATTTATGCCATCAACCCAGGCGGTACCATCGCGCAGCACGTTTGTTACCAATATTTTGCCGCCGGTACTTGCGGTCATAATACCTAATGATGGGGCGTTGGTGCCTGCGGCCTCGTCGGTAAGCTGGTAGCCTGCATAGCCCAGGTATTTGTTGTAATCCACATCAGCAACGCCGTAAACGTATTTTTTGTAGAAATCGTCCAGATTTTTACCTGCGAATTTTTCGAGCCCTCTTTTAAACTCGGCATCGGTATAACCACGTTTCAGGGTTTTGTAATACTCATGGTACATGTATTTCATTACATCATCCAATGAATATTTGGCCTGGCTATCGTTAATAATTTCCAGATCAAGCAGCAGGGCTGCAACCGAGCCTTTGCTGTAATAGGATATGGTGCTGTTGTTTGAGTTTTCGGTAGGGCGATAAGCTTTTATCCAGGCATCATAGCTGGCATCGGCAATGCTTTGAATTTTTTTACCCGGCGTGTTCTCCACCTGGTTAATGTCGTTTGCCATAACGCCTAGATAGTTGTCGGCATCAATCAAGTTAGCATGCCTTAAAATAATGTCTTCATAATAAGCGGTAAAACCTTCAGCTATCCACAAGTCGGTGGTGTAATTCTCGTTATCATAATCAAACGGGCCTAATGCTATAGGGCGCAGGCGTTTAACATTCCATAAGTGGAAGTGCTCGTGCGCAACCAGGCTTAAAAAGTTTTGATACCCACGCGGCGTGCCGTAAGCATCGCGCGAAGCGCCCAAAACAGTTGAGCTTAAATGCTCCAACCCGCCGCCGCCTCGCAAATAATTGTGCACAATGAAAACGTAATGCTTATTTGGGTTTTCGCTATAAACCGCGGTTTCCTGTTCCACAATTTTGGCTACATCGGTTTTCAGTTTTTCTTTATCATAGCTGCCGCCGCCGTACATGGCTATCTGGTAGTGTACCCCCGCTGCATCAAAGCCAAAAACATCCTGGTTACCTACTTCAATCGGCGAATCAAATAAAATATCGTAGTTGGGAGCTCGAACGGTGAAAGGATCATTATTCACCATATCCAAACTGGTAGAAACTTTATCCCAACCGCCGAAAGGCACAATGTGAATGGTTGAAGGTTGGTTAAGCATTCCTTCGGGATACATAAAAATTCCTGATGTTGACAGGAACGCATGCGAAATATCAACAAAAGCGGTGCGTACCGAAATCTCAAAACAATATACTTTGTATTTAATAGTTACATGATTTAAACCTTTTGTGTTGATGCTCCACCAGTTTTTGCGTGTTTTTATAAAAGGGATTTCCTTACTGTTGGCGCTTACTGTAAAGCCTTCTACGCTTTTGGCAAACTCGCGCACCAGGTATGAGCCGGGAGTCCAAACGGGCATTTTTAATACTAATGTTGATTGGTTAAGATGCTCGATATTCATTTCAATATCGGCATAATGCGCTTGTACCTGGGGAAAAGTAACGTTGTATGAAATTTTTGTCGGGGTTGCAGCGTTACTGGTATTTATATTCATAAAAAATAGTATAAAAGAAAAAAGGGCAGCTAGTTGAATTTTTTTCATTAGGGCAATTTGTAAAAATAGTTAATTGTCTTAAAAAGCAATATTGTTAAAATAAGTGATAAAAATACCATGAACCACGCTATCGAAACAATTAATACTGATAAAATATTTTATATGATATACGTATATCAAAAAAATTACATACATTAACCGTGTAAACCATATCTTTAAATAATATTTATACGTATAAATCCTAAATGCTACTTTAGTAATTAATAAAAATATGACGGCCGCACGCTACAAAACTTGTTTACTCATTGACGATAATTACATCGATAATTTCGTTACGAGGAAGATTTTGGAGAGCGGTAATTTTGTTGAAGATATTATTGTAAGGCAATCGCCGGATGAGGCCATTGAATCATTACTTACAGGCACGATAACACCGGATGTGATTTTTTTGGATATAAGAATGCCTTTAATGAGCGGTTTTGAATTTTTGGAAGAATATGATAAACTTGTATTCCCAAATAAGGAGAACATAAAAATATATATGCTATCATCGTCGCTCGATCCGGCTGACATGCAAAAGTCGGAGCTTAATAAACATATCACTAATTTTATTCATAAGCCTGTAACCCAAAAGGCACTGGAAGAGGTATTTTCAAATGATCTTAGTTGCTGATAGCGGTTCCTCAAAAACAGACTGGTTGCTGGCCACACCACAGCAAGAAACACAACAATTTAGAACATCGGGACTAAATCCTTACTTTTTAACCGAGAAGGAAATAGCCAAGATTTTACGCGACCAGGTACCCGAGCTAATTGCGCAGGGCGGCGAAATTTCTGAAATTTATTTTTTTGGTGCCGGATGTTCAAGCCCCGACAGACACGAGATTGTATCGAATGCTTTGAGCCAATATTTTCCCAAAGCATTTATCAGTGTTGATAGTGATCTGTATGGTTCGGCTTATGCTACCTGCGGGCATGATAAAGGTATATGTTGTGTGTTGGGTACGGGTTCAAATATTTCGTTTTTTGATGGCGAGGAGATACATGCAGGCAAACACGGTTTAGGTTTTGTTTTGGGCGATGAAGGCTCAGGAACCTGGTTCGGCAAGGCGCTGGTCACCGGGTTTTTATATGGCAATATGCCCGATGACATCAGCGCCAAATTTGAAAAGGCTTATCATCTTACCCGCGAGGATGTAATAAAAAATGTATACCAAAAACCGGGTGGTAATTCTTACCTGGCTGCGTTCTCTAAATTTCTTACCGAAATAAGGACTGCCGAATATGCACAGGCTTTATTGAAAGATGGTTTTCAAGAGTTTATTGATACGAATATTAAGTCGTACCCCGAGTACCATAAATACAAATGCCATTTTGTAGGTTCTATATCGCATGTTTTTGCTGATGAGTTAAAGGCGCAATGCGAGGCTAATGGTATACGTGTTGGCAAAATTATCCGCCAACCGATACATGATTTGTTGGATTTTATGCTGGAGAAGAGTGTCTGAACTCGAATTTTTAGAATTTGTTGAATTTTTAGAATGATGGGTTTTTAGCGGATTTTGTTTTACTCCTTGTCATTCTGAGGAACGAAGAATCTGTACGGTGTAACTACTTTACAGATTCTTCGTTCCTCAGAATGACAAATCTATTTTATAACCAGAAAGTATCATAATATAGTCCAACAAGGCTATCTGGAATCGAACCGTCATTGCAATTACTTCGCTTTCTTCAACAATTCATCAATACGCGGATCGGGCATTAATGCTGTTAACTTAATTAGCTTAACTTGATTAAAATCAGGGTGAAGGGTATTGATCACATAATTATTGCAGACACTCAATGCTGCGGATGGTACTTTTAAAACTAAACTTTGCTGTTCATTAAACCAGCTGTCGGCTAATTTTTGGCATTTGGAGTAATCGTTCGGGTTATTCCATCCTTTTGGCAGATCCTTTAATTGTATTTGTTCGATGACTGCGTCATCAGGTATATCGATAAATGCGATCTGGAAATCATCATTAAATCCCGCGCCTTGCCGCCTGATCATGCTCTCCATAAATGCTAACGGTATGGATTCGCTGCAATACAATACTTTTTTGCCGCGAGTATTCCACCTGCCTTCAATGCCTGAGGCATACAGTGCATCACCGTATTTTTTGTGTAATATCCGGAAAACAAGCATCTATACCGGGTAACCGTAAGCTAATTGATCAAGTTCCTGTAATATGAGGTCAATCCCTACCGGGGTAACCAGGCGATCGAAAGGCTTTTCGTTTGATTGCCAGAATGGTTTGTTGAGCCAGTAATTGAATTCCTCAATTGAGCCAAATATTTCAATTCCCTTATCATACAATGCAATCAATTTTAATAAATGCTCACCCTGTACAGGCTCAAGGGTTTGTTTATTTTGATGATAGTTGCTAATGGTACGGGAGGATAAATGCAAAATGGCAGCCAGCGATTTATTGCCCATTTTAACGGTTTCGGCAAAGGCATAGAACAGGTCGGTGTCAACACCGGTCATCGCGTATTTGTATATCTGCACGTCACTTTCAATCCAGTGATTGCTAAAGTTAGGTATTGATATACCCGGAGCGCTTTTTGTTAAAACAGCCATAATGATAAATCCTTAATTCAAATATAGTGAAAATATTCCATTTTCAAAGTGAAATAATTCGTTTGTTGAGTAATGGATTTATGTTGGGTTTTGTTTTACTTTTTGTCATTCTGAGCGGAGCGAAGAATCTCAAAACTATGCTCAATGGTAGCACAGCGGATAGATTCTTCGTTCCTCAGAATGACAAAAAAATTATAGTACTATTCTTTTCTTTCTCCTTACCAACACCCCAATAATTCCTAATATAGTTAAAATACAGCCGATATGCGCTATGTAATCACCGTGCAGGACGTAGAAGGTTAAATCAGAATTTAGGTTAATATCTTGTTTGATGGCTGTTTTTACCCACCAGCCGGTTTGCTGCACAATGTCACCCCGTTGGTTGATGAAGGCCGATACACCGGTATTTGCTGAGCGGCATACCCATCTGCGGGTTTCGATTGCGCGTAGTTTGGCATAATCAAGGTGTTGGTCTTTACCTGATGTATTTCCCCACCAGCCGTCGTTGGTGATGATAGCGATGAACTGCGCCCCCATGTGAACTGAGGTTGCCACATATTCGCCCCAAATAGATTCGTAGCAGATCACAGGATCGGCGCCTATACCACTTTGGGAATAAAATACACCTGGCGTTGGCTGGCTGCCGTAACTGCCCGTAGCACCGCCTAAATGCTCAAATACAGGTTTTAAAAAGAACAAAGCATTGCCAAATGGTAATGATTCCGCACCGGGTACCAGTTTTGATTTATGATAGAATTGTACTTCAGCGGAGTTTTCGATATTGATGGCCGCGTTAAAACTGTCGAAATATTCGCCCGGGTTTTCGGTAGGGCTGGCCGTTTTGGTAAGCCTTGTGTTGTATAGTTTAAAAGTTTCGGCACCGGTAATAACGTTGCCGTTTTTGTATTTGTTTAAAAAGTGCTGTATCTGTAAAAAGTAGTTATTGCTGCGGATCTTATTTTCGTCAACCTGATCGGCAATGGCGGTTTCGGGCCAGATGAAAAATTCGGTATTGGCTTGTCCGATTGAATCAGATAGATGGGTTAAAATGCTTATCTGTTCCTGCGCGGGGATAGTCGATTCCTTGGCATAAGGATCAATATTGGGTTGCGCCACCACGATGTTTGATGGATCGGATTGCTCCTGGTAAGTATCATAAGTATAGTACGAATAGCCAAGCGGTAATGCCAATATCAGCACAAAGCTTGTGGTTAAACTTAACCTTATTATTGGGGTTTGCGCTTCGCGGAGGCCTGCGTAAAGCAGGAATATCAGGATATTTACTACCCAAATCCATAGCGTACCGCCATAAACGCCGGTGTAGGAGTACCATTGTATCCATTTATGACTTACCGCGAAACCGTTACCCAAAGTCATCCACGGGAAGGCCAGATCCCAGCTTTGGTGGAGGTATTCATAGGCTATCCAAAAACAAACCAATCCAATTAAGCTTAACCAACGGCTTGTACTTAAACGCATACGATAATATAACCAGCAAGCCGACGACATTAACAGCGGACCAAGTGAGTAGGGAATTAAAGTAATAGGCACAGCTACCAGCGGACCAATGGTTTTAAGCGAATTATAAACCCAGTATATGCACAGCGTATTCCAGATGAAAAAACCTAAAAAAGTGATGTGAAAGATCTTCTTTCCCTTTTTGGTGACGTTGGATTGGATGATGTTTTCCATCGCTATCAGCATCGGCACAAAACCAATAAATAACAGGAAAGTAGTATATGGGGTAGGTGGCCAGGCTATCCACAATAATAAGCCTGAAAGAATGGATAGGATTATGCTTTTTTTCATTTGTTAAATTTCTCGGCGTTAAAATCGTCAGATTTACCTGGTGGGATTGATAATGGATTCCAATTGGCACCGGCAAGCATTTTACCTATCAATACAATTTGCCCAACATGGTAGGGGTAATGTGCTAGTTGCCTGTTTACGGCATCAACTACGCTATGCGGTTCGTTGCGGATGTATACCGTCTTTCCCCAATCGGCTTTGGTAATGGAACTTAAAGCATTAAAAAGACACTCCCAACCCTCATTCCATTTAGCTAATAATTCCTGCCGTGTTGTTATGATGCTCTCAAATTCGGTGTCCCGGTTTCGCCATTCTTTTTCACCGTCGGTATTTAAAAAATCTGTCCAACGCGAAAGCATATTCCCGGCCATGTGCTGTACAATTATTGCAATGCTGTTACTCTGCTGATTATATTGCCAAAGCAGGTCTTCATCTTTTAACTGATTAAAAGTGCTTTCGCCGAGTGTTTTATAGGATTGAAAACGCTTAATAACGCTATTTAAATATGCTTCCATTAGTTATTTCGCTTACAAAATTGAGCGGGGCTAAAATTATGGATTTATATAATGGTTTCCACTTTAATATCGGTCGGCATTTTTCGTCGGTGTATGCGACTTACCATCAACAAAATCCTTAAAATATCCGCATTCGTTTAAAACATCCTTGTAGTAGTTGGTTTGCGAGTAGTTGGTTTTTAGCTCTGTAAAGTATTTTTCTGTCCAGGGTGTGGTTACGTCATTTTCGGGCAGGCTGTAATAGTTGTTGTGCTCGCATTTGGCTGCCATAAATGTGCATTTGGCTTTTTGCTCATTAGTTTGGGCATAATCGCGAGCTAGCAGGTAATATTTTTCAGCGATTTTTTGCGAGTAGATTTCAACGCCCGTAAAAATATCGGAGCCATAAAACGGCCGGTTGTTTCCGTAATAGCTGATATTGTAGTAAGCATTCGCCAGCAACAAAGCATTCCTGTATCTGTCCTTACCGGCGCTCAGATCAGCTTTAATATTGCGAAGTGTTTTTAAAAACGTTATCGAGGTGAATTTTTGCTTTTGCTTAGCTGCCTGATCGCAATCGTGGCAATCCTGAATATGAATATTGAATGGGTTGGCCGATAAGGTATCATATCGCATAGTATCTATCTTACTCCTTATCGCGATTGCCTTATCAATGTCTTCTTTATAAGCGTACATGATAGCCTGGTGGTAATACAGATCATTAACGCTATGCGGATAATACCGCACCATTGTTTTCTCGAACGGCGTTTTATTAGGTTTATTTATCAGGTTAATTAACCTTTGCACCCATGCATTATTGGCATAAGGTACAATCGTATCCGTAAAACAGGCCGCTTTTAGGGTATCGCCTTGTTTTAAGTATGCCCTGGCTATCGCATACGAACAATCCCCAACTCTTAAGCTTTTAAGGGTGTCACCCTTCTGTATATCCTTAAGCCAGTTTAGTGGTTCAACTAATCTCGCTTCTGTTTTGGCATCGATGTGTTTTAGTTCATCTACATCAAGAAAAATACACAGCATTTTATATTGCGCCATCACTAGTTTATCATCAGCCGGAAGCTGATCTTTCGCCCTGGCATAAAACTTACCGGCTTGCGCATAGTCTTTATGGATATAATGAAGATAACCCGCGGCAATATTCCAGAAATAAGGTTTTGCTGTATTGTTTTGTAAGGCTATTGAATCAACTACCTTCCGCTCGTCAGCAAAAATCCTCAAATTCTCAATTGAGTTAATACTATCCTGGCTCTCGTATAGGTTGTGGCGGGGCATATAATAGATGCTGTTATCGCTGGCTTCCCGCGCATTGATCACCCTGCTTAATAACAGGTTTACTTTATCCGATTTTGGGTCGATAGCCACTATCTCTTTTATGGCCCTCAGCGGGTCATATTCCATGCCGAGCAGGTGCCACAGCGTGATTTTTTCTTCGTTATTTTTTGCCAGTTTGAGCGTTTGCTGCCAGTCGGCTTCATCCTGCGGATGAAAGCTAAATTTGCTCGGGATCTTCATCTCGTAAGAAAAATCGTAGCAGCGGCTGTATAAATAGTTGGCAAGCGCGTAATTATGCATGCTGCGATAATAACCAGCCACGTAGCCCAAGGTGCGGTAATACGTTAAATTTTGTGGGAACTTGGCCTGATACTTATTAAACAGTAATAAAATTTCTGCCTGATTATTTACCTGGTGATTTTTGCGGCCTGTGGTATCTTCAAAAAAGTAATAGTAGCGAACCAATTGAAATAACAACCGCTGTTTGATAAATGGCTTTTTAGATGAATTAAAAGCGGTGGTAAGCTGCTCTTCCAACCCATCAGGTGCGATAGGGGCAGGCACCGGGTCTGAATACCACCCTCTGTCTTCGGCAACCGCGAATTTTTCGCAATCCTTGGCCAATCGTAAATAATCAAATAAATTATTCAGGGTGCTTTTATCCAGCTTGCCTATATCCATGCTGATGGAATCCTGTTTGGGAGGTGGAGTAGCGCGGCTGAGAATGTTGTATACAGAATCTATTCCTTTTCTATCGCCTTTTAATAGTAAGTAGTTTAAGGTGGCGGGGTTTAATTTATGTTTAAGATAGGCATCCCATTCATCAATTACCTGCTCGTTGAATCTTTGATTATTATCGGCTACTTCTACATTTTTACCGTAGTACCAATTCTCGCTGTCGTAAAAAAATGGCGTGTATTGCTTTGAAACGAATGCTTCGGGACTAAAAATTGAATTTGGGGTATCATCCTCCCAGGCGCAAGCCCAAACGGTACCGGCAACAGCCAAGATACAAATACTAAAGATCAGCAGAAACCTGGTTGATTGTTTCAGCTTTAAATTCTGATAAGTTGAGGTTACCCAATTCATAATAAATGACAGTTCTGTTTTTTTGAGGCGACAAATGGGCCGACAGTTGCCCGGCCGCTTTTTTTAATAAATTTACATCTGTTACTTCAAGTTTAAAAATATCATTTTGTTTGATGTAAACGCCGTTTAAAAAGAAACTTTTTTTTGCTGTGAAGGCGTTGCCCCTACAATTGAAATTTTGAGTATTGGTAAAGTCTTTTTTATCGGGATTACTGTAAAGTTGCATCAATCGCCCTTCCCGAATCTGGATCAGCCATGAAAAAAGCGGTAGAGCCACATCAAGCTGGAGCGGGTATTGCGGGATGTAAGTGATATACTTTTCGGCGTCGGCCGGATTATAAATGGAATTTGGCTGCTGCAAATTATTATTCAGCGTGCCCATGTTGTAAAACATCAATACCGCTTTATCTACCGGCGGTACACCTGTAAGTTGTTTATATTTAACCTGATGCAAGCGTATGGTGGCCTGTAGCTGATGTTTATTTAGTGCTTTAAATGCCTTTAAAAAAGTGAAGTATTTATCGCGGGTGGTTAATGTCCAGTCGCAATCAAATTGTATAGCCTGGTAGTTTATGTTTGCTTTTGCAGCAATGCGATTAATAAGGTTGTTGCTGTTTACGGCGAGGCTGTTTATAGCACTATCGGGTAAGTTTTCAAACGTTTTATTGACGATGAAGATGACCGGGGTTATGTTTAATTGAGTTACAGGCTGAGCAAAAGTGATTACCGCGTTTGGGAAAGCTTTTTGTGTATTATTATCCCAGCTTATATCAAAAAAGCGCAGGTATAGTTTATTGCCGGATGTTGCCTTTAAAAGCTGGCTTTGCTGCGCGTTTAAGCTGAAATTGCTTTTCCAATAATAGAATGCGCTGTTGGCTTCGTCGTGTTTTTTGCAGGATGGAAATAAATAGAGGATCGCTAAAAAAGATAATAGAAAATACTTTTTGTTTGCTGCGAACCTATTTAAAAATGATTCCATGTTGTTATATAAACACAAATAAAATCGTGATTGCTGTAAGCGTAACATATAGGCCTCTGACTTTGCAAATGCAAACGGTGTCATTGCGAGGTACGAAGCAATCGCGAACTTTGCGAGGCTGCTTTTCTACGTGCGATTGCTTCGTTCCTCGCAATGACATGGGTTATTTATTGTTATTCATCGTCCTCGTCTTGAGGGACTTTTTTGTTTGATATGTTTTGTTTTGGCCCAATACATATTACAAACTCGCCTTTTACGGGATGTGTTTCATAATAAGTTTTAACTTCTTCAACGGTGCCGCGTACTGTTTCCTCGAACATTTTGGTTAGTTCGCGCGATACGGAGATCAGGCGATCGGCGCCAAAATAGGTGATCATCTCATCCAGTGTTTTTAATAAACGGTGAGGCGACTCATATAATATAATGGTGCGTTCTTCCTGGGCTAAAAATTTATAGCGTGTTTGGCGGCCTTTTTTTAGCGGCAGAAATCCCTCAAAACAAAACTTATCGGTCGGAAAGCCGGAGTTAACCAGCGCCGGTACAAACGCGGTAGCGCCGGGCAAACATTCCACAGCAAGATCATTTTTTAATGCTTCTCGAACCAGGAAAAAACCCGGATCGGATATGGCTGGCGTACCTGCATCTGATATTAAAGCAACGTTTTTACCTTCTTTTAAAAATTTAACTATTTCGAGTGACGACTGATGTTCGTTATGCTGATGATGCGAAAACACCTTTTGATGGATGTCGAAATGCTTTAGCAACGGGGCAGAGGTGCGCGTGTCTTCCGCCAAAATCAGGTCGGCTTCCTTTAAAATACGGATGGCCCTAAAGGTCATATCCTCCAGGTTGCCTATGGGGGTGGGTACTAAGTAAAGTTTGCCGCTCATAATTTTTTGTCATTGCGAGGTACGAAGCAATCTCGTAGCTATGCATTTTATTAAATATATATGACGAGATTGCTTCACTACGTTCGCAATGACAATCAAGTTTATATCTTTGCCTAAAAAATAAAATAATGCTGCAAGTTAGTTATATCCGTGATAACAGGGAACAGGTTTTAGAACGTTTAGCTGTAAAAAATTTTAAACAGCTTGAATTGGTTGACGAAATTATTGAACTGGATGAAAAACGCCGTCAAACACAAAACGAAATGGATAGTGTATCGGCCAAAGCTAACTCCGCTGCAAAACAAATAGGCGAGTTGATGCGTACCGGCAAAAAAGAAGAAGCCGAAACCATAAAAGCCAATACCGGTGCCTGGAAAGAAGAAATAAAAACTTTGGGCGATGCATTAGCGGCTACCGAAGAGGAATTGCAGCAAAAGATAGTATTGCTGCCAAACTTGCCACATAGTTCTGTACCTAAGGGTACAACTCCAGAGGAAAATGAGGTAGTATTAGAGGATGGGGCTAAGCCAAGCCTTTACGATGGCGCTTTGCCGCACTGGGAGCTTGCCACTAAATATAATTTGATTGATTTTGAGCTGGGTGTTAAAATAACCGGCGCGGGTTTCCCTGTATATAAAGGCAAAGGCGCTAAACTGCAACGCGCTTTGATCGCTTACTTTTTGGATGAAGCCGAAAAAGCGGGTTATAGCGAAGTGATGTTGCCATTATTAGTTAACGAAGCATCGGGCTTTGGAACCGGGCAGCTGCCGGATAAAGAGGGACAGATGTATTTTGTAGGGCAGGATAATTTATTCCTGATCCCTACTGCCGAGGTGCCTATTACCAACCTGTACCGCGATGTGATTTTAAAGGCTGATGAACTGCCTGTGAAGAATTGCGGATATACGCCATGCTTTCGCCGCGAAGCGGGTTCATACGGCGCGCATGTACGTGGTTTGAACCGTTTGCACCAGTTTGATAAGGTGGAGATAGTGCAAGTGGTGCATCCGGATACTTCATACGAGGTGTTGGAAGGCATGAGCGCGCATGTGCAAGGCCTATTGAAGAATTTAGGGTTACCATACCGGGTATTGCGTTTATGCGGTGGCGATATGGGCTTTACTGCTGCCTTAACTTACGATATGGAAACCTGGAGCGCCGCGCAACAACGCTGGCTGGAGGTATCATCAGTATCAAACTTCGAAACTTTCCAGGCTAATCGTTTAAAACTACGTTTCCGTAATGCGGAGGGTAAAACTCAGCTTGCTCATACTTTAAATGGTAGCGCACTGGCTTTGCCACGTATAGTTGCCACCCTGCTGGAAAATAACCAAACCGAGGATGGTATTAAAATACCGGATGTATTGGTGCCATACACAAAATTTGAGTGGATCAATTAAGGGTTTTTACCGGCTAAAAGCGGCTAAAAAGGTTCTTTTACGGGTGATTTTCGGGCAAGTAACGGTCGGAAATTGCCCTTTTTTATGCTTTCTATTGTTTTTTTAGGGTAGAAATGATGTAGAAATCAGGAGAAATGGCTTAATTATGCACGTTTGACAGCGTGCCTAAAACGGGTCTTTCTAACATTTCGGTGAAAACGCTAAAGATGTTTTTGCTTTTTTGGATGGCTCTTAGCTCTTCTTCGTATACAAAAAAATCCACACCAATCGCTTTTAACAGGCTATCGGCCTTTGGCTCAACCTTTGATTTATAGCAGCAGATCTTGATTTTACTATAGAAATTATTGGTTCTGATCCTACGAATGATCTTTTCCAGATCTTTGCTGATGAAATTATAGTCAAAAACAATGAGGTTAGGGGTTGATTCGTAAATAGACGGGAAGATATTGTTTATGATATGTATATGCCTAACGTTCTTATAATCAGCAGTTAACTGATGCGAAGATATTTCTGGTGCAACTAAAAGCACCTTCTTAAAACGGGTACGAATCATGCTTAAGCAATTAGGTTTTTAAATATAGAATGTAAAATTCACATTGTCAAGTAGTTATTAAATAAATTTAAAAAGATTAAAATTTATTTACGATTTCTTAACATTTATTAAAACAAATTGCCCAATAAATTGCGATGATGAACATTCTATCGTCCGTATACGCTTAATGCATTTCAGAAGTTACTCAAAATGTGAGAATTAGGTAAATATTTTTATTTAACTATCTCAAACACCGCATTTACCTGAAAACTCAGCTTAATCGTCTTAAAATCGATGTCGGAAACGGGCGCCGGAGCCATGGCAATGGACATGGTTTTTGCCATATACATTCTTGGTTGCGGGTAGTTACTGTTATCAGCTTCGGTAATACTAATGGGGTCACCCAATTTGGCGCCGATACCGTTTAGCAGGTAAGTAGCCTTATCCCTTGCTGCAAGTAATGCTTTTAGCTTTAATTGATTCTTTAGCTCATCTGCTTTGGAGTATTCGTAGCTATCGATATTGGTAGCCTGTATACCTTTAGGGTCAACGGCGCTTAGTATCTGGTCGAATTTATTAAGGTCGTTTAATTTTAAGTTATACTGTTTACTTGCTAAAAAATCAGGAGATTTCTTTTTCTGATAGTTGTTATTCCAGGCAGATATATTGTTGATGGTAAAGTTTTCCTTGGGTATACCAGCCTCTTTAACAGCCGCTTCCAACTGATTTTCCAGTTGATCAATGGTAACACGGGTTTTGCCATTCATATATTCCTGTAGTGATATAGACACATAGATCACATCGGGTGTAACTTCCTGTTCAGCAGTACCGCTCACTTCAATTTTACGGCGCAGATCAACATTTTGAGCAAAAACAGAATAGCTAAAGGCAAAAAGGGCAATAAGGATGAATAACTTTTTCATAATTGTTTATTTGTACCGGTATGACGGTTTGAACGAGGATATAGTTTAATGGTTCACAAATTAAACCATATTATCCTAACAAAGTTTGGCGCTTATAAATAATTCTGAAGGGAAGTTCTTAAAGTATCGATCAACTCGGGGGCGTTGAACTGATAATTATCCTCGATGCTTTAGTATTTTACGGTGTTTGCGCTCCATCACAAAAATAAATCAGCCCAGGCAATCATTTTCTGGTTGACTTTAATACGCGCTTTATCGCTAGTCCCGGCAGATTTTGCCAAAGAATAGCATGGTTTTTAAACAGTAGCTCAGCTATAGGGCTGCGCCACTGTTTTCTGCTGCAAATGAATAGGAGATTGGGCAATTATTGATAGAAGCCTATTAGATCAATGGTATAATCAAGAACTGCATTAGGTGGGACAGTTACTGTAAAATCTGTGCTTCCCGTATCGGCGTAAGCAAGAGCGGATGGGATGATCATCCTGATCCTGGCGGCTTTGTTAATGTGGTCGGCACCTAGCATCGGAATGCCTATTTGCCAGGCTTTGATAACACCAGGCATACCCCATAAACCTGCGGTTGCCGTAGTGAATACGGTACCATTAAGAAATTTGCCAATGCAGGACGCCTGTACGGTATCCGTTAATGTTGGATGAGCACCTGGGTTTTGGGTTACTATTTTGTAATATAAACCGGATGGGTCTTTTGTGAGACTATCAATATTGTTGGCTTTAATATATGCCTGTATTTTCAGCTCATCAATTGTAGCCTGCCTGGTATCATTAAACGTTTGTTTTTTGCATGCAGAAAATAGAATGATAAGTAATCCGGATAGTAAAAGTATTCTCTTCATATTGTTGTATAACGCTATAACTGATTTTTTGAGTGAAAATTATATACTGTACTAATTTTAACAGTTTATATTTATTAATGGTGCCAAGTTAATAAAAAACATTTTATGCAGGCTTACCCAATTATTGCAGATACTGTAATTTTATTGTTAGAAAAGCTACCGCTATTAAAGGGGTAATGTAGTGGTTATTTTAAGTTCGTTTAACTGAGCATCTGATATACTTGATGGCGTATCGATCATCACATCGCGGCCTGAATTGTTTTTAGGGAACGCGATAACATCACGGATTGAATCCAATCCCGCGAAAATAGAGCATAACCTATCAAAGCCGAAAGCGATACCACCATGTGGCGGAGCACCATATTCAAAAGCATCCATCAAAAAGCCAAATTGTTTTTGAGCTTCTTCGGGCGAAAAGCCTAAGTGCTTAAACATTAAGGCCTGTAAAGTTCTGTCGTGTATACGGATAGAGCCACCGCCAATTTCAGTACCATTGATTACTAAATCGTAAGCATTAGCGCGTACTTCGCCGGGTTCGGTATCCAGCATAGCTATATCTTCCGGTTTTGGCGAGGTGAAGGGGTGATGCATAGCATGGTAACGCTCAGTTTCCTCATCCCACTCCAACAGCGGGAAGTCCAGCACCCAAAGTGGGGCGAAATCATTTTTATTACGCAGACCTAAACGTGTGCCCATTTCCAGGCGTAACTCGTTCATTTGCTTGCGTACTTTTTGGCTTTGTCCTGCTAAAATCAGGATCAAATCGCCCGGTTCAGCACTTAATGCGGCAGCAAGGTTGGTTAGGTCATCTTCGCCGTAAAATTTATCTACAGATGATTTTAAAGTACCGTCAGTACCGTAACGACAATAAATCAACCCAGTAGCACCGATTTGAGGGCGTTTTAACCATTCGGTTAATTCATCCAGTTGCTTGCGGGTGTATTCGGCGCAACCTTTAGCATTGATGCCTACTATTAGTTCAGCATTATCAAATATACTGAAGTTTTTGCCTTTCATGATGCCGTTCAGCTCCACAAACTCCATCCCGAAACGAAGATCTGGTTTGTCTGAACCGTATAAACGCATGGCATCAGCATATTGCATACGTGGGAATTTTACAAGGTCGATACCCTTAACTGTTTTAAACAGGTGGCGGGTAAGGCCTTCAAAAATGTTTAATATGTCTTCCTGGGTGATGAAAGATAACTCACAATCAATCTGGGTAAACTCAGGTTGACGGTCAGCTCTTAAATCCTCATCCCTGAAACATTTTACAATCTGGAAATAACGGTCGAACCCGCTTACCATCAATAATTGCTTAAATGTTTGCGGTGATTGTGGCAGGGCATAAAACTCGCCTGGGTTCATGCGGCTTGGCACCACGAAGTCACGAGCACCTTCGGGTGTTGATTTGATCAGTACCGGGGTTTCCACCTCGATAAAATCAAGACCGTCTAAATATTTACGTATTTCCTGAGCCATTTTGTGGCGCAGCATCAGGTTGTTGCGAATCGGGTTACGGCGCAAATCCAGGTAGCGGTATTTGGCGCGTAATTCCTCGCCGCCATCGGTTTCATCTTCAATTATGAACGGCGGTGTTTTTGATGAATTTAATATCTCTATATCAGTAACAGCAATTTCAATATCGCCGGTTATCATTTTGGCGTTTTTACTGGTACGTTCAATTACCTTACCGGTAACCTTTAATACAAACTCGCGGCCTAAGCCTTTAGCTTTTTCGCGTAAGGTTGCATCGTTATCGGTATTTAAAACCAATTGAGTTAAGCCGTAGCGGTCGCGCACATCAATAAATGTGGTAGCCCCCAAATCGCGTGATTTTTGTACCCATCCGCATAAAGTAACGGTTTCGCCTAAATTGCTGATGGTTAATTCGCCGCAGGTATGTGTTCTTAGCATAGTACGTATTTATAAAGTTTGCAAAAGTATGGTTTTTGAATGAAGTCCGAAAGGTGGAAAGTCAGAAAGTCCGAAAGAGATGAGATCAGAAAGCCGAAAGTAGGAAAGATTTATAAATTATGCTTGTTTTTGTTTTACAATGCAAAGGAATTTGAAATGAAAAATTCAGAGCGGATAACTAAATGTCATTGCGAGGAACGAAGCAATCGCAAGTAGAAAATCGGTCTTGCAAAGTTCACGATTGCTTCGTTCCTCGCAATGACATGGAGGTTTAATATGCCAAATTCCGAAATCATTTCTATCTTTGCCCTATAATTCTCAAGGGGTGCCTTGCTTTGAGCAATCAAACTGAAAGACAGGCTGAGATCAAACCCATTGTTGTAGTTATAAGTCTTGAGTCCCAAGTCTAAAGTCCGTAGTGGACTAATGACTGATGACCACTGACTAATGACTTTAACATGCACCTGATCCGGGTAATGCCGGCGTAGGGAGAGGTAATAGTTAAGTGTACTGCATATTCAACCCTTTGGTATGCAGATGGTTTAACAAGTTTTATTTATTCGTATTGAAGAAAAATTTACTCGTGGCGTTTTTCGCCTTGCTGTTGCCTGTTTTGGCATCGGCCCAATTCTCTATTTCCGGTAAAATTACCGATCAGCAAACCGGCGAACCATTATCAGGCGCCACCATCCGTATTCAAAACTTAAATATCAGCACCAGTTCGGGCACTGATGGCAAGTATAGTTTTACCAATTTAAAAGCCGACAATTACAGCCTTAAGATCACATATATCGGTTATCAGGCTACCATCAAAACCATCAACCTGAAAAGTAATACTACTGTTAACCTGTCGCTTAATACGACAACTATTTTGAACGATGAGGTTACAGTAAATGCTACACGGGCGGCCATTAACGCGCCTATTGCTTTTACCAATTTGAGCGGTAAGGATATTCAAAAAAACAATCTCGGCCAGGATCTGCCTTATTTGCTGGATCAAACACCATCGGTTGTTACTACGTCTGATGGCGGTACAGGTATTGGCTACACGTATATTCACATCCGTGGGTCTGATGCTACACGTATCAACGTTACGATTAACGGCATCCCTTATAATGATTCTGAAGAGGAGGGGGTTTATTTCGTAGATATACCGGATATTGCTTCTTCGGTGAATGATATACAAATACAGCGTGGCGTGGGTACATCAACTAATGGCGCGGGTGCGTTTGGAGCCAGCATCAACATACAAACCACTACTCGCCGTGATACCGGTTATTTAGAGCTGAACAACTCTGCAGGCTCATACGGCGCATTGAAGAACACTTTAAATATAGGCACAGGGCTTTTAGGCGGCAAGTTTACTTTTGACGGCAGGTTATCGAGCATTACCTCAAACGGTTATATCGACAGGGCTTCGGCTAACCTGAAATCATACTTTTTGAATGGTGCTTATTATGGTAAAAATACGCTGATCAGGTTAGTAACCTTTGGCGGCACCGAACATACTTACCAGGCATGGAACGGTGTGCCGGAAGATAGCCTAAAAACCAATCGTACTTATAATAGCCTCGGATTAGAACCCGACGGCAGCTATTATCCAAACCAAACAGATAATTACACCCAGATACACTACCAGTTGTTGGTGGATCAAAAAATATCGGATAAAATATCATTCAGCGGCGCATTGCATTATACGCATGGGTATGGTTATTATGAGGAATACCAAACCGCGGATTCTGTTAAAAATTATGGGTTAACGCCAAAACCGAATGATACCACCAGTAATTTAACCCGCAGATTGTGGTTAAATAATAAGTTTTACGGAGTTACTTATAACTTTAAATATCAGCCCAACCACAACCTGAATTTTAATTTGGGGGGAGCTTATAACGAGTATCGTGGCGAGCATTATGATGATATTGAATGGTCGCAGCAAAATTTGGGTATTGGGCCAAATTATCAATACGAAAGTGATAACGCTTTTAAAACCGATTTCAATATTTATGGTAAGGCCGATTACAAGTTAGGTAAATTCACTTTGTATGCAGATATGCAATACCGCCATATTTATTACTCGTTTTTGGGTTTTAACGATGCCCTGCAAAACGAGCAAGAGCAGGTGAAGCTAAACTTTTTTAACCCGAAGGCAGGTATCACTTATCAGATCGATCAAAAAAGCAATGTGTACTTATCCTTCGGTGTAGGTAACCACGAGCCTGATAGGGATGATTATGTGCAATCAACACCTGACAGTCGCCCCAAACCTGAAAACTTAAAGGATTGGGAACTAGGTTACCGTACCACGCAAGGAATATTTACCGGCGGTATTAACGCATTCTATATGCTGTACTACAACCAACTGGTTGTAACCGGTGCGCTGAATGATGTAGGCGACCAGATACAAAGCAACGTGAAAAATAGCTTTCGCGAAGGGTTGGAGTTTGATGGCAGGATAAGGCCAAATAGGTGGTTCGTATGGTCGGCGACGGCATCCTGGAGCGCGAATAAGATTAAAAACTTCGATCAATCTTTCTTTGACTATGATAATAATACCCAGGTGAGCTATCAAACCAAAGAAACTAACATCGCTTTCTCGCCTGATTGGGTAGCTTCCAGCGAAATTGGATTCATGCCATTTAAGGGTAGTGAGTTTGCCTTTATCAGTAAATATGTAAGCAAGCAATATTTAGATAACACATCCAATACCAACCCGCCGGGCTATTCACTGTATGAAGCCGGATCAAAACGTTATTTGAATAGCTATTTTGTAAACGGTATTAGGCTAAATTATGATTTCAGTATCAAGTCGGTTAAGGACATTGGCATCAGCTTACTGATCAACAATATTTTCAGTGCGAATTATTCATCGAATGGGGCCACATATCCGGATATTGAAGGTGGCAAGGTAGTTAATTATAGTACGTTCTTCCCGCAGGCACCAATTAATTTTTTGGTTGGGCTGAGTTTGAAGTTTTAAGAGATTTAAAGAAGAAAGAAGCGTTGTCATGCTGATTTCTATGATAAAAGCAAATGGTTTTGATAAGGGGTTTGATTTTTTATAACGGCAAATATTCTATGAACGATTTTATTTCTGACAGCATTTAAGGCACTCATTTTGTTTTTGCC
>JAMFRP010000053.1 GCA_026224775.1 Bacteroidota bacterium
CTTGCCTGAATAAGCAATTTCTGAATAATCGAAATATTTCATGGCGCTGTAATACCAGGCATTTGTATTTGCAAGTACACCCGGGGCATTGGTATTGACCTTGTCGATTACTTTGAATAAGATCTGGTTGACTTCGTCTGAAATAAAACGCCTGAAATCCAATATTTTCTCCGGGGCACCGTTTTTTTCGCCGGTTACGGGTAACCCAACCTCATCGAATTCATTGATCCGCCTGGACCAACGTTGCGTAGCCCAGGCTTTATTTAAGCTATCAGTGGTCAGGTATTTGTTTGTCAGCCAAACAACGAACCTTTTTCTCACCGTTTCGGAATAGGAAATGGGCCCGTCACCGGATTCATTGTCGATACCGAAAGCTAAGAGCGCAGGATTTTTTGCATAATGTTTTGTAAGTGTATCTGCGTAGCGCACCGCATATTTCTGGTACATCGGATCACCTATGTCAACCATATAGCGATGGTTCGGATATTGCGCGGTACCGGCCGCGCTGGTCACATCAATCGAGGGATACTTATGGTGCAGCCAGATAGGTGCCGGGCGGATGGCGATGTCAAGGATCACCTTGATTCCTGCTTTATTCATCAGATCCATCACGGTATCAAACCATTGAAAATCGAACTTGCCTTCAGCCGGTTCATAACTGTCCCAGGCTAAATGGCCCATCCGGACTACCTTAAATCCGGCAGCCTTCATTAGCATAATATCTTTCTTTATTTTTTCCGGGTCTTTATCATCATGTGGATGATAATTGGTGCCTACAAACAGTTCCTGACCGCGTGACACGGAGCTCACCAACATCAGGCAACCGATTATAAACATACTTATGATTGTTGTCGTTTTCATATGATTATTCATTTTACAAGACATCATCTTAAAGCTTGATAAGTTCGATTAAGAAAACGTCGTTCTCCCTAATAGGGTTAACCGTTGAAAAGGCGCCGGCGGTCTTCATGGTTATAATATCTGTCAGAATTGGCTTGCCGTCATTTTGCTTTTTGAGCGAGTCGACCTGAAATTCAGTCAATTGGTTTGGCTTATTGAATGAAAGATAGGTGGTGTAAGCGTCATTTATTTTGTAGCCAACCTGGTAAATCTCCAGGCGATATCTACCCTTTGGTATTCCCGAGATCGTCAATTTAACGTCGCCTTTCGACTTCGCGGGCAGATCGCGGATATAATAAGATTGATTGTTAACCGAATCGGGCAGTGTGTAGGTATAATTCCATAACAAAACCTGGATATCTCCTTTATTATTCTTACATGCCCAAGAAGAACTGTCGCTATTGGCTAATTCAGTTTCCCCAAGTTTGTTTAAAAAGGAATAGGCAAAGAATGCAGGCTTTTTGATCCCTTCGATGTTCATCAAGCCAAATCCGCCATGAAAAGGGGTAAAACGTGGCCCGGACTCTTCAAAAATGTCAGTAAATGTCCAGTATGACATTGAATTGGCCGCAGATCCGACCTGTTTTAATTTTTTAAGTATATATGCTGCTTCGTGATAACTATCATGGAGGGGGTCAGCAGGGGTATAAGACGAACTCCATTCTGTATAATGTAATTCCAAGCCGGGAATAGCTGAATTTTGAATTTGCTTACGCGAATTTAAAACATCGCCACTAACGCTCCATTCATTTTTATCAAGTACGGTACCAGACGACCCGTACTCATCCAGAAATCCCTGCTTTACGCCATAGGCATGCGTACTGATAAAATCAATAGGCACGGAATTATTTTTACAGAAGTCTATCATTTCAGGCACCCACGCGGCACCCGCCGTGGCTGGACCACCAACCCTATATGCCTGGTTTACGCTTTTAATTGCCTCTGCGCTATATTGATATAGTTTGAAATAATCTGCCTGAGAACCGGTCCAAAAGCCATCTTTCAAATTCGGTTCGTTCCAAACTTCAAAATACCATGTTTTTACTTCCTGCGCACCATACCGTTCTGTAAAGTGTTGGGTCAGGTTACGAATTAAATCTGCCCATTTTTTATAATCCTTAGGCGGTGTTACATTACCCCTCCACCAAAAAATTGTTTTATTTCCGCTGGCAAGCGCCCCCGGCATAAAACCTAACTCTACGAATGGCTTCATGCCGATACTAATAATGTAGTCATATAAAGCATCGACATACTGATAGTTATATTGCGGATTACCCTTGCGGTCTTCGCTATAAACAGCCATATCATCAGTTAGCAGCCCGTGCATCCGGATATATTTGAAGCCGCATTCTTTCCTCGCAATAGCGAGCTGCTGCTGCCAGTCAGCCCGTAGCCCTTCATTTGCACGCCCAGCACCGACACACGCTTTAAATGAAGTATTCAACGGCCCTTGTTCTTTATTAAAATCGACCTGAATAATTCTTTCGGTGCCTGCATGGCCTTTCTGATCTTTGTTTTGTGCAAATACATTACTTAAAAGTAAGCTTCCCAAAACAAGTAGTAAATATTTCTTTTTCATTTTTATAAATATGCGCCCCATGTCGCCGGCGGCCTGTTAATACTATACACTATTCGGCAGCTTGATTAGGCATGCCATTTAAGTTTCTCAATGGTAATTGTCAAATTTTGCAATTGCCGAACCCTATATTTTCGCTTTCCGTTTTAAATTACTTAATGTTAAACCCGACTGTTTGCCTGATATCTTTTGAAGACGAAGCGGCCATTAGCTTATACTGACCAGGTTCAATAATCCATTTACTCAATTTACTGTCAAAATAGGCGAGATCTTTTATATCTATATTTACTGAAATAGCAGCTGTTTTTACCGGTAAAATCATGATCTTTTTGAATGCCTTTAATTCTTTTTCCGGCCGTAAAACTGAAGAGTTTAGTTTGCTGATGTAAAGCTGTACAACCTCTTTACCAGCAACGCTGCCTGTGTTTTTAACCTTTAGCGATACCGTTATTTTGTCATCCGGTTTGTAGGTTTTCTTGTTGGTAGTCAAATCAGTATATGTAAAATTGGTATAAGACAATCCATAACCAAAACAGTATAAAGGATCAATGTTCTTAGTATCATACCAGCGATAACCAACCAGTATGCCCTCTTTATATTCAGCGGTCAGGTCCTTACCCGGATAAGTATTTAAGGCAGAAGCTGGTGAGTCGTTTAACGAGACAGGGAAAGTAAAAGGCAACCTGCCGGATGGGTTCACTGCGCCTTTTAGAACATCGGCCAATGCATTCCCGGCCTCCGACCCGTTAAACCATGACCAGACAATGGTATGATTTGACTTTTTTATTTCATTCAGATCGTAAGGAGCACCCGCCATGATCACAATAATGGTATTCGGGTTGGCAGCGGTAACAGCATTAACCAATGCCTGCTCCCCAAAGGGAAGTTCAAGATTTTTGCGGTCATGCCCCTCACTTTCATATTCCCGGTTGGAACCGATACATAAAATGGCAACATCTGTAGTTTTTGCAAGAGCCACGGCATCATCTATCAAGTGCTGATCGGGGGTCGAAGAGCCTGCGTTTTGTTCATCGGTATTAGCCGCTAAATAATTGGCTTTATAGCCTTGTGCAAATTTTATATCGGCAGTTTTGCCAAACCTCGACCTGATACCAGCCAATGCTGTAACTTCATATTTGGCCTTTACCCCTGCACCATAACCGCCCAAAGCAAATGTGCGCGTAGCATTATCGCCAATTACTGCTATACTTTTAATATTAGCTGTATTTAAAGGCAATAAATGCGCATCGTTTTTTAATAGTACAACAGACTCTGAGGCAATTTCATAAGCTGCTTTGCCATGCTCCGACGTGGCTATGCTTCCTTTGGGATGATCCTGGCTCATAGATGTATGATACATCAGCCATAAAATTCTTCTCACTTTGTCATCAATTGTTTTCACAGAAACCTGGCCTGATTGAACGGCCTTAAGCAGTGGTTTCGCAAAATACCACTGATCATATGGCCCGCTCGATCCCATTTCAATATCAAGCCCGGCATTTGCCGCAGCTACTGTATGGTGTGTGCCGGCCCAGTCGGACATGACAACACCTTTAAAACCCCATTCCTTTTTTAATACTTTATTCAGCAAAAAATCATTCTCCGAGCACCAATAGCCATTTAGCTTGTTATAAGCTGACATGACGGTGTAAGCATTTCCCTGCTGCACGGCCGCTTTAAAGGCTGGGAAATAAATTTCGCGCAATGCCCGTTCGTCAACTACGGCATTTATGGTGTTGCGGTCTGTTTCCTGATTATTTGCTGCGAAATGTTTGATACAGGCCGCCACATGCTGGCTTTGGATGCCCTTAACCGCCTGCACGGCCAATTGCGCGTTCAGATACGGATCTTCTGAATAATACTCATAGGTACGGCCACAAAGCGGCATTCTGCAAATATTGAATGCAGGTGCAAGCATAATATCCTTTTTCCGGGCATTGGCCTCCTCTCCTATAACCACCCCATATTTATTTGCCAATGCGGGGTTCCAGGTAGCCGCTATGGCTGAACCGTTTGGCAGAAAGGTAGCCGAATCGGTTGTCCAGTTTGCCGAATTCCAGTCAAAGCGCTTGATCTCTTCGCGCACACCTAATGGGCCATCGTCGCAAGTTAGCTCGGGGATACCCAAACGTTTTACCCCCCCTGAAGAAAACAAGGCGTTGCCGTGCAGCATGTTAATTTTTTCTTCAAGTGTCATTCTCTTAAGAATGTAATCTATTTTATGCTGTATCGGTGTTTGGTTCACCCGTTGCGCCGAAACATTTCCAAATAAAAACAGTGCGGCGACGGGTATTATAATATATTTTATACGCATTGATTATTTTAAATTAAATTGTAATTTATTGGTTATACTCCTTTTGTTAAAACCTGCGATTTTAATTGTACCGGCCAGCCCATAGCATTTAATATTACCTCGGCTTTAGCCTTACGGGCAAAACGAACGTAAGTAGAGGGCAGCATATCATATTCCCTTTTAAATAGCTTTGCAAAATATTGAGGGGTTTCAAACCCTGCTTCGCTGGCTACCCGGCTGATTACCATCTCTGTATTTTCAAGCAATTGAACAGCTTTCTGCAGCCGGATTGCGCGTAT
This sequence comes from Bacteroidota bacterium, assembly GCA_026224775.1. Taxonomy (GTDB): domain Bacteria; phylum Bacteroidota; class Bacteroidia; order Sphingobacteriales; family Sphingobacteriaceae; genus Mucilaginibacter. The sequence continues at coordinate 5,069 of JAMFRP010000053.1, forward strand.
AAATTCAACAGGCGATTTACCGGTGAGCATTAAAACTTTTTTATACAGCGTTCCCCGGCACATTTTCATGTCACGGCTTGTTGTTTCAACAGAAAGCTTTGGGTTTGATATGTTCAGCTTGATATACTCAATTAGTTCGCTCAAGAATTTCTCATTCCCAGTTTGTATACGTACCTGTTCAAAACATACCTTTATCTGTCCCTCAGAAGCCCGTTTATATGTTTTCTGAAGCTCGTCAGGCTCTTTAAAGGCCTTTCTTCTTTTCATTTTTCTATACAACATTTTATTAATGAATGGCTTATAAGATTATTAAAAAAAATACCTAATTGAATTTAAATCCGAAAACCCATCTCTTATTGACTGCTAATTTTTGC
>JAMFRP010000054.1 GCA_026224775.1 Bacteroidota bacterium
GCACGTGTTGGCGCAACGCTTTAGCCAGCTGCTTCAGATCCGCGATTTGGCCGGTCACCTGAATTAACGTTTGCCTCATTAAAAGTATTTGCAAAAACAAGTGAATTAGACATTACCGGCACATCTATTGGCTGGGCATATGAAAAATTATTATTGTAGCTTAATTGTGGGGCCTGATTTCTTTTGCCTTGTTTTGTAGTAATTAATAACACCCCATTTGGCGCCCTTGACCCGTAAAGTGCCGATGAGGCGGCATCTTTTAATAAGGTTACACTTTCAATATCATTTGGGTTTAAGCTGTTTATATCGGTTTCCACACCATCAACCAGGATCAGCGGGCCACTAAGATTACCTCCGGTAGCACTAGTAGAGCTGAACCCTGTAAAACCACGCACATTAATACTTTTTGTAGCATCAGGAGCGCCACCACCAGTACCAGTAGTTATGTTAAGATTGGCCATTAAACCTTGCAAAGCATCACCAATATTGGTTACCGGCCTGTCTATTAGTTGCTTAGGTCCTATCTGATCTACAGCGCCTGTAAGGTCCAGCTTTTTCTGGGTACCATAGGCTACCACGACTACATCATTAAGATCAGTTGGTCTGGGTCGCAGGTGAATGATCATTTCACTTCCCGGAGTTGCCGGAACGTCTTTGGTAACGAATCCTACAAATGAAAAACTCAATACCGAATTATCGGGTGCTTCCAGAGTGAACCTACCATTGGCATCCGTTTGAGTAACTGATTTGCCCCCTTTTATTTTTACAGTTACGCCCGGTAAAGGCATATTATTACTATCTACTACTTTCCCTGATATCCTTGCGGGCACAATAACCGATTTGTTTGAAGGGCTATTTGTAGCTTCCTTTTTTTGAAGAATAATTGTCTTATCTTTAATTGAGTAAGTAAATGGCTGATTTTCAAAACAGTCATTCAAAACCTGTATCAATGGTTCGTTCTTAGCTTGAATGTTAACCTCTTTTCCGGTTTTTAGCAAATCTGATTGATAGACAAAATCATAACCTGTCTGTCTTTTTATCTCTTTAAATATTTTGGTTAATGATGTGCTTTTTTTTGTTAATGTAACAAACTGCCCATCAGCTGCTACCGACAATTGGAGAAAAGCAAAAAACAATAAAAAACAAGTAAGGTTTATCCTCATAAGCCAGTGTTTTAAATTTGGATTTTTAAGAATTGTAAGCCATCTATTTTTTGATGACAAATATTTAGTATGGCCATTTAAGCCATACCCATTTACAGTGTAAAATTTATACATTTGTTAGGGTTTTAATAATTGATATTGTTCGCAACAGTTAAATTATGTAGGAATCCTGAAATCTGATCGGGGGCGGTCCAACGCCTCCGATTTCTTTTACAGTTATCCATATATTAGGAATATTATGGCATAACTATAATCCTCCTTCCATCTAATTTAAAGTGTACACCTTTAGTAGTTTCTAACACGGATAAAATTTCATTTATATTTTTTGATCTTGAAATTGAACCGCCAAATTCAACATCCTCAATAGTTCCCTGGTAACTTATATCTACATCATACCACCTACTGATTTGGCGCATAATATCTTTCAGCGGCGTACCTTCAAATTCAAAATTTCCATTTTTCCATGCCATAACCTGGTCTAAATCCGCAGCCTGCACTATAATAGAAGAGCCCGATGGCGATACAACTGCCTGGTAACCGGGTTTAAGCAGAGCTGTTTGAGAATCCTCTGAAATTTTAACCTTGCCATTTATAAGCGTGGTTTTCATAGCAGGTTCATCCGGGTATGCATTAATGTTGAATCGCGTTCCTAGATCCTCAATTGTTTGATCGCCTACCTTTACTTTAAATGGATGCGATGCATCATGCACGACTTCGAAATAAGCTTCCCCGGTAATTTTTACAATACGTTCTTTCCCGCTAAAACTGGTTGGAAAAGTAATTGAAGATTCTGCATTCAACCAAACTTTGGTTCCGTCTGCCAAAACCAATGGATACGGAGATTGCTCACCACGTACCGTAGCAAGTGTATTGAACTGTATTTGGGCTGCTGAAGCGCTATTAGCGGCCGAAGCCGTGTAGGTAATGGATCTGTTGGAATTAACCAGTACAAGTGTGCTGCCTTGTTGCGCCAGTTTGCCATTTAAACCGTTGGTTAAGATTATCTTTTGACCATTGGCCAGCGTTAAGGTAGCCTTATTGGTTCCGGGGACGATCTCTTGTTTTTGATTTTTGATTATTAGCTGAGTTGGTTTTTTATTAAGAATGAAATAACCACCAAGAGAAACAGCTAACAAAACCGAAGCAGCGACTGCTATCCGGGGCCACATAGTTTTAACTTTAGTAGTTTGAACAGGGTTGATCTGCTCGTTGATCCGGCTCCATATCAGTTGCCGGTGTTTATCCTCAGATCCAGCAATATTTTCATTAATATAAATATTCTCGTTATCTTCACTTTTAAACCATTCGTCAAACTCCAATTGTTCTGAATGGCTTAGCTGGCCCTTTAAATACTTATGTGCTAATTCCTGAATTCTAACTTTTTGCGGGTCAATAGACATTATAATGGTACTTTTATAACAAGTACCTCCAAAAAGCAAAAACCCTCAAAATATTTTTATTTTTTTTAGCAGATTGATTTTATAGCAGGAATGTAGTAAGGAAGGATCCTAAAGCGGTCTTTAGGGTTTTCTTGGCGCGTGCTAAATGTGCTTCAACCGATCGTTCAGTTATATTTAATTTTTCAGCTATAGCTTTATAGCTCATATTTTCTTCTTTATTCATCCGGTAAATCAGCCTGCTGGTTTCAGGCAAGTTTCCGATCAACATTTCCAGCCTTTGGCGTAATTCCTCAAATGACAAGTACTGTTGGGTTGAATCATCCAGCACATCAATTGTTAAACCATCAGCTTCATTATATAATCTTTCTGTACGCTGACTATTCAGCGCTTTAATTACGCGGTATTTAACAGAAACAAGCAAGAAATTTTCTAAAGCAATAGTAATAATCAATGATTGCCTGCGTTTCCATAAAGACACGAAAATATCCTGAATAATATTCTCAGCCTCCATAATATCTCCGATTTTATGCACAGCAAGATTAAGCGCTCTGCTCCAATAACGGTTATAAATCGTATTGAACGCAATGTGGTCATCCTGAGCCATAAGCTCAAGTAATTTAGCATCGGTGAATTTAGTATAACTGGTCATTTATAGTAGAAGCTGGAGACTCTCTAACGTGCAATGTACTTATTAAAAACATGAATTATTTTCTCATATTCATTTATTATTTAGTGAATATTAATTTTCCATCATTTATTTTAGACCATATCACTCAATTAAATAGGCAATAATCCTTTAAACATATAAATGACTTTATATTAGCATTATGTATAACATAATGCTAATATAGGGTTTACATTAATATGACACAAGGAATAATAATGTATTTAAAATTTCACCCCATAACGAGAGTAAAGGGTTAGTTGTGAATAGTCCAAGAGGTTTTACAATGCTCCGCGTTTTATTTATAGGTGTAATAGATAAACCGGAGCAAAAGACGCGAGCGGAATTTCCGACTATCCGGATCGAATCTTAATTCCATGGTTCATCCAGAAAACCCTGATTGATGGAGCGCTTTTTCGTTTTTATCCGGTTATAGGGCCAGATGAAGCTCCTCCCTGGAGCAGTAGCCGTCTTTAATGACCATGTTCTATATTCGGTAATAAGTTTCTTAAATAAAACTTATGGTCGATTTTGTGACCCCGTCCGAAATTAGTTTTTATAGTTACTACCTTCCTACTGTGTGAGCTATTTTAAACTGTTTTAGGCTGATTTGGCCTATTTAAAGCAAAATTAAGTTGTTTTAATCGTGCTTGGAGGTTACTGGGAGGGTACTGGAATGTGTGCAAGAGGTCTACGAAACAAAAAAGCACTTACTTTTTTATTGTAAGTGCTTGATAATCAATGTGTGGAGAATATCGGAGTCGAACCGATGACCTCTTGCATGCCATGCAAGCGCTCTAGCCAGCTGAGCTAATCCCCCATGATGGGGTGGCAAATATATCATATCCTGTTTTAAAATAAAACTTAATTGTTATAAATTTCTAAAACAGGCGTTTAAAGCACATTCTGGGGCATTTTCACATTGATTTAAAGGATTAAAACTAAAGAATTAGTATCGTATTTCTTATGCGTTAAACAACCCTACTTATCAAGAATTCAATGCAGAATCTTTAAATGTACGTACAAATTTGATGCAATCTGGTCACATAACCCATGTGATATGGCCACTGTAAAAATTATTTTAAACAAGAGCAGAGCTAAATCAGACGGTAGCTATATAGCTATATACAGTATAATAATATAATACTGAAGAGGGTTATAAGTTGACCACTGATTGATTAGGTTGATAAATCCCCGCCAAAAGCAGAGATTTCTTTTATTGTAATATATTTCATGACCAACAGCTGTTCGGAAGATGAGATTTGCTTCCTTTCTAATGTTTTTTTATAAAAAAGTAGGGGTCATGCGTAGTCGAAGCATGTGCGTAAAGGCCTTTGCCCACATGCTTCGACTACGCTACCCCATGACATGTTTATTAACCTGCCAGATTTACTAAGTTTCAAAAACTTCGTAAATCTTTAATCATTTTAATTTTAAAATGTTATTTCGTCTCCTGATTCCACAGGATTTTATTACTCAGCATGACGCTTTTTTTAATCGTTAGACCACTTGTGAATTTATGGCCAACCAATTATTATGCAACATCTATCCAAAAAAGCTTATTGAAAATTTGGCAAAACAGAAACCCTATAAAACAAGTAAGACCTCCTGATGGGCAGGAGGCCTTTACTAACCAATTATAAACCTAAATTATGAGAAGACTTTTCTAATGTTTTTCAACGGTGTAAAGTTAACACTAACTTTTATACTATCAAAACTTTTTTTTAATTTTTTTTAACATTTATTAGATATATGTACTAATAATATCAATTATGAAACATTTAATTAACAACATCGCAATTTTTTTAATGCTAAATGCTTTTTAGCATTATTTTAAAAAATGACATTTAAAAACTTAAATTTTTACTTTTTATCTTCAAAAAAAAGTAAAATATCACCGCACAATATCAAAAACACTAAAAAATTAAATAAAAATGCTTAAAATTTCAGGTATTTGCATCAATTCATAATTAAAAACTACTTTTTTTTGGAAAAATTGCCTTTGAAATTTATTTTTTATCCCTGTAACGCATATTTTACTAATTCAAAAATATTACGTTAAGCAAACAACAAACATAAAATAGCTTTATCACCTTTGTGTAAACTATACATTAACTTAATGACAACATCTTCAGCCACACCAAAAAAGCCCCATCTTACAACATTCACGCTATGGATAATGACCATTGCAACTGGTTTAGTGGTGGCAAATATCTATTATAACCAACCTTTACTGGGCGATATTGCCCATACATACAGTGCAAGTAATGCCGCCGCCGGGCGCATTTCCATGATTACACAGATAGGATACGCTGTAGGTATGTTTTTTATTGTGCCACTGGCCGATATGTTTAAACGAAAAAGAATGATGCTGTATATAATAGCTATTGTTGTTATTGCATTATTAGGCGCGGCAATGGCGCCAAGCATCAATATTTTAATCCTGGCCAGCTTTTTAATTGGCGCGGCATCATTAATACCGCAATTATTAATACCAATGGCCGCGCATTTAGCCAACCCAAGCGAAAGGGGTAAAAAAATCGGTGTAGTTATGGGTGGTTTATTAATAGGTATACTATTATCACGTACCCTGAGCGGTTTTGTGGGTGCACATTGGGGCTGGCGCGCCATGTTTTATATAGCGGCAGCGTTAATGCTGATAACCTGGGTGGTGATATTCCTATTTTTACCAGAAGTTGAGCCCGATTACACCGGCAGTTATAAAAAACTAATGGGATCGCTTATTGATCTTTTTAAAAACGAACCTAAACTTCGGTTCGCCTCCTTACGCGGGGCTCTTTGTTTTGCATGCTTCAGCGCATTCTGGACCACCATTGTATTTTTATTAAAAGAAAACTTTAATATGGGTAGCGATGCCGCAGGTTTGTTTGGTTTAGTAGGAGCCTTTGGCGCCATAGCAGCCGGGCTAATGGGTAGGTTAAGTGATAAGATGGATCCATTTAAACTTTCCTTCTTTACCCTCCTGCTCGTTTTAGTATCGTTTATTGTATTTATTTTTTCTTCTCACAGTATTGGGGGCCTTATTATAGGTGTAATAATTCTGGACATGGGTGTACAGGCTACGCACATATCAAATCAGTCGATCATCTTTTCCTTAAATGCCGAGGCCCGGAATCGTATCAATACCATATACATGGTGTCCTATTTTATTGGCGGTGCAGCCGGAACCTTTATGGTAACTGCATTATGGGGTAATTATCACTGGTTAGGTGTATGCATTTCAGGAATTATCTTGTCATCAATTGCCATTATAGTGCATCTGCTAAATCATCGTAGCAGGCAAAAAAGGGCCAATCTGGCATAGTATTACTAAATACCGTACACACTGTTCTTTTCCGCACAATCGGTCAAAATAAAGTCATACAAATGCAGGCTTAATGAGCACCCTTTGGGGTTGATTTTTACTTTTTGAAAAATATTTTAAGTTCAAAATACATTATTTTTTAGTGTATGCCGAAGTTTGGCACTGTATTGGTATAATACCTATCAAATGACACTGAAATGGTAATTGAAAAAAAAGATCAGCAAGTGGAACAGAAGCAATGGGAAGACCCATCGAACCCTGAAAAACCAAGTGATGAACGCGACCAGGAGCAGTTACAAAGACAGTTGAAAGAAGCCAAAAGAATAAAAGAGAATTTAACTGAAGGCGATAACGACAAACCGACAAAAACTAAAAACATTTAACCTACTTAACCATGAAAATTTACAATAAAATAGCCACCAGCAAATTAGTTACTCGCATTGATGAAGAATTGCTAAACATTTTAAGAGAAGATCTTAAAGCTATGAAACAAGCTAAAGTTCAATTTATTAATAACATTAATAGCAACCTGCTACCGGCAGCTTAATTATAAAAAACTATTTAAAACATCTACCTATGAAAACTTACAACAAAATAGCTACCAGTAAATTAGTTGCCCGTTTTGACGAGGAATTACTAAACATATTAAGAGAAGATTTAAAAGCTTTCAAAGCCAACGATCATTTTGCAACAAGCAACAAACAGGCACCTGCACAGCGCAATCTTAAAGCTGCCTGATCAATCATATACATCTACCTATCGAAATTTACACCACCTATGAAAACGATAAAGCCCCGCATTTTTGCAGGGCTTTATTTTTTTGCGGCGTGTTTTATAATTAAAGTCGCTGTTTTGGCTGATGCACCGGGATGCCCCATTCTTACATCAAGCTCATCATAGTTATTAAGCATCTCTTTCCGGTAATCATTATTATTAACAATCAGGTCGAGCTCCGTGGCAATGGTTTGCGGTGTACAGTCTTGTTGTATAAGTTCCTTAACTACCAATTTATCCATAATCAGGTTTACTAAGGAGATAAATTTTATCTTCACCACCATGCGGGCTATAGTAATTGATATGTTATTGCCTTTATAAACCACCACCTGCGGCACATCAAACAAAGCTGTTTCCAGTGTTGCCGTGCCTGATGCTACAACTGCAACATCAGCATTTTTTAACAGATCGTAGGTGGCATTAAATACTACAGGAATATTCTTACCCTCCAAAAACTGATCATAATATTTCTTTTGGAACGATGGTGCGCCTGCAATTACAAACTGATGATCCGGGAATTTATCTGTAACCCCAAGCATATCAGGCAATAACCTGCTTATCTCCTGCTTACGACTGCCGGGCAACAGGGCTATTATTTTCTTTTCGGGTAGATAGTTGTTTGTATAAAAGTTTGCATCCGGTTCAAATGCCTCGATCGCATCCAGTAACGGATTGCCAACATAATCTACCTTCATACCCCATTCTTTATAAAAATCAACCTCAAACGGTAGGATGCAAAACATGTGATCAACTACCTTTTTGATCTTCAGTACCCGTTTTTGGTTCCAGGCCCAAACTTTTGGGGATATATAGTAGCAGACCAGCAGGCCATTCTTTTTGACGAACTCCGCTATTTTTAAATTAAAGCCCGGGAAATCGATCAAAATCAAAACATCAGGTTGGTATTGAGCAATATCCTGTTTACAAAAGCTCAGATTTTTTAATATCTGGGGCAGATTAGCTACCACTTCAATAAAGCCCATAAAGGCCATATCGGCATAATTTTTAACCAGGGTTCCGCCTTCAGCTTGCATCAAATTGCCGCCAAAGTAGCGGAACTCCGCTTGCTGATCAGCTTTCTTCAAAGCGTTCATTAAATTAGCACCGTGTAAATCGCCCGAGGCCTCGCCTGCTACCAGATAATACTTCATCCGGGATTATACATTAAATTTCCAGCCATTTAATAGCGGGATAGCATGGTGAGCCGTCATATCAAACTGTACCGGCACTACCGATACATAATGATTATCCAATGCCCAGTTATCGGTATCCTCGCCGGCGTCGTTTAACTGGAATACACCCGTTAGCCAGTAATACGGGCGTTTATGCGGGTCTATACGTTCATCAAATTCCTCAGCCCATTTAGCGTTGGCCTGGCGGCAGATCTTTATTCCTTTTATATCTCCCCCGCTAGGGAAGTTCACATTAAGCAACGTTGCCGGTGGCAAACCATGTTCCAATACCTGCATGGCCAGTTCTTTTACATATTTTTTGCAGTGGCTAAAATCAGCCTGAAGCGTATAATCATCCAGCGAAAAACCAATAGACGGGATACTCTCAATAGCACCCTCAACAGCTGCCGACATGGTGCCCGAGTACAGCACATTGATAGAGTTATTCAACCCATGATTAATACCCGACACACACAGATCCGGCTTTTCGCCCTTAAATACAGAGTTTACAGCCAGTTTTACGCAATCTACCGGCGTACCCGAGCAGCGGTACATTTCTACGCCTTCGTAAATATCTACCTTATCAAAGCGCAGTGGCTTACCTATGGTAATGGCATGCCCCATACCCGACTGCGGGCTATCAGGTGCTACCACTACTACCCTGCCGAGTTCCTTCATTACATCTATTAACGCTTTTATGCCTGGCGCGGTTATGCCGTCGTCGTTTACTACAAGTATGGTTGGTCTGGATTTCATATCGCCTCAAAATTAACACATTTTGATTGATATGATTATAAAATTGATGTTAAGTGTATCACGAAACAGATGGTACAAGTGGTACACCTTTGGCAACAAAAATTGCTTTTTTATACCCAAAAAGCGCCAAAAACAACCTTTTTTAGAATCATTTTTGACGCTTTTCGATGCTTTTTAGGCCTCAAAACGGCTATTCTTTGCCTGATTTTCGCATAAAATCGATGATTTCTCACACGTTTTTATGCGTATTAGATCGTTTTTTATAGCTTATTCAACCAGTCGACCAGCTCATCGCGGCTTTTGCCGGTTTTCTGTTGGAGCTTGCCCAACATTTCGTCGTCCTTACCTTCTTCGCGAACCAAATCATCATCGGTCAAGTCGCCGTAGGCTTGTTTCACTTTTCCTTTCAACTCGTTCCAGGTGCCTTTTAATTTTAAATCACTCATGATGTTTTCTTTTTAGATGTAGTTAAATAACACCCGCGAATTGGTTTGGTTTTTATTAATTCTCCTGCTTTATCCAGTAAACACTATAATTAAAAAGGATGAGGAATTAATGCAGAAGTTTATACCTTTAATTTAATAATTACAGTCCCCTAAAAAAATCTAAACCTGAGATGAACCTACGCGCAATTTTGACCTTAAATGATAAAAATGATCCTTTAATTGAAGATTTCAAGTTTAATAGCCCGAATTTGAATGTAGTCAAACTTCAATCTCAAGTTTTTTCATTGCCGCCATTATATAAACATTTCATAAAACGTACAGAAGAGTTGGTGCAAATAGATGCCAATGGTAATCTTGGGAATCCAGGCAAGGTATCCTTTAGCGAAGTAGATGCAGGTGTACTGTTCGCACGTTTTTTACTTGACCTGGAAAAGTTTCTGAATAAAGCTGCAACGATACCCGTAGATAAAGCGGGCACGATAGGTGAAGAAGTAACGAAAATTCTACAAGCTAAAAAAACCTTAATATCCAGTATAGCTACAGGGTTAAGCATTTTGGCTGATGCTGGTGAACCCGGCGAACCGCATGCACTTACTATGGCAAGCGAAGCCTTTAAGCAATACTTAGACACAAATATTACGGATGCATACCTCGAGAATGTGTTATTACGATTTGAGGTTTCACAACCGGGCAATAACCAGTCGCATAAATGTGTTGATTTTTTTCTTGGGGCTGATCAACCTGCATTTCAAAAAAGCACTAAAGGAACATTTACTTTAGTGGACACAACGGATACCTATCAACCTGCAGCAGCAATTACGCAGGATATATTTTTGCAACATAATACTGTTAGTTACCAGGTTGAGGTTCCTATACCTTTAAATGCACCACCTGCACCGTCTGTATTCTCAAAACAGGAAGCAGTACAGGCTTCGCCAGACGGTACACAGAAAGTGAAGGAGCTTACATTATGGAACTATAATCTCGCTTTTATTATACCTCAGGCAGCTCAGGATCAGGTGATTATTGATGTACAATTTAATTCTTTTCAGTCTGATGATTTGGTAAATACTTCTACAAACACAAAGGATCTGTTTTCTGCATTAGCACAGTATGAATATGTAGCTAACGGATTATGGAAAATTTTGGAAACACCTGCTAATAACTCTATAACACCATCTCCTCAATATGTAAATGCAATTAAAACCTTCGCTTATCTAACAGAAAACATTGTTAATTACTTGTCGGTTAGATTACCTGAACCTTCTCCGGAGATAATTCCTGTTGGGAATACAGCGGGAGAAACAAAATATCAATTTATTACCCGTTCTAACTATAATGAAAGCGGCCGGTTAAATTCCATCACACTGTCGGGGATTAGTGATAACGCCGAACTAGCTGTTGCTTCGCCGGTATTAAGTATACAAAGTACATCCGGTTCATTTATTCCCCTTAAAGCAGAGAAGCTAACGGAACATTCGGTTCTATACCTAATTCCAGAAGAAACAAGTGTAACGCAGGTTATTCAAATGTCGCTGTTAGCGCTGGATTTTGAGAAAGTATCCGTTGCCCGCGCGCAATTAAAAGTAGTAAGAAACCAGGAGATGATACCCGGAATAACTACAAACCCTGTATTTACCTTAATCTCGGATGCCGTTACCGCTGATCCGGTAAGTCCGACATATATATTCGATACGCCAATAGATATTACTAAGACCGGCAGTAATTTTACAATTGAACTGCAAGCCTTTTTTGCGCAACTATTCGGAGCAGCATCCGATGGCAAAGTGATTTCAATAGAGGTAAGTTATTTACAACCGCTTTCAATTGATAGTGAGGGTAACAAAGGCCCTATGATCCAAACACCTGTGGTACTGCTACCGCCCACAAGCTTATCATCAGCAACAGCAGTTGACGTTGCAAAGGCTGCCGAAGCATGGTTTGTTACAAATCAGCAGCCGATCCAAGGCGCAGAATGGGCACTTTCATTAAAGGTTTATGAGAAAAATGATCTTGATTCCCAAATAATACTAAGTATCAGACAGCTTGTATATCAGTTGGCTAATTAATTACCGTCTCCGCAGGGTCCTCCTGCTCTGGCGCGAGTATGCAGCACAGGACTGCGGGCTGATACTCGTGCCCTTTAATTTGCCATCCACTAAACATATTGTATTTTAGCTTAATGAGTGTAAAATATAAATTCAGAAACCGGGAGCAACTTTACTTTGTGACCTTTGCCGTGGTATACTGGATAGACCTGTTTGTTCGAAATGAATATAAGGATATTTTACTTGATAGCTGGAAATACTGTAGTAAAAACAAGGGACTCGAAATATATGGTTGGTGCATTATGACAAGCCATGTACACATGATCATCGGCACGCATGGTGAAAAGCCGGAAGATTATTTATACAGTAGTGCAAGAAACTACTATGACTTACCAGCTTTGATAGACGTAATACTGGTTGAGCCAATGATTATATAATTTAAAGACACGACTACCCCCGCTTTTCCCTAGCCCTGGCGCGAGTATGAAGCGCAAGTCTATGAATCAGGTACTCGTGACTTTAAAGAAAGTCACGAGTATCCCCCGCTTTTCCCTGCGCTACATACTCGCGCCAGAATTGGGAACAGAATTTATTTTTTATAACGTCTTGATTCTTGACTCTTTCCTACAAAGCTCCCTTTTTAATCTCCTCCACAACTCCCGGATCAAGCAAAGTACTAATGTCGCCTAAATTAGAAGTATCGCCTTCAGCTATCTTCCTCAATATCCTGCGCATAATTTTGCCGGAACGTGTTTTGGGCAAGCCTGTTACAAACTGAATTTTATCCGGTTTAGCTATGGGGCCGATAATACGCGATACGGTCGCCATAATATCTTTACGGGTAAGCTCCTCGTTACCATGTTTACCCGGACTAACCACAAAAGCATAAACGCCTTGTCCTTTTATATCATGCGGGTAACCCACAACGGCTGATTCCACCACGCTGCTGTGCATGTTGATAGCGTTCTCTACCTCGGCAGTACCAATACGGTGACCGGATACATTCAGCACATCATCCACACGGCCTGTTATCCTGTAATAGCCATCCTCATCGCGCAAGCAACCATCACCTGTAAAATACAGATCAGGGTAAGTAGCGAAATACGTGGTACGACAACGCTCATGATCGCCATAAGTAGTGCGCAGCATGCCCGGCCACGGGAACTTGATACACAGGTTTCCGCTTACGCCATTACCTTCAATAATATCTCCCTTTTCATCAACCAAAACCGGCTGAACGCCCGGTAATGGCAAAGTAGCATAGCCTGGTTTCAATGGGGTAACGTTCGCGATTGGCGATATCATGAATCCACCGGTTTCTGTCTGCCACCAGGTATCTACAATGGGGCAATTCTTTTTGCCGATATGTTCATCATACCAGTGCCATGCCTCTTCATTTAAAGGCTCACCTACAGAACCTAATACCTTAAGCGAACTCAGATCTTTATTATTCACCTTATCCAAACCAAAGCTCATTAACGAGCGGATGGCTGTTGGCGCGGTATAAAATATATTAACCTTGTATTTATCTACAATATCCCAAAATCTGCCTGCATCTGGCCAGGTTGGTACGCCCTCAAACATTACGGTAGTAGCCCCTTGTGAAAGCGGACCGTAAACGATATATGAGTGCCCGGTTATCCAGCCGATATCCGCAGTACAAAAATAAACCTCACCCGGTTCGTACTGAAAAGCATTGGCGAAGGTATAGCCCGTATAAACCATATAACCACCGCAGGTATGCACCACACCCTTAGGTTTACCTGTTGAGCCTGATGTATACAGAATGAAAAGCATATCCTCCGCTTCCATTTCCTCAGCATCGCAGCCCGTTATACCGCGGGTTTCTACCTTTTTAATCTCATCTTCCCACCAAACATCACGGCCTTTTATCATAGATACCGGTGTACGGGTATGGGTTAACACAATTACTTTTCTAACAGATGGGCAACGCACCAAAGCATCATCAATCACGTTTTTCATCGGGATTTGTTTATCGCCCCTTACACCACCATCGGTAGTGATAACAATATTACATTCCGCATCCAAAATCCTGTCGGCAATAGATTGCGCCGAAAACCCACCAAAAACAACCGAATGAATAGCGCCAATCCTCGCGCAAGCCAAAACAGCAATCGCCAATTCGGGCACCATTGGCATATATATACATATACGGTCGCCTTTTTTGGCGCCGTTATTCTTTAAAACATTAGCAAACTGACAAACCTTATCATATAATTGTTTATAAGTCAACACCCGGTGGTTTTCTTCCGGATCATTTGGTTCCCATATAATAGCAGGCTTATCACCCAAAGTTTCCAAATGGCGATCAAGGCAGTTCTCCGTGATATTGAGCTTCGCGCCTTTAAACCATTCTATTTTAGGTTCTTTAAAATTCCAGGTTAATATTTTGTCCCATTTCTTTCTCCATAAAAAAGTATCGGCAACTTCTTTCCAAAATTGTTCTGGTTGTTCAACGCTCTTTTTATAGGCTTCCTGATACTCAGGAAATGATCTGATCCTCATAGTATATGTGTTTTTTTATTGGCGGCGTAAATTAGCAAATTTCTCCTATGATATATACAATTAACTAACTTTTAATAAGTATAGGTACTTTTTAAAAATACACAGTGTGTGCGGACACATGATGAGTTATTATTAATTTATCGTTCCACACCCATTATGCGTCATAGGCGGAGAGGGTCGACCAGCGTAACGCAGTCGGGGTGAGTAAACTCGTTAAGCATTGGCGCATTAACTCACCCGGTTTTCGCTCAGCCGCTCAACCTGCCCTCTCTGCCGCAAGCGACAAAGAGGGCAAAAAACTTCCTTTCTCCTCTATGCGCCGCAGGCGGAGAGAGGGGCGACCAGCGTAGCGTAGTCGGGGTGAGTAAACGGAGTGCGAAAAAGTCTTGGGCGTTACCTCGGGCCGGGCTCTCCATTCATATTGCACAATGCCTTGTCATTCTGAGCGTAGCGAAGAAACTGTAAAGTAGTTTAGCTTCGTACCTTAGCATGACAATTCTCTTTTATACACCCCTTGCCATTCTTCGATATGCAAGCGAACTATGCAAGAATCGCCACGTACTGACAAAACAGTGTCAGCACTTTTTCAATTTACTCTCCGTAAATTAGTATCCTTCAGCGGAAGCACTTCGCGAACAACAATCTCTTCTTAAACCAACCATTCGCTTGTAAAAGCGTAATTATAGTTCTTTGACGTATTAAAGTTTCAATACATTTTGTCATTCTGAGCATCGCGAAGAATCTGTAAAGTAATCGACACTATACAGATTCTTCGCGATGCTCAGCATGACAGATTAAAAAAGCGCGCAAACGCCCGACAGAAAACCGGGCCGGGAGCTGGCCCTGCGGGCAGAAGGTTTTTTCTGTCTTGATCTTTTGCTACTTTTCTATCAAGAGAAAAGTAGTAGCCCCCGCGGCAATGAGCGGGACAGAACATCTTATTAAAACGAGAACATCTCTGCTGAGCAACGAAGCATTATGCAAGCTTAAACTATAGTACAGATGCTTCGTACCTCAGTATGACAATCTTATTTATAATTCCTTGCAGTCACCTCTTCACCACCCAAATCACCCCCGCCCCAATCTTTTTCAAATTATTTTAAAAACACTGTTGACTAATTCACTTAATTTCCTGATATTTGCAAACTCTTTTAATCAGGAGTTACCATTAAAAAGATTTGTCATGTCAAGAATATGTGATTTAACAGGAAAAGCATCAATGGTTGGTAACAACGTTTCTAACTCAAACGTTAAAACCAAACGTAGATTTCATCCTAACTTAAAACTGAAAAGGTTTTACATTCCCGAAGAAGATAAATGGATAACCTTAAAGGTTTCTACATCTGCAGTGAAAACTATCACTAAAAACGGGATAACTGCTTGTATCAACAAGTTTGTTAAAAAAGGATACATTTAATAGGTAGCTGTTACAAGAGGTAGCATGAGTAATTCATACTGCCGTAAATAACATCAACCACAACAATATAAGAAAATGGCTAAAAAAGGCAACAGAGTTCAGGTAATACTAGAGTGTACTGAGCACAAAACTAGCGGTATGCCGGGCATGTCTCGTTACATCACCACTAAGAACAAGAAAAATACAACTGA
>JAMFRP010000055.1 GCA_026224775.1 Bacteroidota bacterium
ATCCACATTATCGATTTAAATAAAACCTTAACTAAGGTTGAAGAAGCTGCTGCAGCTATAAAACAAATTGTAAAATCAGGCCGTAAAGTATTATTCGTAGCTACAAAGAAACAAGCGAAAGATATTGTAGCTGAATACGCGAAAAATGTAAACATGCCTTTCATCACCGAAAGATGGTTAGGTGGTATGTTAACTAATTTTGCAACTGTACGTAAGTCGATCAAAAAGATGTCAAACATCGATAAATTGACTAAAGACGGTACTTACAGCAACCTTTCTAAAAAAGAAAGACTGATGATACAGCGTGAGCGTATTAAATTAGAAACTTTGTTAGGTGGTATATCGGACTTAAACCGCTTACCTGCTGCATTGTTCCTGATCGACGTTAAAAAAGAACACATCGCGGTATCTGAAGCATTAAAGTTAAACATCCCAACCTTCGCTATGGTTGATACTAACTCTGATCCTTCAAACATCGATTTCCCTATCCCTGCGAATGACGACGCTACCAAATCAATTTCATTGATAACCGGTATCATCATCAAAGCTATCGAAGAAGGTTTGGAAGAACGTAAACGTGAGAAAGATGACGAAGCTGAAAAAGAAGCAGCAGCAGCGAAAGCTAAAGCAGATGCTCCTGAAGCAGTAACGCCAGACAGATCAGCAAACGAAGGTGGTAAAAGAAGCCGTACTAAAGCAACAACTGCTGAAGTAGCAGAAGCTGCCGCTGAAACCGGTACTGAGCCAGCTGAGAACGAATAATAAAATTTAATTTAAAGGTTGTACGTTGCGTGTTGCAGGATTTTTTCTTTCAGCATCAACATACAACCTTTAACTTTGTTAAATAATCACTAATAACAAAAGGATAAAACAATGTCAACAGTACAAATATCTGCAGCTGATGTGAACAAATTGCGCCAACAAACTGGTGCAGGCATGATGGATTGCAAAAAAGCTTTAACTGAAACCAATGGCGATTTTGAAGCTGCTATTGATTTTTTAAGAAAAAAAGGCGCTAAAGTTGCTGCCAGCCGTCAGGACAGGGAGTCAAACGAAGGTGTTGTTATCGCACGTACATCTGCAGATGGCAAACGTGGCGTGATCATCGAACTTAACTGCGAAACTGATTTCGTGGCTAAAAATGCTGAATTTATTGCTTTTGCTAACGCGATCGCAAATGAAGCAGTTCAAAACAACCCTGCTTCTATCGAAGCACTAAGCCAGTTACAAATTGATACCGAAACTAACCGTGGTACTATTGCTGAAGCAATCATCAGCCGTACAGGTACAATCGGCGAAAAAATCGGCGTATCTAAATACGAAGTTATCGAAGGCGAAAAAGTTGTTGCTTACATCCACGGTAACTACCGTTTAGGTGTATTAGTTGCACTTAGCGCTAACGCTGCCGGTGTTGACGAAGCAGGTAAAGATGTTGCGATGCAAATTGCAGCTATGAACCCTGTTGCTTTAGATAAAGATGGCGTTGATGCCACAGTTATCGAGCGTGAGCTTGAAATTGCTAAAGATCAGATCCGTGCTGAAGGCAAACCTGAAGAAATGGTTGAAAAAATCGCTGCAGGTAAGCTTAACAAATTCTATAAAGACTCAACTTTACTAAACCAGGAGTTTGTAAAGGACCCATCTAAAAACGTTGCCCAGTTTTTAAGCACCGTTGATAAGGGACTAACAGTAACCGCCTTTAAGCGGGTAGCTTTAGGAGCTTAAATATATTATCCCCCTCGTTTATTAACGAGGGGGATTTTTTTTGCAGTGTTGTTTCGTTTTATATTGCACTCAAAGCCATTTGTCATTCTGAGTGCAACGAAGAATCTATCCGCGAATGCAAACACGTGAGCAAAGTTCTTAGATTCTTCGCTTTGCTCAGAATGACAAATAAAAAAGATAATTTTTATGACCACTGCCCTCCACAACCTCCAGCTCATATCCGATGGTGTGATCACCATGGGCAAAGCCATTTTAATTGATGGCGAAAAAATCCTCGATGTGGTTGATGAGTTTTCTATTCCACAAGATTTTAATAAAATTGACCTGAACGGTGCAAACGTTGCCCCGGGATTGATCGACCTGCAAATTTATGGCAGCGGCGGCAAACTCTTTGGTGGTAAACCCGAAGTATCAGCATTGGAAAGGATGGAGGATGATCTGCTCGGTCAGGGCACAACCGGCTTTTTTGCCTGCATTGCTACCAATAGCGATGATATAGTAGAGCAAGGCATCGCGGCAGCCAAAGCTTACCGGGAAACAGCCAAAGGCAACTTCTTAGGTTTACACCTGGAAGGCCCGTTTTTAAATCCAATCAAAAAAGGTGCTCATCCCGAAAAATACATCAAAAAAGGCACAATGGACTTGGTTCGCCGATGGGTTGAAAGTGCCGACGGCGTAATCAAAATGATGACCATCGCCCCGGAACTGCAAGATCATGAAGTGGTTGATTATTTGAACGATCACGGCGTGATTTTATCATCGGGACATAGCAATGCTACTTATGAGCAGGGCAAAACATTTCTAAATAATCCGGTAAAAGCGGTAACACATTTATTTAATGCCATGCCGCCAATGCATCACCGCGAGCCTGGCTATATACCCGCTATCTTCGAAGAAAAACCATACACCAGCATCGTAAATGATGGTGTTCATGTCGATTTCACGATGGTACGTTTAGCTAAACGCGAGTTAGGTGATAAGCTTTTTTTTATTACCGATGCCGTTACCACAGCAACCGAAGGAACGTATCAACACGTGTTTTCCGGCGATCGTTATAGTATGCCCGATGGAACTTTATCAGGTTCGTGTTTAACTATGCTTAAAGCCGTGCAAAATGGTGTGGAGCGTGTTGGCATAACTTTAGCAGAGGCTATCAACATGGCCTCATTATACCCTGCTCAGTTGGCGTCGTTACCAACAAAAGGAAAAATAGCAGCAGGTTATGATGCCGACCTGGTTGTTTTTAACGAAACCTTTGAAGTGCAGGCAACAGTGCTTAAAGGTGATTACTTAACAAAGTAGATATATAATTTTAACAATAGATTTATTTCTATAATTTTGACAAACTCTCCTCATGCGATATAAAAGAATCCTACTAAAACTTAGCGGCGAATCCCTTATGGGCGACAGGCAATATGGTATTGATAACAACCAGGTATTGCAATATGCAAAAGATATTAAAAGCGTTTTTGATGAAGGTATCGAAATTGCGGTTGTTGTAGGAGGCGGTAACATTTTCAGGGGCCTAAGCGCTGAAAAATCAGGCATGGAGCGTGCACAGGCTGATTACATGGGTATGCTGGCCACCGTTATCAATTGCATGGCTTTACAAAATGCATTGGAAAGTATTGGTGTGGAAACCCGCCTGCAGTCAGCCATTAAAATGGAGCAGATCTGTGAGCCTTACATCCGCCGCCGTGCAATGCATCACCTCGAAGAAAATAAGATCGTAATATTTGGTGCCGGCACTGGTAACCCATATTTTACTACCGATACCGCCGCTTCCCTTCGCGCAATTGAAATTAAAGCCGACGTGGTATTGAAGGGTACCCGTGTAGACGGTATTTATACCGCTGACCCGGAGAAAGATCCATCCGCTACGCGTTATGATGAAATTTCTTTTCAGGAAGTATATGATAAAGGATTGAACGTGATGGATATGACTGCTATTACCCTTTGTCAGGAAAACAACCTGCCAATTATTGTTTTTGATATGAATAAAGAAGGTAACTTTATGAAGATAGCTAAGGGCGAACCGATAGGTACTTTAGTAAAATAATTAACAATATTTACGCCATTCACAATGGTGACGTCCTTTATTTACTATTAACCCCGGCCTTTAGGCTGGGGTTAATAGTAAATAAAGATTGCTTTAGCCCGAAGCTAATAAAGCATCTCTGAGGAAACTCAATATTATTTCTTAGGATTTAATCTGATCTTCCATTTAACTGGATTTCTGCTGGTATGGAATACCCCAAATACTTTGATCGTATCTTCTTCAATTAAGTAATGTATCCCGTAAGGAAACCTGTCAATAAAATGGAATGTAAATTCTTATATCTTTTTTGGAGCAATAACGGGTCGCGTTGTATTTGATTAAAACCAGCTTCTAAGCACAATTCAAAATCCTTTCCAAGTCCTGCCCGACGGCTTTCATACCAGGTAAATGCATCTAAAATATCAAATCTTGATTCATCAGATATAAATAATTGATACATCTCTTACTTGACAGAATTTAACTCGTTTTTAATATCTTCCCAGCGAACAAAAGTGGTTTCACCTTTTGCATAGCGGCTTAATCTATTATCCAGCTCCTGTTCATGAGTTGCAGGCATGGGGATAGAATTAGGGTCAATGCTATCCCAAATCTTCTCTATCATCAAAATGCGTTCAGCCACACTCATGTCTAATATTTCCTGCATTTGTATCATATTGTTAAAATTAGAAAAAAAATATCTTTTTTAATAATCATACAAAACAATTTGCCGTCACCGCAGGGTCTCTCGGAGAGGACCCTGCGAACCCCTCAAAAACAATTTTCTATTTATATGCTTTGTAGAGTTGAGATTAGATAACCCTAAAATCATACTTTTTACTATTTTTGTCAAAAATCTATATCGATGAGCGAACTCATTAAAAAACAGGTGACTGAAACAAAGGCTTTAATGGACAAAGCCATTGACCATTGCGAAAACGAATTGCAAAAAATACGTGCCGGTAAAGCAAGCCCTGCTATGCTGGATGATGTTTATGTTGATTACTACGGTACCTCGACGCCATTAAGTCAGATTGGTAACGTAAATACCCCCGATGCACGTACCATTGTGGTACAGCCATGGGAAAAAAATATGTTAGGCCCTATTGAAAAAGCGATAATGGAAGCCAATCTGGGTTTAAACCCTCAGAATGATGGTGTAATTATCCGTTTAAATGTTCCACCATTAACTGAAGAGCGTCGTCGCGATTTGGTTAAAAAGGCTAAGGCTGAGGCAGAAACAGGAAAGATCGCTATCCGTAACTTACGCAAGGACGCGAACGAAAAAATAAGAAAACTAAAAGCAGAAGGTGTTTCAGAAGATGAAATGAAAGTTGGCGAAGCCGAAATTCAAAAGCTTACTGATGCCTATATTATCAAGGTTGATCAGCATTCTGAAGCCAAGGAAAAAGATATTATGACGGTGTAAATACCAACTTAATGTCAAATTAAAGGGAATGAGCTACTTAGCCATTCCCTTTTTTTATTTTTGTGGAAACATGAAAATACTCTTATCATATCTTAAAAAACACCGCTGGATAGTAGCTTCCGCATTGTTATTTGCAGCGATTAACATCGGTTTTTCTTTACTTGATCCATATATCTCCGGTCGGATTTTCGACACGGTGATCAACCAGCATAATAAACTCGATTACCATGTGTACCTTTTTAGGGCGCTTAAACTGGTGGGTTTGGCTATTGGCGTTGCGATGGTATCGCGTATAGCGAAAAACTTTCAGGATTATTTTACCAATATCATCACACAAAAAACAGGTGCAGAAATGTATGCTGATGGTTTAAAGCGGTCGCTTGAATTACCTTACCAGGTTTTTGAAGATCAGCGTAGCGGCGAAACTTTGGGTATTTTACAAAAGGTACGTTTAGATTGTGAAGCATTTATTACTTCATTTATCGGGGTGCTTTTTGTGAGTATTACAGGTATGACGTTTGTTATCGTGTACTCATTGTTTGTGAGTTATAAAGTAACACTGGTATATGTTGCCGCTATTCCAATTATCACATTTGTGAGCGTGGCGCTTAGTCGTAGGATTAAGAAAATTCAACGCAGTATTCTATCTGAAACAACCGCTTTGGCGGGTTCAACAACCGAATCATTAAGGAATATCGAACTAGTAAAAAGTTTAGGTTTGGTTAAACAGGAAATTAACCGCTTAAACAATACCACCTATAAAATATTAGGGCTTGAGTTAAAGAAAGTGAAATACGTTCGTAGTATGAGCTTTGTGCAGGGTACTACAGTGAACTTTGTAAGGAGTACAATGGTAGTTGTGTTGTTGTTGTTAATCTTCGGACAAACCATTACTCCGGGTCAATATATCAGCTTATTATTCTACTCTTTCTTTTTGTTTAACCCTTTACAGGAACTTGGTAATGTAATTGTTGCCTGGCGCGAAGCGGAGGTTTCTTTAGGTAATTTCGAAAAAATATTGAATACTCCGATTGATGAAAAACCTGAAAAACCGGTATTGTTAGAAACCGTTAACAAATTGGCTTTTGATAATGTGAGTTTTAAACATTTAACTGCAAATCGCAACGCGC
Source organism: Bacteroidota bacterium (assembly GCA_026224775.1). GTDB lineage: Bacteria > Bacteroidota > Bacteroidia > Sphingobacteriales > Sphingobacteriaceae > Mucilaginibacter. The sequence continues at coordinate 6,320 of JAMFRP010000055.1, forward strand.
TTAATCACATCAGCTTTGAAACTAATATTGGTGAAACCATCGCTTTCGTTGGTCCATCAGGTTCAGGTAAAACTACCTTGGTGAAATTGCTGGTAGGTTTATATCAGCCGTTAGAGGGCGATATTTTATACAATAACGTATTGAGCAAGGATATTGACCTTGATCAGTTGCGTGAAAAGATTGGTTTTGTAACACAGGATACCCAACTATTCTCGGGTACTATACGTGAGAATTTACTGTTTGTACGTCCCAATGCTACCGATGCTGAATGTATGCAAGCCCTTGAAAAAGCAGCCTGTCAAACCTTGCTAGCGCGTGCCGACCGTGGTTTAGATACCGTAATAGGTGAGGGTGGAGTAAAAGTATCCGGTGGTGAAAAACAACGTTTATCAATAGCCCGTGCTCTATTGCGCAGGCCTGATATTTTAGTATTTGATGAGGCGACTTCTTCGCTCGATTCATTAACTGAAGAGGAGATTACCGAAACGATTAAGGATGTATCCGTATTCGGTGATCACATTACCATATTGATAGCCCACCGCTTATCAACCATTATGCATGCTGATAGGGTTTATGTGCTGGAGAAAGGCAATATCATCGAATCCGGCAAACATACCGACCTGCTCGCACAAAAAGGCCTTTACTATGCCATGTGGAGGCAACAGATAGGTGAAAAAGATGAGGTGGAGGCGTAAGGATTTATCTTATTCTAATTTAAGAGCGTCATTGCGAGCGAAGCGTGGCAATCCCAAACTATGCAGAGCCGCTCTGTAAATAGGGGATTGCCACGCTTCGCTCGCAATGACGCTTATATTCTATTTACAGGCGATGCCCAACTAATCTGCCGTCTCCGTCCTATTAATATCCTCTAATCCCAACGGGATCAAATTCTTAGTTTTGAAGTAGGTGACAGTCACCACCGTTAAGGTAACACATCCGCCAAAAATTACTGCCGGAATTAAGCCCAAAATACTTGCCGCAGTGCCCGATTCAAAATCACCGAGCTCATTTGACGAACCGATAAACATGGAGTTTACTGCCGATACCCTGCCCCGCATCTGGTCGGGGGTAAGTAATTGCATAATAGTGCCACGGATAATTACACTTACGCTATCAAATGCACCCTCAACAAACAGGAAGAATAGCGAAAGATAAAAGTTGCGTGACAGCCCGAAGCAAATAATAGATGCGCCAAAACCGGTAACAGCAATCAATAAATTACGCCAAGGCCTGTTCATTGGCGAAAACCGCGACATGGCTAGCATAGTCAGCACTGCGCCTGCCGAGCCTACCGCGCGCATAATCCCCAAACCTTCGGGGCCTACTTTTAATATCACATTGGCAAAGGCGGGTAATAAAGCCACCACGCCGCCAAAAAATACCGAGAATAAATCCAGGCTCATCGCGCCAAGCATCATCTTGTTTTTAAAAACAAAATTTATTCCTTCACCAAGACTAGTCCAAATATTTTCCTTGGGTTTGAACACAGCCGGGTATTGCTTCAGGAAATAAACCAATATTAATGCCACTAGTATAAAAAACAGGATGACATAAAAAGTTGCCGTAATGCCGGCAAACCCATAAATTAAACCACCAGCGGCAGGGCCTAATATGGATGCTATTTGCCAGCTGGAGCTGCTCCAGGTACTGCCGTTAGGGTAAAGTTCTTTAGGGATGCTGTGAGCGTAAATGGTAAACGTTGCCGGGCCAAAAAAAGCTCGTGCTACGCCATTGCAAAATATCATGCTGTATATAATGGGTACTATCCAGCCGGCATGTATGTATGCTCCCATGCTTTTAAGCGTAACAGTAAACATCACTGCCGAGGATAAAAATACGCCAGTATAAATCCACAAAAGCATTTTTCTTTTTTCGGATTTATCAGCGATGTAACCGCCATATAAAGCGATCCCTACTGCAGGGATCGCTTCGCTGAGGCCAAGCATGCCTAAGGCAAATACACTTTTGGTTAATTGATAAATATAAAAACCGATAACAACGGTTTGCATTTGGTAAGCGAAGGTAAAAAAGAAGCGCATGCCAATGTATGCGCGAAAATCCTTGTATCGTAAGGCTGCAAATGAATCTTTTTTGGGTTGACTGAGTGGGTCGGGCACTATATTGTTTGGGTTGATGTGCCGTAAAATTACTATTTATGCAGCAATTTCTAGCGGTTGAATAGATATTATCACTGTAAAATTACATTAGGAAATTTTATCCCAGCTTAAACCCTGCTCTTTTGATTGTAATGAATGATGCAAAATCTGATGCTCAGGATTCGTCAGTTGCGGGTCAGCCTCAAAAATGCCTTCTACAATTTTCCGCACTTGTATTAATAATTGCTGGTCGGTTGCCAGGTTTGCCATCTTTAAATCAAGCACACCGCTCTGTTCGGTACCTTCAATATTGCCAGGGCCACGTAATTCGAGGTCTATCTCCGCTATCTCGAAGCCATTGTTGGTTTTAACCATCGTATTAAGCCTTTTGCGGCCATCGTGGCTGAGTTTATGATGGCTCATGAGTATACAATAGGATTGTTCGGCTCCGCGCCCTACGCGGCCTCTTAGCTGGTGTAGCTGCGACAGGCCGAAGCGTTCCGCATTCTCTATGATCATCACCGAGGCATTGGGGACGTTAACACCCACCTCAATTACCGTGGTAGCCACCATGATATGAGTTTCGCCTTTGATAAAACGCTTCATCTCGTAATCCTTTTCAGCGGCCTTCAGTTTGCCGTGGACAATGCTAAGCTGATAATCCGGTGTCGGGAATTCATGGCTCATTACATTGATACCATCCTCCAGGTTTTTGAGGTCGAGTTTCTCGCTTTCTTTAATCAGTGGGTATACCACATATACCTGCCTGCCTAAGGCAATCTCCTGTTTCATAAAACCGAACATCCGCAGCCGCTGGTTCTCATAAAAATGCACGGTTTTTATAGGTTTGCGCCCTGCGGGTAATTCGTCAATTACGGATATATCCAGATCGCCATATAAAGTCATGGCTAAAGTGCGGGGAATAGGCGTAGCCGTCATCACCAAAATATGTGGTGGGATAATATTCTTTCGCCACAGTTTGGCACGTTGTTCTACACCAAAGCGGTGTTGCTCATCAATTACTACCAATCCAAGGTTTTTGTACTGGACTTTATCTTCGATGAGTGCATGAGTGCCGATCAATATTTTAAGCTCACCACTCTCTAACCGCTGATGCAAAAACTTCCGTGCCTTTTGCGGGGTTGAGCCGGTAAGTAAAGCCACCTCAACAAAATCATCGCCTACCAAATCTTTTATGGTTTGGTAATGCTGATTAGCCAATATCTCCGTAGGTGCCATAATACAGGTTTGGAAACCGTTGTCAATGGCGATCAGCATGCTCATTAAAGCTACCACTGTTTTGCCGCTGCCTACGTCACCTTGCAGCAATCGGTTCATCTGCACGCCGCGCTGGGTATCCTGCCGTATCTCTTTTAAAACCCGTTTCTGCGCGTTAGTTAGCGGGAAGGGGAGTTTATGCTCATAAAAATCGTTAAATATAGTACCAACGGTGCCAAATATATTCCCCTTAAACTTTAAAGTACGATGCATTTTGCTTTTCAGCATCCGCAGTTGCAATAAAAATAACTCTTCAAACTTTAAGTGGTGCTGCGCCTCATTCAATGCGGCAGCATCACCCGGGAAATGGATATTGCGGTATGCGGTAGCTTTATCAATTAACCGGTATTTATTGATGATGTATTGGGGTAGATTTTCATGAATATCCTTACCGCATTGATCCAACAACGTGGCAACCAATTTTTGAAGGCCTTTGCTATCCAGCATAAACTGCTTTAGCTTTTCGGTAGAGCTATAGGCAGGTTGTAAAGTTAGGTTGCCATTGCGGGCTGAGTTAGCTGGCGAATATAGCTCCATCTCGGGGTGCGCCATTTGGGCTTTGCCATTAAAAAAACCGGGTTTGCCAAATATCACATAGGCTTTGCCGGGTATCAGTGTTTTCTCCATCCACTTAATACCCTGGAACCATACCAACTCCATCACGCCGGTATCGTCCTGCGCCTGGATCACCAACCGTTTGGTGCGCTTATCGCCTAAAAGTTCTTTACTGGTAATGCGGGCAATAACCTGTACGTAGGGTAATTCAGGCTCAATGTCGCGTATTTTATAAAACCGGGTACGGTCAATATACTTATACGGGAAATGGCGCAGCAAATCCTCAAAGGTAGCCAGCCCTAATTCCTTTTTCAGAACACCCGCACGGGAAAGGCCTACGCCTTTTAAATACTCAATGGGTGTTTGAAAAGGGTTCAATAAAAAGCAGTTTAGCTGTGATGGTTAAACTAAATATCAGGATTTTAAAGCGGTAATGGAAATTTCCACGTTTACATTTTTAGGTAAACCTGCAACGGCCACCGTTTCGCGTGCCGGGAATTTATCGGTAAAATATGAGCCGTAAACCTCATTCACCTGTGCGAAATTCTGCATATCAGTTAAAAAAATGGTGGTTTTTACAATATGACCAAAACCGATGCCTGCTTCAGTTAATATGGCTTTGATATTTTCCATCACCTTGGTTGTTTCGGTTTTAATATCATCCAAAACCAATTCGCCGGTAGTAGCGTCAATAGCCACCTGGCCTGATACAAAAATAAAATCGCCGGCAATAATAGCCTGGTTGTATGGGCCTATAGGGGCAGGGGCATTAACGGTATTGATTACGGTTTTCATGTAAGTAAGTAAATATTATAATGTAAGATAGATTGAAGTTAGCGCGGGGCTTAATGCTTTAATATAAACATATCAATAAGTTTCCAGATGATACCCAGCACAAAAACGGTAATAGCGATGGCATTAATAATATGCATCACTTTAAGGTTAAAGCTGGTTGGCCGGTTAGGATCTTTTTTTCTGAAAAAGTACATATACAAATATAAGCAGAAGCAAAAAGATTTATACAAATAAAAATGCGCTCATTGCCAAAATATAGCGCAACAAAAAAGCCTTCCGAATTTCGGAAGGCTTTTTTCAATATATTATTTTATCTAATAATTATTGGTGGAATTCAACACGACGGTTAGCCACGCGGCCTTCTTCAGTTGAGTTGTCAGCTATTGGGTGAGTTTCACCGTAAGCTTTGATTTTTAAATGTTTAGCTTCAACACCTGAGTTAACCAGGTAAGTTTTTACTGATTCAGCACGGTCTTTAGATAGACGCATGTTGTGAGCAGCAGTACCTTCAGATGAAGCGTAACCAGCTAAAGTGATAGTTTTACCAGATGCACGTAGATCAGCTGAAGAAGCATCTAACGCTGGGTAAGATGAAGTTCTTAATACTGAGCTATCAAATTCAAACTGGATGTTAGAGTAAGGAGATGCTTTAACTGAGTCAACTTTTACAGTATCCTTAGGGAATACGATAACGCAACCAGAGCCATCAACTACGCTACCAGCAGGAGTGTTAGGGCATTTGTCAAATTGATCAGATACACCGTCACCATCAGAATCTTTCTTCAAGTCAGCAACTGCAGTTTCAACGTTAGTTACACGACCTTTTAAAGCTTCAACTTCCTGACGTAATGCTGCATCATATAATTCATCATACATCATTGCAACTGGGTTAGCCCAAGCTAAAGCTGGTTTTGATTTGTTACCTAAAGTGAACTCTAAGCCTGCGTAACCGTAAGCGTAATGATCTTTTTGAGGATAACCTGAGTTAGTTCCGTCAAAGTTGTTAGCATCAATAAAGTTCTCAGTGTAACCTAAGTTTAATGCAACAACATTAGAAAGGCGGAAATTAACACCTGCACCTGCATCAAGTACTAAGTTGCTGATGTAATGTTTGCTTCCGTCAGCATTATCAAAATCAATTGCTGTTCCGTTAGCAAGTGTACCTGTAGGGCGGTACTGCGCTAAACCTGCACCACCTTTTAAGTAAAAGTTTACAGTTCTTTGGCGGTGTAAGTAGTCCATATCAATGCTAGCAAAGTTATAGCTACCGTTTAAAGTTTCCTGGTAGAAATTGGTTTTGTAGGCACCTGGGTTGTTGCTACCATTGTTACCTTTAACCTGGCCACCTGTCAAATCTAATTGAGTTGACCATGATTGAGCCCATTGTTGTTTTAACGAAAGGCCGTAACCGTAATCAATAACTGCTTTTGAAAAACCGTTATTGCGGCTACCAGTTAAAAGTGCGTCACCAGTAACACCACCGTTAATACCAATGCTAAATGTTCTGTACTGTTTTGCCCCACCAAATACCTTGGCAGAAGACACGTCAGAAGATGTCTTAGTTGTATCTGTAGTTGTAGTCTGCGCGCTAGCGATTCCTACAGCCATCAAACTTACAACCGACAATGCTACTGTTTTCTTTAATGTAGAATAGTTCATAGTTTTAAGATTAAACAATTTTAATTGTGATTTTTTTTCAAAATTAGTAATTATGTTTGAAACGATTACCAAATTTTGTTCCAAAAATCATATTACTTATACAAATAAAGTAAAAAGATTGTTTAAATAAAGTTGATAAATACACTTAATATGAAATATCTACCTGTAAATCAGCATCTTTTTCTCTATAATAGAAAAAATTTCGTTTCGATATTAAAACCCTCATCTATAGCTATTTTCAATGCAAATGATGAATTTCCACGTAGTGGGGATCAAACTTTTGTATTTAAACAGAATGCGGACTTTTTTTATCTTACGGGTATCGATCAGGAACAAAGCATATTAATTTTATTTCCTGATTGTCCTAATACACTATACAAAGAAGTACTGTTTTTAAGACAAACCAGTGAACATATTGCTGTTTGGGAAGGACATAAGTATACTAAAGAGGAAGCAAAACAGGCTTCGGGTATTGAAAGTGTATTTTGGCTGAGTGAATTTAATGCTATTTTACATAGCATTATCAATTACGCGGAGAACATTTACATCAATACAAACGAAAACGATCGTTTTAATTTTGATGTGCCGTACCGCGACCTTCGTATGTTGGATAAATTGCGTGCGCAATATCCATTACATCATTATCAACGATCGGCTCCAATCATGCGTGATCTGCGGGTAGTGAAATCTGAAATTGAGATCGAGCTGACTAAAAAGGCTTGCGCTATTACCCGCGATGCCTTTATCCGTACGCTTAAATTTGTAAAACCCGGTGTTGCCGAATATGAAATTGAGGCCGAAATAACGCATGAATTTTTAAGGCAACGTGCAACCGGACATGCATACTCACCTATAATAGCATCTGGAAAAAATGCCATAGTACTGCATTATATCGACAATAACCAGGTTTGTAAGGATGGCGATGTGATCCTGTTCGATTTTGGCGCCGAGTACGCGAACTATAATGCCGACATGAGTCGCTCAGTACCTGTAAGCGGCCGTTTTACAAAACGCCAGCGCCAGGTTTATGATGCGGTATTAAAGGTGATGCGCGAAGCGACAAAGTTAATTGTAGCCGGTGCTGTATGGAATGATTACCATGATGAAGTTGGTAAAATAATGACCGCCGAACTAATAGGTCTTGGTTTATTGAATAAGCACGACGTTGAAAAACAAGACCCTAAAATGCCTGCGTACAAAAAGTACTTTATGCATGGTACATCGCACCATTTGGGGTTAGATGTGCATGATTTTGCCAGCAGATACAAACCTTTTGAAGTTGGGAATATTTTAACCTGCGAGCCGGGCATCTACATACCACAAGAAAACTTAGGCATCAGGCTGGAGAATAATATATTAATTACCAAAGACGGAAATATCGACCTGATGGCTAATATTCCAATTGATGGTGATGAAATTGAATTAATAATGAATTCGTAATTTTTCATATTAACCACCTTGTCATTTCGACCGGAGGGAGAAATCTTCTAAAGCTTGCAAAGCGGATATGCTTGGTGTCGAAGATTTCTCCCTCCGGTCGAAATGACAATTGTAAATAATACATACATCTCCCTCTGGTCGAAACGACATTTTAATAATACTCTTCCAGGAATTTATACAGGTTAAATTCAGGATCAACTAAAGCTTTGGCAATATCTTGCTGAAGCTTTTTTTTATCGATAGTAACCATTCTCCTTTGCTGAATCAGCTTGTAGGCTTTATCAGCAAATAACATTTCCTTACGCTGATGTTGCGTGTGTGTGGCAGAGGTAATAAAATTGATAATCGCGCCAACCCCATCCGCCTGTGATGCTACACTCTTAAAAACGGGAACCTGATCGGTTAGTTTTTTAAGATTATTGGCAAAAACATCTGCGCCATCACGGTCGGCCTTATTCACAATAAAGGCATCGGCAATCTCCATCAGGCCCGATTTAATGTTTTGTATCTCGTCGCCGCTCTCGGGTACTAATACTACTAAGGTAACATCAGCAAGGCCGGCAATCTCCACTTCGCTTTGGCCTACGCCAACTGTCTCCACAAAAATATAATCAAACCCGGCGGCACGCAGTACATCGGTCATCTCAATGGTTTTTGCGGATAATCCACCCAATGATCCGCGAGTAGCCAGCGAACGTATATAAACTTTTGGGTTATTAAAATAAGCCGACATCCGTATCCTGTCGCCCAATAAGGATCCAAAGTTAAAAGGGGAGGTGGGATCGATAGCTAAAACAGCTATTTTATTATTTGGGGCGATAAGATCACCAATAAGCGCGTTAACCAGGGTGCTTTTACCTGCCCCTGGAGGCCCTGTTATACCTATAATAGGCGTGGAGTTAGTAAGATGCAGACTTTTTAAAAGCTCATCGGCACCACGCAGCCCATTCTCAACAATGGTTAAAGCCCTCGCAACCGATTTAAAGTTATCGCTGTTTAAAGATGATAAAATATTGGGAGCGGTTTTTGATGCCATGGCAGTGCAAATGAAAATAAATTACCACAAGATATTTAATTATTTGCCCGAAAATTATTTGTTTAGATAAAAAAGCGAATATTTACAGGATCAATACATATTAACATAGTGTCAAAACCATCCATACTGCTCACCTTCGATTCCATGAAATATCCAAACTCTGGTTTTTTCTCCTTCGGGAAAAGCCTGGGCGATGCGATATTGACTCAAAATAAAGCACGTTACAAGCTGTATTACTATGTACATAAAAGGTCGACGTACTTATTTAACCGAAAAGTAAGTCTGGTATACCTGTCAAAGCTTCATAAATTATTTTTTCCTGAGCCAAAACGGTTTGAGCTGATACATTTTACCGACCAGTATTGCAGGCTAAAGCCGCAAAAGGTAAAAGGTAAAAAAATATTAACCATACATGATATTAACCCGGTACACGAGCAAAGCAAATCGCCCCGGAAAATAGAAAAACATCTTAATAAATTAAGAGGCTATATAAATGCTTGTGATAAGGTGGTAACCATATCGAATTTTGTAGCTAAGGATATTTTGAAATATTTCCCGGAAGCCGAAGGTAAGGTGAGCGTGATATATAATGGTGCGGATCAATTACAGGTTACTGAAGGCCATACACCAAAATATCAGCCTAAAAAAGCATTTTTATATACTATAGGCTTTATAGCCCCAAAAAAGAATTTCCATGTATTGCCGCCTTTATTGGTAGGTAATGATTACGAATTGATTATAGCAGGTGTAGAAACACCGTATAAAAGTGTGATAATGGAAGAAGCGCAAAAGTTTGGCGTTGCTGACAGAGTTAAAATCACCGGCCCGATAACTGAGGATGATAAAGCCTGGTATTATAAAAACTGCGAAGCTTTTGTTTTCCCATCCATAGCCGAGGGCTTTGGCTTACCGGTTATTGAGGCCATGCATTTTGGCAAGCCGGTTTTCCTGTCAACCCATACCTCACTTCCCGAAATTGGTGGCGATGCCGCTTTTTACTTTGGCAGCTTTGAACCAGAAGCCATGCAAAGCGCTTTCGCGAAAGGCATGGAAACGTTTAAAACTAATGATATGCAGCAAAAAGTTATAGCCCATGCCATGCAATTTGATTGGGAAGAGACCGCTCGCCAGTATCTGAAATTATACGACGAATGCCTCGGTTTATAATGACAATTTAATTATAGCGTTAATTAGCTAATTACTTTAGATTTGCATTCTTTTATTTAATTATTTGATGAAGACATATTTCAGGCTGCTCTCTTTTGCAAAACCCATCGAGAAGTACGCCATACCATACATTATATTTACCCTGCTTTATGTAGTTTTTAGCACAACGGTGTTTACCTTGTTAACACCGCTTATGAATACGCTTTTTTCTGCAGACAGTAGTGCAAAACATGTTGTACACGCTATACCAAAAAGCACTTTAGATGTTACCGGCTGGTTTAATTATTATATGGACTACTTTGTACGTACGCATGGTGCCTGGGGCGCATTGCAGTTTGTATGTATAACGCTGATAGTAACCATATTTTTAGGTAATTTTTTTAGATACCTATCTGCTCGCACCATGGAAAATCTACGAGTGCACACCCTGTTAAATTTGCGTCGCAGCGTTTTTAATAATGTGATGGATATGCACCTGGGCTTTTTTAATAACGAGCGTAAGGGCGATATTATATCAAAAATCGCATCAGATGTACAGGTGGTGCAATACTCAGTTACCGGTACATTGCAGGTAATATTTAAGGAGCCAATAACCCTGATTGCATTTATGGTAATGCTATTCATTTATTCGACCAAGCTTACCCTTTATTCATTAATGATAGTGCCTATTTCAGCTTTCATTATTTCTAAAATAGTTAAAAAGCTTAAATCACAAGCCATAGCAGCGCAGCAAACTTATGGTAACATGATCAGCTATCTTGATGAGGCGCTATCGGGTGTAAGGATTATAAAAGCATTTAATGCCACTAATTTTATCAAAAATCGTTTTGATAATGAGAATGTTAAATATTCAAAAATAATGCGTTCAATGGCCAGGCGGCAGCAGTCTGCTTCTCCGGTTTCCGAAGCGCTATCAGTAACCATGATTTCCTGTATAGTGCTATATGGTGGCTATCTTATCCTTAACCATAAATCAGACCTTAACGCAGGACAGTTTATTGCCTATATAGCTATATTTTCACAAGTAATGCGCCCGGCTAAAGCCATTTCCGATTCATTTAGCGGTATACACTCCGGTATCGCAGCAGGTGAGCGGGTATTAGCACTTTTGGATGAAAAACCATCTATTGTAGATGTGCCTAATGCTAAACCCATCGGCGAATTTAAACAAGCCGTTGAGTTTAAGAATGTATCATTTGCATATGGCGAAAAGAAGATCTTACAAAATATTAATATAACCGTTCCGAAAGGAAAAACTATTGCGTTGGTTGGCCCATCGGGGGGCGGTAAATCCACTTTGATTGACCTGATACCGCGTTTCATTGTGCCACAATCTGGGCAGGTATTAATTGATGGAGTTGATATAGCCACCGTTACTGTTGATTCAGTAAGAGGTTTACTGGGTATAGTAAACCAGGAATCGATATTATTTAACGATTCTATTTTCGGTAATATAGCCTTCGGTAAAAGCGATGCTACTATGGAACAGGTAATTGCAGCTGCCAAAATAGCCAATGCCCATAACTTTATCATCGAAACCGAAAAAGGCTACGAAACCAATATCGGCGATCGTGGTACCAAACTATCAGGCGGACAAAAGCAGCGTATTTGTATAGCTCGGGCGGTGCTGGCTAATCCACCAATCATGTTGTTGGATGAGGCAACCTCGGCACTGGATACCGAATCGGAAAAATTAGTACAGGATGCCTTAAACAACCTGATGAAAAACCGTACCTCGTTAATTATAGCGCACCGTTTAAGCACCATCCAAAACGCGGATTTGATCCTTGTGTTAGAAAGCGGTAAAGTTGTGCAGCAAGGTACTCACCAGGAATTGTTGGTTGTTGATGGCTTGTATAAAAAGCTTATCAATATGCAAACCTTTAACGGGGACTAACGTAATCTATAGCCTTACGATATTCTTTAATAGTAACATCCCAGGTATAATTTTCGGTTATATATGTTTTGGCATTTTTACTAAGTGTGCTACGATCAGTTTTAGGATTAAAAACGGTATCAAGGGCCACTTTAAAGCTTTCATAATCGCCAAATAAAAAACCTGCATGGCTGTTATCAATATGATCTTTTAATACCTCACATTTTTCATTAGCTATAACAGGTACGCCATAGGCCATGCTCTCTAAGGTAACTAATGACAAGCTTTCGTAGAACGATGGTATCACCAAAGCCACAGCATTTTTTAATAAATTGATCTTAATATCTTCGCTTACAAAACCTAAAGAAATAACGCCCTGTTGCTCCGGGATTGGCATAAAAGGTTGTCCGATAAGAATCAGAGCTATATTTTTTGTCGATGTTTTTTTATATGCTGTGAAGTATTCGAACAGCATTTTACACCCTTTTTCTATATCTATACGGCCAATATAAAGTAGGTACTCGCTGTCGGTTTTTAAAATTTCACTAGTGGCTATATTAACAGATGGTTGAGAGGCATCAATCCCGATGCCGGCAATCGCTGAGTATACATCATAATTTCCTGCCAGCTTATTTACAAATCGTTTTTCGCTCAACGTATTATATAAAATGGCTTTTGGTGTATTGAATAGCTTTTTGAAGAAGGGGAAATAAATTGACAGTTCATCATGAGCGGTAGGTATTAAAATTGATTTTTCGGGCGCTATCTTAATCCCCTCAATAGTTGGGTAATACAGGTAGGTGAAAAATATTAATACATCATACACCTTATGATTCTTTTTAAGATAGTTTACTAAGTCAGGGACGTATGGCCCCTGGTACATTACCCAATCACTGTAATCTTTTTCATTTATATCTGAAGGAATTATCTTTTCATACAGATCTAAAAGCCCTAAAAGCCTAAGTAGTTTTTGATAGGGTTGTTGCTTCCTTAGCTTTTGTATTACCAACCGGAATTTTTTCCTGTCGCGCAATCGCGCCGATATAAACCGGTGTACCTTAATGCCATTTATTGAGGTTATGCTAGCTTCGTATTCGTTAGCCCAGGTAGTGGGATCTTTTGCGCATGTGGTAAGTACTTCAACATCATATATGTCCTTTAGTCTCTCCGCCATCAGGCGACAATGGTATTCGGCACCGCCGTTCACTTCAAGGCCATAACGCTGTACAATAAATGCAATTTTCTTTTTCAAAATTCGGATATTAACAATTGACTATTTTTTGAAACTTACACTTAATTTTAGCAGATGATAATTCAACTTCCAAAATAATGTAAAATATAATTTCCGGAATCGTTTATTTCCCCATAAAGTTTTAAAGGCGATATTAATGGGCATACCAAACCCAATTAGCGAATTTACAAATGCTTTAAAAGTTATTTTTTCAATTAATAGTTGTTGTTTTAAACTTAGGCCTTCAATATTTACAGGTAATGTATCCTTCCATTTTTCGTGTAATTTTAAATTATCCAGTAGCCATGTTTTGTCATAATTACCTTCTGATAAATGATTAAGCAGAATGTCATAGGTAACAGTTACCTTATATGTTTTGCCTACATTTAATGAGAAATCCACATCGTAGATGTGAAAACCTTTAAATGTACGCTCGTCGAATCTGCAGGTCGAAAAAACATCCTTTGTTGTACACATAAAAACACCATCTATGCAGGCTACATTGGCAAGTTTAACATTATAAGGATTTCTGTATAGATGCTGGGTATCTGTTTTTTGATATTTATAGCTTTGTAACAAATTAATATATTTTGTATCAATTCCATGTCCGCTCCATGGTGATGGTGAAAGCGATTTATAAGATGATCCAGCAACTCCAATTAAGCCTATCTTATTATCATTTTGGAAAATGGTTTTTACAATTGAACCCCAATTTTGGGTTTTAATTATAACGTCCTCATGTATAAAACATAATATATCAAACTTGGCGTTGCTTGCAGCCTTGTTATACACTTCGCAAATCCCTTGTTTGCCATCGCCATTGTTAATTGCGATAATTTCAAATTCTATACCTATTGTTTGTATGATGTTATCAGAAATTTGTTTTAGCTGCGCAGGATTGGCTGATGATATTATTACTGAAATCATTGAAAATATTTATAACATTGTTGTAGTTTGCTAAATTAAAGTATCAGCGTTAAATAACCTAAACCCAATATTAGGTATAGCCCGATACATAAATTGTAATCATTTATTTGCATGAGATATCCTAATGAAGCGGTAATTATTATTCCTTTTTATAAAGAAAATTTAACAGCGTATGAGCGTATAGCTTTAAACCAATGCTTCAAGATATTGAAAGGGTATAATATTATAGCAATTAAGCCTCGCGGATTAACTATGCCTGAAGAAGTAAAAAATTATGCTTTTTCAAAATACCATAATTTTGATGATGAGTATTTTAAAGATGTACAAGGCTATAACCGCTTAATGCTCAATGCGGAATTTTATCGCGAATTTTTGGATTATGAATTTATCCTGATTTATCAGTTAGATGCATTTGTATTTAAAGACGACTTAAATTATTGGTGTAGCCAAAGCTTTGATTATATAGGAGCCCCCTGGATAAGAGCTGCCGATCATGGTCTTTTAAATAAGATCAAACGAAAAATACAACGTTATATACATACCCGCTATAATATTCAAAAAAATGGCTTGCCTAGCAGCAGACAGCTTGAATATAAAGTAGGTAATGGAGGGTTCTCTTTAAGAAGGACACAGATTTTTCATGACCTCTGTATGAAAAATCAAGAAAAAATAGCGAAATACAACAAAAATAAAAACCATCTGTACAATGAAGATGTTTTTTGGAGTGTGGAAGTAAACAGAAAACAGAAAAACTTAAAAATTCCTAATTATAAAAAAGCCCTGAAGTTTTCAATTGAGTTTCATCCACAGCAGGCACTGAAAAAGAATCAGGGGCAATTACCTTTTGGGTGCCATGCCTGGGATTTGTACGCTGATTTTTGGAGGCCGATATTTCAACAGCACGGTTATACTATTTAATTAAGTAAAGTTTGTATAATGATAAATTTACCAATTGTATCTATTGCTTTGTGTACTTATAATGGAGCGAAATTTCTGGAAGAACAGCTGGATTCTTTAGTTGTTCAAACATATAAAAATATCGAAGTTATAGTTGTTGATGATTGTTCGACAGATAATACATACAACATCTTGATGGAGTACGCAGCCAGATATCCAAACTTCTCGGTATACAGAAATGAGCAAAATGTAGGTTTTCTTAGAAATTTTGAAAAAGCATTAACTTATTGTAATGGAGAATTTATAGCCCTTTGCGATCAGGATGATATATGGTACCCTGAAAAAATTGAGTTGCAGATGGCCGCAATCGGCAACAATATGATCTTGTACCATGATTCTGAATTTATTGATGATGAAGGCAGCCTGTTGGGCGAAAAAATATCAGATGATCATAATTTCTATAGCGGAAATGATCCTAAAGTTTTCTTGTTTCGTAACTGTGTTTCCGGCCATGCTATGCTTATCAGGAAAGAACTTTTGCAATATGCTTTGCCTTTTAAAGATAATTTTTACCACGATTGGTGGTTAACTTATGTGGCTGTTAATGTAGGCTCTATACATTTTATTCCACAGTGTTTGGTAAAATACAGGCGACATACAGAAAGCAACACTGTAAAAGATGTGCTGACAAAATCTCAACGAATTTTGCAGAACATCAAATGGCTTGGACTTTGTTCGTCCTACACACGAAATAGGGATCCCGAATTTGTAAAGACGCTTTTTGAGCTTTATAAAAAGCGTACACATTCATTTACAGCAAAACATTTAAGGGATATTTTAATAAAAAATAGGAAATCTCTTTTCTTTATCGATATAAGAAGCGATAAGTTAATATTAGCTGAATTGAAAAGATATTTTTGGGGACTTAAAGCGAAAAATATTTGGTATACGTACGTTAGTCCTAAGCCAGGAAAAGTTTTTTCACTAAAAGAAAAGGCATGACGTTTTTGTCATGCCTTTTCTTTTAGGATAAGCAGTATTAGTCAAACTTAATACCTAAGCCAATTTGAAATACCTGGTTGCGATAATCAGGCACATACGAATCGCCGTAACCGTCACCCTGATTAAAGTCTATAGTATAACGTGCACGTAACTCAACATTTTGGTTAAGGTCAAAACTAACGCCAATTACACCATCAAGAAAAGTGTTATTGCCATTATTATTGTTTTGATGATCCTGTTCTGTAATGGTGAAGCCGCTGCTATAGGTGTTAGTAGTATTGGTTAAGAACGATAATTGTGGGCCAATAAGGAAATTAAATCCTGGCGCTAAATGAAACTTAGCTAACAATGGCACGTCAATAAAATCCTCACGTGAAGTAAAATGTCCATCAGGGGTGTTTGCACTGTATCCCTTTTGTGAGTATAAAACTTCCGGCTCGAATGATAGCGGATAGATCAATGGTACATCAAGAAATAAACCTGCGTTAAAACCCGCAATTGTACCAGTGCTAACTTGATTATCATAACCAGCTACAGTATTGGCAAGGTTAAGACCTCCTGTAATACCAACTCTTACCCGGTTAAAGTCGTCGTGATTGTCTTCTTCTCTTTGTCTGTGATGTCTAACTACACGTCGTGGGCCATAATAATATTCCTGCGCGCTAACCGAACCTGCAAACATGAGGCCCATTGCTAATAGTAAAAGAACTTTTTTCATTTTCGTAAATGGTTTTAATATAATACATAGAGTAATAATTTACCCAAAGGTTTATTTTAAGGTTAATTTTTTTTACAAGGTTGACCTAAAACCGTGCCATACAATTTAAGTTTTACCTACATTTGAACCATGGCCACTATCAGGAAAAGCTTTATTTACAGCTTATTGTTAACCTTAAATTTTATTACAATTAAGGCATTCGCGCAAAAAGAGAGCTATATACAATCATTAAATAAGCAAAACCATTGGGTCGATTCGGTATTTAAGAAACTTAACCGGAGGCAAAAAGTGGCGCAATTATTTTTTGTGCGGGCCCATACCAATCTGGGGTTGGCTTATGAAGATTCGGTGGGTAATGTCATAAAAAATGAACAGGTTGGCGGTTTAGTGTTTTTTCAGGGAGGGCCGGTGCGGCAGGCGGAGTTGATAAACCGCTATCAAAAAATATCAAAGGTACCATTAATAATAGCACAAGATGGCGAATGGGGTTTGGGTATGCGCCTGGATTCGACTATATCATACCCCTACCAAATGACGCTGGGCGCGATACAGGATAATGCCCTGATTTATAAAATGGGGCAAATGGTGGCTTATGATTTTAAGCGGATGGGTATGCAAATGAATTTCGGGCCTGATATGGATATCAACAATAATCCGGATAATCCCGTAATCGGCTATCGCTCCTTCGGTGATAATAAATATAATGTTGCCGCAAAAGGCATCGCCTATTTTACCGGTATGCAAAGTGAAGGCTTACTCACCACGGCCAAGCATTTCCCCGGCCACGGCGATACTAATGTAGATTCGCACTTTGATCTGCCGTTATTGCCTTTCAGCAGGGAACGTTTAGATACTTTAGAGGAGTATCCCTTCCGCGAAGCGATAAAAGCCGGAATAAGCGGCATTATGATAGCCCATATGGATATTCCCTCGTTAGATAGCACCAAACATCTGCCTTCAACATTGTCCCGCAAAATAGTAACAGGCATATTAAAGGATTCGCTGGGTTTTAAAGGCCTTGTAGTTTCTGACGCGATGGAAATGAGGGGCGTTGTAAAATATTTCCCTAATGGTGATGCGGATGTTCGCGCATTTTTAGCCGGGAATGACGTTTTAGAATTATCGCCAAACTCAAATTTGGCCATCAAAAAAATCAGGAAAGCAATTCGCAACGATCAGATCACCCAGGAAGAATTTGATGCCAAAGTTAAAAAGGTACTGACAGCAAAATATTGGGCAGGCCTAAATAATTACCACGAAACGCCAATAAACAATTTGGTGGCCGAGTTAAACCGCCCGGCAGCAAAAGAGCTTGTAAGCCAGTTAAGCGATGCCGCTATTACGCTTTTAAAAGGCAATGCCACCTCGTTGCAACTTAACCCAATTATTAAAACAGCGATAATAAGCATAGGTGGTATGCAACCAACCGTATTTCAGCAGGATCTGACGCACTGGTACGTTAACAGCCGGATTTTCATGATCAGTAAAAACGAATCTGCCAGCGATGTGAAGAATCTTTTAACCGTATTAAAAAATTACGGACAGATTTATATCAGTATTCACGATACCCGTATCCGCCCGCAAAGCAAACTGGATTATAATGTCTATGTTAAGCAACTCATTACCGAGCTTGCGGCACGCAGGAATACGGTAATAAGTGTTTTTGCCAATGCATATGTTATTGCAGGTTTACCAGGTATTGAAAAAGCAGGCGCATTAATGGTTGCTTATCAAAACAGCGACTACCTGCAACACTCAGCAGTTAAGGTTATTACCCAGCGTTTAAAACCAAGTGGCAAACTATCAGTTAGTATAAATGAGTACTTTAAAAACGGTGCAGGCATAAGTTTATAAAATCATGGACAAAAAAATCAAGGTAATAGTAACCGGTGCCACAGGCATGGTAGGCGAAGGCGTAATGCACGAATGTTTACTCAACCCGCAGATTGAGCAGGTATTGATCGTAAACCGAAAGCCATCCGGTTTTACCCACCCAAAGCTTAAAGAAATTATTCATGCTGATTTTTTTGACCTGTCGCCCATTGCCGATCAGCTTTGGGAATACGATGCTTGTTACTTTTGCCTGGGCGTTTCCTCAGTAGGTATGAAAGAGTCTGAATATTATAAGCTCACCTACACGCTCACCATGAACTTTGCCGAAACATTGGTTACGCAAAATGCCAATATGGAATTCTGCTACATATCAGGTGCAAGTACCGATAGCAGCGAAAAAGGCGGTTCGATGTGGGCTCGGGTAAAAGGAAAAACAGAAAATGATTTAATGAAACTGCCATTTAAAGCAGTATATAATTTCAGACCTGGAGGCATGTTGCCCACTAAGGGATTGAAAAACACGTTGCCTTATTATAAGTACTTTAGCTGGTTATATCCATTCATGCGTAAATTCTTTCCGAAAACGGTCAGCACCCTTGCTGAATTAGGTCACGCTATGATAAATAGCACATTGATTGGCTATGATAAACATGTTTTAGAGGTGCTGGATATTGTGAAGTTAGCGGATGAGGGGGGATTAATATCTAACTGATTAGCTTTTTATCCCGGAGTTTTTGAATTATAAAGTTGCCTTCGGCTTCCGCAATACCATCGCCAAACTTTATGGTTTGCATGCCATAATCAAATCTTATCGTTCCCTTTTTGTCAAGGTTGAAAATATTTGCTTGTGTATTTCCAAAAGGGCCGAAAGCGATAGAATCATCTTGCGCGCGAAAGTTTTTAGCTTCGCGAAGGTCATAAGCTTTAGCCCGGTATAAAAAAGCTCCCATTTTATCAATGTTAAGCCCACCTTGCCCAACCGAAATTATTTCCTTACCCATAAGTGTCCACCAAAATGTTCTCAAGGCGAAAAAACCGCCGACTGTCCAGCCACAAAGCCAAATAATAAGGAAATATTGAGGCGCATTTCCAGTCAATCCAAATACCTGGCCTCCGACAAAAAATTCCCCGACAAACCAAGCACAAAGCCAAAAACTTAAAAATAAAATAATAAACCAATTTTTCTTTGTTGGGATAATGATTTGTATGCCGTTAAAATCCTCATTTATAACAGCGCGTCCGTTGTAAGGTGATTCCATAGTTTAAGTTTCCTAAATATCACAATTTTCAGCGATCCGCAAAAATATTCTATATATTAAATCCGATTTATATGCTATTAAAATTAGTAATTTTGTTTTATGCAATCATCCGCCAATAAATACAACGAAAAATTTCAGGAAGCTTTAGCCAATCTTAACCCAGAGCAATTGGCCGCGGTTAATAAAATGGATGGGCCGGTGTTGGTGGTTGCAGGGCCGGGCACGGGCAAAACGCAGATTTTGGCTGCACGCATAGGTAAAATATTAACTGATACCGATGCCCTGCCAAACGAAATACTTTGCCTTACTTATACCGATGCCGGCGCCATTGCCATGCGCAAGCGTTTGTTTGATTTTATTGGACCGGATGCATACCGGGTTAATATTTACACCTTCCACGCTTTTTGTAACGACATCATCCAGGAAAACCTGGAGTATTTTGGCAAACTGAATCTAGAACCACTGTCGGAATTGGATGGCGCTATGCTCTTCCGTGAGTTGGTGGATGAGTTTCCGAACGAGCATTTATTAAAGCGTTTTACAGGTGATGTTTATTTTGATGCGCCGAGATTAAAACGCTTGTTCTCCACCATGAAAAGTGAAGGTTGGAGCGAAGAATCCATCGCGGCAGCCGTAAAAGAATATTTGGACGACCTGCCCAACCGGGAAGAATTCATATACAAAAGAGCCAATGCCAAAGCGGGTATACAAATAGGCGATCCGAAGCAAAAGGATATTGATAAAGTTGCCGAAGCCATGCAAAAGCTAATGGCTGCCGTAGGCGAGTATAAAAACTATTCGGGTAAAATGGCCACCAATAATTGGTATGATTATGACGACATGATCATCTGGGTGCTTAAAGCTTTCCGCGAGAATGAGGAAATATTACGGAAATACCAGGAGCGTTATCAATATATTTTGGTGGATGAATTTCAGGATACCAGCGGTTCGCAAAATGAGCTGTTAAAATTCTTGCTGAACTACTGGGAAACTCCCAATGTGTTTGTTGTGGGCGATGATGATCAATCGATTTTCAAATTTCAGGGTGCTAACATGAAGAACATCATTGATTTCGCGAACGATTATGTGAGCGCCTTACATACCGTAGTGCTAAAACATAACTATCGTTCAAATCAGCAAATTCTTGATATTTCCAAAGCGCTTATTAATAACAATAACGAGCGTTTAACCAGTCAGTTGAAGCTGGATAAAGATTTAAGAGCATCACATCCCCGCTTTGGCGAATTAGCCATTCAGCCGGTCATCCGCGAATATGAAAATCCGGGGAAAGAGGTGGTTGATGTGGCCATGCAGATCAAAAGACTGATTGAAAAAGGCACACCGCCTAACGAAATCGCGGTGATATACCGTAATCACAGTCAGGTTGAAGAATTGCTGCAATATTTAGATGTTGAAAAGATAGCCGTTAACACCAAACGTAAAATTGACATACTGGAACAGCCTTTCGGCGAAAAGATTATCACCATTCTGCGTTACCTCGCTATGGAGATGGACTCGTCTTACAGTGGCGATGAATTACTGTTCGAGATCATGCATTATGATTTTTTCGGTATAGCGCCGATTGAAGTGGCCAAGGCAAGCATCGCGGTAGCAAAAGAAAATTACGCGACTACATCCAATAATCAGCCTAAAACTTCTTTACGCAGGTATGTAAGCGAAATGCGAACACCCGCGCAACCGGGTTTGTTTGATACCGTGCAGAATGTGGAAATGAAATTCCTGATCAATAATATTGATTTTTTGTTGAAGGAATCGGTTAGTGTTACGCTGCAACAGTTCTTCCAGCAGGTGATCGGTAAAATGGGGATCCTGCGTTATATCATGCATCAGCAGGATAAAGGTACGTACATGCAAATGCTGACCAGTTTTTTTGATTTCCTGAAAGATGAAAGCCGCAAGAACCCTGAGATAAAGCTAAGCGACCTGATATTGACTATCGACCTGATGAAAAAGAATAATATTCGTTTGAGCTTAAATCAAATGATATTTTCTGAAAAAGGCATCAACTTTTTAACCGCCCACGGCTCAAAAGGATTGGAATATGAATATGTGTTCTTCATCGGTTGCGATAAAAAAACATGGGACAGCAAAGGTCGGAATACAGGCTTTAGTTATCCGGATACGCTAACGCAAACCAAAGGTGATGACATCGCCCAAAAAGAAGAATCGCGCAGATTGTTTTATGTGGCACTTACCCGTGCTAAGCAATGTTTGATGATTTCCTATTCGAGCACCGATAAAAACGGCAAGGATCAGGAATCATCACAATTTGTGGGGGAGATTTTAGCCGATACCCATTTGCAGGTAGAACATCCGCAGGTAAACGAGGACGATATGATCGGCTTTTACGCCACACAATTTAATGTGGATGATAAGCCAAAAGTTGAATTGTTGGATACCAACTATATCAATCAATTACTACAAAATTATACCCTTTCAGTAACACATCTGAATAATTATTTGGATTGCCCGCTACGGTTTTATTTTCAGTGTTTAATACGCGTTCCATCGGGTAAAAGTCCTTCGGCTACGTTTGGGCAGGCGGTGCACTGGGCGCTTAACCGTACCTTTAAAAAGCTGAAGGAGTGGGGCGATGAGTTCCCACCGACCGAGGAGTTTATGAAGGAGTTCCGCTGGTATATGTATCGTAACCGCGACTCATTTACTAAAGAAGAATTTAAACTGCGCCTGGCCTACGGCGAAAAAATAATGCCTGCCTACTACGAGCAAAACATTACGCATTGGAACAAGGTTGCCGTAACCGAACGTGCCATTAAAAATATTGAGATACAGGGTGTACCCATTAAAGGTAACCTGGATAAAATAGAGTTTGAAGGCAAGAACGTAACCGTTATCGATTATAAAACCGGGAAACTCAAAAATGCCAAAGATAAACTGGTAGGCCCGACAAATGATTACCCCAACGGCGGCGATTACTGGCGCCAGGCGGTTTTCTACAAAATACTCATAGATCACGACCGCACAAATGATTGGCAGGTAGTAGGCACCGTATTTGATTTTGTGGAGCCGATAAAAGATAACGAATACCACAAAGAAAAAATATTCATTACTCCAGAGGATACAGAAACGGTTACAGAACAGATCACCTCAGTTTATAAGAAAATAATGGCACATGATTTTAATACCGGCTGCGGTAAAAAAGAATGCGACTGGTGTCACTTTGTGAAAAGTAATTTTAACCAGGTTGAAGGTGTGATGGAAGAAGAAGAAGCTGAATAGTTTTCTGCCGTTTATGACATTGCCATTACCACTTAAATACACTTGATACAAAACGTATCAGTATTACCCACTTCTGTATAAATCTGCCCCAGTAATTGCCCATAGTTTTGTATCAACATTAAAAAACAAAGCAATGGCAAAAACAATTTTTATTACAGGAGCTTCCCGTGGATTCGGGAAAATATGGGCAGAAGCATTTTTAAAACGTGGCGACAAAGTTGCGGCAACTGCAAGAAACTTAGATAGCTTAAATGATTTGGTAGCCACTTATGGCGATGCCATATTACCTATACAGTTAAATGTAAACGATAGGGCCGCAGGCTTTGCTGCTGTTAAAAAAGCAAAGGAAGCATTTGGTAGCATTGATGTATTGATCAACAATGCAGGTTTTGGCTTATTTGGCGCGATTGAGGAAACCACCGAACAACAGGCACGCGAACAAATTGAAACAAATGTATTCGGTTTATTATGGATAACCCAGGCTGTATTACCGATTATGCGCGAGCAGGGGCATGGACATATCATCCAGGTATCAAGCGTGTTGGGTGTAGCCACATTGCCGGTATTAGGTATTTACAATGCATCAAAATTCGCGGTTGAGGGTTTGAGTGAAACTTTAGCAAGCGAAGTAAAGGATTTTGGTATTAAAGTTTCTCTGATAGAGCCTAATGGATTTTCAACTGATTGGGCAGGTGCGTCATCATCACAAACTGAACCAATTGAGGCTTACGCAGGTGTTAAAGCGGCCTTCCAGGCAGGGCTTACTGATGATGCATTCGGTGATCCTGAAGCAACAACCCCGGCAGTTTTAAAACTGGTTGACAGCGAAAATCCGCCGCTTAGATTATTTTTAGGTAAAGTTGCTTATCCATGGGTAAAACAACTTTATGCAAGCCGTTTAGCTGAATGGGAAGAATGGAGCGAAGTAGCAACAGCTGCTCACGGACACTAATTAAATTCTATTTTATCGTGACAAACCTACGCCAATTTCGGTGTAGGTTTGTTTAATTTATATATTATGAAACACTTCACCAGCATTGCCGAACTGCATAAATTTAACGGCTTCCCACCGCCTGAGCACCCGTTGATCAGTCTTTTCCAATGCAACAAGACCTGTAATATCGGAGATCGGGAGTTTACTTCTGACTTTTATATGATCGGGTCTAAAAAATTGAAATCGGGCGTGGTTTTATACGGTCGCACTAAATACGATCATGACAATGGTTCCATGTCGTTTTACAAACCGAGGCAGGTTATTGAATTCAGGAATCTGGAGTTTGAGGAAGATGGCTTCCTGATATTTATTCACGAAGATTTTTTGAATGGACACATCCTTCACAACGAAATAAAAAGATACGGTTTCTTTGATTACGAGTCCAATGAAGCACTGCATTTATCGCCAAGGGAAGAGGAAATAGTGTGGGACTTATTTCACAAAATACAAACGGAATACAACAGCAACCCCGACGAATACAGTCGCGATATTATGTTAACGCATATCGATTCTATATTAAAATATTCGCAGCGATTTTATAACAGGCAGTTTATCAACCGTACCGAATTATCTGGTAAAACGGTTTCTAAATTCAACAAATCACTGGCAACTTATTTTTCAAACGGTAGTTTAGCCAAAGGTTTGCCTACGGTGAATTATATGGCCGAGCAGCTTAACCTTTCATCACGGTATTTGAGTGACCTGCTAAAAAAAGAAACCGGCAAAACTGCACTTGAGTTAATCCACATTTATTTAATATCAGAAGCAAAAAACCTGCTAATGGTAGCCGATCAAAGCGTATCAGAAATAGCGTATACCTTGGGTTTTGAAAACTTGCCTTACTTTTCAAGGCTCTTTAAAAAAGAAGTAGGCATGAGTCCGAATCAGTTTAAAAAACAGGTTTTTAATTAGTGATCTGATGATGGTATCACCACCTTTTTTGTCTTATCGCGTTTAGCAACAAATAATAACAGCGGTAATACAATCGCGAAGAATGAACCAATCAGGAAAAAGCCATCCAAATAACTGGAAAACGACGATTGTTTAATTACTACCAACTCAATTAGTTGCATGGCTTTTTGTTTGGCGTCCAGCAAACCAAAGCCCTTCTGCTGAAACAATTGGGTATAAGTGCTGATACGCGCAACCGAAATGGGATTATCTGAAGTGATATGCGTAATCAGATCCATTCGATGTGAGGCAATACGCCGGGCAACATAGGTATTAATAATAGATATACCGAATGAGCCGCCCAACTGTCGCATCATGTTATTTAAGGCGGTGCCTTGCGGCATATCTTTTGCTTCAAGCGATGAAACGGCGAGTGTACCCAATGGCACGGTTAATAAAGCCATGCCTATCGCCCTAAAAATTAAATTTAAGGTTATGTCAATAGCCGGTGTTTGCAGATTAATCCTCGACATTGACCAGTTAAAATAGATAAAACATAAAAAGCCCAATAAAACTATTAATGCCGGTGATACGCCCTTTTGTAACAGTTTGCCGGTTATAATGAGCGCCAAAACCGCCACGATAGATCCGGGTAATAATAATAAGCCCGATTGTGTAGGTGTAAAGCCCAGTAAACGTTGCGCCACAACAGGTGTCAGATAGATAGAGGTATACATCCCCATCCCGGTAATAAAAGTGAGTACAGCGGCAATGCTCAATGATCTGAACCTTAAAATATGCAGATTGACTACCGGGTTTTTGGTGTGCAGTTCCCAGATAATAAAAGCGGTAAGCGATAGTGTTGCCAGCACGGTTAAAAAAGTGATGTAACCCGCCGCAAACCAGTCGTCGGTTTGGCCGCGCTCAAGTACTACCTGTAAGGAGCCGATGCCGACAATTAACAATATAATACCCAGCCAGTCTATCTCCCTGATCTTTTGTTTGATCGGTTCGTACAAAAAGAACATACAGGACACTGCCGCGGCTATGCCGATAGGTACGTTAATATAAAATATCCACGGCCAGGAATAATTTTCGGTTATGTAACCGCCTAGAGTTGGGCCAATGGTTGGGCCGATAAAAATTCCTATGCCAAATAATGCGCTTGCGGTTGCTTGTTTTTCCTTCGGGAATAACTCATAAACTACTGTTGCCGATACCGACAATAATGCACCACCACCCAAACCTTGCAAAAATCTAAATGCAACCAGCTCCCAAATTCCGGTAGCATTACCACACATAAATGAGCAAATAGTGAACAGTATAATTGAACCGATATAATAATTGCGCCGTCCCAGGTTATTGGCTAAAAAGCTAGTCATGGGAATGATGATCACATTGGCAATAGCGTAAGAAGTGATCACCCAGGATGTATCTTCCAAAGTTGCACCCAAATTACCGCTCATGTAATTGAGCGCTACGTTTACTATGGAAGTATCAATCAGTTCCATAATTGCAGCGGCGATTACGGTGATGAGGAGGATCTGTCTTTTTAGCGGGCTCATATGCATTATACCAATCGGTATATTTTAAGGTGTGATTTTGCATGGATTCTTCCATGTAGTTTACAAATATACCAATTGGTATATTTCTATAATGATAATACACGCCAAATGACGCAACAATGGCAATGAACTCTGTTTAGTGCCAAAAAGTAGAGTTACCCAGTTAGCGAATGCTTCCTCGATTTAGCTTTTTTGTAATAATGTGGTGATAATGTAAAAAACGCATTAAATTTAGCCTGCTGTTGCACATTTATAAGATACATTATAATATAATTGCACGTTATATAACTGACACGTATTACCCCTATTAATAAGGGATCTCCCTTAAAGCTACATTGATGAAAAAGACACTCATTATTATTTTTGCCGCCCTACCTTTATTCTCATTTGCACAAATTGTTAAACAGCCCGATCTTACCGATTATGTAAACCCGCTAATGGGAACGGCATCAAAGCCGATCATGTCAAACGGAAATACCTACCCGGCTGTAGCCGTACCCTGGGGGATGAATTTTTGGACACCACAAACCGGTAA
>JAMFRP010000056.1 GCA_026224775.1 Bacteroidota bacterium
AGAGTGCCTGGATTATCTGCAATTCAATTTGTCATTCTGAGGAACGAAGAATCTGTACGGTGTAATCTACTTTACAGATTCTTCGTTCCTCAGAATGACAGTAGCTTATAAAGAAAATGCCCCTTATTAATAAGGGGCATTTTCTTTATGCCAATTTTCAATAAGGTTTAGGCACTACTAAATTATCACAAAAGCGCATCTTAAACTACACGTATAAATACCTGATTTTATAATAGTGTAAAACCATCTAAAACAAAAAAGCCACGGAATTTCCGTGGCTTTTTTGCTTATAGGGTTATTGTAAATTAAACAATAAAATTCCAGCCATGCGTATCGGCAGCATTGCCATATTTTATAGCATTCATTTCTTTTAATATCTTTTGCGAAAATTCACGTGTTTTCGGATCATTTAAAAAATACTCCTCACCGTTTAAGCTGATAGAACCAACCGGTGCGATGGTAGCGGCAGTGCCTGCGCCAAAAGCATCATCAAGTTTGCCATTTTTGGCCGCCTCAATAATTTCAGCTACAGATACACGGCGTTCTTCAACCGGGTAACCCCACTCACGTGCAAGGGTTAAAACGGTATCGCGGGTTACGCCATCCAAAATAGTATCTCGGGTTGATGGGGTTACTACCTTGCCATCTAATACAAATATTACGTTAGCCGCGCCCATTTCTTCCACAAACTCGTGGTTCTTGGCATCGGTCCAAATTAATTGGTCAAAACCTTCTTCAGTAGCTTTTTTAGCCGGTAACATGCTGCCGCCATAGTTGCCTGATGATTTAGCATAACCCATACCACCTTCGGCCGAGCGGGTGTAATGATTTTCAATCTTCACCCTTAAGGTTTTTGAAAAATATGGTCCAACCGGGCAAAGTAACACCATGTATTTGTAGGTAGTTGATGGCGCCACACCCAAAAACGGATCAGTAGCGAACATAAACGGCCTGATATATAAAGCGTGATCAGGTTGTGTAGGGATCCAGTCACGGTCTATATCTACAACAGCCGCTAAGCTTTGTAAAAATATATCTTCGGGCAGGGTAGGCATGCAAAGCCTTTCTGCCGACTTGTTAAAACGTTGCGCGTTTTTATCAGGACGAAAGATAGATACTGTTCCATCTGCATGTTTGTAAGCCTTTATGCCTTCAAAAAATGATTGTCCGTAATGTAATGATGAAATTGCCGGACTTAAACTGACATCGCCATAAGGGACTATTTGGAAATTCTTCCATTCGCCATCGGCATAATCGGCCACAAACATGTGGTCGGAAAATGTTTTTCCAAATGGTAGGTTGTTAAAATCCGTTTCTGCTAAGCGAGAATGCGGTGTCTTGGTGATCTTGATGTCCAGTGTCTCAGTCATGGCCTTATGATATTAATTTCGAAAATGGCAAGGTAGGAATTTTTGTTTGAAAATGCGTGGTTAAAATAGTTATTAAACATGTACCGCGATTGAAACATTAAAGCAATTATCACCAGTAGAATAGTTACGCAAATGTTTCAACCGAATGAAAAATGAGTACAAAAACCTTTAATTTTCATGCAAAAATGAGTTAAAAATAGGTAAAAAATGCGTTTTTTTAGTTGATTTTGAAGCAAAAAAGGTCGTTTTTACTCAAAAAATGGCCTCAAAAGCAATGTAAAAACCGCATTTTTAGTGCTTTTTAAGGTGTTTTTAGGGTCAAAAGTGTGCCAAATGTACCAGGTGTGTCAACCGTAAATTGTGGTACACTTACAAAAGATAGCCTAAAATCTATGAACCACTAACCTCTTTCAGTACTTTATCAACCCAATGCTTACCCCAATTTTCTACCTGTTCCTCATTCCATAAACTTGGATAGAATATGCGTTTCTGAAAACGCGGAGGCAAGTAC
Organism: Bacteroidota bacterium; assembly: GCA_026224775.1. GTDB lineage: Bacteria > Bacteroidota > Bacteroidia > Sphingobacteriales > Sphingobacteriaceae > Mucilaginibacter. The sequence goes on from JAMFRP010000056.1 coordinate 1,882, forward strand.
TTCTGCCAGTTGGTGCCACCGGTTGCCTTAATTTCTTCAGGCTCACGGTTCAGGTAGCGCACGGCAGATTTATAGTGCGATAGCGGCCAGTTAACATTTACATTAATATCCAATTGGCGTAGCTCATCTTCCAGTTGAGTTGTAGTTTGCCCGCTTTGTTTAAACTGCTGTAATAAAGCATTAAAATTAGTGCCAACTGTTGCTCTGCCTAACTCAATAAAGGTTTTGGCGTATTTCTGTTCAAACTGTTTTAGGGTAAGAGTCTTTTTGCCTGTGGCGAGTTCCGTAGCGCCTGATTTCCAGTATAAATGCTCAAACTGGTCCTCAATGGTGGTATTGCGCAATTCCTCGCGCTTATCTTTGGCTACCAGGTTGATAAAATCCGAAGCATATATCTCGATCATCCGGTATTGGCCCGATTGAAATCCGCTGGCCGGTAGCAACGACATCCTGAACTTTAAAAACTGTTCCTTCTCCATCCCATCCACCATAATCTCGAAAGAGTGGGTCAATGCTTCAAAATAACGGTTGATACGTTTTAAGCGTGCAGTAAAAAAGTCAATGGTTAAGGGTTGCGCCGCTACAATTTGCTTGCACTCATGCAGTGCCAGCTTAAAATAAAGCTCAGTTATCTGATGATAGATGATGAATATTTCCTCATCCGGGAAAGGCGTTTTAGGGCTTTGCAAGCTGAGTAAAGTATCCAGATGGATATAATCCCAATAGGTTAAAAAATCAGCATAAAGCAGGCCATCTAAATAGGATGGCATATCCTGCCCCATGGCTTCATACTTTTCTTGTAAGCGGGTCAGGCGCTCTTCAATTTCGGGAGAGAAATTCATAGCCAAATGTAGGAAGTTTTGTTTGTTTATAGAGATGATAAAACCTCAATTATAAACGAGGATCAAGTAAAGTGATTGCAACAAAACAGCGTTTGGTGTGTTGCAATATTATATAAAGAGCACAGCCATGATAAAGAAAATATTAATAGGTGTTGATGACAGCAAATATGCCGAAGCCGCCGCCAAATACGGATTTGATCTTGCTGAATCACTTAATGCACATGTTGGCTTAGTAAATATTATCGAACCTGTGGCTATATCAATGCCTATCAACGGCGCGAATGAGATATTAGGGACCCCCTTATATGGTTTGAACGGAGCAGAGGATGATAATATCATAAAAGCGCAAACCCAGGTGTCGGAAAGTATAATAGAAAATATAACTCAAAAATATGCCGGCAAATTACAGGTAAGCCATTATAACGAGTATGGTTCTACAGGCGAAGGTATCCTCAGCTGTAGCCGTGAGTTTAAGGCCGACATTATTGTAATAGGAACTCACAACCGTTCAGGGCTTGACCGGTTATTCTCCAGCAATATTGCTGAGTATGTTGTTAAACATTCGGTAATACCTGTGCTGGTGGTGCCAACGAGGGAGTGATGAGCGCAATACCGGCTTCATCAATATGTACATGGCATTGTTTCACAGAAATATGATGTTTGAATTTTTGGATAGGCTCAATCCAATCTCTCGATGTAAAAACCGGGGCTTGAATATTTACAGATTCTACTAAAACTTCTTCGCCATCAAGAATCAATCGCCAACACTGTTCAACACCGTCACTATCGGTGTTATAACGTATCCGGGCAAGGGTTACATTTCTATTCATTGGTTATAATAAAAGGTCAATTCAGTACAAATGTACTGTTGTTTTTATCATATAACCCAATCAATCAGTAACATGCTTAATACAATAGCCTGAATTTTATGGTTTGTTCAATAGCTTTCAACTCGTTTAAAACCTGAGTATCATAACCTGATTCCACATCGGTAATTACATAACCAATCTGCGGATTGGTAACCAAAAACTCGCCAACTATATTAATGTTATGGCGGGCAAATACATCATTTATTTTGGCCAGTATACCCGGTACGTTTTTGTGGATATGTATCAGCCTGTGCGCGTTATTAATGCGTGGCGGTTGCAGATCGGGGAAATTGCAGCTGGTATGCGTTTTACCCTCGTTCATAAACGCCATTACCCGTTTAGGGATGAAGTCATCATTGCGGGGGTTATGCTTAGGGTCATCAAAAATTATAATACCATTTTCGCAGGCAGCTTCAGCTAATTTGCGGCTGTTTATCTTCCCGAAGATGCCGATCACTTTTAACCTGCCTGCATTTTGTAGTTGCTCGGTTGTTGGCTGATTTTCTTCATCACAAAATAAAATGCCGGCTTCTTCCAGATATTTATCCTCAATGCTTTCCCGCTGACGGATGTTGTAGCCCTCTTTGCGCATCTGCGCCAATGCATCTTCCTCAATATCACCCACAACCAAACATTTGATGCGGTTTTTGGGATACGATATGGCACGCGGCAATTTGTTGATGTATAGAAACTCATCAAAGCTCGGCGTAATATGATCCGCTTTTTCGGCTACTGATTTGCGCTCGATGTTCTCTGTAAAAGCAAAAAACTTTTTGATCATGCCCGATTCCTTCAACTGGAAATCAGAATAACCATCGCCAATGCCAAAAATCTCACCTGGCAGGTTAAGCTCTTTTAACAGTTTAACCTTACCACCTTCTTGCGATAGCGGGTTTTCACGGTCGTAACCTATAATGTTGCCATCATCATCAAATACAAAGGTGTTGGCGTAAATGTTTTCTTTTTTGATGTGATACTCGGTAACTACCGGCGTAATAAACTCCTTAAATCCGCCGGATACAATTAACACCTCATCCTGGTGATTTTTAAAGAAGATAGTATTACGCGAGAAAGAAGTGGATACCTTCTTTTTTAGATGCGTGATCAACTGCTTTAAATGCTCACGGTTAGCTTGCAGTAACTTAACGCGAGCTTCCAGACTTTGGGTGAACGATAAACGGCCCTCCATAGAGGCGTTCGTCAGGTCATCAATTTGCTGGTATATTTTTTCCCTGTCGGGATGATTTTTTAACGATATGCGGGCTAATTCGTCCAAAGCTTCAACCTGCGTAAATGTGCTGTCGAAGTCGATAATAAAATATTGATCCATTGAGTAGTGTGCGGCTTGTACTTTGATGTGCAAAAATGCGGATGTGCAAATGTGCGAAAAATGAGCGAGAGGGCAGTCAATATTTCTAATAAAAGCCGTTACCGACTGAAATTATTGCAAACTTAATACTATTTTTTTAAAGCCGCGCACACCTCTTTTACCGTCTCGCTAATCGGCTTAAACTCAAACCCAATAGCAGCTTTAATTTTAGAGTTGTCGTAGTTATTGGTTAACGATGCTGTTTGGGCGGCAACTTTATCCATCTTTGAATCGCTGCCGGTAATAGTGGCTAATAATGTCGCGCTGCGCCATACTAATCCCATAACCCAGGGTTTTGCCAGCATTGAAGGCCGTACCAACCCAAAGCCATCCGCTATTTGAGCAGTGATATTTTTATAGCTGATATTTTCCGCGCTGATAATGTAACGTTCGCTGCTGATCTCGCTATTCATCAGGGCTATCATGCATTTGGCAACGTCTTCCACATCAACAAAGCCGCCCGTGCCTTGGGTGTAAAATTTTAACCCTTTGCGTACTGTTATAAATAATTGCCCGGTTCCGGCAGTGCCTGAGTTTGGGCCGATGATTAACGATGGATTTACAATAACCGCATCCAAGCCCTCGGCAATACCGCGCCAAACTTCCATTTCGCTATGCAGTTTTGATATGGCATAGCCATCATCCTCGCTGGTTTCATCCAGATGGGTGTTCTCATTAATCAGTTTGCCCGGCAATGCCTGGCCTATGGCTGCTATCGAACTTACGTGCAGCAATCGTATACCATACTCATTACACAGGTTCACAACATTGGCTGTACCTGTAACATTGGTGCGGATCATCGCTTGCTTATCCTTTTGCATTAACGATACCCAAGCCGCACAATGATAAACTTGCGTCACGCTATCTAAAGCATCTTCCAAAGCGAAAATGTCCAGCATATCAGCATCGACCCATTCAATTTTATCGTGGTAGGGTATAAGCAATTGCGGTATCACCGAACTGCCACGCTTAGTACAGCGAATAACATTACCTGCATTTACCAGTTGCATGGCAAGCTCCGAACCTAAAAAACCTGTAGCGCCTGTAACCAGTATCATATTTTATTAATGTGCAGATATGCGTATGTGCAAATGTGCAGATTTTTTTGGATGTGCAGATATGCGGACGTGTAAATGTGCAGATGCCGGAATTTATATTTATAAATGTGCAGATATACAGATATACAATCGAAATTAATTTATTAATCTTATCAAATATTCAATTAGCAAAACAATCTGCATATTTGCACATCTGCACATTTGCAGATCAAGCGCCATGTCATTATCTGATTTCTTTACACCTATTGATCTGGAAAAGATCAGCCCTAAAAAAGGATATTATACCAGTCATTTGGGTGATAAAATAAATCAGTATACCGATACTTTTCCTGAGCTGGAAAATAAATCCTTTGACATCGCTATTGTTGGCGTGCAGGACGACCGTAATGCGGTAAACAATTCAGGTTGTGGTTTAGCACCCGATTATGTACGCGAAAAATTATACTTGTTAAACGAAGGTGGCTATAATACCAAAATCGTAGATCTTGGCAATATAAAAGCAGGGGCCACAGTTACTGATACTTACTTCGCGTTAAAAACCGTAGTCGCCGAGCTGATTAAATTAGATATTCTGCCGATCATCATCGGCGGTGGGCAGGACCTTACCTACGCCCAATATATGGGTTACGAAGCCCTGGAGCAAAAAGTTGACCTGGTGATCGTTGATTCGCATTTTGACCTGGAGGATGACACTATGCCTGAAAGCATCGAAACTACATCCACATCATACCTTAACAAAATATTTTTGCACGAACCTAATTACCTGTTCAACTTTAGTAACCTGGGTTATCAAACCTATTTTACCAGTCAGGCCGGATTACGGGTGATGGAAAAATTATACTTTGATGTACATCGCCTCGGTAATTTAAGTGGGCAAATTGCCTATGCTGAGCCGATCATCCGCAATGCCAATATGGTGAGTTTTGATATAAGCGCTATCCGTTCATCAGATGCGATGGCTAATATCAACGCTACCCCAAATGGCTTTTATGCCGAAGAGGCTTGTCAGATATGCCGTTATGCGGGTTTCAATGATAAACTTACCTCAATAGGTTTTTATGAGTTTAACCCAGCCTATGATAATAACGGGCAAACAGCGATGTTGCTGGCGCAGATGGTATGGTATTTTATTGATGGTGTGTATAACCGCAAAAAAGATTTTCCGCTCAACCCAAAATCACAATACCTGATCTACAAAACCAGCCTTAAACATGATGATCACGAGGTGGTATTTGTAAAAAGTAAAAAAACAGACCGGTGGTGGATGCAGGTACCTTATCCAAGCGGCGGCTCAAAAAACGAACGATCGCATTTAGTACCTTGCAGTTACGATGATTATAAAATTGCCATTTCGGGCGAAATGCCTGATCTTTGGTGGCGTACTTATCAAAAACTAACCTAAGTACAATTCTATTCGCTTTTCACCGTTACACTATTTAATAGTTTTTGTTTTTCATGAAAAAAATATTCTTTTCAATATTGGCTTTATTGCCCGCGCTGGCTTTTGCACAAACTCCAGCTGTGCATTCAGCAGCAGCGCCAACGGCCGAAACGCCTCAGTCTTTTTTACTGCAAATCAAAGTGGGTGATGTAAATGCCCCTGCCAAAGCTTTTTTAATATACCGTTTAGGCGCGAATAATGTTATCGACTCTACCGCTATTGTGAATGGTAACTTTGATTTTACAGGGTCAATCATCAATCCAACTAATGCTATTCTGTTGATAGATCATAAAGGGGTAGGTTTTTCAAACCTGGATAAATCAACTGATGCTTTAAGTTTTTACATCGAAAAAGGTAATATATCAATCGCTACCAGTACCGATTCTATTTCAAAAGCGATTATTACTGGTTCGCCAATTAATGATGATAATAAAAAGCTGATGGCTCAACTAAGGCCAATTCAACAGGCTGCCGAAAAATTATATACCGAAGCGAATTCGGCAACCCAGAATCAACAAAACTCTGCTGATTTTCAAAGCAGCATGGAAAGTAAGCGAAAGGATCTGGAATTGCAACAGACTGCTTCGCTTGAAAAATTCATCAGGGAGAATCCTAAAAGCTATTTAAGTTTGCTTGCCCTAAGCGCATTGGGCCCCAAAATGGATCCATCCGAATTGGAACCTTTATATAATGGCTTATCACAAAATTTAAAAGATATGGAGGGCGGCAAAATGATTGAAAAATCAATTGACGCCTTAAAACCCACCGAATTAGGAGCCGTTGCCCCTGAATTTACACAAAATGACGTAAATGGTAACCCTGTTTCCCTTTCATCATTCAGGGGAAAATATGTATTGATTGATTTCTGGGCATCATGGTGCGGCCCTTGTCGTGCAGAAAATCCAAATGTTGTAAAGGCTTATAACAAATTTAAAACCAAAAACTTTACGGTTTTAGGTGTTTCGCTTGATAAAGCCGAAGCTAAAGATAAATGGATTGCTGCTATAAAAACTGATAGCTTGACCTGGACCCAAGTATCAGACCTTAATTTTTGGAATAATAAAGTGGCTATACTATATGCCGTGCAATCAATTCCACATAATTTTCTGATTGACCCAAATGGTAAAATAATAGCCAAAGATTTGCGTGGCAGCGACCTTGACGCTAAGCTGACGGAGATATTTGGCAAAATGTAAGCATCATATCAATTATTTATTATTTTTACAAGCAGTACCCCGCTGACTGTAATTATTATTTTTTAAATGAAAAAACTAATTCTACTAGCGTTGGTAGCGGCGCCCTCCTTGCTATTTGCCCAGGAAAACTTTGTAATAAAAGGTAAGGTTGGCCACATCAATACACCATCCAAAATATTTTTAACTTATCGCGAAGGCACCAACACTATTACAGATTCATCTGCAATAAAAGATGGCGATTTTGATTTTAAAGGCCAGGTTAAAGATATTACCTACGCAAGCCTTGTTGTAGATTACAAAGGTGTTGGCATCCAAAATTTAGATAGAAAGGTACAACATGACGTACTGGTTGTTTATTTAGTAAATGGAACAACCGATATTAAAAGTGCCGATTCTTTATCAAAAGCTAAAGTAACCGGTACCAAGGTTAACGAGGATAACCAAAAATTTAAAGTTTATACAAAATCAATTGCTGACGCGAATAAAGCATTAGAGGCCGAATACGAAGCAACGCCTGCTGAAAAGCGCACCAAAGAATTTAATGATTATATTGATAAAAAGGAAGATTCTATATCTGTAAAAGAGAGGGCATTGGATTCATTATATATTCTGGCTAATCCTGATTCATACATGAGCTTACAAGCTTTAAGAGGTATGGGCGGCCCGTATCCTGATTACACACAATTAGCCCCTGAGTTTGAAAAACTTTCTCCGGCTTTGCGTGCCAGCAATGCAGGTGTTAAATACAAAAAATATTTAGATGTAATTAAAAGCGTATCGGTAGGGCAAATAGCTCCTGATTTTGCTCAGCCCGATACAAATGGTACGATGGTTAGCTTGTCATCATTCAAAGGCAAATATGTGCTGCTTGATTTTTGGGCATCATGGTGTGGCCCTTGCCGTGCAGAGAATCCTAATGTGGTAAAAGCATTCAATATTTATAAAGCGAAAAACTTTACCATATTAAGTGTTTCGTTAGATCGCCCGGGTAAAAAAGACAATTGGCTGAAAGCTATCCACAAAGATGGTTTAGCATGGAATCATGTATCCGATTTGAAATTTTGGGATAATGATGCTGCAAAACTATACGGCATACAAGCCATCCCACAAAACCTGTTGATTGACCCAAGTGGTAAGATTATTGCCAAGGATCTTTTTGGTGATGCGCTTGAAAAGAAATTAGGTGAGATATTTGGAACAATGTAATTTTTACTAGTCCGAAAGTCTATAAGACAGAAAAGTCCGAAAGTGTATAGCTTTCGGACTTTTGTTTTTTATACGAACAATCAGATAGTCAAATAATTACACTATTATTGTTAAATAATAGTGAATTTTAAAAGTGAAGATTAAAAATATACTATTAGTAGTATCGCTAATCTGCTTAACACTTAGTGTAAGGGCTCAGGTTCCTGAACTTTGGCAAAGTAGAACGAAAAGAATTTTTACAAAGGGACCTGATTCGTCATGTGTAGCATTGTTTTTTTATGTTGGGGACTATAAGGCACATAATATTCCAGTAAAATATGTAGTGCCATTTTCAATTAGCGATATCTTTCAGAAGTCACATCTGGTAAAAAACACATGGTTATAAACATATATAAAACTAAACTTGATGCATTTCTGAAAAACGATTCAAAGGAAATGACAATTGATCTCGAATTTCGGGATTTGCTCGACACCGTAGATTATTATTTAGAAATTCCGATTATAATTCCTGGTCGGAAAATAAAAGTTGTCGTTCGTAATGATTACCATAAACATATTACCGCCGAAAGCTGTTGTGATAGGCTTATTGATGCGTGTAATCCACATTTAACCCAATTAATTGACATCACGTCTATTGTGTTTCCCAAAGTGCCAATTAAGTAGTGATTTGCTTCGATGAAGTAAATAAAATTACCTACAACAAATCAAACCCAATATCTTTCCTGAAATACATGCCGTCGTAATAGATACGGCTGGCATCGGCTGTTGCTTGTTGCAGTGCGGTAAACATATCGTTTTGTAGTGATGTAATAGCTATTACCCTACCACCTGATGTTTTGATCTCATCGCCATCAGCATAAGTTCCCGCGTGGAAAATATAAGAATCACGGATGTTTTCCATACCGGTCATTACTTTATCTTTCAGGTATTCGCCGGGGTAGCCGCCTGCAACCATCATTACGGTTGCTGCTACTTTGTTGGATATGATTAATTCTTTTTCATTCAAATTGCCTTCGGCTACGCCTAATAGCAAATCCACAAAATCAGATTCTATCCTTGGCATAACGCTTTCGGTTTCAGGGTCGCCCATGCGGCAATTGTATTCAATCATGTATGGATCACCGTCGCAATTCATCAGGCCAATAAAAATAAAGCCTTTGTATGATATGCCATCACTTTTTAAACCCTCAATAGTAGGGATCACCATCCTGTCTTCAATCTTTTTCAAAAACGCAGCATCCGCAAACGGAACAGGAGATACAGAACCCATGCCGCCTGTGTTTAATCCGGTATCGCCTTCGCCAATACGTTTATAATCTTTGGCTGATGGCAGCATTTTATAATTAGTGCCATCGGTCAACACAAAAACAGATAGTTCAATGCCCTGTAAAAACTGCTCAACTACTACTTTCGCGCTTGCTTCGCCAAATTTAGCGTTGGTAAGCATTTCTATCAGTTCTTGTTGAGCTTCTTGTAAGCTGGTGCATATCAGCACTCCTTTGCCTGCAGCTAAACCATCAGCTTTTAAAACAATAGGTAAGCCAATAGTGGGCAGGTAATCAAAACCTTCTTGCAAAGTTTCGCGAGTGAAGGTTTTTGATGCAGCGGCCGGAATGTTGTGACGCTCCATAAACTGTTTGGAGAAATCCTTGCTGCCTTCCAGTTGCGCGCCTTCGGCTTGAGGACCGATAACCGGGATGTGCTTGATCTGCTCATCATTCAAAAAGAAATCATGGATACCTTTTACCAGCGGCTCTTCAGGGCCGACCAGTACAAGGTTTATCGCATTAGCTAAAGCAAACTGCTTAATACCTTCAAAATCGGTTACCTTAATATTAACGTTGGTGCCGTATTGGCCGGTACCGGCATTGCCGGGTGCAATAAAAAGGTTTTTACATTTTTCGCTTTGCGATAATTTCCAGGCGAAGGCGCTTTCCCTTCCACCCGAACCAAGTACAAGGATGTTCATGGCGGCAAAGATAGCTTTTTGTGAGTATCAAGTAGCAAGTATTTAGTATCAAGATTTGAATCGCAAACTGGCAGTTTTGCATGTTATTACGGCTAATTACTTGATACTTGATACTAAATACTTGATACCAATTCCTTACCTTTGCCTGCCATTATGACTTTTCGGATTGCTGTGGCGCAATTGTTGAGTTCATACGATTTATATATCAGATTATAACATGTTAGATTTTATCAGTAAGCTTTTTGGAAGCAAATCAGAACGGGATGTAAAAAGCATTCAGCCTATAGTTGAGAAAATTAAGGCAGAATTTGCCAAACTCGGCGATATAAGCAATGATGAGCTCCGGGCTAAAACCATAACTTTTAAGGAAACCATAAGCACAGGGCTTTCTGGGATTGATGCTGAAATACAAGCAATTAAAGACCGGATAGAAAATGAGCCTGATTTAGATGTACACATCAAAGTTGAGCTTTATACCCAACTTGATAAGCTTGAAAAAGACCGTAACAAAGAGTTGGAAGATATATTGATGAATATATTGCCTGAGGCTTTTGCGGTAGTTAAAGAAACTGCAGGCCGTTTTGCCGGTAATAAAACTATTGAAGTTACTGCCACAGCGTTTGACCGTGAGCTTGCTGCCCACAAACCAAACGTTGTAATAAAAGGCGATAAGGCTATTCACCATAATACCTGGTTGGCTGCCGGTAACGAAGTTACCTGGGATATGGTTCACTATGATGTACAGTTGATTGGCGGTACCGTATTGCACCAGGGTAAAATTGCCGAAATGGCAACGGGTGAAGGTAAAACCTTGGTTGCAACCTTACCTGCTTATTTAAATGCACTAGCCGGACAAGGTGTACACATTGTAACCGTGAATGATTACCTGGCACGCCGTGACTCGGAGTGGATGGGCCCATTGTACGAGTTCCATGGTTTAGCTGTGGATTGTATTGATAAGCATGAGCCAAATTCAGAAGAACGCCGTAAAGCTTACTTAGCTGATATTACTTTTGGTACCAATAACGAGTTCGGGTTTGATTACCTACGTGACAATATGACACGCAGTCCTGAAGAACTGGTACAGCGCAAGCAACATTTTGCCATGGTGGATGAGGTTGACTCCGTGTTAATTGATGATGCACGTACTCCGTTAATTATATCTGGTCCAATCCCTCGTGGTGATGAGCATGAGTTTTATGAATTGAAACCACGCATCGAACGTTTGATCAATGCGCAAAAAGCCTATGTAAATGGTATATTGAATGAGGCCAAAGCTTTAATCAACGAAGGTAAAACCGGTGTTGACGAGGGTGGCTTATCGTTATTACGTGCATACAGGGGTTTGCCAAAAAGCAAGGCATTAATTAAATTCCTGAGCGAAGGCGGCAACAGGCAGCTATTGCAAAAAACCGAAAACTATTATATGCAGGATTCCAGCAAGGAAATGCATAAGGTAGATGCCGAATTGTTTTTTGTTATCGACGAAAAAAATAACCAGGTTGAACTGGCTGAAAAAGGTATTGAGTTGATCACTTCATCAGGTGAAGATCCTCATTTCTTCGTGATGCCTGATGTAGGTTCAGAAATTGCCCACATTGAAAAATCTGATATCCCGGCAGACGAAAAAATTGCCCAGAAGGATGAGCTGATGCGCGATTTCTCTATCAAGTCAGAGCGTATCCACTCTGTAAGCCAATTATTAAAAGCATATACTTTATTTGAAAAGGATACCGAATACATCCTTGATGATGGAAAAGTAAAAATTGTTGATGAGCAAACCGGCCGTGTATTGGATGGCCGCCGTTACTCTGACGGTTTACACCAGGCAATTGAGGCTAAAGAAAATGTTAAGGTTGAGGATGCTACCCAAACAATGGCAACCATCACCTTGCAAAACTATTTCCGTATGTACCACAAACTTTGCGGTATGACGGGTACTGCTGTTACTGAAGCAGGTGAGTTTTGGGAAATATATAAACTGGATGTGGTTGAAATACCAACCAACACCCCGGCCAGCCGTGCAGATATGCAAGACTTAGTGTACCGTACAGTTCGCGAAAAATATAATGCCGTAGCTGACGAGATTGTAAGCCTAACCCAGGCTGGCAGACCGGTATTGGTGGGTACTACATCGGTAGAAATATCGGAATTATTAAGCCGCATGCTAAAACTGCGCGGTATTAAACATAACGTATTGAATGCCAAAATGCACCAGAAAGAGGCCGATATTGTAGCCGAAGCAGGTAAAGCAGGCACGGTAACCATTGCTACTAACATGGCTGGCCGTGGTACGGATATAAAATTAGGTGCAGGCGTTAAGGAAGCCGGTGGTTTAGCCATTGTAGGTACCGAAAGACATGAATCTCGCCGTGTAGATAGGCAGTTGCGTGGTCGTGCAGGTAGGCAGGGTGATCCGGGTTCATCACAATTCTTTGTGTCGTTAGAGGATAACCTGATGCGTTTATTTGGTTCTGAGCGTATCTCAAACCTGATGGTACGTATGGGCGTTGAAGAAGGCGAAGTGATCCAGCACTCGATGATTTCTAAATCTATCGAACGCGCGCAGAAGAAAGTAGAAGAAAATAACTTTGGTGTACGTAAACGTTTGTTAGAGTATGATGATGTGATGAACTCACAGCGTACTGTTATCTACTCAAAACGTAAAAACGCTTTATTTGGCGATCGCCTTGACGTGGATTTGAGCAACACCATTTTTGATGTGGTTGAGGATGTAGTTACCGAATACAAAGAGCAAAATAATTTTGAAGGCTTACAACTGGAGATAATTCGTTTGTTCTCTTTAGATATTGAGCTCAGTCATGACGACTTTACTGCTTTTTCAGTTGATAAATTGACCGATTTGATATATGCTGAGGCGATGGGCTTTTACAAACGTAAAGCTGAGGCAATAGCACAACAGGCATTCCCGGTTTTAAAGGATGTATATGATACCCGTGGCCAGTATGTAGAAAACATTATAGTGCCATTTACCGATGGTGTACATGGCTTGCAAATTGCCGTTCCGCTTAAAAAAGCTATTGATAATCATGGTTTGGAAGTGTTTAAATCATTCGAAAAGAACGTTACATTGAGCGAGATTGATGACTCATGGAAAGAGCATCTACGCGAGATGGATGAGTTAAAGCAATCAGTACAAAACGCGGTGTACGAACAAAAAGACCCTTTGTTGGTTTATAAATTTGAGGCTTTCGAATTATTCAGAAATATGCTTGCAGCCGTGAATAAAGAGATGGTAAGTTTCCTTTTCAGAGGTGGAATTGCGGTACAGCAACAGCCTGATGAAATTCGCGAAGCAAAACCATTGCCACGTACTGATTTGAAACAAATGCGTACATCAAAACCAGAAATGGCTACTGAAACTAATGGTGTGCCAACAATGACCGATACCCGCGAAGTACAGAAACCAACTCCTGTTAGAGTAGAACAAAAAACTAATAGGAATGATCCTTGTCCTTGCGGTAGCGGCAAAAAGTTTAAAAACTGCCACGGCCAGGGCCAGGCATAAAAAGTTGTTGATGAAGAGTAGGGTATCTGTTTGGAGGATGGTATTTAGCGTATCAGTAAAATGCGCGGTATTGATTGGATTGCTAGGTTTGCCTTCATTGGTGTTAGCACAAACCCGTGGCAAGGTAGAGGTTGATAGGGATCCAAAGGTTGATTCGCTGATCGGTAACTATTTGGTAGGAGGGGGCAAAACCAATACTGGTGAACCCGCTTCTTCGTCTTCAAATGGTTACCGGATACAAATATTCAGCGGATCTGACCGTAAACAGGCTTACAACGTACAGTCGAAATTCCAAAACAGGTTTCCCGATACGCATACTTATTTATCCTACCGCGACCCAAACTTTAAAGTAAAAGTTGGTGATTTCAGATCGCGCATAGAAGCTGAAAAAATGGTTGAAGAAATGAAGCCTGCTTTTGGCGGACTTTTCATCATATCCGAAAAAATAAACCTTCCAAAACTCGATACAGAATAATGAAAGAGAAGATACAGGACTTAGCCAAAACTATTTTTGATGATGTGGTAGCTAATCGACGCCACTTGCATTCTCATCCTGAACTTTCATTCCACGAAGTAGAAACTTCGGCTTTTATTGCTAAAAAATTAGATGAGTTAGGCTTAACCTACGAACGCATGGCCGACAATGGTTTGGTTGCCCTGATAAAAGGCGAAAAACCGTCAGACCAGGTTATAGCCCTGCGTGCCGATATGGATGCGCTACCAATATTGGAAGCTAACGATGTTCCTTACAAATCACAAAATACAGGTGTGATGCATGCTTGCGGGCACGATGCGCATACCTCATCATTATTAGGTACAGCCAAAATATTAACCAGCTTAAAAAGCGAGTTTGGCGGCACTGTTAAACTGATATTTCAACCTGCGGAAGAAAAACTGCCGGGTGGTGCCAGTTTAATGATTAAAGAAGGTGTTTTACAAAATCCAATACCACAGGCGGTTATCGGGCAGCATGTGATGCCTTTTATAGATGCCGGTAAAGTTGGTTTCCGTGCCGGTAAATACATGGCTTCGGCTGATGAGATTTATGTCACCGTAAAAGGTAAAGGCGGACATGCAGCGCAACCACAACAAAATATTGATCCGGTGTTAATCACCGCGCATATCTTAACTGCCTTACAACAAGTAGTAAGCCGCTTTGCTGATCCTAAAACACCATCGGTTTTATCGTTTGGTAAAGTGATAGCAAATGGTGCTACCAATGTTATCCCTAATGAAGTTTATTTGGAAGGCACCTTCCGTACCATGGATGAAGAATGGCGTGCTGAGGCTCACATCAAAATGAAAAAACTGGCCGAAGGTATTGCCGAAAGCATGGGCGGCAGTTGCGATTTTAACATTATGAAAGGCTATCCTTTTTTAGTGAACGAAGAAAAGCTAACCGCATCAGCCCGTGGTTTTGCTGAGGAATATTTAGGCAAAGAAAACGTACTCGATCTGGATATTTGGATGGCTGCGGAAGATTTCGCTTATTACTCACAGGTAGCGGATTCGTGCTTTTACCGTTTAGGTACCCGTAACGAAAGCCGTGGCATAACTTCATCGGTACATACACCAACTTTTGATGTGGAAGAATCAGCACTGCAATTGAGCACCGGTTTGATGGCTTATCTTGCTGTTAAACAGTTAGGGAATTAAAAGGGTATAACCAAGTCATTGCGAGGAACGAAGCAATCGCACGGAAGTATAGTCATTATGCAAATTTCGCGATTGCTTCGTTCCTCGCAATGACATAGAAGAATAAATATGGTCAAAAAGATAATACTCTCCCTATTCTTCATCACCATCAGTTATTGCTCATTCGCGCAGCAACAACCTCGCTACAACCCTGATACCATCCGCACCATTGTTATTGATTCGGTGGTTAATATCCACTCGCACAAATTAAATGTGCAGGATTTTATTGATGCCGTGCTTGCGGATACCAGCTTCTTTCAGGCGTTTCGCAACATGAAGAAGTATTCATTTATCGGCGAGAACTATATCTACACTTACGATAAGAATAATAAGATAAACGGAAAGGTATACCGCAAATTCAAACGCATCGAATCAGGTGGTAAACAAACCATTGATTATATAGCTAAACGTGATAGTGGTAATGTGTACAAGAAAGACGGTAAGTACCAACTATACACTGTAAATATGTTCGATTACATATTTATGAATGCTTATAAGTCTGGCTATGGTTCAGGGTCGATGATCCAGGGCAAACCGGATAGCAAAGATCAATCCTATAAAGACAAACTCAAGATATTAATTTTCGCGCCGGGACATAAGGTGGATGGCATCCCGTTCATCAGCAACAAAACAGAAATATTTTCGCCGGATATGCGGCCGCTGTATGACTACCAATTCGCGCGGGGAACTTATTTAGATTCTATCCCTGTTTACCGTTTTCGGGTGGTACAAAAGGCCAGCACTTCTAATAGCGATGTAGTGATTAAAGAACTCACCACCATATTTGATACCCGCACCTTTCAGATATTAGGCCGCTACGTCAATATCCAATACCACAACATGTTTATTGACTTGGATGTAAAGATGAACATGGAACTTGATAAGTTTAATGGCGATTTAGTGCCCACTAAAATTACCTATCAAGGCGACTGGAATATCCCGTTCCATAAAGATGAGAAAGCGAGCTTTTTGATAGTACAGAAGGAGTATACGAAGTAGTTCTTTAACTTTTGTCATTGCGAGGAACTAAGCAATCGCGAACTATGCAAGGTCGCTTTTCTCCGTGCGATTGCTTCGTTCCTCGCAATGACATGGTTGTTATTAAAATTCCGCGTTTTTAGGGAACCTTGGGAAAGGGATCACATCTCTGATGTTACCCATGCCGGTAACAAACAGTACCAAACGCTCAAAGCCCAAACCAAAACCAGCATGCGGACAAGCGCCGAACCTGCGGGTATCTAAATACCACCAAAGTTCATCTTTTGGGATACCCATCTCGTCCATGCGTTGTTCCAGTTTGTCTAAACGTTCCTCACGTTGCGATCCGCCTACAATTTCGCCAATGCCTGGGAATAGAATATCCATAGCACGTACCGTTTCTCGGCCTTGCGCGTCAGGCTCATTTTGGCGCATGTAGAAGGCTTTAATATCTTTAGGGTAATCTGTTAGGATTACCGGTTTTTTAAAGTGCTTCTCTACCAAATAACGCTCATGTTCCGATTGCAGATCAGTTCCCCAACCTTCAACCGGGTATTGGAACTTTTTCTTTTTATTTGGGGTTGATTCTTTTAAAATATCGATAGCTTCGGTATAAGTCAATCGCTCAAAATCGTTATCCAAGCAAAATTGAAGTTTGTCTAATAACGACATATCCGAGCGCTCGTTCTGAGGCTTCTGTTTTTCTTCCTCCTCTAAACGCTGACTTAAAAACTCAATATCTTCTTTGTTTTTATCCAAAGCATAACGGATCACATATTTCAGTAATTCTTCAGCCAGGTTCATGTTATCGGTTAGGTCATAAAAAGCCATTTCCGGCTCTATCATCCAAAACTCGGCTAAGTGGCGGGTAGTGTTTGAGTTTTCCGCACGGAATGTTGGTCCGAAGGTATAAATATCGCTCAAAGCCATCGCGCCAAGCTCGCCCTCTAACTGACCAGAAACCGTAAGGTTAGTCGGCCTGCCGAAGAAATCCTGTTTGAAATCTATTTCACCATCCTCTGTTTTTGGCGGATTTAATAGGTCAAAGTTAGTTACGTGGAAAGTTTCACCCGCGCCTTCCGCATCCGATGCGGTGATGATCGGTGTATGCAGGTAAACAAACCCTTTCTCCTGAAAAAACTGATGTACGGCAAATGACAGACTGTTACGCACACGGAATATCGCACCAAAAGTATTGGTACGGAAACGTAAATGCGCAATCTCCCTTAAAAACTCCAAACTGTGTTTTTTAGGCTGAAGCGGATATTTCTCAGGATCGCTATCACCCAAAACCTCAATCTCGGTAGCTTTAACTTCTACCGTTTGTCCTTTACCTAATGATGCTACTAATTGACCAACCACGCTTATCGCGGCGCCGGTGGTAATGCGTTTTAAGATGGCAGGATCAGTATTCTCAAAATCAACAACAACCTGTATATTATTATTAGTTGAGCCATCATTTAAAGCTATGAACTGATTATTACGGAAGGTACGTACCCACCCTTTAACGGTTACCTCAATATTGGTTTGTTCACTTTGTAGTAATGCTTTAATTTTTGTGCGCTGGCCCATGAATATTATATTTTGAGTGGCAAAAATACAATTATTTGATTTATTGTCTGAACTCGAATTTGTTGAATTTGAGAATTTAGAGAATGATTGACGCCATATTTATTCGATTAATTCATAAATTCTCTCAATTCCGGTTCATACATTGTTTAAGTTTGAAACTTATCCACTATCAATGAATCCGAAACTGAGCCTGGCTATAGGCGTTTTATGTATTTCGTTCTCGCCTATATTTGTGAAGTTGGCTGGGGTTTCGCCGCTTGGCGGGGCATTTTACCGGGTTGCGGTTGCTTGGGTTTGCCTGGTGCCTTTTTGCATCATCAAAAATAAATTGCGGGTTAGCCGCAAGCAACTCATTATCGCTTTAATTGCCGGTATTGTGTTTGCTTCGGATGTGGCAGTTTGGAATATATCCTTATTGAAGATCAGCGCAACCGTTTCAACTCTAATAGCCAACCTTGCCCCGGTTTGGGTGGGGTTGATCAGTTATTTACTATTTAAAAAGAAATCAGGCAAATTATTTTGGATAGGCACGTTCATTGCCATTTGCGGCATGGTGATATTGGTGGGTTATCAGCATATTTTACATTTGGAATTAAATGAGGGGATATTATTAGCTACGTTAGCCAGTTTGTTTTACGCCATCTATATCCTCATTACCAAAAATATAATGGCGGATATTGATGTGTTTTCCTTCATGTTTTACAGCATGCTGAGTGCCAGCCTGTTTTTGCTGATAATCAATTGCTTTATGGGGAACGACATTATTCACTTATCCACTAAAGTGTGGTTGTGTTTTATCGGGATGGGGTTAATTTGCCAGTTAGCTGGATGGCTGACTATCAATTATTCGTTGCGTTATTTGGAATCAACAAAAGTCGCTATTACATTATTGAGCCAAACCGTATTTGCAGGTTTGATGGCTGCGGCTTTTTTAAGTGAGCGCCTGGAATTGAACGAGATCATCGGCAGTGTAATTGTGTTGGCTGGCATAGCTACAACATTTTTAAAGCCACGTAATCAATCAAATAAAATTGTATCTTAACGTTTGTTAATTTTCAATTGACGATTTGCGCTACCTTTGCAGTTGCACATGATAACAAAACCCACCATCGACAGAATAATGGAAGCCACCGATATAGTGGAGGTGATAGGGGATTTTGTGCAATTAAAAAAGCGGGGCGCTAACTACGTAGGCTTATCGCCGTTTGCTAACGAGCGTACACCATCGTTCACGGTATCGCCGGTTAAGGGTATTTTTAAAGATTTTTCAACTGGTAAAGGCGGTTCGGCGGTTACTTTTTTGATGGAACTGGAGAAATTTACCTATCCAGAAGCATTACGTTGGCTAGCGAAAAAGTACAGCATCGAGATTGAAGAAACGGTTGAATCGCCCGAGCATCGCGAAGCAGATAATCATCGCGAAAGCTTAATGATAGTCACAGGTTATGCTGCCAAGTTTTTCCATGAAAGTTTATTAGATACTGAAGAAGGTAAAAACATAGGCCTGAGCTATTTTAAAGAGCGTGGTTTTAGTAAAGATACCATCACCAAGTTTGAATTAGGCTACTCGCCCGATCAATGGGAGGCGTTTACGGGTCAAGCCATAAAAGAAGGATATAAACAAGAGTTTTTAGAAGAAAGCGGACTTTCTGTTAAGCGCGATAACGGTTCGCTGTACGATCGTTACAGGGGGCGTGTAATGTTCCCGATACATAGCTTCTCGGGGAGAGTTATTGCCTTTGGCGGGCGTACTTTAAAAAACGATAAGAACGTACCTAAATATGTAAACTCGCCGGAGTCAGAGATCTACCATAAATCAAGCGTTTTATACGGTTTGTACTTTGCCAAGAAAGCTATCCGCGAAGAGGATAATTGCTATTTGGTGGAGGGGTATGCCGATGTGATCTCGGTTCACCAGGCCGGTATTGAAAATGTGGTAGCCTCATCCGGTACCTCGTTAACGGTTGAGCAGATCAGGCTGATGGGGCGCCTCACTAAAAACATCACCATATTATATGATGGCGATGCGGCCGGTATAAAAGCTTCGTTGCGTGGTCTGGATCTGATTTTGGAGGAAGGGCTCAACGTAAAAGTGGTGCTTTTCCCTGATGGTCATGATCCGGATTCCTACGTGCGTAAAGTAGGTACCAGCGCGTTCAAAAAATATATTGAGGATACCAAGAAGGATTTCATCCTCTACAAAACAGACCTGCTGCTTAAAGATGCAGGTAACGATCCCATAAAAAAAGCGGAAGTAATCCGCGAAATAGTAGAAAGCGTTGCCAAAATACCGGATTCTATCAAGGCATCGGTATTTATCCAGGAGTGTAGTTATATTTTGAAGATTGATGAGCGAGCGCTGCTATCTGAACTTAATAAAATTCGTGCCGCGAAAGCTAAAAAGGATTCGCAACAGTCGTCGTCATCATCTTATTCAAATTATTCAAAACCAGCCGAACCACCTGAGGAAATAAATTGGGATGAACCCGCTGAAAAACAGGAAAAGGATGAGGATAGCCAGGAGAAGGAAATCATCCGCCTGCTGTTGATGTATGGCAACCGAATGATTGATTGGGACGGCATTGCCAATACTTATATCGGTCCGTTTATGATTGCCGAATTGAGTGATGTAGAATTTGATCATCCTACCAGTAAAGCATTTGTAGAAATTTATAGTAAAGAAGTGGAAAATGGCGTTTTGCCGGATGAACAGCACTTTATCCATTACCCTGATAAGGACATTGTGGATTTGACCGTAAACCTTATCTCCACAAAATATACCCTGAGCGAAAACTGGTACGAGATGCACCGCATTTTAGTGCCTGATGAGCAGGTGAATATGAAAGCCACTATTTTAGGTGCTATATTTCATCTTAAAAAACAAAAGGTGGGTAAAATACTCCAAAATCTGCGCAAAGAACTCCAAAAAACAGATGTCGAAGCCGACCAGGAAATTTTGCTGAGCCAGTATATACATATGAAAAAGGTGGAGAAAACCATATCCGATTATTTAGGTTCTGTTATATTGAAATAATGGCGGTACACCTGGAGTTGGGTCGCAGGGGCGAAAGTTTGGCCAAAACACATTTGGAAAATGCCGGTTATGAAATACTGGATGAAAACTGGACTCACGGCAAAGCCGAAGTTGACCTGATTGCATACAAAGACAAGGTTATTATATTTGCCGAGGTAAAAACCCGCACCGGCAACGCTTTTGGCGAACCGGAGGATTTTGTTGATGCCCGCAAACAAAAGTTGCTGGTATCCGCTGCAGATGAATATATTTACCTGATGGATCACCAGGGAGATGTGCGGTTTGATATTATCTCCATTTTATTTGATAAACAAGCGAATTATACACTAAAGCATATAGAAGATGCGTTTTGGCCTCATGCCACTTAATACTATGAATAATAAATTTAAATTACTTTTAGCTGCTGTTGTATTGGTGGCCTTTGGTTGTAAACATAAAGTAGAAAATAACTCATTAAGCCTTTCCCCCGAAGCCGGTACATCCTATAAGCAAGGTGATAAGGTTAATTTAAAATTGCATTACGCCAATGACTCCACACCGGATTCGATAGTATATTTTATTGATTCTACCAGGATCGCTTCGTTAAAGGATTCGTCTGCATTATCAGTTAAAACAGATACCATGCTGTTAGGTCCGCGTGTATTTACGGCCAAGTTTTACCAAGGCGGCAAAAGCATTGATGCATCAACAAACATTGTCTTATTTGCTGCCAAAGCACCAGAGGAATACACCTTTAAAGTGATCAGAAAGTTCCCGCATGATACCAGCGCTTATACTGAAGGATTGTTATATCAAGACGGTTTTCTTTATGAAAGCACAGGTGGCACGGGGGCTTCGGTATTATGTAAGGTAGATCTGGAAACAGGCAAAACAGTCCAAAAAGTAAAAATTGACCCTAAGTTATTTGGTGAGGGCTTTGCTATCATTGGCGACAAAATTTTAATGCTTACTTATAAGCAGCCCGAAACAGCTTTCGTATTTGATAAAAATACATTCAATATTATCAAAACTTTTATTAATAATGTTGGCGTTGAAGGTTGGGGGATGACATTCGATGGCAAAAAAATCTATTTTGACGACAGCACCAACCGGATTTGGTTTTTAGATAAAGATACTTATAGAGAATCTGGTTACATTGATGTATATGATGATAAACACGCCATTGATTCTGTAAACGAGCTGGAATACATCAACAATAAAATATACGCTAATATTTACCAAAAAGATACTATAGTGGTGATCGATCCAAAAACCGGTGCGGTACTGCAAAGGGTTGATATGAAAAACCTATGGCCTGCTAAAGATCGCCCTGCACATTTTGATGACGATGGAAACAATGTGTTAAACGGCATAGCCTGGGACGAAAAAGGTAAACGCCTTTTTGTAACCGGTAAAAAGTGGCCGTACCTGTTCCAGGTGGAGTTTGTGAAAAAGTAATGTTGGCTATTTGGATATAAGAAAACGTTTAATTAGTTTTAATTAAACTTAAATTATATCACATGGGAAAAGTATTTTCATTCAACGGGCGAATTAAAAGAGGGGAGTATGCCGCAAGTTTTGCTACTTATGTAGTAGGATATATTATCATCAAATTACTAATAGCCCAGGATTCAAGCTACGGAATATTAGGTTTTTTAGTTATTCCGATGGTTTGGTTTCTATGGGCTCAAGGCGCTAAACGCTGTCATGATCTTAATAAAAGCGGTTGGTGGCAACTTATTCCATTCTATTTTTTTGTGCTAATCTTTTCAGAGGGTGATTATGGCCCTAATCAATATAATACAGACTCTGAAGCTTTTTATGGCGCCGATGATTATGAAAGACCTTATGATGCTGATACTTTAGACAGAAATATTGAAAACCCTCAAATTAAAGAAGAAAATATTTAAGACAAAACGCAACAAATAAAAAAGCGGCATTGTATTATACAATGCCGCTTTTTTAAGCAATTAATTGCCACCCATATTTATCCATAAATTCATCAACCTCTTCATCAAATGTTTTTTTTGAATGATGCACTTCCTGATTTTTAATATATTGAATAACAGTTTCAACTTGTGATTCGCTTATCGATACTGCGAAGTAATCATCCTGCCACATGAACTTTTCTGAAGTGAGATTATGCTTGTTAATCCAGAATGAGGATTCACCTTTTATAAGTTGACTAATTTTAGAGATGCTTTGATCTTTTCCTAATGAGATCAGGCAATGAATATGTTCGGTATATCCGTTTATTGCCTGAAGGAAAATATCTTTCTCTTTGCAGTTTTCAATAATATGATTTACAAGATTGTGTCTTAATTCTTTATTGAGTAAAGGTTCGCGGTTTTTAGTTGCAAAAACTAAATGCACCCCAATTTTCACAAATGACATGGTGTAGATTTTTGCTTAAATATAAACATTGTGGTGAGGTTTGGCTAAAGCCAGGAAATTTTGGTTTGTTAACCGTTGGCTAAAGCCAACGGCAATGAATACTATTCTATCCCCCAAATTAATAATCCGCAATTATTGGGTTTGGCTAAATCCAACGGCAATGAATTGATTTTAGATCTTTTGTTAATCAAGCGGCTGCTTTAAACTCATTGCCGTTGGCTTTAGCCAACGGATAAAAAATGTCGAATTCCCGGCTTTAGCCAAAATTAAGCAACAAAAAAGCCCGAAGAATATTCTTCAGGCTTCAATATAAAATATCAAATGATTACCTCCAAGCCTTATACTGATTAATCAACCCATTAGTTGATGCATCATGGCTGCTAATCTCAGCATCATTCTTCAATTCCGGTTGAATTTTTTGGGCTAACTGTTTGCCCAGTTCAACTCCCCATTGGTCAAAGCTGTAAATATTCCAGATAATACCCTGAACAAATATTTTATGCTCATACATGGCTAGTAAAGAACCTAAGCTACGTGGAGTGATCTTCTTTAACAGGAAAGAGTTTGTAGGACGGTTGCCATCAAATTCTTTAAACGGAGCCAGTTTGTCAATTTCTTCCTGTGTTTTACCTGATGCTTTTAATTCAGCAATTACTTCATCTATGGTTTTGCCATTCATTAATGCCTCTGTTTGGGCAAAAAAGTTTGATACCAATAACATGTGATGATCGCCAAGCGGGTTATGTGATTGTGCGGGAGCTATAAAATCGCATGGAATCATTTTGGTTCCCTGGTGTATCAGTTGGTAAAAGGCATGCTGACCGTTAGTGCCAGGTTCACCCCAGATGATCGGGCCGGTTTGGTAATCAACAGCATTGCCATTGCGGTCAACGTGTTTACCATTACTTTCCATATCACCTTGCTGAAAGTAAGCAGCAAAACGATGCAAATATTGGTCGTAAGGCAAAATAGCTTGGGTTTCTGATTCGAAGAAGTTATTGTACCAAATACCGATCAAAGCCATGATAACAGATGGGTTATCCTCAAATTCGGTATTTTTAAAGTACTGGTCATATTCATGAGCACCTGTTAATAGCTCAACAAAGTTTTCGTAGCCTAAACTTAAAACGATAGATAAGCCAATCGCGCTCCATAAAGAATAACGACCACCTACCCAATCCCAAAACTCAAACATGTTCGCGGTATCAATACCAAATTTTTCAACACCTTGTGTATTGGTTGATAGCGCAACGAAATGCTTAGCTACATCTTCCTGTTTACCGCCGTTGGCTAATAACCAATCTTTCGCGCTCTGCGCATTAGTCATGGTTTCCTGGGTGGTGAAAGTTTTTGACGCGATCAGGAATAAAGTAGTTTCAGGGTTTACTTCTTTTAAAGCTTCGGCGATATGGGTGCCATCAACATTACTTACAAAATGCATTTTTAAATGATTTTTGTAAGGGCGTAATGCTTCGGTAACCATTACCGGGCCTAAGTCGGAACCACCGATACCGATGTTAACTACATCC
The DNA here is from genome assembly GCA_026224775.1 of Bacteroidota bacterium. Taxonomy (GTDB): domain Bacteria; phylum Bacteroidota; class Bacteroidia; order Sphingobacteriales; family Sphingobacteriaceae; genus Mucilaginibacter. Next base: position 26,542 of record JAMFRP010000056.1, read on the forward strand.
GTAATCGCTTTGCCTGTAAAGCCTTTCCATTCGCCTGATATGATTTTTTCACTGAAAGTTTTCATTTGTGCCAGCACACGATTAACATCCGGCATTACATCTTTTCCGTCAACTAAAATTGGCGAGTTGCTGCGGTTACGCAAAGCGATATGCAAAACAGGACGCTGCTCTGTAGCGTTGATCACTTCTCCGGAAAACATAGCACCGATTGCATCTTTTACCATACATTCCCTGGCCAGGTGCATTAACAACGCAAGTGTCTCATCGGTGATGCGGTTTTTAGAATAATCAAGCAAAATATCCTCAAATCGGGTTGAAAATTTACTAAATCTTTGATTATCACCTTTGAAATAATCTTTGATGTTTTGCGCTGTAATATCAATGTAATGATCGGCTAAATATTTATAAGCCTGTGTGGTGGTAAAATCAATGTTTGGCAGCATAGTTGTATAGTTTTAAAAGCAAAAATAGAATTAAAAAATTCAGGTGATAATTTTATCTGAATCTTTAATAATTCAGTGTATAAGTAACACACCCTCCTTAGTGTTTGTTTTACACATCTAAAATTGCAATATTTAGAAATATATTTCGTTTTTGTTTGGAATATAAAAATTATTATTTCATATCTTTGTGTTAATAATAAAAAAAATCAGCTTTAGTAATCAAATTGTTAATTGGCTTTTAAAATTTAAAATCAATGTTTGAAAAACTTTTTATGCTTGTTAAAAATAACGCCGGGACGGCTGTTATGGACAATCCGCTAATACCGGAAAAAAGCCGCGAGGCAGTGATCAATGATGCTACAAGCTCCATCATTGAAGTGTTGAAAGGACAGATGGAAGGCGGTAAACTAAAAGACATGGTGAATTATTTTCAATTCGCCGGTATGTTTAACAACCCCCTTATCTCAAGTACGGTTAAAAAGTTTGCTAATAAACTGAACAATTATTATGGTATTGATTCGGCAGAATCGCTTAGGATCTCTAAGGCTTTAATAGTCCCCGCTATGCAAGAGTTAATAAAGGAGTCTAAAGACGGGCAGGAAAAAGAGTTTGCATTGAACACCTTATTATCAAAGATAAGTGGCAATTTTATTGACATGACTGCTATATTAAACCAGGCAGCTTTAGCTTAAATAATTTAACGACCTCTATATGGGCTTGCCGAAAGGCAGGCCTTTTTTGTTGGCGACGATTTACTCACCCGATCTTGCTTCGCTCGACCACCCTCTCTGCCGCAAGCGGCAAAGAGGGAATAAAAAATTAAATGCGTTTCACCTCTTTGTTGCGCAGCAATAGAGAGGTCAGCGAGCGAAGCGTAGCTGGGTGAGTAAACAGAGCGCAAAATCCAAAATAAAACTATATTTGCTGTATGACTAAAGAACAAGTTCAGGATTTAAGGGATAGAGTAACTTCCCTGAGGAGGCATCTTTGACATTGATAAGAAACTGGATGCGCTGCAAATAGAGCAAGATATAACTATTGGTCCTAATTTTTGGGATCACCCTAAAGAAGCCGAAAAAGTACTGGCTTCCATCAAAACTAAAAAAGTGTGGACCGACGCCTTTCAAAAGGTAGTTGCTGTTGTAGAAGATGCAGGTGTAATGTATGAATTTTACCATGCGGGCGACGCGACTGAAGCAGAAATGCAGGAACAATACAATGCTGCCACAAAAGCCGTTGAAGAGCTGGAATTTAAAAATATGCTTTCGGCTGATGAAGATCAGCTGAATGCCGTATTGCAAATTACAGCCGGTGCCGGTGGTACCGAAAGCTGCGACTGGGCGGGTATGCTGATGCGTATGTATATGATGTGGGCCGAAAAAAATGGACACAAGGTAACAGAGCAGGATTATCAGGAGGGTGAGGTAACAGGTGTTAAAACCGTCACATTGCAAATAGAAGGTGAATTTGCTTATGGATACCTGAAAGGCGAAAATGGTGTGCATCGTTTGGTGCGTATCTCTCCTTTCGATTCAAATGCTAAGCGCCATACCTCTTTTGCATCGGTATATGTTTATCCTTTGGTTGATGATACCATCGAGATCGACATTAACCCATCAGATATTGAGTTTGAAACCTTCCGCTCTGGCGGTGCAGGCGGGCAAAATGTGAATAAGGTAGAAACCGCTGTGCGTTTATATCACAAACCATCAGGTATCATTATCAAAAACCAGGAATCACGGTCGCAATTACAGAATAAAGATAACGCGATACGCTTACTGAAATCACAATTATATGAAGCCGAAATGCGTAAGCGCATGGAGCTGAGCAACGCGATTGAAGGCAATAAAAAGAAAATTGAGTGGGGATCGCAGATCAGGAATTACGTGTTGCACCCCTATAAGTTGGTAAAGGATTTGCGTACCGATCACGAAACATCAAACGCTGCCGCGGTATTGGACGGCGATCTGGATGATTTTCTGAAAGCTTATTTAATGGAATTTGGCGGACCTAAAAGTTAATTGAATATGAAAACGATATTATTTGCATTAATGCTGATGACAACTGCAACATTTGCTCAGGAAAAAGCTATCCCGCTTTATCCCGATGGGATCCCTAATTCGAAACCTACGCCGGCTACTTATGTTGAAACCGGTGATAGTGAGAGCCTGTCAAAGGTTTCAATACCGATGCTGATACCATTTTTCCCTAAAGCAGGTACTGCAAATGGTACCGCCGTTATTATTTGCCCGGGTGGAGGTTATGAGCATTTGGCAATTGGACATGAGGGAACTGAAGTAGCGGCCGCGTTTAACAAAATTGGCGTTACTGCATTTGTACTAAAATATCGGTTGCCAACTGATGAAACTATGGTTGATAAAACTATCGGTCCGCTACAGGATGCGCAGCGAGCTATACAAATGGTTAGAGAAAATGCGGCTAAATGGGGCATCGATGCCAATAAAGTAGGTATTATTGGCTTCTCAGCAGGCGGGCACTTGGCATCAACCGCTATAACACATTTTGATAAGGTGGTTATCAGTAATAAAAACAATATTAACCTACGTCCTGATTTTGGTATGCTGATATATCCGGTAATAAGCATGGGCCCTAAAACACATACAGGGTCTAAAGAGCATTTGATAGGTAAAAATGCTTCGCAAGAGTTGATGGACCTTTACTCTAACGAAAAGCAAGTTACCGCAAATACCCCACCAACGTTTTTAGTAGCAGCGGAAGACGATAACGTAGTACCGGTAGAAAATTCATTGATGTTTTACCACGCCCTATTAGATAATAAAGTAAAAGCTGAAATGCACATTTACCAGGCAGGTGGGCACGGTTTCGGACTGCACAATAAAACAACCAAAGATCTTTGGTTTGATAGATTAAGAAACTGGATGGATGAGAATGGTTTGTTAGGTAATAAATAATACTTTTCCCCCTTTTTAAGAGCTTGTCATTCTGAGCGGAGCGAAGAATCTATCCGTTACATATGGCGTAGATGCCTATCGATAGATTCTTCGCTGCACTCAGAATGACAAAGTGTTTTTCACTTCGATCAAAACGATCAACAATCCACTAATATTTGTTTAAAACTCCTTTTTGTTTTCTAATTACAGATTCCCAATTTCGCCTCCCTGAATTTTGATATATGAGCATCCATTTCAAAAAAATAGCCAACGAATTATCTATTGCCGAAAAGCAAGTAAGCGCAACTGCCGCTTTGCTTGATGAAGGCGCAACAGTACCCTTTATATCCCGCTACCGTAAGGAAGTTACCGGTACTTTAGATGAGGTACAAGTAACCGCCATCCGCGATCGTATACTACAATTGCGCGAGCTGGATAAACGCCGTGAAGCTATTTTAAAATCGTTGACTGAGCTGGGTAAACTAACTCCGGAATTGGAAAAGCTGGTTAACGAAGCCGAAACCATGGTAGCGCTGGAAGATATTTACCTGCCATATCGCCCAAAAAGAAAAACACGTGCTACTGCTGCGAGAGAAAAGGGCTTGCAGCCATTAGCTGATAAAATATTCGATCAAAATAGGGTAGACCTTGACGCTGAAGCCGAAAAATATATCGATGCCGAAAAAGGTGTAAATACTATTGAAGAAGCATTAGCAGGAGCGAGAGATATTATCGCGGAGCAAATAAGTGAGAATGCTGAAGCTAGAACCAAGATCAGGACTTTGTTTGTAGAGAAGGGAACATTCGCATCTAAAGTAATTCCCGGAAAAGAAGAATTAGGAATTAAGTATAAAGATTATTTTGATTGGACCGAACCTGTAAAGTCGGCACCATCGCACCGAATCCTGGCTATGCGCCGTGGTGAAAAGGAAGAGATACTTTGGTTGGATATTAAGCCGCAGGAAGAAGAAGCGATTGCTGTTTTGGAAAACATGTTTGTGAAAGGCAATAACACATCAACAAACCAGGTACAGTTGGCTATTGCCGATGGCTATAAAAGATTGCTGAAACCGACAATGGAAACCGAAATTCGGCTGCTAACTAAAAAGAAAGCCGATGAAGAAGCCATTCGAGTATTTGCTGAGAATGCCCGTCAGCTTTTGTTGGGTGCGCCGCTCGGACAGAAAAGGGTAATGGCTATTGACCCCGGCTTCCGTACAGGCTGTAAGGTGGCTTGTTTGGATGAACAGGGCAAACTATTGGAAGATACAGCTATCTATCCACACACAGGCGCAGGGCAAGCCAAGGAAGCTGAGAAGACTACTAAACATCTTTTTGAAAAACACAATATAGAAGCCATTGCCATTGGTAATGGCACCGCAGGCCGCGAAACGGAAGTTTTCATCCGTAACCTTAGCCTACCTAACGCAGTTATTGTGATGGTGAATGAAAGTGGAGCGTCGATTTATTCCGCATCGGAAGTAGCGAGAGATGAATTTCCGGATAAGGATATTACCGTTAGGGGCGCGGTATCTATTGGTCGCCGATTGATGGATCCACTAGCCGAGCTGGTAAAAATCGACCCAAAATCAATCGGTGTTGGACAATATCAGCATGATGTGGATCAAAATAAATTACAGACATCATTGGATGATACCGTTATCAATTGCGTGAACGCCGTTGGTGTGGAATTGAATACAGCATCAAAACAAATATTGGCTTATGTATCGGGTTTAGGTCCGCAATTGGCGCAGAATATTGTGGAATATCGTGATCAGAACGGGGCATTTAAACAAAGGAGTCAACTTAAAAAAGTTCCCCGTTTAGGTGATAAGGCTTTTGAGCAGGCCGCAGGATTTTTACGCATTCACCATGCGGATAATCCTTTGGATACCAGCGCTGTTCACCCGGAGCGATATGACCTGGTGCTGCAAATGGCTAAAGATGCCAATTGTACCGTAAAGGATTTGATGAGTGATGATAAACTGCGCAAAAGTATCCCGTTGCAAAAATATACATCAGAAACCGTGGGTTTACCTACGCTGAATGATATCATGGCCGAGCTTGCCAAACCAGGACGTGACCCACGTGAGCAATTTGAAACTTTCAGCTTTACTGATGGCGTGAATTCAATTAATGATTTAAAAATCGGTATGAAACTGCCGGGCATTGTAACCAATATTACCAATTTTGGCGCTTTTGTGGATATTGGTGTTCATCAGGATGGTTTGGTACATTTAAGTCAGATCACCAATCGCTTTATAAAGGATGCCAACGAAATTTTAAAAGTGGCCCAAAAAGTTGAGGTTACGGTTGTTGAAGTAGACGTTAATCGCAAGCGCATATCGCTAACTATGAAGGATAATGAAAAGCGCGAACCTGCTGCTCATAAACCATCGTTTAACAAGCCGGTTGTTAAGCATACTGGCTCAGGGGCCTCTCCGAGAGATCCTGCGAGGACGGTAAATAGAAATACAGCTCCTGAACCCGAAGGTGATTTGCAGTTAAAACTGGCGGCGTTGAAGAATATGTTTAAATAGAAACTATCGTCATTCCTCGCAATGACGTTTGTATTCCAAAAATGCTATAAAACAAAAAATGCCACGTTATTCCAACGTGGCATTTAAATATCAAATTGAGTAATTTTTATTCCAAAGTTATCTGACGTTTAATGCTTTCTTCTAATGATATAAAGGTTTCCGTGCGTTGTACGCCGGTTATGCCCTGTATGTGCTCATTCAGTATTTCGCGCAGGTGGGTAGTATCATGGCAAACAATTTTCGCGAAGATACTCCAACTACCGGTGGTGTAATGCAGCTCTACTATTTCCTTTACGGCTTTTAGCTGCTTTACGGCCTCGTTATACTGTGAGCCTTTTTCCAGATAAATACCCAGGAAGGCAGTTATATCATATCCAAGTTTTTGGGGATCGACTTCTAAAGTAGCGCCTTTGATCACACCCATCTCTTCCAACTTTTTCATACGCACATGGATGGTTCCGCCCGAAACGATCAATTCTTTTGCAATTTCCGTGTACGGAGTAGTTGCATTTTTCATTAAAATCGACAAAATCTGGATATCAAGATTATCAATTTCTAAATTTTGGGCTTTTCTGTGGGTCATAAATTTTAAATTCTATACTAATATACAAGTTTAATTAAAATTAAACTAAAAATAAAATTATTTTGTTGAAATATTTGCAAGGAATTGATGGGTCTATTAGATTTGTAATAAGCAAATAACCAATTGCAAACGTTCTTTCAAAACAAAATATAATGTTGGGTGGTGAAATTTTTGGCAGACACACCTCCTTGTCCCGGTGGCGGAGATCATAGAAAACCCGAAGCGGGCTAACTACTCTGTGGAGGTTCGAATCCTTCCCCAACAGCAATTACCTGGCGGTAATTTTATCCTGTAGGATGGTGAAATTTTTGGCAGACACACCTCCTTGTCGCGGTGGCGGAGATCATGG
>JAMFRP010000057.1 GCA_026224775.1 Bacteroidota bacterium
CAAGTACTATGCAGGCTTTCGCAAAGTCCGTTGATTCAACCCGTTATATTACCGCAGCTATAAGCGGTGGTATTGGTTCGGGAATTTCAACTACGATAGATTTGTTAGGGTATAATTATATAGCTACCAAAAATACTGATGAGCAGCATAAGAAGTATCCTAATCAATTTAGTTGGGGTACAGAGGAAGGATCGACCGTAACATCAAGGGGTATTTATGTGGACGATATGAACAAACATCAGCTTGCCGCATACGACCGAAAGCAAAATGACTTTTTTTGTAGTTTGGAACAAGGCTGGAAATATTATGCCGCGCGCCCGTACCTGGCTGGAATGTTTATATGGACAGGTTTTGATTACCGGGGCGAACCCGTGCCTTTTGGATGGCCTTCGATCGAGTCTTATTTTGGTATGCTCGATGCTTGTGGTTTCCCTAAGGATGACTATTACTATTTAAAATCATGGTGGACGGATCAAACAGTAGTACACTTGCTGCCGCACTGGAACTGGCATGGTAAAGAAGGTGAGGAAATCAGGGTATGCGCCTATAGTAATTGTGATGAGGTTGAACTTTTTCTGAATAAGAAAAGCCTTGGTAAAAAAACTATGGAACCAAACGGGCACCTGGAATGGCAGGTGAAATATGAACCCGGAACGCTGGAGGCCATAGGTTATAAAAAAGGCTTAAAAGCTGGTTACGATGCTGTTAAAACTACTTCAAGCCCGGATCAGGTAAAGTTACAGGCTAATCAACCTGTAATCAAAGCTGATGGAAAGGATATTGCTATAATAACGGTAAATGCAACTGACAAAGACAATTTGGTGGTACCCACAGCTGATAACGAGATCGGTTTTTCAATTAATGGTCCCGGTAAAATTATAGGGGTAGGTAACGGAAATCAAACTTCGCTTGAGCCTGACCAATATTTAGAAAGGGTTGATCTGGTCAATATTGGCAACTTCAAAGAAAAGTTTGTGGATGATTTAAACGACACAGCTGAAGTGGCGGCCGGTTACGACGATAGTGGTTGGCAAAATGCATTTAAAGATACCAGGGATGACGCGTTTGGACAAAAGGTGAAAGCCTTGGTATATAGGGCGAGTTTTAATATTCCGGCTGATGGTACATTCACGACTGCTACTTTTTTCAGTAAAAGTATAGGCAAAACGCAAAGCATTTTTATTAATGGCAAAGAGATAGCCCATCAGATAAATGATGACAATGAAAGGCATGAATTTAAACTCGATGCCTCATTGCTGCATCCGGGATCTAATACCATTGCCATAGTTGCCACTCCATTGCTCAAAGCAAATATATGGGCTGATGTCAATACCGACCCGGGCTTAATTCAGTTGATTTATCCGGCATTGCCATATAAAAGAAAGCTATTTAATGGTTATGCCCAGGTTATTGTACAATCAACCGGCCAGCCGGGTACAGTCGTTTTAAAAGCAACATCGCCGGGCTTAAAAGAGCATACTATTGAAATTACGGCTATAAATAGATAGTGCTAATAAAGCTTTAAACAAAAATGTGCGTTTTCAAAACCATGTAATGGGTATCGAACTACTTAGCGGAACGCTAACTGTCGGCCAGGGTTAGTTACTGTTCAGATGAAAGGGGAGGATGTTTCAAAAAATCAGACAGTAACCAATACAAATGGGATTTCAAGCGATGATTTAAACAGCCTGGTCGCAAATTATTTTACGATTATGGCTACGAATCATGTTGTAGAATGACCTTATTTCAAACACTTGGCTAAAAAATCCATGATATGAAAAATAAAGAGAACACGAAAAGAAAATTGATTTGGGCAGTTGGAGAGATCATTAAGATGGATGGTTTCGAATCTCTAAGTGCAAGTAAGGTTGCAAGGAAGGCTGAAGTAGACCGTAAATTGATTGGCCGTTATTTCGGCGGATTAAGCCAACTGATTGAAGCTTATGTTGTAGAGAATGATTATTGGATGTTATTTACGGATCATATCAAAGAGATTATAAAATCCAACAGTTATTCCGGAAGCCAAGAATTGATTACGTCTGTCCTTCAAAACCAATTCGGCTATTTCTATTCCGAAAAGGATATGCAACGTTTGATTCTCTGGGAACTTACCTCGAATAGCCCGCTTATGAAAAGCATTCACAATGCCAGGGAAAGTATGGGACAAAAGTTTTTTGAACTGACCGATGAACACTTCAAACAAACCGATGTAAATTTCAGAGCTATAGGCGCTTTGTTGGTAGGAGGGATTTATTACACTGTCTTACACACGATCTACAACGGAGGCAAATTTGCTGATTTGGATATCAGTACAGAAGAGGGACAAAAAGAGATCTTAAAGGCAATCGGGCAGATTGTGGGATGGGCGTATAAAGAAGCGGGGGATTCGTAATTTACTTTTAGATATTGTCAGAAGTTAAAGTGGAATAGTAAATAACGATTTCCTAATACGATCCAATAGAATGTTAATTTAATTCTCAACTGGATATTTTTTTATCTTTAATTTTCTTATAAATTTTATTGATTTCAATTTCATCAATGCTTTTAAAATCATATAACTCGTCAATTTTGTCCAACAACAATGCTTTTGCGATTTCCTGTACTATATCTGCTCTTGGGTTAGCCCCTTCATTCTCATAACGATTTATAAATTGTTTGTCTTTACCTAATACAGCGGCTAAAGCTCCTTGCTCAATGTTTTTTATTTCTCTTAATTCTCTTATTCGTAATCCAAATTTGATTCTAAATAATAAGGTTTCTTTATTCATCAAACGAAACTCAGGACTACTGTGAATTTTTGGTCAACAAATTTGTTGACTTTTGATTTTTATTCTTTATATTTGAATTTAAAGTAAGTAAGTATAAATAAGAGTCTTGCAACTCTACTCTCAGGCCGTTGATGCAAGACAGCAGATTTATACCCATTTCTTATTTGAATATGCTATATTGGCGTATTAAATAAGGGTGGGTTTCTGCTGTAAATCCGCGTCAACATAAGGCCTGAGAACCAAAATGGAGTAGCGGTATGCAGAAGCCCACTTTTGTGCTTTTAGCCGCCAACAAGACTCGTGTTCCATACGAGTATGAGTAAAGCAGTATTAACCTTATTTTTCTGTTTATTATATCCTTTGTTTTATTCATTGGGTGCTCATGCTTTTTTTCTTTTTTTTTACTCAGTTAAGCTCCTTTTCAAGAACATAATAAAAGCTCCAGTTTAAATTTCGGAAACGGCAGCTTTGATCAGTTTATAGTTAATTTCCAGATTTTGGCTGTCGTTTTTTCTCGAAGAGTCTTACCCTGACTATTTATTTACCAACTAAACTAACTCCAATTACATGAAAAAAACTATACTTTATATAGGACTGGCTACGCTTTGCCTTTTTTTTAGGGTGAGCGCCCAGGATAATAGCCTAACCAATCAATCCATTTCAGGTAAAGTAACCGATGAGCAAGGGAGGCAATTGCCTGGCGCCACGGTCAAATTGAAACTAAGCAAGAATGGAGTAGTTACCGATAAAGACGGATATTTTGTCTTAGCTAACGTTCCAAATACCGGAATACTTGTCGTCAGTTTTATTGGTTACCAACCAACAGAAGTTTCCTATAACATCAATCAACATAAATCTTTAACCATTCAATTAAAGGCTGATGCCAATTCTTTAAATGAGGTGCAGGTAATTGGCTATGGTACTACAACAAAACGATTGAATACAGGCAGCGTATCTACAATCACAGCTAGCGAAATAGAGAAGCAGCCTGTAACTAATGTACTATCTGCCTTATCGGGTCAGGCAGCAGGTGTATTTGTTCAAACAACAAATGGGCTGCCAGGAGGTAACATCAATATACAAATCAGGGGTGAAGGCTCCATTACAGCCGGTAATAATCCTCTTTACATTATCGATGGAGTTCCATTCAACTCTTCGGTAGGCTCATTAACCGGTTTAAGCGTGCTTTCAACGGGAGCGGTTAACGGGCAAGTTAGTCCTTTTAACAATTTAAACCCTTCGGATATTGAATCGATAAGTATCTTAAAGGATGCCGACGCGACGGCGATCTACGGGAGTCGGGGTTCAAACGGGGTGGTATTGATCACAACGAAAAAGGGAAAAGCTGGGAAAACGACGGTGGATGTCAATGTGAATGAAGGCGTAACGGAGGCAACCAATATTCCTAAATTGCTAAGTCCTGCCCAATATTTGCAAATTCAAGACGTTGCTTATGCCAATGATGGCATTACGCCCTCAGCCGACCCTAATTCCGATAGTTACGCGCCGCAACTGACCACATGGAGTAACACAAAGCCGATGAATTGGGCGAAGTATTTATTGGGTGGAACGGGACATTTGACCAATGCAGCAGCCACGGTTTCAGGAGGTAATAAAGGAACTTCTTTTACGATATCCGGTAATTATCATGCTGAAAAAGCATACCTGCCGGGTAACAATCTTTATGACAGGGGAGGGATATACGCCAATCTGCAACATACGTCTGAAAATGGAAAATTTTTCGTTCAGCTATCACATGCGTTAACGTTGGATAATAATAGCCTCGTTAACCCCGCAGCCAATATTTCTTATGACATGCTACTGCCACCTAACTATCCGGTATTTGACGGGACTGGAAATTACAATTTTTATTTTGGTTCAAATCCCGTAGCGGAGATTAATGCGACAGACCAAACCCATACCGTTAACTTAATTGATAACCTGCTTTTACGCTACACGATACTAAAGGATTTCGATTTTAAAATCAGTTCAGGCTATAATACGATCAGCGTAAACCAGACGCAGATTTTTCCAACCGTTTCACTTTATCCCGGAACAACCAATTATACCAATTTTGGAAAGAACTCGAACCAGTCTTATATCGTCGAACCACAATTCACCTATGACTTGCGGTACAAAAGCACAACCATTAATTTTCTGGCGGGGGGAACTTATCAGAACACGATTGCTCAGGGCGAAACGATTATAGCAAGTGACTTTAGCAGCACAGAACTGATGCAAGACCTTGGTTCTGCCGCGACCTATGTCACCTCAAATAATTATACGCAATACAAATATGTCTCTGTTTTCGGTCGGGTAACCTATAACCTGGATGATAAGTATATTTTGAACGCAACCATCAGAAGAGATGGCTCGTCAAGATTTGGCCCGGGTAAACAATTCGGTGACTTTGGGTCCATTGGTGGTGCCTGGTTATGGGATCAGGAAACGTTCATCAAAAACAGTTTGCCATTCATCAGTTATGGAAAATTGCGGGCGAGTTATGGGCGGACCGGAAATGATCAAATAACCGATTATCAATATCTTTCAACTTATAGCAATTCGGGATATGTGTATGAGGATATTCCCGGTTTAAAACCATCAAGAATCGCGAACCCCGACTTTCACTGGGAAACAACCAAAAAACTGGACCTCGCGTTAGAACTGGGCGTTCTTAAAAATACGATCCTGATCAATATTGACAGTTACCGCGACCTGACCAGTGACCAGTTGGTTGCTTATAATATTCCTTCCATAACCGGATTTACCAGCTATGAGGCGAATCTTCCGGCGGTAGTAGAAAATTCAGGATGGGAGTTTGAATTGACCACCAAAAATATAAAGAAGGAGAAATTTAGCTGGACGACGACCTTTAATCTTACGCTGCCCAAAAACGAGCTTAAAAGTTTCCCAAATCTGGCCACTTCCAGTTATGCCAATACGCTTGTTATCGGGCAGGATATTTCCCGGATCTATGGTTATCAGTTTGATGGCTTAGATAATAATGGGTTAGCTTTATACTCATCAAAAAGCGGTCCGCCGACCAATAGTCCCAATTCGGCTACCGATAGTTATTATACCATTGGAAAAAAAACGCCTGATTTATATGGTGGGATAGGCAATACGATTACTTATGGCAATTGGGGCATTGATATTTTGGGCCAATTTGTTAAACAATGGGCGCTCGGCAACCTGATGTTTACTCCGGGTGCGGAAGGTTATAATAATTATGCCATTACTTCCAATTACTGGACCCCTGCCCATACAAACACGAGTATCCCGAAGCCGTCCACGTATAATGATTTTAATTATTTTCAATCCTCAGCGAATTTCTTCAATGCTTCTTATTTCCGGATAAAGAACGTCGCCATTTCTTACAGTTTGCCAAAAAGCTGGATCACTAAAATGAATATTGATCAGGCGCGGATTTTTCTGCAAGGCGAAAACGTGCTGTCTTTCTGGAACAGGAACAATCCATTTCTTGATCCTGAATCGGGAACATTCGGCGGTACATCAAATAATTTACCCCCGGTCAAATCTTTTGTAATCGGTATTCAAACCACATTTTAACATGAAAAATATTAAATATCTCCTCCTGATGCTGCCCTTTATTGCGGGGTGTAAAAAACTGATTGAAGTCAGCACACCACAAAATCAGTTAACGACTGATAAGGTTTTTGCCGACACCTCTTCGGCGACAGCGGCAATGGTAAACGTCTATGCAATGCTTAATAACAACATTGATCCCAACTATAATAAGTATATGGGAATTTACACCGATGAGCTCAATTATTATGGTGCAAGCCCGGATGCCGTTCAATATAGTACAAGCAAATTGTCAGCAACGAACAGCACCAATTCAACTTTTTGGTCTTATTGCTATTCCGCGATATATGCCTGTAATCAAATTATCGAAGGATTAACTAATGCTAATGCGATTCCTGCTTCAACAAGCAATTCCTTAACCGCTGAGGCCAAATTTCTGAGAGCTTATTGTTACTTGTATTTGACAACTACTTATGGGGCCGTGCCTTTAATTTTAACCACAGACGTTAATCAAACAAGTAGAGCTTCGAGGACAGACTCTGCCCAGGTCTTTAGTCAAATTATACAAGATTTACAGTCGGCGCAGCATACGCTGCCAGAGACGTACATAGGCGGCGAAAAAACACGGGCAAACAAATGGGCTGCGATAGCGCTGCTTGCACGGGTTGAATTATATCAACATAATTGGCAGGAAGCGGAAACGCAAGCGTCCGCTGTTATTAACGCCAATCAATATTCCTTAAACAGCCCGTCCACAATTTTTCTGGCGAACAGCAATGAAACGATCTTAGCGCTATGGACCCAGTATGGTTATATTAACGATTCCCCCAATTTGATACCGACTTCGGGTGTTCCTAATTATCCCGTCACACAAAATCTTATCAACGCATTTGAACCAGGGGATTTAAGAATGGCTAACTGGTTAAAACCGGTAAGTGTTTCGTCGGGCGGCTCCACTACTGTTTATTATTATCCCTATAAATACCACAATCGTTCTGCGAATACAGCCGCACCTGAATATTTAGTAGTGTTAAGGTTAGCAGAGCAATATCTGATAAGGGCGGAAGCTTTTGCCCAGCAGGGAAATTTGCCGTCGGCCATTGCAGATTTGAATACGATTCGGGAAAGGGCTGGCTTAAATAAACTGGCCAATTCAATCAGTCAAACAGCATGCTTGAACGATGTTGCGCAAGAATGGCGTATAGAATTCGCTTTTGAATGGGGGCATCGTTTTCTTGATTTGAAAAGATTGGGCCGCATCAATCCGGTGATGAGCAATTATAAAACAAACTGGTCTCCACAGGCAGACCTGCTGCCAATACCGAAAAATGACCTTTCAAGTGATCCTTACTTATCTCAAAATTCAGGCTATTAATTACTATTTAAATAAACATGATGAAAAGATTAATTAAATTTTTTGTTTGCGCTATCGTATCCTTGATAGCAATAAACACCTATGGACAAACAAATGTCGTTATATCTTTAAAAATAGGGGATAAAGTGCCGGATGTGGTCATCACGCATTTATTACGAAATGAGCATGACATACCGATGTCGGATTTATACAAGAATAATGTGCTGATCATCAATTTTTGGGCGACCTGGTGTCAGCCATGCATACGGGAATTACCCATTTTGGATTCTTTAGCGGCGGTTGATAAGGATAAACTGAATGTACTATCTGTTGCTTACGAAAAACAAGAGGCCGTAGATGCCTTCTTTAAAAAGCATCCGGGAATAAACACCTCACACATCCACATTTCAACGGACGATAAAATCCTAATTAAGTACTTTAAACATTTCACCATACCACATAATATTTGGATTGATAAACAGGGAATAGTAAAATATATAACTAGCGGAGAGGAGATTACAGAAAAGAATATATCCGAATTTATTAATAATCAACCAATGGACCTGCATCCAAAGATTGATATAACCAATTTCGATATCTGGGCACCCTTCCATTTGAGTGATAGTGTTTTTATTTACCGGTCGATATTCACTTCATATATTGATGGTATACCCGGGGGATACACTGCGGCCTGGGTATACAAACACCCTACCGAACGTTGGCTAAACAGGTATTTTACTTATACATCCACAAAACAGCAAATATTATGGAATGCACTAAATCGGTTAATGGCAAATCAGGATTATTACCGTATCGTGAAAATAGTGACAAGCGATTCTACCCGTTTTTTCTGGCCCGAACAATGCCGGCAAACTTTTGCCAAATCAACATACAAAAGCAGATTGGAATGGGAGTACAAAAATACCTATTGTTATGAACTCACCTTACCTCAGCCTGTAAAAGACACTGTTTTCTTCTCAGATGTTCTAAATGATTTAGAAAGGATATTTAATATTAACGTTACTGTCGAAAACGAGGTTATACCAACTTGTATACTTAAATTAAAAAAAGGGTATACCTTTAAAAAGCCCGTGAACGATTCGACCTATATCAATTTACAGCAAACTCATTTATCCGCTCATAACGTTGAGGTATTACACCTGTTTGATTTTTTGAATGAAAAGATCAAAGCGGACAAAAATAAAAAGTCCGATGATCCACCGTATGTTGATGAAACCGGAATAAAAACCCGGATTGATTTGGATGTCGATTTTGGGAAAGATCATCCTACTTATACCGAAGTTAAAAATATGATCAGTCAGAAATATGGGATATTATTTGAAGATAAGCCGCATCCATATCCGGTAACCATTGTAAAGGACTTAACGCCATAGCGCGTTAAGTCCTTTATCGCTTAGTTTAACCTAATTTGAGCAGTTGGAGATCCAGGCCCGCTTTGTTTTACGCCATCGGCGCAATCCTGTGATCCGCTGGTACAACCAAAATGATCTTCTGCTTGTACTACAGTCGCATCATTTAAAGTGGAACTTGGATTTTCGGGAGCAATGCTGGTACTTGTCCAATTGTAGAATGTGTCAACAGGTTTTGCGGCATGTGCGGCTTTAGTCGCAAATGCGCCACCAACCCCGGCAATTAATGCAATCGCCCAAAGGCTTTTTTTTAATGTTTTCATGATTTTATTTTTTAATTAATTACTTACCGTTGATTACAGGCAACGGCATTACCTGCTTACGCGCGAGAAGTTCTTATATGCCAACTGATTCCAGTTGATGAGGTTCTATATGTTTAAATTGTCGGATCGCAAATATCCCCAATGCGATATAGAGAGCATTAAATAATAAATGGGTTTTCCAGCTCAGGGTAGAAATGATGCCACCACAGGTACACGGTAAATGATGACCCGTTAACAGCATTGCAGTTATGTAAGTTTCAAACAAAAAAAGCAGTACCACTGATGTGTAAAGCGATTTGACACGGTATCTTGTTGATAATAGTCCGATGACCAAAAGAGATTCAATGACAGGAATAACCCAGCCAAGAATTGGAGCTACAACAATCATCCCAGGTAAAGGGGCCAATCGCATTTGGAAAACAAATAATTGATAATCTAAAAATTTGCTGGTTGAAGTATATGCAAATAACAGGACGAACAGGAAGATAATAATCTGAGCAATAATTGAGCGTTTCATGGTTATCAGGTTATATATCAAAATTAGAACCAGAAGCTCTAAGAAAGTGTGATGCCCGTTACCAGTTACTGTATAAACTGTCACCAGTTTTAGTAACAATTGGTACAAATCTTTACTAATGAAGTTATTAGTGTTCTTTTGAGATTATTCTGCTTAAGCTTTCCCTGGTCATGTTTAGATAAGACGCAATTACCCGTAGGGTGGCTTTTTTAAAAATCTCCGGGCTTTCCTTTCGTAATTGCTGATAACGCTTTCCGGCCGGTAGTGAGCACAAACTATGTCGCTTATATTTTTGTTGGATCGCTTTTTTAATTATTGATTTGATGATCGTATTTGCCTCTGGATATTTGATAATAAACTGATGAAGTTGCTGATAGGAAATGGAGTGGAGTTGGGTGTCTCCAAGTATCTCGATGTATTCCATCGCGGGCAAATTCCAGGACCCTGTGAATGAAAATATGATTTCATGTTCGTGCCAGAACCTGGTCGTATGCTCGTTTCCCTGCTCATCGTAAAAGTAACCTCTTGCAAATCCCTTTTCAAGAAACCAAAACCTCGGTTCTGGTTGGTTTTGGGCTTGGATGATCTGGCGGGATTTATAGAATTCCTGTGTTAGTCCGGTTTCTATTTCCTGAATAAATCCAGGTGATATTTCGGTGATTCCGGCTAAGAATTTAAAGAATTGTTCCGTATCCATTTGCAGAAAGTTTTAATGTTTACACTAGCAGTAATTTGCCATTTTACTTATAAATTCGATTAATTGTCCTGTATTCGTATGAAAAAAATATTATTGAATCTGTCTTTATTTCAATTTTTTCGACCCCAATCAGGATTTTTAAGGAAAGGTTGCAAAATTAAAAGACCAGTTCCGGAAAAACTGGGACATGGTAAAATATTTCGTAATGGTTAAATAAATGTTAAAAAATCTTTCCATGTCCCAGTTTTACAATTTGCTGCGACTTATTTTTAAGATTTACTTATACATCCACTGTTATGAAAGCAATTAATTATGTACAAGCGAGCTTCAAGGATTTTGAAAACATTGCTGGGCAAAACATTTATGCTACCGCGTTGGAATTTCAGCAATACTTGGATTTTCTTAAAGCTAATGGGCATTTGAATTATCGGATAGAATCCCTGTCATCCGTTGGACCAAGAATGAAGTTGCTTTTACCCGGAAAAAAACGTCCGACTTGGTGCGTTTGCCTGGTGTCGAACGACTATCTTGGTTTCAGCCAGCATCCCAAAGTTAAAACCGCTGTAATTAAGGGAGTCAGGAAATATGGGACGGGTTCGGGTGCATCACCGGCAATAGGTGGCCACTTTAGCTATCACCGGCAATTGGAAAATAAGATCGCTGAATTTTACAAAAGAAAGGATGCCATTTTATATACCACGGGTTATACGGCCAATAGCGCGACGCTTCAATGCCTGCTGCATAAAGATGAAAAGGAGGGCCAGAAGAACGACATCGCCATTCTCGATATGGATGTTCACGCGAGTGTGTATGAAGGTTGTTTAACCACTAACATCAAAAGGTTCCTGCACAATAACTTAGAGCAGCTCGAACTGATCCTGAAAAATGCGCAAAATACATACCGAACCAAAATAGTAGTTATTGATGGCGTTTACAGCCAGGATGGCGATTTAGCCCTGCTCGATAAAATTGCAGACCTGACCCACCGGTATGGTGCTTTTTTGATGGTGGATGATGCGCATGGTATTGGTGTGGTTGGCGATACAGGTAGGGGGGTGATCGAAATGTATAATGCCTTTAACCAGGTTGATATCATAACAGGCACATTTAGCAAAGCACTCGGGAATATCGGCGGCTATGTCATCGCCAGCCCGGAAATTATTTCTTACCTGAAATACCAGTCCAAACAACATTTATTTTCTACTACTGCCACCCCAGCGGTGACCGGTATTCTTAAAGCAATCGACCTGATTGATGAGGAACCTATCTGGCGAACCAAATTATGGGAGAACATCAACTACCTAAAAAAAGGATTGATAGATTTAGGATTGGATGTCGGTACAACCGCTTCGGCCGTGATCCCGGTGAAGATCGGCAGCATTCCTAAAACGCTCGAGGCAGGGCGGCTTTTACTCAAGGCCGGTGTTTATATTAATCCCATTATGTTTCCCGCCGTGTCGAGGAAAAATGCCAGGATCAGGATGAATGTAATGGCTACCCATACCAGGGAACATCTTGATAAAGTACTTAATTCGTTTGCTGATATAGATCGTCAATTACATATTTCAAATAAATAATCTGGCTTAAAATGAGTGTCCTTATAAAACTTAACAAGTCAATCAATGCGTCTGGATTTAAATGAAATGCTTTTATATCTATAGTGCAACCGGAAATTTAAATAAATATCTATCCTATGAATTACGAATTGGGATTACTGGAAACGCTTGCTGAATGGCTAAAAAAACAGCCCGCTATAAATGAAGAAGATATATTACTTCAGGAAGAAACAAAAAGACTCCGAAAAGTAATGCTGCAACATTTAATGACGCTGACCAATGACACGCAAATAAATACTTATTTACAAATCCACCTGCACAAATTGGTTGAAGTGTGTGATGCCCTGTATCACCCGGAAAATAATAACAATCATAATTCTACTACAGTACTTGAATTATTAACGGCTATTAGAAAAGCAGCACCCCCCTTTGTCCCGCTAGACTTGAAACTTCCTTTATTGTTAAGAAATATAAAAAGTGAGAACTATAAGGCTCAATGGATAAACATAAATAAAATGCTCAGTGATCAAGCTATTGATGCCCAGTTCATTGATATTATCGCATATCCATTTGAAAGTTTCTCAAACCCGAAATTCCAACCCAATTGGTCTAATGATAATTATCTGCACATATTTATTGACAATTTGGAAGATATAGCTGAAAAGGCAAATGCAGATCTCATAATTCACTTGCTTATTAGACTTGGATTTAATTATTCCCGCTTTACTGCGTACTGCTACCGCTGGATTCAGCAAAAATTAGAGGGGAAAAATCAGGAAGGGAAACTAAAGTTATTATGGATGTTAAAAAAAGAAATCAGGCAACTGGAGTTATTAAATAGTATAAGCTTTGATGACAGAAGATTATCCATAGTAGATGAATTGTGTAAATGGATAGACGAGGAACACGCGTCATTAATTTATCAGCAATTAGAAACCTCTGCTAATCAAATGAAAATAAATACCAAACTGAAAGTACTGCAACTGGCTTATTGGGGAAAATTACAGTATGATAATGGTATATATGATGAGGTTAATCTGGATATCCTGTCTGAAAAGATTGCTTTCAATTTCTCAAGTAAATTTCAGGAAGAGCTCTCGGCTCCAAGTATCAAATCAAAGTTTTATCCCAAGGACCGATCAATAATTGAACCTATTGAGGAATTACTAGTGAAAATGCTGGCAGAGGTACGCCAATTTTTGTATTAAGTAATCTACTATTCTACATCGAGGTAATGGCATAAATGATGAATTTCCAGAAATTCAATGTATTCGCCGAGTAGATGATAAGAAAAGCCTGGAAGTTTTAGTAACTCACTTGTATGACGCTCCAATAAATCTCCGGCTGTATGAAAACCGGCTAATTCGCAGACTATCGAAAAATCTTCACTTAATCCTAACCGGGGAATTGGCAGGTTTAAAATAGGCTCTGAAAATCGTGTGTACATGTCAAAATATTTGCGGCCGCTTATCCCATTCAGCCATTGTTTAACGACATAGCGCGGGACACGACAAATATCTGCATCAGAGGCCCGACGAAAAGCCCAAAGCACAAGACAAGCCGTTCCCGCGCTAAAGCGCAGGCAATCAGCCTATTTTCCTTGTGCTTTTCAAAAGTTTCGTCGGTTTCTGATTACAAGTGAAATAGCCGTCGCTATAATATTTTATGCTGTAAAGATAAAAAATTGAATTTAGCAACTCGGCTAATTCTTGCGTGTGTATGTACTGTGTATAGATAGGAAATTTAAGTACCAAGAGCTTTGATTTGCATTGTATTAAATAAAAAAAACGATGAAAAATTATTCAACAACACTTTTCCAGGAACTAGAAGAAGAATTGTTTCTTTTTTCAGAAATAGGCACGCTGCCTGTCAGAAGACTTGCTGGTGCATTAAGCAGTATCAGGAATGCCCTTGATAAATTAAAGGCTTATTTAGAGGGGCACCCATTTAAAGACCAAGAGGAGGAGATTGATTTCTTTAAGTGTTCAAAGCCGCGCTTTATAAGTGAGCAGTTGTATGCGTTGGAAATGTTCAACATTGAAACCAATAGACCGTTTGCTGGAGATGTTCTGCTTAAAGCTTTTTATGAGAAGGAATTACAATTCATAGATCGTTTTTTTACTCAATACAAATTCCTTTACCAGTATTACAAATTTGAGTTTAAAGAATTGGATACCTTGTTATTTCTGAGAGGGGCAAAACCATCAGATATAATTTTACCGGAGACAGCGGGATTGGACATTAATTTTTCGACAAGCTGTGATTTATTATTTGGGAAGTTTATAGCTTATGAACGATTGCAGATTTATTTGCTGGAGGAAATTAGAAGCCTTGAGAACCCTTTAAAATCTTCAAACGTACTCAGGGAAGGTTTTATTGACCTTAAATGGACGGGGGAGACTATTAATCTCGCTGAAGTAGCATATGGTATATGGCTAACAGGGCAAATTAATTATGGTAATGCCAGCATTACCGAAATAATTGAAAGTTTGGAAAATTGTTTTCAGGTGAAGATTGGGACAGCTTTTCGCCGTTGGCAATCAATTTCAAGAAGAAAAAGAATTAAGCCTACTAAGTATTTAGATCAAATGAAGGATGCTGTATTACAAAGATTAGATGAGGAGAATAGTAGGTAGTTGAGATAACATCTTTGAGTTAAGCCCAACTGAGAGGTATTCATAGCATAATGCTAAAGAATATGAAAAGGTCAAAATGGGAAAGTGACAATGCTTCCGGCGAAATAATCATAAGATGGTTGGTAAACAATATAACCAAATGCTGACAAGTCATTCATGCACCGGTGATAAGTGGAAATTGACTGAATTTTTGCCATAGGCATCAATTTTTTTCGGGAGACCTTCACCTTGAATTCCGAGCCCGTTTGCTTTAGCAGAACGTATATCGCGGTAAATAGGGAAATATGGGAGGGAAGCAGTCGTTCATCTTTGCCTGCCTTTTCCAAAAAGCCAGAAAGAACTATGTTTTGATCACTCATCGTGCATTTTTCCCTTCCAGCATTTTTTGGACATCTTCTGCTTTATAATAAAATGTACTTCCGACCCTGGAAAATTTCAGCACACCTTTGATGCGTAAGCGCTGCAAAGTATTTGGCGAGACGTTGAGGATTTTTCGTACCTCTATACTTTTTAACCACTTGCTGCTTTTTTGCGACTGTTGCTTTAGCGCTGCCAGAATATCCTCCAACAGTTCCTTTTTGAATACATAGAGATCTTCCTTTGTTATAAATTCGACGTTCATCCTGATAAATTTGGACAACAAATATCAGGAGGTTCAGTAAGCAAAATAGGTAGTAACAAGGTTTGAAACCTGAAATATATTTAGGATGAATTTTTGGAAGTTCTCAGAGAGATTTTGTATCTTTATTTGGAGATTCTGTTGAACTCGCTCTTAGACCAACTTCGCCGTTATGCGCCAACCATCGGCAGTTACATCAAGAGTGTTTACACTACCGACTTTGATTATTCTGTAAAGCTTTCCAATGGACGGATACGTCTGCCCGAAGAATTAGTTGACGATTATGAAAAATCACCTGCCCTGGTTGCTGGCGAACGACTCAAGCAGGCAGCGCGACAGTTTAGCCCCAACGAGTCGGAGGTGACCGTGGCGCCGGCCGAAGCGCCTGTTTTTGAAGATGAAAGACCGGGCCGTTCCAGCAGTTGGAAACCAATCGTTATTGTTGTCATCCTGATTGTAGTGGGTTTTTGCTGGTTCAACTCCGCCCGGAAGGCGAATGCGCTTGCTGCTGCCCGCTCTAATATATATCATCAAATAATTGTCGAAAATAGCAATTATATGGTTAATCGTCTTTTCGGGGGTATCAGCGGACTACGTATAACTGTAACGAATAATTCCGACTATCTCGTGGATATCGTTAAAGTCAAAGTAACTTATATTAAGGCAGACGGCGACCTTTACAAGGAGGAGCTATTGTATTTCAACAGGCTTGACGAGCATAGCACGCAGACACTTGACGCGCCGGAGAGCGACAGAGGCACCTCTGTCAGGATCACTACTGAATCATTGTCTTGTGCTGCATTACAAATCAATTGACAAAAATCAAATGGTAAAACAAAAAATCAATGCTATAGGAGATTGGTATTTCCACATAGGCGGCATTTTTTGTTGTCAACAATTGCTTGAGAATATTTTTTAATTTTAACGCGTGCAAGACTATTTACTATTTATTGATACCGAAACATCGGGCCTGCCCAAAAACTGGAACCTGCCTTATACCGAAGATGCCAACTGGCCGCATGCCATACAGGTATCGTGGGTAATTTATACTAATAGCTGCCAAGAGGTAAAACGCGATAATCATTACATTAGCGATGATGATTTTACCATCAGTAAAGGAGCTTTTAAAACACATGGCATTACGCGTGAATTTTTGAAGCAAAACGGCGAATCGCGAAAGAATGTGATGCAATTTCTTTACAACGATCTTGAAAAATATAAGCCCTTGGTGGTCGGGCATTTTATGGAGCTTGATTACCACATGACCGGCGCAGCATTTCACAGGCTGGGTATGGAACAGCCTATCAGTAATTTGCCCATGTATTGTACTATGCTGGGCAGCAAATACTTGGTACGGAATCCGCAAAGGCAATATTTA
The DNA here is from genome assembly GCA_026224775.1 of Bacteroidota bacterium. Classification (GTDB taxonomy): domain Bacteria; phylum Bacteroidota; class Bacteroidia; order Sphingobacteriales; family Sphingobacteriaceae; genus Mucilaginibacter. The sequence goes on from JAMFRP010000057.1 coordinate 16,765, forward strand.
AAACTGGGTAAGTTGTATGAGTTGCTTTTTGATAAACCATTGCTTAAACAGCATAATGCTATGACGGACGCTTTGGCTACAGCCGAATGCTTTTTTGAATTACGGCGCATGGGCGCAGTAGACGACGATAAGATAGCAAAACAACAATCTGATCGCGAAAAGATACAAAGGCCTGTTTTAAAAGAAGGTTGTGGCGTAACTGTATTGCTTTTATTAATTGTAATGGGTTTATTAATTTACTGGTTATGAATAGCAAAGTTCAATTTTTAAAGCATGCTGCTCCGTTTGATATTTTGCCCGAACATATTTTGGAGGAAGTAGCCAACGAACTACAAGAGATACGTTACAGTAAAGACACCGTTATTTACCAGCAGGAAATAACCAAAATGCGCGGTGTTGATATTATTGCCAAAGGCGAGTTCGAGTCGTTTTTTTATGATAGCGCGCAAAATAAACGCCTGCTCGAAGTTCACGGCGCGGGCTATTGCTATGGCGGAATGTCGGTGCTGCTGAACCGCAAGCAATCCATACGTACCGTAATTGCCAAAAAAGGCACCATCGTTTATTTTCTGCACCGTAAGCAATTCCGCAGCTTGTGTAAAACCTATGATGGTTTCTTTCAGTATTTTACATCGGAGTTTGGTAAACGCATGCTTAATGACGATTTCGCGCATTTTTTTAAACGCCCGGTCTCTTTCGAAGAAAGTTATATCGCATCCGAACAACTCTACTCGCGCAGGATAGAAAGCATTGAGTACCGCGAAATGGTATTGTGCAGCGGCGATACACCTATTTATGAGGCTGCACGCAAAATGGCGGTACATAAGATCAGCTGTATTTTTGTAAACGACAGCGATTCAAAGATAATTGGTTTTGTTACTGATATTACTTTGCGTGATAACGTGGTTGCCAAACTATATGACGCCAGCAAGCCTGTGAGTACGATAATGGATAACCCTATTGTATCTATTGATGCCCAGGCATTTGTTTACGAGGCTATCCTGATGATGTTCCGTACCAAAACGCGGTACCTGCTCATCAAAAAAGACGGCAAGGTTGATGGCTTCATCAGCCGGACAAAATTATTGAGCGAACAGGCGCAATCGCCGCTGGTATTTATACAATCGGTAAAACTGGCGCTTTCGGTTGATGAATTGAAGCGTAAGTGGGAATCGGTTCCGCAAATGGTGACACAGCTTTTGGGCAGGGGTGTACATGCCGAAATTGTGAACCAGGTGATTACTACGGTAGTTGATACCATTGCCCAAAAGGTGATTGAAGGAGTGATCGAAGAACTGGGGGCACCACCCGCCAAGTTTGTATTTATGGTATTAGGCAGCGAGGGACGTAAAGAGCAAACCTTTAAAACAGACCAGGATAATGCCATTATTTACGAAGATAAAGCCAACGAGCACCGCGAAGAGGTAAGAGAATACTTTTTAGAATTCGCGCGCATTGTATCCGAGAGGTTAAACTATATTGGCTTTATTTATTGCACTGGTGGCTTTATGGCGCAAAATCCGAAGTGGACGCATTCGCTATCCCATTGGAAACGCAACTATATGAACTGGATGTCGGAATCGTTACCCGAAAGTGTGATCAAATTCTCCACCTTTTTCGATTGCCGATCTATTTATGGCGAAGAGTCGATCATGATCGAACTAAAGGATTTCTTGGATGAAGAACTGCAAAAGCCAATGGGAAATCTTTTCTTCCACATGGCTAAAAATGCTTTGCAATACGAACCGCCATTAACCTTCTTTAAGAAGATTAAAACTTTCACTAAAGGCTCACAAGAGGTGTTTGATATTAAGCGCACCATGACCCCTATTGTAGACCTGACCCGCGTTTACACCTTGAAAAATCGCATTTTTGAGGTTAATACCGGCGAGCGGCTTAAAGCACTGAAAGAAAAAGGCGTGTTTACCGAAGTGGCCTATCACGAACTGATGCAATCATATTATTATCTGATGGGGATGCGCCTTCGCAGCCAGGCATCGCAGATTATTCATGATAAAGCAGCGCCCGATAATTACATCGATCCGGCATCATTAACCAAAATTGAACAGGTAACCTTAAAAGAAATATTTAAAACTATCGAAGGTTTCCAGGCCAAGATCAGGATGGAGTTTACGGGGAATTTGTTAGGGTAGAACACAATTATCACCATCTTTTACACGGATGATCCCCAAACATTAGCATCCCCAATTATTTGCTTTACTATTTTATAAGCTACATTTCTTATAACACAAATTTATAAAAGAGGGGGAGGGTTTCTACGGGAAACCGTAATGTGAAAACTTAGGTCTGCATAGGCCACCTGGCCGTGCTGATTGAACGGGATCATAAAAACCCCGCATAGCCGGACCCGCCGCCAGGCGGAAAATGCCCGATAATCTGCTTTCAACCACGAGCAAACGTTCCGGCAAAAAGAACTTCCAGGTGAGCTAGCTCAGGTATGGATAAATATCTCCAATTACTTTAACAATAATTAACAGAACCAATATTAGAGATAACACAAATAAGTTTCATCTTAGTGCAAACATCAAAAATGAAACTTATCCTAACCTTATTTCTGTTTACCTTATCAGGGATTAGTGCATTTTGCCAGCAAGTAACCGTAAACGGCAAAATAACCGATGAGCATAACAAGCCAATCCCATTCGCCAGCGTTTATGTTAAAAATACCACGACTGGCTCATCCGCAAACAGCGATGGTGAATATACGCTCCAATTAAAACCAGGAACTTATGAGGTAAGGTATGGTTCTGTTGGATACAAACAGGAAAATCGAGTAGTGCAGCTTACCGCCGATAAGCAGGTCAATATTATTTTACAAACTGAGAGTTACCAGTTAACTGATGTTGTGATTAGCGCCACTGGTGAAAATCCGGCTTACGCCATTATCCGCAATGCAATCAAAAAACGTAAACAGCATTTGGAAGAAGTTAAAGCCTATACCTGCGATGTTTATATAAAAGGTGTACAAAAACTATTAGCTGCGCCGAAAAAATTCATGGGTATTGATATTCAGAAAGCAACAAGTGAAGCCGGGCTTGATTCAAACCGGCGGGGTATTATCTACCTGTCTGAATCACAATCAAAATACAGTTTCAAACAGCCAGATAAGGTGCATGAGGAAATGATCTCTTCAAAAGTAGCGGGAAGCAACCGGGCATTCAGTTATAACCGGGCATCCGACATGGAGATTAATTTTTATAAAAACATACAGGTATGGGAAGGCTTGAGCAACAGGCCCGTAATATCGCCCATAGCTGATAATGCACTATTTTATTACAAGTATAAACTTCTGGGCAAAACTGTTGAAAATGGCGAAACAATTGATAAAATCAGAGTTATACCCAAACGAAATTATGATGCCTGCTTTCAAGGGGACATTTATATTTTGGAGGATAGCTGGCGCATTTATGGGCTGAATTTATTTATTACCAAAGCGCAAAATATCAATTTTGTGGACACGTTACGTTTCAGCGAGCAATTTTTCCCGGTAGGTAAAACTATATGGATGCCATCTTCAATCAAATTTGAATTTGTAGGCGGAATATTTAGCTTTAAGTTCGGCGGATATTATATCTCTGTTTATAAGAATTACAATATTAATCCTGTTTTCACCAAAAACGAGTTTAATGAAGTATTGCGCATTACAAAGGATACTAATAAAAAGGATTCTGTTTTTTGGGAGAACGAGCGACCGGTACCCCTGACCGACGAAGAAAAAGCAGATTATAAAAACAAAGCCGTATTGGCCCGGAAACGAGAATCCAAACCCTACCTCGATTCGCTCGACAAGGTGAATAATAAATTTAACACCACCGCGCTTTTGAGTGACTATCATTATCGCGACAGGTACAAGCATGAGTATCTGAATCTCGATCCCCTACTTACAGCCGTTAAATTTAATACCGTACAGGGTTTTGATATCAATTATGGCGGATCATTTTCTAAACGGATCGACACCTTAAATAACCGCTTCCTGGTGCTTGGCGCTAAAGGCGGCTATGGCTTCTCTGATCATAAATTTACCGGAAGTATCTATGCTGTATTACCGGTGTCGTCATTCACGTTTGGGTTCAAAGTCGGTTCAGAAGTGGCTGACCTGAACGGCGACGGTACTGTTTCGCCATTAGTAAACACCTTTTACAGCTTATTTGAGAAAGAAAACTATGAGAAGCTTTATCAAAAGCGATATGTATCGATATCGGCTGATAAACGGATAACCGGCGGCTGGCTTGCCAGCGCCAGCGTGGAATGGGCCGACAGGACCTGGCTGCCCAATACCACATCTTACAGTTTTTTTAATCCGGGTAACAAAACGTATACTTCAAATAACCCGCTTTTACCTAACCAGGATGTTCCCTTATTTCCTGAAAGCCAATCATTCAAGATCACCTTTCGTACATCATATGATTTCAGTGATCAATATGAAACATTCCCTACAGGCAGGCGTTATTTGCCGTCACCCTATCCAACCATCGGTGTAAATTATACCACAGGTATAAAAGGCATATTAGGTTCGGATGTGGATTATAACTTGGTATCTGCAGATGTATCCAAATCAGGTATAAGCGCAGGTGTATTGGGACAAAGCTCATTTTATGTTGGAGCAGGCAAATTTTTAAATGACAATAACCTGTATTACCCGGATTACAAACAATTCTTAGGCAACCAGGTATTGTTTTATAAAAGCGATATAAACAGTTTTTTACTGCTCAATTATTATAATTTCAGCACTTATAAACAATATATCGAAGGGCATTTTGAGCAAAACTTTTCCGGCTTTATTTTAAATAAGATACCACTGATCAGAAAATTGAAGTTGCAGGAAATTTTTGATGCGAATTATTTAAGCACTTCATCGCTAAAAAACTACACCGAACTGGGCTTTGGTATACAATACCTCAATTTTAGGTTAATATATGGCAGGTCATTTAATAGCGGAAGTAATATAAACTCTGCTATCAGATTAGGTGTTAATTTTTAAGGTATAACACTGAAGCCAGGCGAAAAATGCTCAAACAAACCTCAATCTATCCAATCACCATCTTCCCCTGCAATTCCCCAATCCCGGACAAAAAGCCCGCAAACCCATCCATCGCCCCTTGCTTAGACGTCGTTATCACTTCATAGATCCCGGTATCCGACGTAAGCGTATACTCCGAATACATACAGATCGGAATCTGTCGGTTATCATTAAAGCGTCTATCCGGCCCACTGTTCTTGTTCACGTACTTCCAGGTTTGTCCCACCACAACAGCGTCCCCAGAAACACCCTCTTCCTCGATAAACCGGGTCAATGAACTGCTGATCTTCAAATTCTTATAAAATACCGCTGCAAAAGTATTCCCGCGTTTAACCAGCAAACGTTCCGGCAAAAAATAAAACTCCAGGTTAGTAAGCCTCAAACAGGGAATGGAGACATTTGTCGTAAAATGAGGAAGGGGAGCGCGATTGTCCGAAATGCCTTGCACCCCAACACGCTTGATCAGGTTCCCTGCGCCACCATGCCTCTTAAAATCGATATTCTGTTGCGTATTCAAATACTGCCATATCCTGGCCGAACGTGAAAACATAGCAAAATGCTTGCTAAATTGTTCATAGACTTGTTTGAACTGCTCATCCATCTCATAATTTAATTCGACCTCAAACCTGCGCTTATCATGCTGCTTTAGCCACCTGATCCAAAACACAAAGCCGATCAGTCCGACAATGAAAATATAACCCGCATAGCGATTAGCTGTCACAGCCTGACTTTCCGTAAGCTCGTCATGATGTACATGTTGGATCTCGGCAAAGCGGCGCTTGATATAACCCACTGAATCATGGAAACTTGCTTTCAACCATTTCCGGTTATCCGAATCAGCCAGTAAAAACGTTTGACCTGCGATTGCTGACCTTACAACCGCAGCTTTTGGGTTCGGCGCGCGCCTTAGATAGGCGCCGATAGGAGAGGTGACCCTTACCAAGGTACTGTCACTTGCCGGTTGCGTAACAACCGTTTTGCTGCTGAAGGTGGTAAATGCTAAGACCAGCAAGAATACAATTAGCGGGAAAATGCCCAACCAATTCGCGTATGATGATTTTCCTGCCTTTTCCGTTAACTCGCTCACAAAATCTTTCGAATCTGTATCCGTCAGCTCGTAAATGTTTGCTGATGCAATATTGTGCCCGGCCTCGATCGGCAAAGGATTGCTTTGTGGTGGCGTGAATTGCGCCGGTGTAATCGGCGAACGTGGCGAGCCGGCGTCGATCTTGCGCCGGTAGCTGATACCGTGTGAGCTCAAATTCACATAAGTTCCCCTGGGGCCGATATTAACCCTTGCGCCCTTTACACCTACGGAATAGCTGATGCCACTTTTTGAAAAATTGACGCGGCAAGGACCGGAGCCAAATGATTTGCGATAAGACCAACCCATGATTATTTATTGAATTTTGTTAACGCCCAAAAAGTTTACTATCACTTTCTCTGCTTCATCTTTTGAATTAGCGCAAGGGTGCAGTTCAAAGCGTTTTACTTTGGATTGTTGAAGCCAATCAGTCCAAAAAAGCTTCATAATTTCCATATCGGTTGGCTGAACCGTAGCGGAACCAGCTTTTGATAAAGACCTATCGTAGAGTTCCATAACTAATACTTCGAGGTTTTTCAAATGGTCATTGTGAATCGGATTGATACGGAATTGTTTGTTCTTTTTAAAGAACGCATTGATGTCAGTTTGACCGGATGTCAAAAACGCGGTTCGGAAATTATCGATCCGCTTTTTGCTGAGATCAAAACCCTTGTCATAGATACCCGCCTCAATGTAGCCGTCGGTTGTTAAGATCAAGATATTGCGATAAGCGTTAACGTAGGTTTCACCCTCATCGTTAATGGGCTGTTCTTCCGGTAATACAATGCGGTCATCTATGCCCTGGTTAAAATAAGTCCAGATGTCCGCGCCGAAATTCTGTGAAGCGGCTTTATTATTGATATGGTTGAACTCGGTGACCATGGCTGTTTCATCTTGCTTCAATGTCCTAGTAGCCGAAGGCCTGGCCATAATGTAATTGATCCGCTCGTTTTGGTTTTTGAATTTACCAAAATCGATTAGCAGCTTGTCTGTATTGACTTGATATTGATTAATCAGGCCTTTGTTGATGAAATCGATGAGTAATTTATCCTTTTGATTCTCTGAACGCCTGTAACGGAGGATAGGCGGATATAAATCATTGGTGATAATCCTGAGGATGTCTACATCATTCAGCGGCCTTTTATACAAATTAGGATTAACCCGGTTGGAGAGGTCGGGCGCGAAAGTAATATTGAAATGGATGATGGTCGTTTTCTTTGGAACGGGTTTTACTACCGAAAGTAAAGCGATCATCCCCATTATAAATAGTTTATTCATTTAAATCACGGTTACACGTTTACTGATCTTATGGTTATCAATCTTGTCGTTCTGCCATGCGCCAGCTATTTCCGATGCCTGTCCAGCTTTAAGCGTCGCCAAAGCCACGGAATATTGCTGGTGAAGGAAGTCATCCCAGCCTTCTAAAAAGACGTTGATTCTATCTTTCAAGGCGTTGATGGAGATCGGCAGGTTGTCTGACTGTATGTGTTGGGTGTAAATAGCTGCGACTTCATCGATCGTTTTCGAATCGGCCAGCATACTGCTGCGTTTCCGCTGGAGATTTTGGTTTAAAGCCGAAGGTAAAGCTGCCAGTTCCTGGCTGGTCAACTTTATATCGGCTCGTAGCTGTATGACCGCTTTTTCTAAGGTCGAGGTTTCTTCTTTCAATACAAGGATTTTATCTGTGTTTTCTGCTATTTCCTGCCTTAGCTGTTTGATCAATACTCCATTACGCTGCGTTGCTATGTCCGGATCACGGTCTTCAAAAATTTGCATCAGCTTTTTAAAAGCCAGTTTAAATAGCAATAAGCCAAAGGCACCAAACACAAAGACCAGGTAGAAATTCGTATCGGTGAAAGCCATTCCGATATGCCATGATTCATTTGTATTGCCTCGGGCATAATTGACCTCATAAACAGCTTGGGTCACTTTAAAAGCCACTGCACCGTCCAATAGCACAATGCCGAACACAAAACTGAAAACGGTTACCCACTTTCCAGTCACAAAACGATCAATCACCGCAAAAGCCAATGGTATAAATACAAACAAGAATATGAAGTAGGGTGCGGTGCCTGCTTTGTGCAATGCTTTATTCATCGCATCCTGGTTAAATATTTGTGCGGCAGCTATCGGTACGCCCTGCGCTTCGGCTGCTTTGGCGTCGGCTACACTAAAGAGCAGGATATAGGCTGCCGATGAATAAAATAGAAACAAATAAAATAATAGTGCCGCATTGAAAATAGCGGTCGGTATGAATTCAAACCACTTAAACTTTGGACGGAGAAACTCTCTTTCAGCCAACTTGATCTGCCGGTCCAGTTCATCGTTTTTACCGGTTAAAAATGAAATCTTGGTAACTTTTAACTCGTCAATGTTTTTGGAAGTGACTTCAATTTCCGCTTCCAGATTGGTGCGCCTGGTTTCCAGATCAGCTTGACCGAGTTCGGTTTCCCGCTCCAGGAAATTGATCTGTATTTCTCCATTTTTTGTAATATTGTCCAGGTTTTTGATACGGTGTTCTTCAATCTTGGTAGTCAGTCGTCTCTTTTTGTCCTCGATCACATCGATATCGTTCAGGAACACGGAATAAAGTGTATCCAGGGCCGTGTTAAGAATCTGGTGATCCCCATTATTAGCTTTACAGCGCTCAAAACCGTGTTTACGCAACATGTCCCTGTCAAAGCTACCGACTTCTGCTGCGATCATGGAGTCGAGTATATGCCGAAACTCGTCTTCCATTTTTACAGTGACTTCCATGGGTACTGCTTTTGGCTTTTCCGGCTTTGGCGCAGCATTAGCGTTCGCGGGTTCTGTTTTTTGAGCAAGGATGCGTGTTTTGGTCTCATTAAAGGTGTCGATCAACGATGCGACGGTTTCTTTGTGATCGGTGGTAATAATGCTTTCCTGGTTGTTCTTTTTGGCATTGACCGACCAATTGTACGACCCGTGAAGCGCGATATGTTTATCAATAACGCAGAATTTTTGGTTCATCCCGCCATAACCATTGCTTTTGATTTTATAAACTGTGGCTCCTTTGGATTCCAAAAGTCCAAAATCCAGTTTTTCATTTTCCTGGTTATCGGCTATGATGACTTCAATATGAATCCCTTCAGCCAATTTGCTCAGCAAAATATTAAAAAGTTCCTCATCGGTAAACCAGGCAGTAGCGATAAGGATCTCAAATTCCGCTTGGAAGAGTTCGCTTTTAATTTTGGCGTAAATCTCTTTGTTGTCGTTGATAACTTGTTGGTCGATCAGTTCCATTTATAGTGATAGGGTTTAGGGTTAACGTTTGTTTAGAATAATATCGGAGATGATATATCGCAATTTCTCTTTTAGATCATAGTCTATCTCAAGTTCTTCTGCCTTACGACACATCTCCAACAGCTTTGCAAAATTTTCAAGGCTATTAGCTATGACTGGCTTAAAGATGTCCCTTACGGAACTGATTTTTCTAAACGGACTGTTATTGCTCTCCAGCTTGTTGATGATTCTGATGCGTAATTCATCCGGTTTGGTTATCTGTTTTACCAATTCCAGCTCTTCGACAAAATCCTCTGAACTTCTAATTATTAATTCTGCTGCTTTTACTGATAGAAGCGCATTTTCAGCTTTAGTGTTATGCGTAATTGCTACTTCGTTTTTGTAGTCATTTTTATTATCAGGAAAGACATAAAATCCCCGGGAATCTTTGATTCCTACTTTAACAATATTTAAAAACTTAAAGGATGCATTCCCAAGATCGTTTGTACTTATAATGGTAGATGAGCTGACTTTTCCAAATCCTTTTGCCTCCTTCATGTTTTTATCGATAACGATCAATTCCAGTTTGGATGCGCTCACAGCTGCACTCGAAATGGCAAATGAATCTCCCGGACGTTTTTTCATTATGCTGTGAAATAAGAGCATCGTCACCACGAAAGCGAAATCCACACCATATTCATTATATTGGTTGACCGAGGTTATACCGCGAACGAATAGTTCTCCTTTGTGGGATACCAACCTATAGCTTCGCTGCTTATCCTGAGTTTTTGATTTTTGGGCTAACGCTTTGAAATATTCCACGTTCTTACGGGCCATTTCATAGTGTCCATCTTTATATAGCCTATTGGCATATTTTGTGAGATCATATTGGTTAAGAAAAGCATTTTTTGCATCATAAATGGCAAAGGCTTCAAGGTCATCGAGTTTATTATCTTCCTTATCCAGATATTTTTCAAACAAAAATTTTATAGGTACTCCTGTAATCCCTTCTACATCTTTGTTTTCTTCTTCAAGTGCTATGTCTTTAATGCTTGCTTTGATATTAAAGCGTTCAAAATCTTTGAATAGCTGAGATAGTTTCGAAAAGATGGTCGCAATATGGTCAATGAGGATAAAATCATTGTCAATGTCGCGGGTGTCGAAAGCTTTCTCCACAAGTTCGCGATAAGGGTGATGTTCTATCAATCTCATTAATTTGCTTACCTTGATGCGATCATTGCCGTCATCATCATGTAAGAACATTGTTTTCTGAATAAATCTGTCTGACATTTTTTTATATGTAATTACACGTTAATTTACTGCTGTTGATCATGTAGTACAGTTGATTTGCACTCATCCTATATGGATAATCGCCTCATTAAGCGCGTCTACAATATTTTGGATATACGCCCGGTCTTTTGACATAATGCTGTTGATCTCTCCAGAGTTAGTGCTGATTCTTACCGTGAATTCATTTTTTATCAGAAATAATATAAGAATACCCAACGCGATAACGAAAACGCCGACTGTACGTATCTCTGCCGAAAAGAGCATAAGTAAGCCTACCAAAACAATCAAAACCGGGGCTTTTCGGCTTTTAACGATTTCAAAAATATGGACGGAAGAGATGTTCCGCATCGCATAGGTTTTTGAATGCGTGATGTACCTGGTTGGTGTTACCTGGACAGTTGCATCCTGATAAAATGTGATTTCTTTTTGTACGCTGTTGTCCATATGGGCTTAATGATTTGGGTTAATCAAAAATAACCAGACCGCATATGCTATTTTTACGGGAAACCGTAAGCCGGAATTTTATTATTGTCGAGCGGGCAGGGCCTGCCTGGGATCAAAGCCCAGCTTGCTGATGAGTTCAGCGACAGGTATCTCAAATTGCGCGTAGCCTTTTTGCGCGGTCATATCATTGGGGAACCAATACGCGTGCGCCTCGCTACCGTAAACTAATAAATTCCAATACACCGCCGAATAATTCTTGGTAATCCCATCCATGGTAAAGACCTGCTTAGAACCCCATGAACCCTTCCAATAATCCACCCTTGAAAAGGCCGGCCCGTCATAATGAACTTTGTTATGCGGTTGCCGGGCGGTGCTACCCACCAGTAAACGCGTAAGCGATTCCAATTCCGCTTCGGTACCTTCATTTTGTCCCTGCAACTCAATCCCCTCATTCAAGTCGTAAGTACACGACAATATAGCTCCATCGTAACTCCAGGCACATAACTCAAATGCGGCATAGTGGCCCTTGGCATACTTTAATAAGGTGCTGCTAATACCTCGGTTAATGTCCGTATAAAATTTAGTCTCATTCTCCATCCCGACATAAGCGTGCCAAGCGCCGTACCGGCTACGCTCCACGTGCAATAGCACAGAAGAATCCTCACGTGCAGACGTGTAATAGGCATAGGTCACAACGGACTCGCGCAAGCTGGTATCGATAATCGCAGAAAAATAAGGATTATCCCATTCTACACAATTAGCGTGTAATGAACTTGGTTTTAACGGATACTTGGCCTGGAGTTCATGGGCGTATTGCGCGCCGGACGGTGGTGGGATTTGCGCAAAGAGGAGCGTGCTGATAGACAGCATTAAGCAGGCAAGGACAAGTTTTTTCATGTGGTTGGTTTAGGTTAGATTTTTGGCTTAATTGGTGGTATGCAAAATGTATTTCTGGTAGATGTGAATGCTCATAGGCAATACACGCCTGTTAGTATCTAAAGGGTGAGGCCCGGAATCAGTAAAGAAATCGATATTTCCATCGTATTTTCCATACCAGACCTTACCGAGAGATGCTAATGTCAATGTTTTCGGGTCAGCGATCTTTTTAAAATGATCCACTAACTCATGCTTGATGGGGTAGAGAGGTTTACCTGATGACTGATTGTTGCAATCCGTTGGTTCGTAATGATCATCGTTCCAGATCATACAACCTTCGCGGCCAGTATAATGTTTTTTCCAGGGAAGTATTATCACCAGGCCTGCAAAACAAACCAGCAAAATCGAAGCCATTAATATATTTTTCAGCTGACTTTTTTCGGTTCGCTGATCCTTGATCTTTTTCGGTTCAGGTGGCGGAGCTGCGGGCGTTGGCTCTTCCATTATTTCCTCTAGGGGACTGACGATGGCCGGTATGACGATGCCGGGGCGAAAGGGCCTGGGCTTTAAATCAAGCAGGCAGGCGAGCAAATCTATATTTCTTGAATGCGTATCGATAGATCGGTCTTTTAAAAAGTTGGATAGTGTCTTAAATGGCTGGGCATTATGATGCTTTATGGCGTGATAAAAACTTGTCGCTTCGTCTTTTTGATGGACAAATGGACGAATAATGGTGGTGTCCTGCTGAGTTAATTCTTTTTCGCAAACCCTTAATGTTTCTTTTTTGAGGTCCGCGGGTGTCGGGGAACGTAATTCCGGCGACAATTGCCCAGCGATTAGACGTGCATCGTAGACCGACAATACCCATTTTTTATATAACAACTCAGACATTTTCAAAATTTTCAATGGATAAATCTAATCATTTTTTGGAATTCCACTTGCATTTTCGGAATCACACTGGAATTGATGGAATTGCTGGAATCGATTGATAATAAGCTGATTGTGTCGCTATACATTTGCCTCAGAAATCGATTCGAACGATTTCCGTGAGCAAGATGGCGGTGATGGATAACCGGCTTGGGAAGCGTTTACCGGCTTCCGCTATCAACGCTCACACTTCCCCAAAAAATGTAAGAGGCGCCTCTTACGCGGTCTGCAGCTACGCTCCGGGATAGTCCCGGAGCGGTCTGCGGGATTTATTCACCATTTAAAAAATTAAAAAAAATGTACCAATTATTTTTGGCGCTATTCCTGGCTTGCGTAAGCCCGGCGCATCATCATACTAACGACAATAACGGTCATACAACAACAATAACCGCCGATAGCGACCCAACCGGCGACAACGGCCACAATCCCCCGCCGCCGCCGCCCCCAGGTAGCTAATTTACATGAGGCAAGTTTCGGCTTGCCTCATTTTTTTTATTTTGTACATTAGTGCCCATAACTTGAAAAAATTATCACTGATATGGATCCTATTGCCGCTGCTGTTCACAAGCTGCCAGCAAAAGAAGGTGCCTATAACTCCGGGGAAATGGTTTTTTTACAAAAAGGCTTACAATTTTCTTTTTGTAAATAAGGATTCGGCCTTTTATTATTTCAACCGCTCGGCCACGAGTACCTCCAGTAAACAAGAAGCCGCATTGGCTTATCAGAATATGGCCCTGATCCAATCGGACGCGGGCGATGATTACGGGGCGCAGGAAAGCCTTGTTCTTGGCTTAAATTTATTGGATGCACATGATTTGAGTAACCGCGTTCATTTCGCGGATGACTACAACCAGTTAGGCATAACATTTTCAAATCTGAATGAGTTTGCGCAGGCATTGAATTATTACCAACGTGCATTTTCCTATGCGGATGACCTAGAACTCAGAGCTCATTTGTTAAATAATGAGGGTAATACTTACAAGGACCTTAAGTATTATTCCAAAGCTATTTCGGCTTATAAAAACGCTTTGCGCATGGTTAGCCAGAACAAGGATGCGTATGCGCGTGTGCTCACCAACCTGGCTTTTGCCAAATGGCTGCAAAACCCACAATATAACCCGGTACCTGAACTTTTGCGGGGCCTTGCCATCCGCGTGCGGGAAAAAAATGTCCCCGGAGAAAATTCCAGTTATGCGCACCTTTCAGATTTTTACCTAAAAAGCCATCCGGATTCGGCTTTGTTTTACGCGCAAAAGATGTTAGTAGTGGCTGGACAACTGAGAAACGCGGACGACCAATTGCATGCTTTGCATACGCTGATTTTACTGTCTCCGACTATAGCGTCCAAGGAATATTTTCAGCGTTATCAATTTGTGAACGATAGTGTTCAAACTAAACGTAGCGCTGCAAGGAGCCAATTCGCGGTAATCCGTTATAATGTAGCGCAGGCAAAAGTAGAAAACTTAGCTTTGCAAAATGAAAATACAACTAAGCGATATCAATTGCTCGCTGTACTGGCGTTTGCGAGCTTGGCCGGTATAGGAACTGTTTGGTGGTACCGCAAACGAAAACAACACATACAGCTTCAGGCGGACAACAAAATAAACGAAAGCAAGCTCAAATTATCACAGAAGGTTCACGACCAAGTAGCAAACGGCGTTTATCGGATCATGAGCGAAGTGGAGCATAATGAGGACCTCGACAAGACACGGCTTCTTGACCAACTCGACAGCATGTACGAAGTTTCGCGGAATATCGCCCATGATAACGAGGAGCCAATGGAAGATTTTAACGTTCGCGTTGGCGCTTTGTTAAACGCATTGAAAACACCTGCCATCAGATTGGCAATTACCGGAAATGAACCTGAACTATGGCAAAATGTGGGCGAAGAAGTCAAAAAGCAATTGGAACTGGTATTGCAGGAGTTGATGGTGAACATGAACAAGCACAGCCAAGCTACACAGGCCCATATCGGCTTTGCCGTGACGCAAGATCAATTAAAAATTAGTTACCGGGACAATGGCATCGGGCTGAATCACCAAAACAAAAAAGGGAAGGGGCTGGAAAATACGGTTTCCCGTATAGTGGCGCTGAAAGGGAGTATTAACTTTGAAAGCCCGGCAGAAAAAGGCTTGGGCATTGAAATCCTGGTATCCTTAAAAAAATGAAGTTCGAAAAAATCCTTGTAGCAGAAGACCAGGAAATGGCCAATATATCATTGCGGAGGACGCTGGAAGAATATCAGCTGCCTGCACCACATTATGCTTACTATTGCGAGCACGCTTTAACAGCCCTCAAAATTGCTTTAAAAGACGAGCAACCCTTTGACCTATTAGTTACTGATCTTTATTTTCAAGAAGATGGCAGCGGCAAACAACTGCCGGACGCAAAGGCACTGATCAAAGCAGCGAAAGCATTGCAGCCCGATTTGAAGGTATTGGTGTTTTCGGGAGAAGGAAAGGCAGCCATTATCCGCAGCTTATACGACGATTATCACATTGATGGCTTTGTTCGAAAGGCAAGAGGAGATGCGCAGGAACTGAAAAGCGCATTGGAATGCATTGCGAAAAATCAGCGTTATTATGGCCGCGAGTTTCGTTCGTTGGCGGCCCAGGAAAACCAGCATACCTTTACAGATTATGATCGTACGATCATCCGTTTGCTGGCCGAAGGTCACCCGCAAAAAGATATACCAGCCTGGTTGGAAGATCATCAGATACAGCCTTCGGGATTGAGTACGATAGAAAAGCGGCTAAACCTGATCAAGGGCGCGATGCATTTTACCAAGAATGAGCAATTGATCGCTTTTTGCAAGGATATCGGAATTTTATAGTAAATTCAAATTCTTTTGCCGCAATAACATGAAAGTCGCCTTATTACTGCTGCTGTTAAACTTGCATATGCCGCACGCCGCGCATATGCCGCCTGCTATGGTTTATGTTTGTAACAGCGCTAAAGGAAAAAAATATCATTTGAGACCAGATTGCAGGGGGCTGAGCAGTTGCCAGCACCGAGTGGTTAAAATGACGCTCGGGGAGGCGCAAAATCGGGGATACACGCTTTGCGGCTGGGAAAAGTGAGCTTACGGGAAACCGTAAAAAACACGTCGGCCCGGTCGCTACATTTGAATTTTAAATCTTAAAATTCATCTATTAAATCCGATTTTATTATGTCAGCAGCTTTTGTAGAACACAGGCCTATTTCTTCAGACAAGGATGCGCCTACCGACCACCATGTGGTCATCGTTAACGGGTCGTCCGTTGGCGATAACTTTAAAACCCAACGCGAAGCAAAGGACTATGCGTGCAATCAGGGCTACCACCCCGTGCACGTTGCCCGGGAACGCCACCTGCAAAACAGGGATATTCCTGATCATTGGAGAAAAGATCCATGCTAGTCTGAGTAGTCATTCAAAAAGCTGGTGGGTGTATCCCGCTGGCTTTTTTGTTACTAAGATTACTTGAATGGCTTCGATTATTATTGCCGTCATCAGCTTTACTCAACCCATATTTGTACCGGAATCAGCGAAATGAATTTTCCCGCCGTTCAGTTGTACTTTAAGATCATAAAAAAACAAATTCCATGTTATCTACCACCTCCAACAAGAAACGCTGCTAAATTCGCAGGACATGACAGCAGACGAATTGATTACCAAAAAGGACCTGGAGGAGTTTAAACAAGAATTGTTCGCCATCCTTGTACCCTTAACAACAGGTCAAACCTTAAATACCCAAAAATGGCTCAAAAACGAAGATGTCAAAAAGATATTGAAAGTATCCGGCGGGACCATCCAGAACCTGCGGGTAAATGGCTCCTTGCCCTTCACCAAGATCGGCGGGTTGTACTATTATAAACAAGAAGATATTGACCTGATGTTAAGCGGCCCTGAAAAAAAAAGCCCATCGAAACGACCGGCCCAGCGCAAAAACAAACCTTTAACGTAAACTTCTACCT
This sequence comes from Bacteroidota bacterium, assembly GCA_026224775.1. GTDB lineage: Bacteria > Bacteroidota > Bacteroidia > Sphingobacteriales > Sphingobacteriaceae > Mucilaginibacter. The sequence continues at coordinate 33,624 of JAMFRP010000057.1, forward strand.
TAGGTCATCCAGGACAAAAGACAAACCCGAATCGCAGATCTATATCCGGGTTACCGTCAACGGACAGCGCGAAGAATTCTCCACCCAGCGCCAATGCCTCCCCCAGGAATGGGACAACAGCACGCAGCGCCTGCGCGGAACGCGCGAAACACCCCGGTCGATCAACACCTGGCTTGATACGCTTACCGGCAGGGCTTACGATTGCCGCCAGCAACTTTATTCGACCGGCAAGAGCTTTACCGCTACCGATGTCCGCAAACTCATGCAAGGGGAGGAGCTTTACCCGGTCAGGAAATTGTCCGACATCTTTGATTACCAAACAGAATTTATATCCTCGCTGATTGGTCACAATTATACCTACGGTACACTGCGTAAATACCGCAGCACCTATCGCTCCCTAAAACGGTATATGTTAAAAGCTTACGGTGTAGATGATATGCGCCTGGATCTGCTTGATTTCAAGTTCATTCGCGATTATGAGGCGTTCTTGCGTACCGAATATAAATGGGTTAACAATACTGTAGCCTCTACCGTTCGGCGCGTCAAAACCGTAATCCGGCTGGCCATGGACCTGGGCTGGCTGAACCGCAATCCTTTTATTGCCATGAAACTCAAGGTCGAGGAAGTATATCGTGATTTTCTGACCAGTGAAGAGCTGAGTAGGATTGCGGCCAAAAAATTTAAGATCCGCCGCTTGAGCACGGTCCGTGACCTCTTTATTTTTAGTTGCTTTACGGGTTTATCTTATGCCGACACGGTCAAATTAGAACTGGATGATATTGTGACCGGCGAGGATGGAGAACAATGGCTGCAAACGCACCGTACTAAAAATAATAACCGCGTCCGGGTGCCACTGTTGCCGCCGGCCTTAAAGCTAATCAGGCTATATCATGACGACCCCAGGCGAAAAGAAAATAAATTGTTTCCCTCGATTAGCAACCAAAAGGCAAATGCTTACTTAAAAGATATCGCCAAGGCGGTTAGTATTAAAAAGAAACTGACCTACCATGTGGCCCGGCATACTTTTGCGACAACGGTAACGCTGACGAATGGCGTACCGATCGAAACTGTCGGGCAAATGCTGGATCATAAGAGCATCAAGTCGACCCAATTGTATGCGCGGGTAACGGATATCAAAGTCAGGATAGATATGGGGCCGCTGAAAGCGCGTTATGAAGGGCAGGAACTGAGTTTGGAGAGTGAGTTTGATTGAGGAAGATAAAAACACCAACAAAAACCTGCCGGGGCTGTTAAAAGAAAATGAAAGAGGAAACCTTGAAAACAACCGCCCGGATCGCTCTGGGTAGCGCGTTGATCTTTGCCGGCATCAGCCACCTGACCTTCGCACGGAAAGACTTCCGCGCGCAAGTCCCCGATTGGGTGCCGCTCAAAAAAGATGACACGGTCGTTTATTCAGGGATCGTGGAGGTCGTTTTGGGCAGCGCCATCGCATTGATGCCTAAAAAGCAACGGGAAACTGTAGGTACCATTGCGGCCTTGTTCTTTACTGCGGTATTCCCCGGCAACATCGCGCAGTTTACCCGCCGCCGTTCCGCTTTTGGCTTGAACACGGATGAGAAACGGTTTGCAAGGTTGTTGTTTCAACCTGTGTTGGTGTGGTGGGCATGGAGGAGTACGAGGAAATAGTGTTTTGCGCGATTTTGCTATATTTAACTCATCAAACTTAATCGTATGACCATTCAGGAATATATAAACGGCGTGCCTGAGGGACGACGGGATCTACTGGCCGATTTGCACGACCTGATCATCACGGGCGACACGGCTATTACCCCGGTGGTAAAACCGATGATGGGGAAGGACATGATCCTGTATGAAGACCACGGCTATATGAAATACGGACTAGCGGATACCAAGAAATATATGTCGCTGCATTGCCTGCCTATTTACATGGATAAAGACTTGCATGCCAAATACGCGGCATTACTGCTGGCTGCGGAATTTCAAAAAGGTTGCATAAACTTTACGAATGCTGCGCAAATGCCATTGGAAACGGTGACCGCTTTCATTGCCGATTGCGCTTTGGTAAATATGAAAGAGGTGTTGGAGAACCGGAAAAAGAAGAAATAATTTAACTATTGGCCACGACCACCGCTTGTCCGATATACGCGCTGTCCGTTAATTGATCGACCAGCCACACTGCCAGATCAGCCCTGGTTATCGAGTGTCCGGTCTCACTTTCCCTTAGCACCTGTATTTTACCCGCCGCTGCTCCATCCTTTAATATCGGCGGCCTTGCGATCACCCAATCCAGTTTACTGGCCCGCACAATCGTCTCCATAGCCGCTTTGTCCGCCGTTGAGCCACGCAAAAAAGTGGGCACCATTAGATAGCGATACCACCACGGCGATTGATTTGCACTCTCGCCCACACCCATTGCAGACACGACCAACAATCGCTTCGTTGCCGACTTTTTCATCGCCCTCACAATGTTGCGCATTGCATCACTTTCCAGCGTTTGTTTCTTCCACGGTTTCGTTCCGCCAATACATTCCACTACGGCATTCTGCTTATCCATGGCACCAAGCACGTCTTCAGGTTTCAGCGCGTCACCTATAATAACCCGTACGCCTGCAGGATAAGACGAACCAGCACGACGTACCAACACGCTCACCTCATGGGCCGCCTCAATAGCCTGTTTCACAACCAACTTGCCGGTTTTGCCGTTTGCACCAAGTACCAATACCTTCATTGCCGACCTCTCTTTATAGTTATTTGCATAGTAAAGACTTTTTAGGGCGATTTGTTTAGTTTTTGTGTTTTAAAGCATCTTTAAAGTGATCCCGACAAGGCCGGTGAATTTTTCGAGGTAATACTGGATGGTCTTCAGCTTAAAATCTTCCCAGTATGGGGCCATTGGCGAGAGCGTGTCATTTTCGTCTAATACCGCATCCAGTACAAAGCCGCCCGTGTCCTGCTGTTGTTCTGCAGCCAACCTTAATTTTTCTTCATGAATAACGCCCGGAAATTTTGACAGGAACAATAGCTGTACCGCAATTTTATCTTGCACATTGAGGCGTGGGATCTCGACTATTTCGCAAACTTCGGTATCGATTTGCGCCATTCTCTTGCTAATATCTTCGGCTAAGGGCGAAATCAGCGGCAGGTCAACCATATCGAAAAGGCCGCCTGCTTTTGCAGTAAAGAACTTTTTGGCCTGGCCATCAAAATAATAGGTTTCCTCAGCTATTGCCGGCGCTGTCATAGCGTGACAAAGCCAAAAAAGGTTAAAACGCTCGATATCTGTCATTATATGCTAAGATAACTAAACAGGCTGTTTATTCCAACCCAGCTCAGGGGCAACATGCTCCAAAATAGCCGATAAAACATGGACATTATAATCAACGCCCAGCGTATTCGGTATGGTCAGCAGCAAGGTATCCGCTTCCTGTATCGCTTCGTCCTGCGCCAATTCTTTGATGAGTTGATCGGGTTCGGCTGCATAGCTTTTGCCAAAGACAGCCCGTTTATCAGCTTCAATATAACCAAAACTATCGGCGCCTTTTCCTTGCTGTCCAAAATAATACCTGTCCTGGTCATTGACCAATGCAAAAATGGAGCGGCTCACCGACACCCTTGGGTCGCGTTGGTGCCCGGCTTTTTTCCAGGCTTCTTTATATAACCTTATCTGTTCTGCCTGTTGGATATGAAAAGGTTTGCCGTTTTCGTCAAATTTCAAGGTGGAACTTTGCAGGTTCATGCCGTTCTCAGCTGCCCAAACCGCTGTTGCGTTAGACGCGGCTCCCCACCAGATCCGCTCGCGCAATCCATCCGAATGCGGCTCCAGGCGTAACAAGCCTGGCGGATTGGGAAACATCGGGTTTGGGTTAGGTCGGGCAAAGCCCTTACCTTTTAATTTATCCAAAAATTCCAGCGCTTTCCTGCGTCCCATTTCGGCGTCGGTTTCTCCTTCAGCAGGCTCATAACCAAAATAGCGCCAGCCCTCGATGACTTGTTCGGGTGAACCCCGACTAATGCCTAATTGTAAGCGCCCACCTGAGATCAGGTCGGCAGCCCCGGCATCCTCTACCATATACATGGGATTTTCATAGCGCATATCGATCACACCTGTCCCAATTTCTATTTTGTTCGTTTTCGCTCCAATAGCCGAAAGCAGCGGAAATGGCGAGGCCAATTGGCGTGCGAAATGATGAACCCGGAAATATGCGCCGTCCAAACCTATTTCCTCCGCTGCAACGGCCAAGTCAATGGATTGCAGCAAGGTATCGCCTGCGGTGCGGGTTTGATAGGCGGGATGGTCAGACCAGTGCCCGAATGATAAAAAGCCTATTTTCTTCATGGTTAGCAAATGTAAGCATCGGGGTAGTCCGCTCAGGTCATGATTTAGTAAAATCAGATCGCCTCAATGGCGCTTGAAAACTCTGCGGCACCGCCTTCCAGTCCACAGCCGAAACATTTAAAGATCTCTTTGGAAGGGTAGACCATGAAAGAGGCAGCGGTGTCGTCGTGAAACGGGCAGTTGCCCTTCATTATTTTGCGGCCTTCCTGGAGCTGTACATAGTTGGCGATCAGTTGGACGAATTCGTTTTGGGGCGTAAGTGGCACGTTAACTATATAGGGTAGGTAAATATACAAAAGCGCAGCCAGTGCCGGACCGCTGTGGAAAAAACGGGGATTGTGCAAAAAAGAAACTAAATTTACGGAAGCAATGACCGATCCGTCGATAACTCATCTTCACCGGGCGCCGACCAAATTCGGAAAGGCACCGCATAAGCCGGTGCTGCTCATTACGTTGTTGGAGCTGATGGAGAGCGGTTACGCGAGTGATAATCGTTTCTATCCGGATACCGAGCTGGTTGGCGTGTTCCAGGAGAACTGGAGGTTGCTGGTCGATACGGCAAATCAGCCGGATTTTACGCAGCCCTTTTATTATTTGCAGAGTGAGAAATTAGCTGGAACGGGCTATTGGGAATTAATTGCTCTGCCCGGCTGCCAGGTTAATGCGCATATAAAGAGTATCAATAAGTTGATCTCGGTAGTGAATTACGGGCGCTTCAGCGATGAATTATTCTTGTATTTGAGTGATGCTTCTAACCGGGCCTATGTCCGGCAACAGTTAATCCAAGCCTACTTTCCAAACAAGGCCGGGGAGTTTGTGGAACGGAAAAATAGCGGCGAAGGGTATTTCCATGAATTGGAAGCGTATATTCTGAATGCCCCGGAGGCGAAAAAGAAGATTGTCAAAATTGAAACCGAAGAGGAAGTATATGTACGCGGCGGCTTGTTCAAGCGGTTAGTGCCCCAGGTCTATCAACAGACTTGCGCCATCTCCGGCATGCAACTGGGTAGTACTTTTGGGCATACCTTCGTGGATGCCTGTCATATCGTGCCGTTCAGCGTATCACACGATGACCGGGTAACGAACGGTTTGGCTTTATGCCCGAATATCCACCGGGCTTTCGACCGGGGACTGATCGCCATTAATGACGATTATTCAGTTTTGTTGTCGTCGCATATCCGGGAGAAGTCAGAACATGCTTACAGCTTGAATAAATTTGAACATCAGAAGATGCTTTTGCCGGAGCACAAGTCGGCCTGGCCGGATGTAGATTTGCTGAGGTGGCATAGGGCGGAGGTCTTTAGGGGGTAGTGTTGATCTCGGTTGCAATCTTCTGCAAATCTTCTTTCTGATCAACGCCCTTGAGTTGTCCCGTCAAATAGCCCAGGCGGTAATTGATCTCTGTGGACATGAGCCGCCAGTTAGAAAAAAAAAGCGCTTCTGAAATAATCTTTTTTAGAGTTTTAATGCTTTGTTGTTCGGTTCTTTCCGATGTATCGAGCGTTGAGAAATGAATGGTCATGTGTCCTGTAATTTTAGGCGGCTCGAATTGGAGTTTGATGAACTGGTTTTTCTGCAAAGCTTCGGTCAGTATTTTGTCGAGGTCCGCCACTTTTAGCATCTTAATCTTACTTAAGTCATACCCGGTATCGTCTCCGGCTGATATTGAAGCCAGTACTTCCAGGTCATGGAGAAAGCCCTTGCTTTTTTTGAAATCGGTACAGTAAGCCTTCCTCTCTTCTTCAGAGATTGGGAGTAATTGCTGTTTGGGTTGGATGTCAAAATATATTGTGTCTGACCAAGTGCAAATCGTGCAAGAATCTGTCGCGGTTATTTTTGTTTTCGTTTTTTTGACCTTTGTTTTGATTACACCATTGCAATAGGGGCAGAATTGTTTCGGGGCAGTTAAAGGCTTACCGTTGGACTCAAGGATGGCGTTGTGTTTGGTTTTTCCGCCGCAGGAGAAGATGAACTGGATGTCGCAATTGTTATTGACGAAATCATAGTCTGAGAATTTCATATAGCTATCGCACTTTGGGCAGTAGGGCGGAGGTGGGATAGGACGTTCATTTACCAACCTGTCTTTTCTTTCGTCGGTGGTGATCCATTCTTGGATACTATGCCGCTTATTTTGAGAAAAGCGAGTTCCATATTCCCTGATATCCATATAAGCGACTAATCGCTTTTTAAGCAGCTCATCTTCATTCGTAATTAGTTTTAGCTTGGCAGTCCATTCGTCTTCCTTTTCTTTCATTGAAGATATGGTCCGGCTGTCATACTGATCCTCATAATATTGGTCTGCTTTGCGGAACTTGGGTGAGCTCATTTTGAATAGTATGAGATTTTTCAGGCCAAATTAACAATTTATGCAGGTTTGTAATAATCGATAACGGAAAGAACGATCAGCGCTTATCGTCTTATGTCTTTTGTTTCAGGTCAGAAAAGGTAACCAGGCTTCCCGAATAATGGTCGTATGAAGGCTGGTAAATGATATAGTTAAAAGCTATCAGGTCGCTCATACAACGATGATAAGTGGAGATAGAATGAATTTTAGCCAGAGGCATTAGTTTCTTCCGGGAAATCTTCACTGTATTTCCCAAACCTGTTTTTCTAAATAGGTAATATAAGGCTGTAAACAGTGAAACATGGGATGGCAAAAGCCGGTCATCACTATCTGCCCTTTCTAAAAAACTGGAGAGAATGGCCTCCGGTTCCGTCATTTTGCCACCTTTCCTTCCAACATCTTTTGAACATCATCCGCCTTATAGTAAAAGGTACTGCCAACTTTCGAAAACTTTAAAACACCTTTTACCCGAAGGCGCTGCAAAGTGTTAGGCGAAACGTTAAGCATTTTCCTAACCTCAATGCTCCTTAACCATTGGCTGCTCTTTTGCGGTTGGTGCTTCAGCGCCACCAGCAGTTCCTGCAAGAGTTCTTTTCTAAAAATGTATAAATCTTCCTTCGTTATAAATTCTACTGTCATCACAAAAGTTTTGGGACAACAAAGCTCCGGAAAACCGCTTTGGGAGAAAGGTAGCAACGAGGTTGGCAACCTAAAATATGATAATTTATGAGGAAATTAATTGAATTTTTCGAGGTTATTTTGTACCTTTAATCAACGATTTAAATAAGCCAAAAAAGGTCATTGCGCGATTCGTGTAGTGGTTAAAGTAAGACAATATAATTAATTGACATACAATGCGTTATAGGGTAGGTTTCTTTCCCTCCCTCACCGCTGATATCAATATCAATACACATCAAAAGCCTGTAAATCATACGATTACAGGCTTTTTCTTGTTTGTAAAATACCAAAGAGCTGCGATATATAAGGTCTTTCCTGCGTCATGAAGTCTGGCAATCATTTTTTTTATCCATAACCTCATGACCGCGTCGGCTAAATTAGGACATAACTTAAGTCAACGACCCTGCTACCGCTACATTATTTTCATATTAAACCCACATTTTTTCTATTTCTTCAAGTGATTTGCCTTTGGTTTCAGGTACCAGTTTATACACTACCAAAAAAGATAACAGGCAACAAGCGGAGAAGAACCAGAATGTAGCTGCCGGCCCTATTGACCCTAAAAAGATCGGGGTTAACTGACCGACAATGGTATCGGCAATCCACATCACCATAATAGACAGGGCCATGGCTCTGCCGCGTATGCTGGTAGGAAAAATTTCGGAAGCTATTACAAACTTAAGCGGGCCGATAGAGAATGCAAAACAAGCTAAAAACAATATGATACCGATGGCCAAAGCGATGTTGCTGATAGATCCGGTATAAAAGCAAGTCCCAGTAAAGAACAAACATATACTAGCACCGAGAGCGCCAATAATATACAGCGGTCTGCGCCCAATTTTATCAACCTTCCAGATGGCTATAATCGTAAATAAGAAGTTAGCAATTCCGAAAATAATTTGCCCCAATAACGCATCGGTAATATTTATCCCTGCATCGCTTAAAATGCGGGGACCATAATAAATTACCGCGTTAATCCCACTGAATTGGGAAAATAAGGGAAGTAGTATGCCAATGAGCACGGGCTTGCGAATGGCAGGGGAAAACAATTCTTTGTAAGATCCTTTTTTATGTCTTGTGGTATTTTGAATTTGCAAGACATCGTTTTGAGCTAAAGTATCATTAGTGAATTTTGTCAAAATCGCCATCCCTTTTTCAATATTTCCTTGTTGTATCAGCCAGCGCGGGCTCTCCGGCACAAAACACAAACCTATAAAAAATAACAGGGCAGGCACTACACCTAATCCCAGCATGCTGCGCCAAACCTCCCTGATCAATATGTGGCTTAAAATATCATTCCTCCCGCCACCGCTATGGGTTAGCGAAAACCTCAGCAAACCCGCGTTCGTCAGGTATGCCACGAGAATACCTGCTGTAATAGCTAATTGATAAAAAGTGACCAGGCGGCCTCTCACTTTAGACGGGGCAATTTCTGAAATATATAACGGCGCCACAATTGATGCCATACCAACACCCATCCCACCAAGCATCCGTGCCAATATAAGTGTTGTAAAACTCCATGAAAATACAGCGCCAACAGAAGAAAAAAGGAATAATATTGCCGCTATCATCAGCATCTTTTTTCGCCCCCAACGATCACTTAAATTTCCTGAAAAGGAAACACTAAAAATACAACCGACCAAGGCTGATGATACAAACCAGCCTTCCGCTGCTGCCGACAGTGAAAAGTGGCTTTTAACAAATGGCAGTACGCCTGAAATCACAGCCATGTCGAAACCGAAAAGCAAACCGCCCATGGTAGCTACCAATGTAACTGATACTAAAAACAAGGTCGCACCGCGCTGTAACGATTTTATTTCTTCCTGATTCATAAGAAGCGATTTTTATTATGACCTGTTTGGTGATTTAATGTATTCGTCTTTAACAAAGGCCTTTATTACTTTTGCCCTGCCATTGCCCGTGTTGGTAATGGTATAACTCAATGCACCTGCTGGTATGATAAATGTTTCCGCGTAATGAATGTTTTGCGTTAATCCATTAGTGGTGACGGCTATACTTTCCCCTTCCACCAGGCTTAGTATGTGGCATTGATTATTGGTGTCTTCTTCAACAATGGTGTCAAATTCAAAACGTTCGATGGCATAAAAATGATCAGGATGAGTGGTGAGATTAACAACCTGCCAGTCCTTACCTCGTTTTATTACACTTTGCTTGGAGATCAAGGTATCGGTTACTGCTTTTCCTTTTCTGTTAAAATTTAAATTCTCAAAGGCCCTGTCAATATTTAGTATACGTGGGGTGCCATTGAGATCCGGACGCAGCCAATCGTACATTTTAAAAGTAAAAATATAAGGGGTTGCGCTTATTTCCAGTACCAGGCTATTTTTGCCAGAACAATGCACTGTGCCGTTAGGAATGAGAAAAAGATCATGTTTTTTTGCCGGGAATGTTTGGATATAATTTTTTATATCAACGGGCACGTCGTTTGTAAAACTATCCTCAAGGAGCGTTTTAAAAACTTTTTCCTCTATATTATCCTGAAAGCCCAGGTATACTTCGGCACCTGGTTTGGTGTCGAGGATATAATAAGTTTCGTCCTGCGTGAAGTCTTCACCAAAGTTTTCTTTGGTATAACTTACGCTGGGATGGCACTGCAGCGAAAGATTATCACCATCAAACGTATCGAGAAAATCGAACCTGATAGGAAAGTTATCGCCAAATCTGGCCGCTGCCTTACCTAAAATGGCTTTACTGTTGTGCAAAAGCAAAGTATCAAAAGATATTTCCATGATATGATTGCCGTGTTGCAGTAAAATACCATTTTCCGGTGCGATCAGTTCAAAAGACCAGGCATAGTTTACCACCTCCTTGTTTAAACCGGTAATTTTATTTTTTATCCACTGGCCTCCCCATACGCCCGACTCAAACCATGGCCTGGCCCTGAACGCATGCTTTGATATCTTTTCCAGCGCGTTCCTCAGAGTATCACCGGTTACCCAACTAATGTCATTAATTCTTTGTTCGTCAACTATCACGTCGATCGAGGGTAGTAATTGCTTTTTATGTTTATTCAATACAGGCCATTCCACAAAATAAAAGCGCTTATACTGAATTTTAGAATCCACAGGCCGTTCGTCACCAACATTGCAGATCTTATTGGCTCTTGAACGAAACTGTATCTCATTTTTAGGGACATCTACGTATATGAGGGGAGCTTGCCAACCTGCTAAAGCTGCCCCGCAGCCGTAAACAATATTCAAATCATCCTTTAAAGGCTTGATTTCGTCCAGCAATTCCTTATCGAAAAAATCCGAAAGACCGCCTTCATAAATTTTTCCGAATAACGGATCGTCACCACCCATAGCTGATGCAATTATTTGATGGATAGCTGCTTCAGGTTTAATTGCTTCATTGATGTTTATCCAGTTTATTTTAAAACCCTTGTTCGTGATCGCGGCATTCAGGTTTTGTACAAAAAGATCCCAATATACCCCGGAGTAGCCATCAATTATCAAGCGTTTTCCCTGGCTGATTATCCAATTGGCCAGGCTTTCAAAACCAGTAAATATGGTTCCATTTATTTTAAAAGTTGGATAGATATCATACTGAGCATTTAAAAGTTCTTTCTTTTCGTCTGGAATAATAAACTGGTTGGTAAGCCTTAATTCATCAATAGCTGGTTTGGCATCATTTTTAAAAACCGGATTCTTGCTCATACTGTAATAATGTTGTATTGTACAAACATATTAGATTTTAATCATATTTCAAACTAGTAATTGTACTATTGAAAATTAACTGTTCCTTCTGCTTTCTACGGTGTAACTGAAACTTTCTGCTTTATAATAACCCAGGTTGTATTCAATTGAACGGTCGCCCTGATCAAAAACAAAGCGTTTTCTAAAAAGTATTGGGCTGCCAATATCTATTTCCAGTTTTCCTGCAATAAATTTATCGGCAACCTTAGCGCTAATCTCTTCTTTTGATAAATCAGCAATTATGGAGTGCGAACTTTCCAGCATTTCGTAAAGTGGTTTTTTGAAGTCTTCATCACCGGTAAGGCCAATCCGCGGGTGAAAATAAGACACAAAATAAACAAAGGGTTCTTCAGTATTTCCTCTTAGCCGCTCCAGCTTTAAAATCTTTTTATCAGTTTTTATGTCAAAAAAATTGGCGGTAAAATCGTCGGGATATACCCAGCTGACGTGGAGCTCATAGTTTTTAATTAGGATGCCTCGCGCCTGCATTTCTTGCGTAAAACTCAGCCAATTCATTGCCTTTGAGCTCATCTTGGGTTGCGCTACCTTAGTTCCCAATTTCTTTTTTCTGATAAGGAGATCTTCGTATACAAGCTTGTTTATAGCCTGACGAAGCGTGGTTCTGGAGATGGCCAGTTTTTTTGCAAGATCCACTTCATTAGGCAAAAGTTTCCCTGCCTGATATTCAGGAGCTTTTATGATTTCCCTCAAGAGGTTTTCGGCCTGCACGTGTAAGGGTACAGCGCTTTTATGATCAATTGTAAATTTCATTGCGGTGTTTAGCGAAATTTTTATGCATAATCATTCTGTAATAAATGATCTAGAAATAGTTTATAACGGGTAAGCGAATTTATTACAACAAAAATGCCATAAGGCATTCCGGCTTTCACTCAGTTCTTAAAGGTAAATTTATATTTCTAAAAATAAAGTAATAAAATAATTGGAATTGAATTTAACATTATTATGTTTGTACATATTATATATGTCGGTATTACTAATTGGCCGACATAAGCCCATTATAAACCCTTTGTAAAAGAAAATATTCTCGTATGAAAATACTCTTTGCGTTTTTTATCCTGATTTTTACTTTTGGCGGTTTATCTGCCAAGGCCCAGGCATCTCATAAGGCGCTGCTTGCCCAATCAATACTCTCCGACAAGCGCCTGGATACTGTTCAGGCTAGGGCTTTAAAATTACTTTCGGGTTTTTCGGCAGGCACCTCCTACAGTGAGGTCTGGATTCGAGACTTTAATACTTTTATCAAAGGCTCATTAAAAGTGCATCCGGCGTCAGCGGTAAAAGCCAAACTTTTGATGTTTTTTAAAATTCAGGGTGCGGATGGGAATATCGTTGACGGGCTGGTTGACAGTGCCAAAGCGAATGTCGGATATAAATATCGCTATTCGTCTTTGCTGCCCGGCTGGGCAGCACATAAAAATACGGTGGAAACAGATCAGGAATCTTCGTTGGTTCAGGCCGTAAGAAAATATATTGAGGTTACCGGCGACAGGACAATCCTTGATGAAGTAATCGGAGGTAAAACTGTCCTCCAGCGAATGGAAGATGCATTTGAATATTTGCAGAAAGACCGTTGGTCTGCCCAGTATGGCCTGATCACAGGGGCTACAACCGTCGATTGGGGGGATATGCAGGCCCAAAGCGGCTGGGGGGTTGCCATAAATGACAAAACGAAATGGGCAATTGATATCTACGACAATGCCATGTTCGTGATAGCGCTGCGCGACTTTACAGCCATGCAGCCAAAAAACTATAAGCCAAGGCAGGATTGGGCACGGCTTGCAGAAAATGTGCGTGAAAATGTACGCAGGTATCTGTGGGATAAAAATCAACAAAAATACATTCCGCATATTTATTTGAATGGCAGCCCGTTTCCTCCGGAATTTGATGAAAGAAAAATCCTGTATTTAGGCGGATCAATATGCGCTGTTATGGCCGGGTTTAATACGCCGGCAGAGGTAAAAGAGATCAACCGGCAGCTGGTAAATGCTGCAGCTAAAGAAAAACATGCGACCATCGGACTGACCGTATCCCCTCCGTACCCCACCGACCTTTTTCCTAATGTGCCTGCTTATACTTATCAGAATGGGGGGGACTGGACGTGGTTTGGCGGGCGTATGATAGCCCCCTTATTGAGCTATGGTTATGTTAGTGACGCTTACACAGAACTATCGCCAATGCTTGACCGGGTGATTACAAACAGGGGATTTTTTGAATGGTATGATGTGCGAACAGGTAACCCAAGAGGTTCAGGTGATTTTCGAGGGGAGGCTGGTGTGCTTTATGATGCGATTACTGTATTAAAGCAATGGGCTGTTAAAAATCAATAATTAAGTATTATCAATAAGGACGGATATTTTGATACATAATCTTCCAAAGATTAACAACTTAAAATGATTTATTATCCATCAGGTTGGATATGTATTATAAACCAAGATAATTACTTATTAATAATTTATCCTGGTACTATAATGAGGGATAACGTGCAATGGAAATACATCCATAAATGGGTTCTGGAAAAATATGCCGATTAAAATATCAATCAGCATTTTACCTGAATCGGTCGAGATCGTTCATTTTAAAAATAGAGAGAAAGGAGGTCACTGTTTATAGAAGAATAAAAAAATTCACTTAATAAATTCCGGCATAAAAAACGGCTATTCCAGGTGACGATTGAATAGCCAAAGCAAGATTTAATCGATAATTAAACCAATTATTTTACGCGGTAACTAGGTTAAACCTAAAGCCCAAGGTATCCGCACTAAATTGTTAGTAATGTACAATAAATTTTACCCTAATTTTAAAGTTGGGCCTACCGGGCATACAACCAAAATTCTGCTGGTTATGACGCTAATGCTCTGCCTTTTAGTCGGCGTTATATTACAGGCAAGCGCGTCCTCGAATGTAGCAATATCAAAAAAAAACTATCACATTGTTGATAGTACTAGACGTGTAACTATTTCAGGGCGTATTTTCGAGGCTATAGATCCGCCGTTGCCGCTTGGGGCAACAATTGCTGTACAAGGTTTGTCAATAGGAACCGTTACAGACGCTCATGGCTTTTTTAAACTTATCAATGTGCCTGTTCACAGCACTTTACTTATATCTTGTACTCATGATCTGAGTAATTTATCCATTCTAAAACAATTCAATAAATCTATTACTCAAAAGACTAGCTATAAATTTGTCTTTCTCTAATAATAGCATAGTTCATCTACTTTAAAGCATTATCCA
>JAMFRP010000058.1 GCA_026224775.1 Bacteroidota bacterium
GAGCCCAAGGTATACAAGGTATTCAAGGCATTACGGGAGCAATTGGCGCGCGCGGTGCTACAGGTGTAACAGGAGCACAAGGTATAACCGGAGTTACCGGAGTAACAGGAGCACAAGGATTACAAGGCTTTAGTGGCAACACTGGCGCTCAAGGTATTCAAGGCATAACCGGCGTGACCGGAACTCAAGGATTACAAGGTATACAAGGCGTTACTGGCAATACCGGAGCGCAAGGCATACAAGGTGTAACCGGAGTGACCGGGGCACAAGGCATACAGGGTATTCAGGGCATTACGGGTAATACTGGCATTACAGGGGCTCAAGGGATACAAGGTGTAACCGGAGTGACCGGAACTCAAGGCTTACAGGGTATTCAGGGCATTACGGGTAATACTGGCATTACAGGGACTCAAGGGATACAAGGTGTAACCGGAGTGACCGGAACTCAAGGCTTACAGGGTATTCAGGGCATTACGGGTAATACTGGAGCGCAAGGCTTACAAGGTATCCAAGGCGTTACTGGTAATACTGGAGCGCAAGGGATACAAGGTATAACGGGTGCTACTGGCTTTACCGGAGCACAAGGTATACAGGGTATTCAAGGTGTAATGGGAATAACGGGTGCTCAAGGTATCCAAGGAATTACTGGTAATACCGGAGCTCAGGGCATACAGGGTATTCAAGGCGCAACCGGTAATACAGGAGCTCAAGGATTACAAGGTGTCACTGGCGTTACTGGGAATACTGGCGCGCAAGGTACTACTGGAGTTACCGGCCAACAAGGTGTAACCGGGGTTACAGGAACAACTGGCTCTACGGGTGCTACAGGAGCAACCGGTGGTGCAGGAACAGCTAGTACCATTACAGGTATTCAATACACCGTTGCTACACATGGAGTATCAGCTTCCACACAACTCTATTTTAATCCAATTGCAAGTGGCGCCGGTACACTAGCTTCAGGGCTTGCAACCGGCTTAGGGACTGCTTTAGTACCCACCACAACTGGCTGTCATGCTTATATAACTATTTACACTCCAAATACTATTACATGGACACTTGAAAAGGCAACATATAGCGGTGGGGTCGCTCCTACAGCGTCAAATTATACTGCAGCCGGCAGTAGTTGTTCTACCTCAAGTGGAACTCCTTCATGTACTATCGATGGAGGAATTGTGAATTCGGGCACAGCATTAACCTTAAATTATGGTGGTACAAGTTCTGTTGTTGGAGTATTATTTACCACATCCTTCTCCTGCCAATAATTAATACTAAATTATATTTAAGAGCCTTCATAATATTATGAAGGCTCTTTTTTGTTTAATAGTATTTTCTAGAATATATAGATGATCATTAAAGGAGACTAACAAATAACTAATTAGTCACTTGTCAAACTAAAAGTTATCTAAGTTGAATAATCGGGTTATGTGTAACTGCTGCTTCAGGATGCGAATCAATGTTAACTTAAGTTATGGTGCCTTATCAACACGAGTTAAAAACACAACTATGTTTGGTTAAACTTTAGATGCTTCCAGGATAGGAAACAAAAAAAAATAGTCTATCTATTATTTTGCTGGTTGATTAGATTTCAGTTGGATTAGCTGATCCAGCTGATCAATATTCAGGTTTTTAGCGATAATATGCTTTTCAACATCGAGCAGGTATAATGTTGGAATATCAGCGATATCATATAACTGAAGATAGTTAGGCACACCTTGTTTAGCTAGTGCTTGTTGAGCCTCGTCGGTTTGATATGCGAATATCCAATCGTTATTGAAGTGCTTAATATTCACATATTTTTTCATTTCATTAATCAATACCCCGTTAACATTCATACAATAAATCTTAACACCCAATGCTTTCCACTTTGCCCGGTATATACTATCTATACGTGGTAATTCTTTTTGACAATGCGGACATGTTGGATCCCAAAAAACAATTAAAGTATAGGGAGATGAGATATTGTAAAGAGATACGGGTTTTCCGCTAATATCTGTCATATCAAGTGGTGGGGCCTTATCACCTACCTCATTTGCCATTAGTTGATAGACTCTGTCAAACAGCATTTTTTTTGCTGTTTGATTTAGCAAGATAGTATCACCCCTAAGAAAAAAATCATTAAAAAGGTATAATAACACCTTATTCTGCCCAGCATGCTGTGGATTAAAGTACTGATTAGTAAACTTTAACAGCAAGTAAGGATACATTTCTTTCCCTGTACGCGCATAAAGCAACATATACTGTAATGCATTAATAACAGAGTCTGATACCGGCGAAACGTAATATTTATAATAAGTATCTATCTTATTTTCAAAGAATGGAGTATACAATAACCGATCATCATTAAAAGGAACATCATCCCAATAATGCTTCCTTATAAACTGTACCGCATTTAAGGTATCCTGCTTTGTTTTAAGTATATTTCCTTTTGGTAGCTTAGTTTGTTTACCCAAGGTTAACAAGAGAGCTGTTACAGATTTTGGTGCAACTCTGATAATGGAGTCCTTCAGTTTATCAAGGTTTAAATTAACCGATTGCTGCTTATTACTTATCAGCATACTATCTGCCTTGTTTTTTGCAGCTTTGTAAGCTGATGCTAAAAGTGCATTCTCCTTTATTATTGCTGTAGTTTTTTGTGAATAATCTTTTAAAAGATCATTATCTGGCGACCCTATAAACTTAACATTATTACGACTGGCAGTATCAGCAATAATCTCAAATTGCTGGCCATCGGTCATTAAGAAATCAAAAAGCTTTTTTTTATCCGGAGAAACTACAAAATACAACCCATCCGTCAGTTGATATTTGTTTTTGAAGTGCCCCTCACTTTTTTCATTAAGATAAGCAGTATCAACAATAGTTTGTTTATTGCCGTAATATGCTCCCAAATAAATATTACAATTTACATAGGGAGTAATTTTTATGCTAATATTATGAGTTGGGTTTGATTGGCAAAATACAGAAGTTGCATATACTGATAAACAAAGAAAAAGCAAGTATCTTTTCATACCACAAACACAAAGCGCTCTAAAAGTATATTTTATTACTTAATGGATCCGAAACTATAATTTAAGGAAAAACGAACTCCGCCTGCTAAAGGGGTAGATTGTTCGCTAGCCGCAACATATGAAAAATCAAGCCCAAGGTTATCAAACCGGTAGCCAACACCAAACGTAAGGTAATGCCTATCGCCTTTATTAGGATTTTCATACAGATAACCGGCCCTTAAAGCAAGTTGTTTGTTATACCAGTATTCCACACCTGGTGAAACGCTTATTTCCTGCAGTTCTTCTTTAAGGCCTCCAGGTGCATCGCTGAATGATTCGAAAATTCCATTCACAATTGATACATCCTGCCCATTGTCGGTTGTAGTCATCCCATTTACAGTATAGGTGCGTGGCGTAGGTACCAGCAGTTTATTTAAATCAACTGTAAAAGTAATTTTATTAAGATCATCCATATCCACCGTTTGTGCAGCACCAATTTTTAAATTGGTTGGCAAAAAGTAAGATGGCTGACCAATAGAATAACTCATTTTTGTACCGATATTGGATATATCAACACCAAATGCAAAATTACTTGCAGATCTGTAATACATCGAAGCATCGGCTGCAAAACCATTGGCTGCCGATGCCTGATTACCGCCCGCCCCTTGAGTCAGATCAGAATGAATATAACGCGCGGTTAATCCAAGTGAGAAGCCCTCACCAAATTTACGTGCCAATGAAACATCAAATGAATATTCATTAGGGTGTAAAGTACCTAGTGAATTAAAATTATTATCGTAACCATCAACATTACCTAAATCAAAATAGCGCATAGATGCGGCTATAGTATTACGATCATCAAGCTTTT
Organism: Bacteroidota bacterium; assembly: GCA_026224775.1. GTDB lineage: Bacteria > Bacteroidota > Bacteroidia > Sphingobacteriales > Sphingobacteriaceae > Mucilaginibacter. The sequence goes on from JAMFRP010000058.1 coordinate 3,853, forward strand.
TATAGTAACTTAGGTAACCTAAATTTATATCTGGGGTTAATTGACGCATCCAGGGAGTGTACGATAATGAGATGTCGCTACTCTCAGTTACGAAGGCTAATTTTGATGGGTTCCAAAAAGTAGCGCTGGCATCTGGAGATATGGCTACTCCCGCTTCACCCATGCCACCAGAACGGGCATCAGGCGTAATATCTAAAAATGGGACTGCTGTTGTAATGGCATTTCCTTTGCTTCCATTTATGTTTACTGCAGTATTTTGTGCTTTAACAAAAACAGAACAACCCAATAAGAAGGAAAATAAAAGTAAATATTTTACCATATTAGAAACTGTGATAAGGTTAGTGATTTACATAATCATAAGTATATAAAAACACATATTAATAGTGTTTTTATTAATACTAATAAAAATTTATTAAAGATAAATGGTTATATAGATAATTCCTAATTTAAAGCATTTTTTTGCAATAAATATTATAACCATAAATAATTAATGTGGTCGAATCCGATCACATGCAAAAAGGATTCATGCCTAATAGGTTAGGCTCTTTATATGTTGCTTAGTTAGCCTTACGAGTAGCCTGCTCTATACTATCCCACATTTCATCAGGAACCATTTCCAACGCACTAAACTGACCAGCACCTTGCAACCATTCACCGCCATCAATGGTTATAACCTCACCGTTAATATAGCCCGAAAAATTGGACACCAAAAAAGCGGCAAGATTAGCAAGTTCCTGATGTTCTCCTACCCTTTTTAGCGGTACTCTATTCTTAAAGTCGAACTTCTTAGCCATATCTCCAGGTAATAAACGCTCCCAGGCACCTTTAGTTGGAAAAGGCCCCGGCGCTATGGCATTGGTTCTAATACCGTGCCTACCCCACTCAACTGCCAATGACCGGGTCATGGCTAATACCCCACCTTTAGCGCAGGCTGATGGCACCACATAAGCCGAGCCTGTGAAAGCATAAGTAGTCACGATATTTAAAATATTGCCAGGTATTTTCTCTGCTATCCAATATTTACCTAAGGCAAGCGAGCAGTTAGCAGATCCTTTTAAAACAATATCGATTACCGCTGAAAACGCATTAGGAGATAATCTTTCTGTTGGAGAAATGAAATTACCGGCGGCGTTGTTCATCAATGCATCTACTCTCCCAAAAGCATTAATTGCTTGTTTAAGCATATTTTCTACTTCTTCATACTTACGGACGTCGCAAGCCACTGCAACTACCTTACCACCTGTTTCTGCCTCCATTTCATCGGCGGCTTGTTTCAATACATCCAATTTGCGACTGGTAATAACCAGATTAGCCCCTAGCTTTAGGAAGTAAGTGCCCATTGAACGACCAAGACCTGTACCGCCACCAGTTATAATTATCGTTTTACCTTTCAGGGCATCATCCCTTAACATACCCTGATATGCAGTAATTGTACTAGTATTCTCGCTCATTATTTGGATTTTAATTTTTCAATCATCATTTGCAAACCTTTCCTGGTTTCAGGCGCCCACCATTGTTTAAGCATTATATTTAATATTTCTGATTGATCTTGTTTTAAATTCTTTATTAACCCAGTACGCAAATTCATTTTACTTGTACTCCAGGTAATGGGGTTAAATTGCATTAAGGCTCTTACCTTTTTCTCAGCTACATATTGTAAATTTTCTGCCGTACATATTTCATCTATCAACCCTGCGCTATGTGCTTCCATTGGATTCAGTAATTTGCCTTCCAGTATATATTGGTAGGCTCTTCGCTCGCCAACACAAGCTGAATACAGTTTAAAAATACTATCAGGTACTATAATACCAACTGGTATTTCATTTAGGCCGATGATAAATTGCCCCTCAACCATCACCCGGTAATCGCAGCATAAGGCAATAACACATCCACCTGCCGGGCTATGACCATTTATAGCAGCTATCAAAGGTTTTTTAAATGCAGCTAATGCGCCGGGTAGTGCTAAAAAATCTATCCAAAATTGTTTTATCTGTTCTTCATCATAATCATAAGCTTCAATCAAATCTATACCCGATGAAAAAAAGCCAGGTTTACCGGTGATGATTAATCCACCCACGCTATCATCCTCATTTAATTGCCTGATGCAAGCAACCAGTTCCTCAACCATTTGATGATTGATAGGATTGGAACGCCCCCTATCTAAAGTGAGCGTTGCCAGTCCGTTACTGGTGGTTATTTGAACTGTACTCATAATATTAGTTAGATGCTACTAATGAGGGGTTTTCATTCGTCTCGCCAGCATACATTCTTTCAATTTCAGCATCGTATTTCTCCATAATAACTTTGCGTTTCATCTTACCTGTTGGTGTAAGTTCGCCACTATCTATCGACCATTCATTAGGTAGTAATGTAATCTTCTTCACCTGTTCAACGTGGTTAAATTCAGGATTAAAAGCATCTATAGCTTTTTGATATAAAGCGATTACCCTTTTATCTTTGATCAACTCATCATGAGTGGTAAACGGAATATCATTTTGCTTGCACCATGGTAAAAGATTGGTGTATGAGGGCACAATGAGGGCCGCCGTAAATTTTTTACCAGCCCCAACTACCATCATTTGCTCAATAAAATGGTTCTCCTTCATCTTATTCTCGATAGGCAATGGAGCTACATATTTACCGCCGGATGTTTTAAAAATCTCCTTTTTGCGATCCGTAATTTTAAGGAAACCATTCGCGTCTAATTCGCCAATATCGCCTGTATAAAACCAACCATCCTGTATAACCTCGGCAGTTAATTCCGGGTTTTTATAGTAGCCAAGCATAACGTTTGGCCCTTTGCATAATATTTCCCCATCAGTAGCGATTTTAACTTCTACACTATTTAATAATGTCCCTACTGTGCCAAATTTCCTGCCTGATATATTGTAATGATTTACTGTGATAACGGGCGACGTTTCGGTTAGCCCGTAGCCTTCCAGAACCACCATGCCTGATGCTGTAAATATTTTTTCGAGTTTAATTTGTGTGGCCGAACTACCAACAACAATAGCTTTAACATTGCCCCCCATTGCAGCCCGCCATTTGCTGTAAACCAATTTGTCGGCGATTACTAATTTAAGTTTGTACCAGGCGCTATTGCCTGTTAATTCAAATTGCTCTGCCAATTTAACCGACCATAAGAATATCTTTTTCTTGGCGCCGGTAAGCTTTTGGCCTTCAGCCATGATTCGTTCAAATATCTTTTCGAGCAAACGTGGTACCGAGGTAAAAATAGACGGTTTAACATCGCGAATATTAGCACCGATCGTTTCTATACTTTCGGCATAAGAAATGGAAAAACCATAAAAAAGATAAATGTAGGTACACATTTTCTCGAAAATATGATTCAGTGGCAAGAAACTAAAAGCGCGTTTATCTGTAATTGGAACTTCTGCAAGTATATCGCCTGAATCAAAAACATTACTCAGAATATTTTTATGGCTTAACATCACCCCCTTTGGCCTACCTGTGGTGCCTGAGGTATAGATTATGGTCGCTAAATCATTCTCTGTTATTTTACTGCTCGTGTCTTTTATTCTTTGCTGATGATTATCTGTTAGTGGTTTTAATAAAGTACGCCAATTAATGCAACCCTCTACCTGATCAAAAGAATAAACACCTTTTAATGAAGGTAAATTAGCTTTCACCTGCCCTATCTTACCGCATAGCTCATCATTACTAACAAACATTAGTTTTACTTCTGCTTCGCTTAGTATTTGTTCAATTTCCTTGGTGCTGGTGTTAGGATACAGCGGAACTAAAACCGCACCCGTTAGTTGCACAGCCAAATCAACTATTACCCATTCAGGTCGGCCGTTGCCAATAAGTCCAACTTTGTCTCTACCCTCATTAGTACCGTCACCCGCAGATATCCCCATGTCCATCAAAGAGATAGCTAGTTGATAAATCATAGTATGCACGTCTTGTGTACTGTACGTGTGCCAGTTGCCGTTTTCTTTCGCAATTAAAAAATCGGCACGCGGCTGGTTGGCCTGTATCGCCATGCAATCAAATAATCTTGTCGCTTTTTCCATCTTGCTATCGTTTTATCGGCTTATATATTATAACATTTCAAATATTCCGGCTGCGCCCTGGCCTGTTCCCACACACATGGTTACCATGCCATACTTTTTATCCCGTTTCTTCAATTCATTAAAAAGCTGTACAGAAAGCTTCGCGCCGCTGCAACCAAGTGGGTGGCCCAGTGCAATAGCTCCTCCATTTACGTTGATCAAGTCGGGATTAAGATTTAGGCCTTTTATTACTGCAAGCGATTGCGAAGCAAAAGCCTCATTCAACTCGAACAGATCAATTTCTTCTTGTTTAATGCCTGATTTCTCCAACACCTTTGGGATAGCATAAAGCGGCCCGATTCCCATAATACGTGGAGGCACACCAACAACCGCATAATCAACCAAACGAGCAATTGGGTTAAGGTTATTTTGCTTCATGAAACGCTCGCTTACCACCATTACAAAAGCTGCACCATCGCTGGTTTGTGATGAGTTACCCGCGGTAACCACACCCTTAGCATCAAAAACCGGTTTTAATTTTGCCAATGCATCAATCGAAGTGTCGGCACGTGGCCCTTCGTCTGTATCTATTTTGAAATCCCTTTTCTTTTTCTTGCCGCTTTCGTCAACATAAATCTCGGTAATATTCACGGGTACAATTTCATCTTTAAACCTGCCGGATGTAATTGCCTTAATGGCTTTTTGATGTGAATTGTAAGCAAACTGATCCTGTTCTTCGCGACTGACGTTATATTCTTTCGCAACAGCTTCGGCTGTTAAGCCCATGCCCCAGTAATAATCAGGATGAGCCAATGCAACATCTGCATTTGGAACGATACGCCAGCCACCCATAGGTAGTAAACTCATGCTTTCAACCCCACCGGCAATAATACAATCGGATATACCGGCATGTATTTTTGCTGACGCGATAGCAATGGTTTCTAATCCAGAAGCACAATATCTGTTCACGGTCATCCCGGGTACTTTATCAGTATCTAGTGCCATTAATGATATTAACCGGGCCACGTTTAAACCTTGTTCCGCTTCGGGTGTAGCGTTACCTACAATAACATCCTCAATCTGGTCTTTATCCACGTTAGGTACTGATGCCATCAAATGCTTAATAACATCCGCGGCAAGCGTATCCGGTCGAGTAAATCTAAAACCACCACGAGTTGCCTTCCCTACTGCGCTGCGGCTTGCTGCCACTATATATGCGTTCATAATTTTTTAGATTTTAGTAGCGAGTATCAAGTATCAAGACATAAAAAAAACTTGATACCTGATACTAACTACTTGATACTATAATTAGTTTCTTAATACTTTACCACCTGTTAATATTGATTGTATACGCTCCAAAGTTTTACGTTCGGTACAAAGCGATACAAAAGCTTCTCTTTCCAACCCTAACAGATAGTCTTCGCTTACAAGGTTTGGTTGCGATAAATCGCCACCTGCCATTACGTAAGCCAGTTTTTGAGAGATCTTCACATCATGCTCGCTGATATAATTGCCACTGTACATAGTGTTTGCGCCTACATAACCTAAGCCCAAAGCTTGTTTGCCTAACACCTTAATATCTTTACGCGGAACAGGTTGTACATAGCCCTCATCAGCCAATTGTAGACAATGCTGCTTGGCTTCAGCTAATAAACGGTTTTGCGATACAACAACTACATCATGGCCTTTTTTAAGGTAACCGTATTCAAAAGCTTCATAGGCTGATGTGGATACCTTTGCCTGACCAATAGTCAAGAACCTATCACGGAAATTATTCGTTTCGATATCGCCGTCCTGTAGTTCGTCGGATAACCTCAAAGCAAACTCCTTAGTACCGCCGCCGCCCGGGATCAACCCAACACCAAACTCAACTAAACCCATATATAGTTCAGCATGAGCAACTACCTTATCGGCATGTAAGCATATTTCGCAACCACCACCTAAAGCCATTTGATGAGGTGCTACAACAACCGGAATGGATGAGTAACGAACCCGCATCATCGTATTTTGGAACGCCTTGATCACCATATTCAATTCATCAAACTCCTGATCAACTGCCAGCATGAATATCATGCCCACGTTAGCACCTGCACTAAAATTAGCGCCTTCGTTTGAGATCACTAAGCCTTTATAGTTAGCTTCAGCCAATGTGATGGCTTTATTGATGCCTTCAATTACTTCACCACCAATGGTATTCATTTTGGTATGGAATTCCAGATTGATGATACCATCGCCAATATCAGTTATGGTAGTACCGCTGTTTTTCCAGATCGTATGTGTCGGGCGGATATTATCCAGCAATATGAATTGCTCCGTACCCGGGATTATCTTATAATTCTTTGATGGAATATCATAATATAGGCGCTTGCCGTTTTCCACTTTATAAAATGACTGTGCACCTGCCGCGAGCATATCATAAACCCATTCCGCGGGTTTATTGCCCGATGCTTCCATCGCTTTTACGGTATCGGCAACGCCCAATGCATCCCATTTTTCAAATGGCCCCATTTCCCAACCGAAGCCGGCATTCATGGCGGCATCTATTTTATAAAGTTCATCTGAAATTTCAGGAATACGATTGCTTGAGTAAGCAAACAATTGATAAAAAGTTGAGCGATAAAAATCACCTGCTTTGTCTTTAGCCGCGAATAATATTTTAAGGCGATCTTTTAAATTATCAACCGTCTTTGTGGTTTCTAGTGATGCAAATTTTACCTTTTGTGATGGTTTGTATTCCAGTGTCTTCAAATCAAGGGCGAAAAACTGGTTAACGCCGTTTACTTTTTCTTTTTTATAAAAACCCTGACCAGTTTTGCTACCCAACCAGTTGTTTTTAACCATGCCGGTTACAAACTCAGGGATTTGAAATAGCTCTTTTGCTTCATCATTAGGTGCATTTTCTGCTAAACCATTAGCAACATGCACCATGGTATCTAATCCTACCACATCGTTGGTACGGAATGTTGCAGATTTTGGGTGACCAATTACAGGACCGGTCAATTTATCAACTTCTTCAATTGTCATGCCTGTTTTATCAACATAATGCAAAACACTCATAATACTGAAGACACCGATACGATTACCGATAAATGCGGGGGTATCTTTAGCTAATACCGTGGTTTTGCCCAGGTATTTCTCACCATACAACATCAAGAAATCAACTACACTGTTTAAGGTATCTTTTGTCGGAATGATTTCCAACAGTTTCAGATAGCGGGGCGGATTGAAAAAGTGCGTTCCGCAGAAATGCTTTTTAAAGTCTTCGCTTCTGCCCTCTGTCATTAAATGAATTGGGATACCTGAAGTATTTGAAGTAATCAGTGCACCGGGTTTACGATACTTTTCGACCGTTTCAAATACTTTTTGTTTGATATCTAAACGTTCAACTACAACCTCTATCACCCAATCACAATCGGCAATTTTGGGCATATCATCATCGAAATTGCCGGTGGTAATTCGTTTTGCAAATGATTTAAGATAGATTGGTGATGGATTCGATTTCAAAGCGAAAGCAAGCGCATCATCCACAATTTTATTCCTGGCTTTTTTATCATCAGCGGGTGCATCTTTGGGTACAATATCCAGCAACAATACTTGCAGGCCGATATTGGCGAAATGACAGGCAATCCTGCTACCCATAACGCCAGACCCAAGAACGGCAACCTTTTTTATAATTCGTTTAGCATCCATTATATGTGCTTTTTTATTTAATTAAAGTTCTTATTCAGCTCTTGACCAAGTAGTTGTCCTTCCAAAAAGTGAAATTCCTATATAACCACGAATGGCCAGTGTTTTACCTTTGTAAGTAATTGTACAAGAGTATGTTTTACCATTATTCGGATCGTAAATTGTTCCATCGGTGTATTTATCATCACCATCTTTTACAAAATCTGCTAATACCGGCAAACCTAATCTTGGGCGGCTGCGAAGTTTTTCATCCTGGTTTAATTCATCAACTTTGGGCTTACCGTTTTTTAACGGTTCCCGAAGCCAAACCACTTTACCATAAAACTTGCCATTGGGTTGTTTGTAGATAAGTATTTTGCCACTTTTTACATCATTATACCAAAGGCCTTCAATTTTGTCGGTTTGCGCTTTTGCCGAAAGACTGATTGATGTAATGGCTAATACTAAAACCACCAGGCGGATGAAATACTTTTTGTGTGCTGACATGTTTGTAAAGATTAATACCGGTTAATAAATTCGATTAATAGGAATACACCAACAAGGTATGCAAAACATAACCAAAATGAAATACTCCTAATTAAAGGCGAATAAAAATCAGTCGATAGTTAATAAGTTTAGTATTGGTTTACTTATAACAAATATCCTTTTACAAAGCCAAATACAAAGGGCTAAATGGCGGAAAGATTTGTCAAAATTACGGATAGTTTGCGCTTAGGTCTTCAAACCGTCTACTACGGAAATATATTGGTGCATTGCGTCATCGGTAGATATACCTTTCAGTTTAGTCCAGGCATCATATTTTGCTTTGGCTACAAAGTCAAACATACCGGGAGGATCGCTATTAATATCTCCTTCGGTAGCCTGTTTGTAAAGGCTATATAACTGCAATAACGTTTCATTATCCGGTCGAGATGCTATTTGTTTGCTTTCAACTACCGCTTTATCAAAATTTTCTTTCAGTTCCATTGTGTTAGCTTTTAGGTTTTGCCTGCTCCTCCATGTAATCATGGCCTTTGGGTGAATTCATGAAATGCTCCATTAATTCGGCAGGCAACGCAGCAAGTTTTCTTTTTTCAAGGTCGATCCAGGCTCCTTCTACAATTATGGTGGCTGCTTTTACGCCGTCACTACGAAATATCTCGTGGCGCATTGTCCATCTTGAACCATCAGCTCTTGATTTTATTAATTCGCAGGACACTTTTATGCGTTCGTTAATACCTACTTCGCGTGTATAAAACAGCTCCTCTCTGAATAAAACCGGGCCAATATTGTGTTTTAATAATGCTTTAAGATCCAGGCCCAAACTTTCCATCATGGTTAGCCTGGCCTGTGCGCCAAAATCAGCATATGCGGAGTGACGCATATGCTGGTTGGCATCAATCTGCGACCATAGAACCTGGCCCTCATAAAACACATTCATAACGTATTTTATTTATGTTGTTTGAATTTTTTAACGGCTTCAGTAAGCTTTAGTAGAATTTCCATCGCATCACCAACTACACCGTAATTTGCCGCTTTAAAAAACGGAGCTTCAGGATCTTTATTGATGACAACAATTACTTTAGAACCGTTAACACCTGCCAAATGCTGGATAGCACCCGATATACCTACGGCGATATATAAATTAGGGCGAATAGTACCACCTGTTTGGCCTACATGCTCATGGTGTGGCCTCCAACCTGCATCCGCTACCGGGCGGGAACATGCTGTTGCAGCACCTAATTCCTTAGCCAGGTCTTCAATTAATCCCCAGTTTTCAGGACCTTTCATACCACGGCCGCCAGATACTACCAGCTCTGCATCAGCAAGTGATACTTCGCCGGTTACTTTATCTACCGATTTTACTTTTACGCCGAAATCTTTATCGCCAAAAGTTACATCCAATTTTTCAATAGCTGCTTTTCCGCTACCAGCGACTAATGGAAATGAATTTGCCATTAAGGTGATTATTTTAACATCACTGGTAATATTAACAAAAGCGAATGCTTTACCAGAGAATACTGCTTTTTTAAGCACAAAGCCTTTGTCTAGATCAGGATAAGATAACGCACCTGATACCAGGCCTGCTTTCAATTTTACAGCTACCCGTGGGGCTACTGCTTTGCCATTAATATCATGCAATGCTATAATAATTTTACTTCCCTCCTTTTGAGCCGCAGCAATTAATGCTGAAGCATAGGCGCGGGCATGTAATTCGTCTAGCTTCTTATCGGCAACATGTAATACTTTTTGTACGCCATATGTACCAAGGTTTTCAAGTTCACTATCAGCAATGGTTCCTAAAACTAATGCGGTAGCGGTTGTATTTGTTTTTTTAGCTATTTCGGCGGCGTATTGCACAGCTTCAAAGCTTTTCTTTTTTATGTTTCCATCGGTGTGTTCCACCAATACTAATACAGACATGTTTTCAGGTTTTAATTAAATAACTTTTGCTTCGGAATGTAATAACTCAACCAGTTCGTCCATGTTATCGGGACTAACCATTTTTACACCCGCTTTTGCAGGAGGCATCTCGTAAGATAAAATAGTAGTTACAGCAGCGCTTGAGGTTGGTGTAACCACATTTAATGGCTTGGTACGTGCTGCCATAATTCCGCGCATATTAGGTATACGAGCTTCGGCAACGCCTTTTTGGCAAGCGATTACCACAGGAAAATTAACCACATCCGTTTCTTCACCACCTTCAATTTCACGTTTTACTGTTGCCGTAGTTCCTTCAACCTGGATGTTTGTTGCAAAACCAATATAATCGGCATCCAATAATTCAGCAATCATTACCCCTACTGAACCATTATTATAATCAATAGATTCCTTACCACATAAAAGAAGATCGTATCCTACAGTTTTTGCATAATCAGCAATGTAATTAGCTGTTTGATAAGGATCAACGCTATCAGCATCAATACGTATCGCCTGATCTCCGCCTAAAGCTAATCCTTTGCGGATAACAGGCTCTGTATCGGCTTTGCCAACAGTTATTAGATGCACATCGGTAGCCACGCCGCTTTCTTTCAATTCAAGCGCGCGAATTAAAGCATACCATTCATCGTAAGGGTTAATAATGTAAGTTGTACCCTGTGTATTTACAGCGGTATCGTTGTCTTTTAGCATAATTTTAGTGCTGGTATCCGGCACCTGGCTTATGCACACTAGTATTTTCATGTTAGATGTATAATTTATTTATCAATCGGGGTGTCATGTTGAGGTACTCGAAACACGTGGGTAAAGGCCTCTGCGCCCACACTTCGAGTGCCTCAGTGCGACACTCCATTAATCAGCATATTAAAAACAATATTTATTTTCTTCAATTAATTTAGCTGCGATGTTTCTGCGAGCCTGTGTGGTATTAAAATCTTCGGTTTTGGTGAAACGTTTTAAACCCATCATCATCATCCGGCGTTCATCGCCATCGGCAAACGAATTTATGGCTTCTTTACCGGATTTAAATATTTTTTCGGCTGCGTAATTAATATAAACACGCATAATATCCAATTGTTCTTTGCAGGCTTCTTCGCCACGCATACCAACCAATTTTTCAACACGTAATTGGGTTGATTCAGCTACATACAGTTCAATCAGCATATCAGCTAAGTTCATCAAAATTTCCTGTTCTTTACCCAACTGCTGCATTAATTTTTGTACTGCCGAACCTGCAACCATTAACACCGCTTTTTTAAATCCTGCGATATATTTTTTCTCTTTCGAGAACAGTGTATCCTCTTCCGATCCACCAAAATCAGGAATGCTCATCAACTCACCGGCAACCTTTTGTGCTGGCCCCATTAAATCAAGTTCGCCTTTCATGGCACGCTTCAGCATCATATCAACGGTTAACATGCGATTGATCTCGTTGGTACCTTCAAATATCCTATTGATACGTGAATCGCGGTAAGATCTATCCATTGGTGCTTCAGCACTGTAACCCATACCTCCGTATATTTGCACACCTTCATCCACTACATAATTCAATGTTTCGGATGCATTTACTTTAATTATTGCAGCCTCGATGGCATATTGCTCAGTACCTTTTAATTTAGCTTTAATTGGATCCATACCGGTTTCAATTAAATGCGCAGTGGCCTCTTCCATATTTTCGCTGGCACGATACGCAGCAGATTCTGACGCATAAGTTTTTATAGCTTGTTCTGCTATTTTATAACGGATAGCGCCATATTTTGAAATCGGCCTGCCAAATTGCTCGCGCTCATTAGCATAGTTTATAGCTGTGCTAATTACTTCTTTACTTGCGCCAATGGTACCACCACCTAACTTAATACGACCAAGATTCAATATGTTAACTGCTATTTTAAATCCATTCTGGCGTTCAGATAACAGGTTTTCAACCGGAACTTTACAATCGTTAAAAAACACTTGTCTTGTTGAGCTACCTTTTATGCCCATTTTATGTTCTTCGGGATTTAAGGTTATTCCTTCAAAAGTCTTTTCAACAATAAAAGCGCTCAAGTTTTCATCGTTATCGATTTTAGCGAAAACCGTGAATATATCAGCAAAGCCCGCATTGGTGATCCACATTTTTTGTCCGTTAAGGATATAATGTTTACCATCTTCGGTAAGTTTAGCACGTGCTTTACCCGAGTTAGCGTCAGATCCCGAACTTGGTTCGGTTAAGCAATAAGCACCCTTCCACTCACCGCTTGCCAGTTTAGGGATGTATTTCGCCTTTTGTTCGTCAGTACCATAATATAGTATAGGCAACGTACCGATGCCTGTGTGTGCCGAAAATGCTACCGAAAACGAATGACCTGCCCCTAGTTTCTCGGTAACCAGCATGGCGGTTTTAAAATCCTTACCAAAACCACCATATTCTTCAGGTATAGATATACCTAACAAACCCAAGGCACCCGCTTCATCCATTAAATGTGGCATTAAGCCTTCTTCCTGCTCGTCAATTCGTGCTAAATTGGGAGTTACATGCTGTGCCAAAAAATTGGTGCATGTCTCAGCAATCATTAATTGCTCTTCATTCCATTCCTCAGGAATAAAAACAGATTCTGCAGGGGTTTCCCTGATCAGGAACTCGCCACCTTTTATAGCCTTTACAGCTTCAGTATCATTCATAAAAAATTAATTTTTAAGGATGTAATTGTACGTTTATAATTATGCAGCAGTGTAATTAACTACTGCTGTAATTTTTGGTTTTATAATTAACGGTAAAATTATAAGGGTTGTTGTTGTATTAAAAGGTTTACAATGCGGAGATATTCGTCAAAAAGTCGGAAAGAAATATAAGTCAAAAATCAAAATTGAAAAGTCAAAAGCGCAAACGATTAATTTTGACTTTTCAATTTTGATTTTTGACTTACAACGCAGTTGCTACGCGATAATCTGATGGGGATAACCCAGTGTGGTTTTTGAAATATTTGCCAAACGACGATTGGTCGGGGAAATTGATGCCCTCTGCTACTCGAGCTATGCTGATGTCATGATTTCTCAATAACACCTTGGCTTCTAATATTACAGCGTCATCTATCCACTCACCCGCTGTACGGCCAGTAACTTCCTTTATGGTTTCGGTAAGGTGTTTGGATGATACGAATAATGAATCGGCGTAATATTGAACGTTGCGGTGCTCTTTATAATGATGAAAAACCAACTCCTGGAATAAAACATTTAATTCCTGTTTCCGGGTTTGCTTACCTTTTACCATTACATGGTGACTGGTATAAATGGATTCCACCTCGTATAATAATGATGTTAAAATGCTCCTGGATATTTCCATTCGGTAAGGATGTTCTTCCCTATCCAACTTTTTCTTCATCAACATATAAATATCCAATAACATATTGATTTCATCATGCGTGGGATAAATTACAGGCAGTGAAGCACTTTTAAAGTAACTGAACGATTCCAGAAAATGACTGTTGACATTATTTTCGGTCAGGAATGCTTTGGAGAATACAATAAACCTGCATAAAAAATCTTCGCTACTGTTATATATCCTTAAAATATGAAAGGGTGTTGCCAGTAGCATCGCATCAGCTTTAGCCTCATATATCTGCAGGTTTACTTCAACCTGCGCAGTACCACGGGTACAGATTCCTATAATGTAACCATCAGAACGATAGGGATGTTCGCTTAAGCTAAGCAGTTGTTTTTCATCGGTAATAAAAAAATCCGGTCCTACCAGCTTGTCGGCATACAGATCTGCAAATTTAGATAGACTTAGGTGAGCAATTTTTTTATTCATGCACTGCAATATATGATTTTATAGCTATTTTTGTTAGAACATATTACCTAAAACTTAAAACATGGGGGCTAAAATCTTTATCCGACTTTTTGACGAATATCTCCGCATTATAGCCCTTTTTTTACTATTAAACCAAGCTAAATTTATTTTTTTAAACCATGCAGCCTTTGCACCTAGCAAACTGCGCTTTATAAACCAATTATATCAATTATGAAGAAACTCTTACTATTAGTGTTCGCACTGATGCCTGTCATTTCGTTTGCACAGGGTTTCCAGGTAAACCTGGAAGGTGAAAAGCAAATAGGTATGGGCCATACAGGCACCGGCGTTCTCCAGGATGGAGCATCTGTATTTTTCAACCCGGGAGCGGTTGCCATGTTACCGGAAAATTACGTGCAGGGTGGTATAAGTCCATTGTTGTTTAAATCGACCTTTAACCCGCAAGGCACCAATGTGCAGGATCATACCGCAAATAAAATTGCTACTCCCTTTACTTTTTATGCTGCATGGGGACCAAAAGATTCGTTTTGGAAACTTGGATTAGGTGTTTACACACCATTTGGTGGCTTAACCGACTGGGGCGATAACTGGCAAGGTAAGTATGTACTGGAAAGCTTAAATCTTAAAGCTATTTATATACAACCAACCTTAAGTATAAAACTAGCCGACTTTTTAAGTGTAGGCGGTGGCTTTGTATATAACAGAGGTAGCGTTGATTTGACACAGGCAATACCGTTAACAAATTCTTCAGGTCAGGATGGACAGGCAGAACTTAAAGGATCGGGTAAAGGCTATGGCTGGAACGCTGGTATATATATAGTAACCGAGGTTGGCGTAACCATAGGCATAACACACCGTTCAGAAGTAAACACTACTATTAATAACGGTAACGCTATATTTACTGTCCCATCATCGTTGCAGGCGCAATTCCCTCAGCCTAATACATTTTCATCAAGTATACCGTTGCCGGCTACTACTTCAATAGGTTTTGGATTTTACCCAAATAAACAATGGACTTTAGCATTTGACGCCAACGCCATCAGTTGGGATGTGTATAAAGTACTGGCTTTTAATTATGGTTCAACAACTGCAGCTGGCTTGCAAAACACAGTAGAACAACGAGACTACAAAGATGCATTTAGCCTTAGAGCTGGTGCACAGTATAAAACCAACAAAAATTTAGCGATACGCTTTGGCGGAGGCTACGCGACTACTGCTGTTGAAGATGGTTTTGTATCGCCGGAGGCACCTGATGCTAACCGCGCATTTGTAACAGGTGGATTAGGTTATACATTTGCCCATCATTTAGATCTTGACGTTTCATTTGAATACGAACATGTTATGTCTCGCGATCAAACCAATATACAAACCCAGTTAGCGGGCACTTTTGAAACTAATGTTTATATCCCTGGTATATCACTGGCTTATCACTGGTAATTAAAAAATAACAGCATGAAGAACTTTAAATTATATATACTTTCAGGCTTGCTATTTGTAGCTGCCTGCAAACCCGAAATTCATACACCAAGCTTAAGCAGGGGTACTGCTAATTTCTCTCGCTTTATTGCCGTAGGAAATTCGCTAACTGCTGGTTATTCAAACGGTGGTTTGTACCTGGATGGACAATTAAACTCCTACCCTTCAATTATGGCCAAACAAATGGCACAAGTTGGCGGTGGAGCTTTTAATCAACCTTTATTTACTTCGGCACAAGCTAATGGTTCAGGCTATTTAACTTTAGCCGGGTTTACTAAGGCGGGAAGCCCCATAATAGATACTGTCACTACTGATCTTGCTATAAGAACTGAGTATAATGCCCCTGGATTTGGCCCTGTAATTTTATATACCAAATACACCGGCGATATTGAAAATTATGGTGTACCAGGGATTAAACTTTATAACATCACCACACCTCAATACGGCAATTATAACGGTTATTTTGAGCGTTTACTGCCTGGTGACGGATCAACAACAGTACTAAATACCGATTACCTTGATTTTGTAACCGCGAAACCGTTTACCTTTTTTACTGATTGGTTGGGTAACAACGATGCATTAAGCTACGCGACAACTGGTGGCGCAGGTGATGTGCTTACCGATAAAACAACTTTTGCACAGCTATATGAAGCATCGCTTCAACAATTAACTGTAGGTGGAGCAAAAGGTGTAGTTGCTACCATCCCTGATGTTACCTCAATACCTTACTTTAATACGGTTACTGTAGCAGCTATTAACGCGCAGGTAGCCGCGCTCGGTGCTAAACTTTATATTAATGCCTTAGTATCTGGCACCACCTATGCGCCAAGGCTTGCTACAAACAGTGATTTGATTATACTTACATTCCCAACCAGTATGCTAGGAACTCTTGTAAGCACTCCGTACGGCCCGCTGCCTTATGGTTTAACACCTTATACACCGGTTGATAATAAATATGTATTGGATGCCAATGAAGTTGCCTTAACCCGCGATTATGTACAGTCATACAACAATACTATTAAAAGTCAGGCTGCTGCAAGAGGGTTGGCTGTATTTGATGCTTATACTTATTTGAATAATGTTCAATTACATGGCTTAGAAGTTGATGGTATTTCTTTATCATCTGCATACATCACAGGCGGTTTATTCTCACTGGATGGCGTTCACCTTACCCCTCGCGGTTACGCCATTATAGCTAATGAATTTATAAAAGCTATTAACACTACTTATAGTGCAAATGTTCCGCTTGCCAATGTTGCAAGTTACCAGGGATTAAAATTCCCATAAATAACATTTATTAAAAAAATAGTGCATAATAATTATGCACTATTTTTTTAATAAAAACAAAATGAATACCAATTTGGTTTTTGGTATAAAAATACTTTATTTTTACATATGTAAAATCTTTTTTAATCATGAGCCGAGAACTAACAGAATTTTCAACACTGATTGATGAGCAATTTGAAATTGTGATTGTACACAATATAAGCTTTGGGGAATATTTGCTAAGCTTATTTACCTTTGCAGGTTAATTAAAGGAGCACCTGGCTTTTAATAGGAATGTTTTGCCTGTTTTTTTTCTAATTCATCAAAAAAGCGATTTGTTTTTTGGGCCTTCACTACAACGATGTAGCAAATAATAAGCCTTTATTATTTGAATGCCGGTCTCGGCAATTATATTTTTGAGCAGTAGTTGACAATTGTCAACTGATTAAAACCTAATTTACAATTGTCCGGATAATGTTAATTAAGACAATTCTTAGTTTTGGTTGAAGTATCAAGATAAAACTTAAATTATTAAATAATAAAAAATTGGAAAATCAATTTTCACTAGCAGGCAAAGTAATTGTTGTAACCGGTGGTACCGGGATATTAGGCAACTCATTTGTAAATGGCATAATTGAGGCGGGTGGTGCAGTGGGCATTTTAGGCAGAAATGCTGAAGTTGCCGAAGAACGTGCGGCCGCTATCAATAAAAATGGCGGTAAAGCGGTTGCTTTAGTTGCCGATGTGTTAGATGAAGCTGACCTTCAAAAGGCTAAGACAAAGCTTTTGGATACTTTTGGACGACTGGATGGCTTAGTAAACGGGGCAGGTGGCAATATGCCGGAAGGTGTGCTGCAAAACGAAGAGGATATTTTTAAAATGAATATCGCCGGGATGAAAAAAGTGATGGAGGTAAATACCTGGGGAACAATAATACCTACACAGGTTTTTGGTGATGCTATTGCCAAAACAGGTAGAGGTAGTATTGTTAATATATCTTCAATGAACTCTAAACGGGCTATTACTAAGGTATTGGGATATAATATAGGCAAAGCAGCGGTAGATTGTTATAACCAATGGTTTGCTGTTGAACTGGCCAACCGATATGGTGATGCCATCCGTATGAATGCCCTTGCTCCGGGTTTTTTTCTTACTGAACAAAACCGCAACCTGCTTACCAAACCCGAAGGTGGTTATACGCCACGCGGCGAATTGGTTATTAACCAAACTCCTTTTAAACGTTTTGGTCATCCCGATGAGTTGATAGGCGCTTTAGTTTGGTTGTTAAGCGATGCTTCGAAATTTGTTACCGGATCAATGATCTGTGTGGATGGCGGATTCTCCATATTTGGTGGAGTATAATCACATCTAAATATTATACGATTCTATTTGCTCGGCCACAAGGTCGAGCAATTCTTCTTCCTCCACTCCCGCATTTTTACAAATGTGTAAATGTTTGTGAGGGCCGGGTTCAAAACTGGCCACAAAAACTCCTTGTTTATAAAGTTCATATTTGCATTGCTCACCGTCATGGTGCATGTAATCACGTATCTCAAAATGATGATTCTCATTTTTGTAGCTTACTGATATTTCAAATAGTTCCATATCGCTGAATATTATAATATTCAAACCATAGTATGGCCTTATTGTTGTAATTATAACCAATATAATAAATGCAATATGGAAAATAACTACACCGCATTAAGTCTTGATAATGGCATTATCAACATGCACGAATATTACGCGATTGAGTATTGGACAAATAAGTTTGGCATCAACCGCGAGGCATTGCAAAAAGCGGTAGATGCTGTTGGCAACTCCGTTGACGAAGTAAGAAAGTATTTAAAATAAGTATTATGAGCCTGGTTAAATACGCCCAGAAGCGGGATTTTAAGAAAACCGCTGAACCAAAAGCCGGAAGAAGCAAGGATAAAGATCATTTAATGTTCGTTATTCAAAAGCATGATGCATCTCGTTTGCATTATGATTTCAGGCTTGAGATGGATGGCGTATTAAAAAGCTGGGCTGTACCAAAAGGCCCGTCAACCGACCCAAAAACTAAACGTTTGGCGATGATGGTTGAAGATCATCCATTCGACTATCGTAATTTTGAAGGTATTATCCCGCAGGGACAGTACGGAGGCGGCACTGTGATTGTTTGGGATGAAGGCACCTACGAACCTATTGAAGAAATAAAAGGCAAGCAAGCACAAGAAAAACATCTTTTAGAGCAACTAAAATCAGGATCGCTAAAAATAAAACTTCATGGCGAGAAACTGGAGGGTGAATACGCTTTGGTTAAAACCCATGGGATGGGCGAAAATGGCTGGTTGCTGATCAAGCATAATGATCAGTTTGCGAGTACTGATGATATTACAAAAGAAGATCAATCCGTACTATCCGGCAAAACCATCGAAACAATGGAAAAATCCAGTGAAAAGGTTTGGCGACATGGTCACGAAGAGGATTTGAAAGAATCGCCTCAAAGCGGTAAAAAAAAAGCCCTGGCAAAGCCAGTTGAGCAAATGGTGGGTGAAGAGCTGGCTGAGGGACAGATGGATACGGCTATAAATGTGACTTCAATTCTAAAGTCAGCCCCTAAAGATAATATACCCAAAAATATCCAACCAATGAAAGCCACTTTGGTTGATGAACCCTTTGACGACCCAAACTGGGTGTATGAAGTTAAATGGGATGGTTATCGTGCTATTGCTACAATCAATAAGGGCGAGGTGGAACTCATATCGCGCAACAATAAAACCTTTAACGATAAGTTTTACTCCATCCATAAACTACTACAGAAATGGAAGATAAATGCGGTACTTGATGGTGAGATTTTGGTTTTGAATGATAAAGGCGTATCGGATTTTGGTGCCCTGCAAAACTGGCGCAGCGAAGCGGACGGCGAGTTGATATTTTATGTATTCGATATTTTGTGGTACGATGGTAAAAACCTTATGGGGTTACCATTGATACAACGCCAAGCTATTTTAAAAAATGTATTACCTACCAATGATGATCACATCCGCCAAAGTAAGGTATTTAATACAGGAGGTATCGACTTTTTTAATGCCGCGCAACGGATAGGATTAGAAGGCATCATAGCCAAAAAAGCAGATAGTACATATATTTCGGATTTGCGCTCAAAAGAGTGGCTCAAGATCAAAATCCATCAACGGCAGGAAGTTATTATTGCCGGTTTTACTAAAAATGCAGGTACCAGTAAATCGTTTAGTGCTTTGATCTTGGCAGTTTATGATGGTAGCGAGCTCAGATATGTGGGTAAAGTAGGAACTGGCTTTAATGATAAGGTACAAAAAGAAATGATGGAGCAATTTAAACCGCTCATCATCAATAAAAGCCCTTTTGATGTAGAGCCGGATGTAGATAAACCATCGCGCTTCCGCCCTAAAAGAATGGGGGCTAAACCTACCTGGTTAAAACCTGAACTGGTTTGTGAAGTAGCTTATGCCGAAGTTACCAGCGATGGCGTATTTCGACAGGCATCATTTAAAGGTATGCGTATTGACAAGAAAGCAAAAGATATTGTGCTTGAAACCCCAAAAGAAACCAATGAAACAGTAAAGGAGGTTGAGATGGAATCAAAAGTTGAAACCCGGAAAACACATGTTGATGTAGTATCGCCACCCAAGAATAAAGGCCGCAAAACGCTGTTAAATCCGACTGATGAAACGCAGGTACGTAAAATATGTGGTCACGACATAAAATTCACACACTTAAGTAAAGTTTACTGGCCCGAAGACAATGTGACCAAGCGCGATATGTTTAATTACTACTACCAGGTTGCCGATTATATTTTACCATATTTAAAAGACAGACCAATGTCTCTTAACCGTTTTCCGAATGGCATACACGGATCAAGCTTTTATCAAAAAGACGTAACGGGTAAAGCCCCCGATTGGATCACTAAAACCTTCCCCTACACTACCAGCGATGGTGAGCACAAGGAATACCTGGTTGGTTATGATGAATCCTATTTGTTGTGGATGGCCTCATTAGGCTGTATCGAGATGAACCCATGGTTCAGTCGGGTAAAATCACCGGACAATCCGGATTATTGCGTAATTGACCTCGATCCTGATAAAAACACTTTCGATCAGGTAATAGCAGCTGCCTTAGAAGTTAAAAAAGTATTGGATGCTATCGGCGTGCCATCTTATCCTAAAACCTCCGGCTCAACAGGCATGCATATTTATATTCCGTTGGATGCTAAATACACATACGAGCAATCGCAAATGTTCGCCAAGATTGTTGTGCAGTTAGTACATAAACAAATACCCGATTATACCAGTTTAGAGCGCATGGTAGCCAATCGTAAAGGGAAAATGTATCTCGATTTTTTACAAAATCGCCCGGGTGCAACAATTGCAGGTCCGTATTCGCTTCGCCCAAAGGTTGGTGCAACAGTTTCGATGCCACTAGATTGGGATGAAGTAAAACCGGGTTTAACGATGAAAGATTTCACCATATTTAATTCTATAGACAGGTTAAAGGAAACCGGCGATTTGTTTAAGGGCGTGTTAGGTAAAGGTATCGACCTGGAAAAAACAATAAAAAAAGCGCAAAGCATTTTTGTATAGTACTTCGGGCTGTAGATTTTAGTGTACCAGCAAAAAACATATAACTAAAATTGTTGTTAATTTTTATTTGTTAACCTGCATTTAAATATTTGATTTTTTATACCTGATGAGCAAGTCCTTTTCTTTAGATAAAGATCAAATATTGGAAGTTCTTTCCCTTTCTCAGAACGCCACGGCTATATATGCCGGTGATGATATAATTATACAAGCGGCCAATGATGCTATGCTTGCTTTTTGGGGTAAAGACCGAAACATTATAGGGAAACCATTGGAAGAGGCCGTGCCTGAACTTAAAGGTCAACCTTTTAAAAAAATATTGCAGGAGGTGCTCAGTACCGGCGTTAGTAACATTGGTAATGCTATACCCGCTACTCTACTGGTTGATGGAAAACTCCAAACATCTTATTACAACTACCAATACCGTGCAATAAAAGACCAGAGTGGTAAAATTTACTGTATTTTACATACAGCATCTGATGTAACAGAAAAAGAGCTTAACAGAATAGCATTACAAAAAGCTAAAGAACAGGAAGAAGCGCAAACTAAAGCACTATTGGAAAGTGAGCGTAACCTTCGCCGGTTTATTCTACAGGCTCCTGTAGCTATTGCGCTTTTCAAAGGGCTAGATTTTATTGTTGAAATTGCTAATAATCGCGCTTTGGAATTATGGGGAAGAAGTTTAGAAGAAGTATCGAACAAGCCTATTTTGGAAGCGATGCCCGAATTAAAATCTCAGGGAATTAAGGCACTTTTAGATAATGTTTATACTACCGGAGAAACTTTTTCAGCAACGGAGCTACCTGTAAAAATTCTTCGTAATGGCAAATATGTAAACGCGTATGTCAATTTTATATATGAGGCCCAATATAACGCTGAAGGCAATATAAATGGTTTAATAACTATTGGCACTGACGTTACAGAGGCAGTTTTAGCGCGGAAAAATATTGAACAAAGCAGTGGAGAACAGTTTGCTTTAAATGAAGAACTTCAAGCCTCAAACGAAGCGTTAATTGCGATAAACGAAGAACTAACAGAAACGCAAGCTTATTTGCAGCAAATTGTGGACGCGCTTGAAGAAAGTGAATCCCGCTTTAGGTACCTGGTACAACAGGCACCGGTTGCTATATTTATATTAAATGGCAGAAGTTTACGCATTGAAACGATGAATAACCTGATGCTTAAAATGTTGGGTAAAACAGCTGATATTGTTGGTAAAACGTACATTGAAGCTTTACCTGAATTTGCAGATCAGCCGTTTTTTAAATTGTTAGATAATGTATTCGCCACCGGCGAAACATTTTATGGTAACGAGGTTAAGGCTGTAATTGAATTTGATGGGATACTTAAAGAAGGTTATTACAATTTCACATACCAGCCAATTAAAGATAATAATGGCATAACTAACGGTATTATTTGTGTTTCGGTGGATGTAACTGAACAAGTAAATGCCCGCAAAAAAGTTGAGCGTGCCGAGGAAAGTTTGCGGATGGCTGTTGATGCGGCTGAACTTGGTTCTTACTATATCAACGTTGTAGATCGGATATTTGTACCATCACCTAAACTAAAAGAATTCTTTGGTTACGCTCCAGACGAAGAAGTACCTTATGAAGCTGCCATAAATCAAATTCACCCCGATTATCGGCAGGCAGCGGCAGATATGGTTGAAGCTGCCATTACAAAAGGCATTAAGTTTGACATGGAATACCCGGTTATAGCGCATAATGATGGAAAAACACGTTGGGTAAGGGGTATAGGAACCGTACAACATGATAACAATGGTACTGACGCTTACTTTACTGGTGTGCTACATGAGATAACAGAAAAGAAACAGGATGAAATGCGAAAAAATGATTTCATTGGCATGGTTAGTCATGAACTTAAAACGCCATTGACCTCATTAACTGCAATTGTTCAGGTTATGAATGCTAAGCTTAAAAATAGCGAGGATCCATTCATAGCTAATGCCATGGGTAAGGCCAATATCCAGGTAAAGAAAATGAGTAATATGATTAATGGTTTTTTAAATATTTCAAGGTTGGAATCAGGGAAAATATTTATCGAGAAAAATATCTTTGAAATTAATGTACTCATCCTTGAAGTTATTGATGAAATACAGATGACTGCATTTATGCACAGCATATCGTTAGTCCCCTGCCCTCCTATTAAAGTAAATGCTGATCGTGATAAAATAGGCTCAGTGATTTCTAACCTGTTAACAAATGCTATAAAATATTCGCCCAAAGCCCAGCAAATTATTATGAACTGTGAAAAGATTGGTAACACAGTACAAGTAAGTATTAAGGATGAGGGAATAGGTATTAAACCTGATGATTTGGATAAGTTGTTCGATCGTTATTATCGCGTAGAAAGCAAACATACTTCACACATTTCGGGATTTGGTATAGGATTATATTTGAGTGCCGAGATTATTCAGCGCCATGGCGGAAAAATTTGGGCTGAGAGCGAAAGTGCTGTTGGGTCAACATTCTATTTCACTTTACCGCTTTCCTAGTATGAACATACCGGGTAAGTTTTACGGTGGTACCAGCGGACTGCAGTTACCAATGACCAAACGGGATTTCCCCTCGGAATATGCTGACAAGAGCCGATTGCACTTCTATTCAACAATAGTAAACAGCCTGGAGGTAAATAGCTCTTTTTATAAAGTCCCTTTAGCTTCAACAGTAAAAAAATGGTCGGAGGATGTCTGCGGCGATTTTAAATTCACATTTAAACTTTGGCGGAATATTACACACAATAAAGGGTTGGAGTTTCAGGTGGATGATGTCCGTAAATTTATGTCAGTTATTGATTGTGCAGGAAATCGAAAAGGATGTTTACTTATACAATTTCCTCCTAGTCTAACCATTTCTAATAAAACCCAATTACAAAATTTATTGTCTGTAGTTAATACTTATAATCAAGGCGAATGGCTTGTCGCGTTAGAGTTCCGCCACCCTTCATGGTATCAGGATGATATTTATCAATTGATTGAAACGTATAGGGCTGGCTTGGTAATACATGACATGCCCGCCTCGGCATCTCCTTTAGATCCATTTAACAATGATTTTGTTTACCTGAGATTTCATGGCCCCGATGGAAAATACAGAGGTAGTTATACCGATTGGTTTTTATCAGAATATGCAAGTTATATTAATGATTGGCTTGATGAAGGTAAAACTGTTTATACCTACTTTAATAATACAATAGGTAATGCGCTGCAAAATTTAATCACATTGAAAACATCTATCAAAATATGATATTACTCATGTGAATTGATATCTCGCTGTTGAAATACAATTAGCGTTTTCTCGTATTTATTTGCATTCCCTTCTGCTTACAGGCAAATTAAACTATAGGGAAATATTTTCTTTCTTCTGTCAACTTTTAGGTAACTAATTGCGTATAAGTATGCAAACACGTTTTAACATGACATTAATAAGTAACTTATTTACTGCAATACTTAAAGCAGTTTGCGCACCTGCGAATAATGGCGGTCTATTTAAAAAAGTAAAAAAAGCCCCTTTTAACCCCAAAATCACATTAGGATTCAATTTCTAATTATCTCCCAGTCATAGTTTTTCTAGTGTAATCCGTACTTTTGCCTGATGCTTCAGGTTAGCGAATTATACATTTATCCAATTAAATCATTAGGTGGCATTGCACTTAGCAGCGCCGAAGTAACTGATAAAGGTTTTAAGTATGATCGGCGTTGGTTATTGATTGATGAAAACAATCGTTTCCTATCCCAGCGCGAATTACCTGTAATGGCCTTATTAAAGGTCACCATTACCATCGACGGCTTACTTGTAGCCCACAGCCTTACATCCGACAATATTCTCATCCCATTTGCGCCACAAATAAACGAACGCTGTACAGTGACTGTTTGGGATGATATATGCACAGCTATATATGTCAGTGACCTTGCTGATAAATGGTTTACTGAAAAGCTTGGTGTAAAGTGCCGACTTGTTTACATGCCGGATGATTACAAAAGGCAGGTAGATGAGAAATATGCACCGGAAGGTTTTGTAACCTCTTTTTCTGATGCTTATCCTTTTCTCATTATTGGGCAGGCATCGCTTGATGATCTAAATAGCCGCCTTACAGATAAACTACCCATAAACAGGTTTCGTCCGAACATCGTATTTACCGGCGGCAAACCTTTTGAAGAGGATGTAATAGATCATTTCATTATCAATAATATCAACTTTCATGGTGTAAAATTATCCGCACGCTGCATTCTTACTACTATTGATCAAATTACTATTGCCAAAACTAAAGAGCCGTTAAAAACATTGGCCAAATACCGCCGTCGTGGTAACGATGTTTTTTTTGGTCAAAACCTGATACACACAGGCAGTGGTTTTATATCTGTGAGTGATGAAATAAGCGTAAAAAATTATCACACAGAGGAAAGATTCTTTTTAAAGGCTTAATACATTTTTATGTAAAAAATTGAAAATTTCACTAAAAAACTACTAGTTCCCTGTACAATATGTATATTTGACTAATGATACTCATTAATAACATTTGCTGCAATAAAGTAATGTGCTGTATGTATAGCAATTGTATTTAGCTATAAGGGGAATTAAACATTCATAATCAGGACGCCTCTTTAGTTAAAAGCCGAAGAGGCGTTTTTTATAATATATTAAAATTAAAACATGCAAAGTTTTAGAACGGAACTGGAAAACCCGATAGTTGAACAGGATATAATTGATCTGGAAAAAAAGATCAGGGCATTTCGCGATGGTAAAATACATGATGAAAAATTCAGGAGTTTGCGCCTTGCCAGGGGTGTATATGGTCAGCGCCAGCCGGGTGTGCAAATGGTTCGTATTAAATTACCATTTGGTAAGGTAACGTTTCAACAATTGCTAAAAATTGCTGATGTATCAGACGAATATGCCAGTAGAAATTTGCATTTAACTACCCGCCAGGATATTCAGATACATTATGTAAGCCTTGACAGAACGCCGCAACTTTGGGCTGAGCTTGAGCGTGATGATATTACCTTACGTGAAGCTTGCGGTAATACCGTTCGTAACGTAACGGCATCACCAACCGCGGGTATCGATCCGTTGGAACCTTTTGATGTATCGCCTTATGCTTATGCCACTTTTGAATACTTTTTACGTAACCCAATCTGTCAGGATATGGGCCGTAAGTTTAAAATCTCGTTTTCATCAAGTGATGCCGACACTGCATTTTCTTACATACATGATATCGGCGCCATCCCTAAAGTAAATGAAAAAGGTGAGCGTGGTTTTAAAATATTATTAGGCGGCGGCCTTGGTGCCCAACCCCTACTGGCAAGCCTGGTTGAAGAGTTTTTACCCGAAGACCAACTGATCCCTTATATCGAATCTATTATTCGTGTATTTGATCGCTATGGTGAAAGAAACAACCGTAACAAGGCCCGTTTAAAATATCTGATACAGAAACTAGGTTTGGATGAGGTTATCCGCCTGGCTAAAATAGAGCGTACTGCTAACAAGGTAAAATCATATATAGTTAACCGCAATACAGTTGAAGCGCCTGTTCTTCCACAAGCAACAACCTATCCCGAAGTGGTTATAACAAACCAGCTTCGCTATGAGCAGTGGCTTGCTACTAACGTTTTTGAGCAAAAGCAAGAAGGTTTTTATGGTGTTTATATTAAAGTACCTGTTGGCGATATCGCATCAGATACTGCACGTAAATTAGTTGCAGTATTAACGCCATTGGTTGCTGATGAAATACGCATAACCCAAAATCAGGGCTTATTATTAAAGTATGTGCGCAAAGAAGCATTACCTGCTTTATATAACGGTTTAACTGAGCTTGACCTTTCAGCGCCGGGCTTTGATAGTTTGGCCGATGTAACCACCTGCCCCGGTACTGATACTTGTAATTTAGGCATATCTAACAGCATGACCTTATCTAAGGTGTTGGAAGATGTGATCTATAATGAATACGAAGATTTTATTTATAACCGTGAAATCAAAATCAAAATAAGCGGTTGTATGAACTCATGCGGTCAGCATGGTTTGGCGCATATTGGGTTTCACGGGAGTTCATTAAAAGCTGGTACAAGAGTATTGCCATCTGTACAAGTATTGTTAGGCGGTGGTACCGTTGGCAATGGCGTAGGTCGCGCTGCTGAGAAAGTAATTAAAGTACCTGCAAAAAGGGCTACCCATGTTTTACGGGCGGTATTAAATGATTACAAAGCGAATTCTATACAAGATGAAACTTTCCATAATTATTACGACAGGCAGGGTAAAGATTATTTCTACCAGTTGTTAAAGCCATTAGCTAACCTGGAGACACTTACCGAAGACGAATTTGTTGATTGGGGTCATCAGGAAACATTTGCTACTGCAATTGGCGTGGGCGAATGCGCGAGCGTTATTATTGATTTGGTAGCTACCTTATTATACGAATCGGAAGAAAAAATGGGTTGGGCAAACGGCGCTTACGAAAAAGGTGCTTGGGCTGATGCGATTTATCATTCATACAATGTGATGATAAGCTCTGCAAAAGCTTTATTGTTAGATAAAGGCGTAAGCAGCAGCACTCAAGCAGGTATTATTAAAGAATTTGATGCTCATTATGTATCAACCGGCGAAATCCAATTAGATGGTAGTTTTAACGATCTGGTTTTGCAGATCAACAAAAATGAGCCTTCGCATGAGTTTGCGACAAAATATAAAGCAGCAGCCGAAGAATTCCTGGCTGCAAGTAAAGTGAAGAGAGAAACCCTGGCATAATGGAGACTCAGATAAAAAAGGAAATAAAAGAGCCACGTATTACCCTTGTTGGCGCAGGCCCGGGTGATGCTGACTTAATAACGATAAAAGGCGTTAAGGCGTTAAAAACAGCTGATGTTGTTTTGTACGATGCTTTGGTAAATGAAGAAATATTGGAGTTCGCTCCTGAACATGCAGTTAAGGTTTATGTAGGAAAACGCTCAGGCGATCATTCATTCTCGCAGGATGCTATTAACAAACTGATGATTGATTATGCTTTGAATTACGGCCATGTGGTCCGCCTTAAGGGTGGCGATCCGTTTGTTTTTGGCCGTGGTTATGAAGAGCTTGATCATGCAGCATCATTCAGTATACCGGCAACGGTTATTCCGGGTATTTCCAGTTCGATAGCTGTACCGGGTTTACAACAGATACCGGTTACCCATCGTGGTTTAAGCGAAAGTTTTTGGGTAATTACAGGCACTACAAGTAACGGCAAAATTTCTGCCGATGTTTATACCGCAGCGCAAACTAATGCAACTATTGTGGTATTAATGGGGCTACATAAATTAACCGAGATCACACAAATATTTAAAAATCAGGGTAAAAATCGTTTACCGGTGGCCGTTATCCAAAGCGGATCAACCGAAAATGAAAAAGTTGCCATTGGTACCATAGATACGATTGTTGAGCAAGTAGAAGAAAAGAAAATATCCTCTCCTGCGCTGATTGTAATTGGCGAAGTGGTTTCTCTGCATCCATCATTCCAGTCGATAAAAGAGTTTTATGACATTGTTGCCGAAGGATAGTAATTTAAATATCACACAGGATGATAAAGCACCGGGTAACAACCAGTTATTCCCAGTATTTATTAAACTGAATGAATTGCATACCGTGCTTATTGGGGCGGGCAATATCGGTTTAGAAAAACTAACCGCTATTGTTAATAACAGTCCGCTTGCAACAGTAACAATTATTGCCCGCACATTTTTACCTGAAGTGCATGCGCTTGCCTCCCAATTTAATGGCGTAAAAATCTTACAAAAAACTTTTGAAGACACCGACCTCGACAATGCCAACCTGGTAATTGCCGCGACTAATGACAATGCGCTGAACGAATACATTGTTAAAGCTGCTCATGAGCGCAATTTATTAGTAAACATTGCCGATAAACCGGCCTTATGTGATTTTTATTTGGGATCGATAGTGCAAAAAGGTGATTTGAAACTGGCGATATCAACCAATGGAAAATCGCCTACTGTAGCTAAAAGAATTAAAGAAGTATTGAATGAAAGTATCCCCGATGAAATTGATGATACTTTACAGCAAATAGCCGCACTTAGACAAACACTTACCGGCGACTTTGCCTACAAGGTTAAAAAGTTAAACGAAGTGACATCTGTATTAGTTAGTAAAAAAGAACAAAATAATAGCAAAAGCATCATTTGGTTAATATGGGGGGCTATAATTTTAGCTATCGGTATCGCGGCTGCATCTTTATGGTTTAAAGAGCCTGCTTTTAAAAGCTATGTACAAAATATCAATCCGCTTTTCTATTATTTTTTAGGGGGTGGTTTTCTTTTTGCTTTGGTTGATGGTGCGATTGGCATGTCGTACGGTGTAACAGCAACATCATTTTCGCTTACAATGGGCATCCCTCCTGCTGTAGCAAGTATGGGTGTGCATTTGTCGGAAATTATGAGCAATGGAATTGCAGGCTGGATGCATTACCGGATGGGCAACATCAACTGGAAATTATTTTGGATGCTGTTGTGGACAGGTATTATTGGCGCCGTGACAGGAGCTTATATACTCTCTTCATTAACACAGTATAGTCAATACACCAAACCGTTCGTATCGCTATATACCTTAATTTTAGGTTTGGTCATCCTTTCGAAAGCATTCAACCTTAAACGTAAACGCAATACGGAAAAAATCAAACGCATCCCATTATTGGGCTTAGGCGGAGGTTTTATTGATGCAGTAGGCGGTGGTGGCTGGGGATCTATCGTGCTGTCAACACTGATAGCAGGCGGGCGCAACCCTCGGTTTAGTTTAGGTACAGTGAAACTATCGCGCTTTTTTATAGCGTTGACGAGTTCGGTTACCTTTATATACATGCTTCATGTAACCCATTGGGAAGCAGTTGGCGGATTGGTAATTGGCAGCGCACTGGCATCTCCTATCGCGGCGAAAATCTCCAATAAAATATCAACCAAGGTTATTATGATCTCGGTTGCGATTATCGTTATCCTAATAAGTGTAAACAGCATTTGGCACTTTTTAGCTAAAGTTATTTAAACATGAGTACGCAAACAGAAAATATAAAACAACAATTAACAGGAGTTGATCCTGTTGATGCATTGTCGTTATTAGCTTCAGAATATCCGGGTAAGGTGATTTTTTCAACCAGTTTTGGCTGGGAAGATCAGGTTATCACACATATGATATTTAAAAATAATCTACCGATAAAAATTTTCACGTTAGAAACCGGCAGGTTATTTCCCGAAACCTATTATACATGGAACCGCACTATAGAAATGTATGGCAAACCTATACATGCCTATTACCCAAATAACCAGGCTTTAGAGCAAATGGTTAATGCAAAAGGGCCAAGTAGTTTTTATGAATCTGTTGAAAATCGTAAAGAATGCTGCGGTATCAGAAAAATTGAACCCTTAAAAAGAGCATTAGCAGGTAATGACATATGGGTAACCGGTATCCGTGCCGAGCAATCACAAAATAGACAATCTATGGATGATGTGGAATGGGATGATCAGAATAACCTGGTAAAGTTCCACCCTATTTTTCATTGGAGCCTTGATGAAGTGAAAGAATACATCAAAGTAAATAACATTCCCTATAATCCCTTACATGATAAGGGTTTTCCAAGTATTGGCTGCGCCCCTTGCACAAGAGCAGTTCGCGAAGGTGAAGATTTTCGTGCTGGTCGCTGGTGGTGGGAAGAACAAGATAAAAAAGAGTGCGGATTGCATAGCGCTTAGAAGCTTGTAAGGTGACAAACGGACAGCCTCTGCGTACGCCTCCCCCAAACAAGTGTCATTGCGAGGAACGAAGCAATCGCGAACTTTGCACGTTTTCGCTGTATAGCATGCGATTGCTTCTTTCCTCGCAATGACATAGTTTTTTTTAGACAACTGCTAAGTTAAAGCACATACTTAACTTACAGTTATCTCTCCCCTTCTAATATTAACAAATCGTTAAAATTCAGCTTTAATTCATTTATTTTTTAAAAAAGACTTGCAAGCTCTGTTTTAATTTGTATTTTTACACTACTAAATCAATAGACATTATGGATTTAGTAGATTACGATATGAATTTTTCAAAACCACATCATCTATTACGCCCCATGTTATGCCACTACTCTATAGTGGATAAATACATCTGTTGTTGATTCCCTTCACAACTGCATTGCAAATTTTTCCTATTTCAACTTAATCTTTTAAACTATAACACATGAAAATTAATTACTTAAAGTATTTATTTATACTAGCACTTGTATTCCCCGCATTCGTAGCTAAAGCACAGCAAAACGATGACATTTTAAATGTACTCGTTAAAAAGAACGTAATATCTGAACAAGAAGCTGATTCATTGAGATCAGACGAAGCTATTAAAGCTCAAAAGAAAAAAGACCAGGATGTAGCCAACCAACATAGCATAACTATTGGCACAAGAGCGTTGCAAATAAGCGGCTTGTTACAAACAGAATATGAAGGTTTTGAACAGAGCACCAAAACAAACACCTTCTTATTACACAGAGCAAGGCTTGACGTTAAAGGTAATATATCTGATGATTGGAGTTATGAGGTATACACCGAATTTGCAGGTGTAAATCCAAAATTGCTGGATGCTTATACTACTTATAGAATATTCGACTTCTTAAAACTAACTGCAGGACAATTTAAAGTTCCTTTTTCTATTGAAAGTCTAACATCGGATTCAGAATTGGAATTTATTGATCGTACACAAGTTGTAAACGCGCTTGCTGGCAGGTCAACAGATGTTATTGGCAATCAAAATGGCCGTGATATCGGCGGAGAATTAACCGGTAGCTTTGCTAAGCTGAATGATCATTATCTGTTTGATTATTATTTTGCTGTCGTTAACGGTGCGGGTTATGATGTTACAACCGATAATAACAACCATAAAGATATTGCAGGCCGTTTAGCTATCCACCCTATCCCAAATCTGACTATTGCTGCTGATTTTTATCATGGTATTGATCAATTTATAGTTGGTACTGCTAAAACCGCTACCAACAACCTGAGAAATCGCCAGGGAATTGACGGCCGTTACGTTTGGAATAAATTATCATTGACAGCTGAATATGATAGGGGAACTGATGCGAACATCAACAGAAACGGCTGGTACGGACAAGCTGCTTATTTTGTATGGTCGAACAAATTACAATTGGCAGCAAGGTATGATACTTTTGATCCTACCCAAACCATTACAACCGACCGTACTACAGATTATACCGGTGGCGTAAACTACTTCTTTAACAAATGGGCAAAATTCACAGTTGATTATGTGGATGCTCGTGAGCAAACTGCTACACAGATCAAAAACAATTTATTTGAAGCTCAATTACAGCTAACATTCTAATTATTTAAAATATAACTATGAAAAAGTTCATTCTAAAAAGCAAGTTGTCACTGGTGGTACTTACAACCGTGGGTATAGCTATAACGGCTTCGTCTTTTACAAACCCGAAACCGGCACCTGTTGCAGATGATTTGGAAGGTACCATAAGTATCTCAGGCGCATTTGCTTTATATCCTATCACTGTTAAATGGGCGAGTGAGTTTAAAAAACTTCACCCAAAAGTAACCTTCAATATATCTGCAGGTGGTGCTGGAAAAGGTATTACTGATGCGCTTTCAGGTTTAGTTGATATTGGTTTGGCTTCACGCGATATTGATCCATCCGAAGTAAAAAAAGGTGCTTATACCATCTATGTAACTAAAGACGCTGTTGTGCCAACTTTTAACACCAACAACCCTGATGCTGCAGCATTATTAGCAAAGGGTGTTAAAAGAGAGCAATTTTTAAGCGTATTTGTAACCGGTAGTACCACTAACTGGAAACAATTAGGCGGTAAAGTTTCGGTACCTATCCACGTTTATACCCGCTCAGATGCTGCGGGTGCAGGCGAAACCTGGGCGAAGTATTTCGGTAAAAAACAGGAAGACCTTTTAGGCGTGGGCGTTTACGGCGATCCCGGATTAGCGCAAGCGGTTAAAAAAGACGTTACAGGAATAGGTTATAATAACTTAGCTTATTTATACGACCTGAAAACCCGTAAGCAAATCCCCGGCATTAGCGTTTTACCGATCGATGTAAACGGAAATGGCAAAATTGATCCAAACGAAAATTTCTATGGAACAATCGATCAGTTAACTGAGGCAATTGCAACCGGTAAATATCCTTCGCCACCGGCACGTAACCTGGGCTTTTTATTCAAAGGTAAACCAAGGAAGAAAGAATTGGTTGAATTTGTAAAATATGTTTTAACCAGCGGTCAAAAATTTGTTGACGAAAATGGTTATATCGCTCTATCAAATGCCAAGTTGCAGGAAGAGCTTAAAAAAGTAAATTAAGATCTACAATTGGTTAATCGGGTTGATTGGGTATGTGATTCTGTCACAATCTGGTCAACCCATTAACTATTATATACAATTGATGCAAAGAATACGTCTATTAAAAGATAAGATCATTTCAAAGCTGATGCTATTGTTTACAATACTATCAGTCTCTTTAGTTTTTATAATTGGTATCGGGTTATATTATAAATCCATTCCCGTGCTTCAAAATTCCACATGGGGACACTTACTAACCTCCAGTGTTTGGAAACCGCTTAAAGGTTTGTTTGGCTTTTATCCATATATTATGGGTACGCTTTGGGTAACTGGTATTGCTATCATTATAGCTTTACCATTATGTGTACTGACCTCACTTTACATTGTTGAATATGCGCACTCGCGTGTGAGACGTATATTGATGCCGTTTGTAAATTTACTATCTGGCATACCTCCTGTAATTTTTGGTGTTTGGGGAGTGCTGTTTATCATTCCCTTAATCCAGGATCATATCGCGCCGCACTTTGTTGAATTTTCAACCGGGTACAGCGTTTTAGCAGGTGGTATTGTTTTGGCGGTGATGATATTCCCGTTGATAGTGAGCATCCTGAACGAAGTGCTGCGCACTATGCCACAGGAATTAAAGGATGCTTCACTTGCCTTAGGTGCTACTAAATGGGAAACCATTAAAAAAGTAATACTACGCAAAGCATTACCCGGTATAATAGCGGCAACCGTGTTAGCTATATCACGTGCTTTTGGTGAAACCATTGCCGTATTGATGGTATGTGGTAACAATGCCGTTGTGCCCCACTCTGTTTTTGATGCAGGGTATCCCCTGCCCGCTTTGATTGCAAATAATTATGGCGACATGATGTCAATACCGCTTTACGACTCAGCGTTGATGTTTGCGGCATTACTATTATTTATCATTATTCTGTTATTTAACATCATTTCAAGAATAATATTAAGCCGCTTGGAAAGGAAAATGGCAGCATGAGAAGGCGCAATTTAGAAGAACTCTTTTTTAAGTTCCTGATGGTATTAGCAACCCTAATAGTGGGTGGAAGCTTTTTCCTGATTGTAGGAACTATATTTTACAAAGGTGCCCCATATATGACCTTTGACATGCTTACTAAAACTCCCGGTGGTGGATTCTACATTGGTAAAGAAGGTGGCATATTGAATGCTATTATAGGGTCGATGTATGTGGCTGGTGGCGCTACTATACTGGGGTTAATTATCAGCATACCGGTAGCTATTTACCTGAATATGTATATGGATGGTAAGAAGTTTTTATCAAATACATTACGCATGGTGTTTGATGTTCTTTTTGGTATCCCATCCATAGTTTATGGCGCATTCGGTTTTTTGATCATGGTTTATTTCGGGTTGAGAGCATCATTACTAGGTGGTATTATCGCAGTAACATTATTGGTGATCCCTATTTTGGTACGCACGCTTGACGAAGTGATCAGAACTGTACCACTCGAACTAAGAGATGCAGCACTATCGCTTGGCTCAACCCGCTGGGAAACCGCGAAGGTTGTTTTAAGAGCGATCAGGCCGGGTATTATAACCGCTATACTTATTTCATTCGGCCGGGCTATTGGCGATGTTGCCGCGGTATTGTTTACGGCCGGATTTAGTGATAATATTCCTACCTCCTTACACGAGCCTGCCGCTACCCTGCCTTTGGCTATATTCTTCCAGTTAGGTAGCCCGATTGAGGAAGTTCAGGGACGAGGGTATGCTTCCGCATTGATATTAACTATTGTAGTATTGATAATCACCATATTATCAGAACTGCTTGTAAAAAAATTCTACAAACACAAATCATAACATGACTAAAGATAAAGCGCATATCAGTGTACAGGATTTAAATGTACACATAGGCGGCAACCATATATTAAAAGATCTGAATATTGATATTCCTAATAAAAGCGTCACTTCTATTATAGGGCCATCGGGATGTGGTAAAACTACGTTGTTAAAAACCTTTAACCGTTTACATGATACCGCTGCTGACGTTAAGGTAACCGGTAAAGTTTTGGTTGACGGCGAAGATATCTACGACCCTAATACCGAGATAACCCATATCCGTAAAAAAATGGGCTTACTTTCGCAAAGGCCATATCCATTGCCTATGTCTATTTACGACAATGTTGCTTACGGCCCGCGTATCCATGGCACCCGCAAAAAACAGGATCTGGACATTATTGTAGAAAAGCAACTAAAAGCAACTGCCTTGTGGAACGAGGTTAAAGACCGTTTACACTCTTCTGCTACGCGCTTATCTATCGGACAACAACAACGCCTGTGCCTTGCGCGCGGATTGGCTGTAGGCCCTGAGATCATCTTAGGAGATGAATCGACATCTGCACTCGATCCGGTTTCTACAAGTATTATTGAAGATCTGTTTGTTAAGTTAAAGCAGGATTATTCAATTGTATTGGTTACACACATTTTACGCCAGGCGGCAAGGGTGTCTGATTACATCATTTTTGTATACGACGGCCGGATAGTTGAATACGGTAAAACCGAGCAAGTTTTAAGAAATCCGCGTGAGGAGTTGACCAAAGAATACGTAAAAGGCTATATTGTGTAGAAATAAAAATCAATCAATAAAATACATTTTTAGATCATAAAAAATACACTTTAGGTAAATTTTAATACAAAAACAGTCATTTTAATGAATAACAATACAATTATCGATACATAACAATCCATTAAAACAATTTTTAATGTAAAAATTCATAAAAATCAATTTTTTTATGGATTTTTTGCTTAATATTGATTGTTTTTTAGTTAAAAATGAGTCATAATTACCATAGAATAATTATTAAAATTGGGTCCAACGTATTTACCAACTGCGATGGATTGCCTGATATTGAACGCATTGGAAACATTGTAAAGCAAATCGCGGCCATTAAAAAACAAGGAAAAGAGGTGATATTGGTTTCTTCGGGTGCAGTGGCTTCTGGTCGAAGTTTGATTAACGTTTCCGAGAAATATGATGCTATCGCGACCCGCCAATTACTGGCCTCTATTGGCCAGGTAAAACTCATTAATACTTATTCCCAGCTTTTTGAGAAGTTCGGTATATTATGTTCACAGGTATTAGTTACCAAGGAAGATTTTCGCGACCGGATGCATTACCTGAATATGAAAACCTGCCTGGATCTTTTGCTACAGCACGAGGTTATTCCGGTGGTTAACGAAAATGATGTAGTATCGGTAACCGAACTCATGTTTACTGATAATGATGAGCTAGCGGGTCTTATCGCATCGATGTTGAACGCACAGGCATTGATTATATTAACTAATGTAGATGGTATTTACAATGGCGATCCCAAATTGGCGTCATCGGAAGTTATAGATAAGATCAATGGCAAAAGCCTCGACTTTTCATCATTCATTTCATCCGGGAAATCGCAATTTGGTCGCGGGGGAATGATTACCAAGTCGACCATGGCGCAAAAAGTGGCCTCCTTAGGCATCGCGGTACATATTGCCAATGGAACTAAGGACAACGTACTTACTGACCTGCTTCAAGATGATATTACCCACACTCATTTTTTACCGAATAAAAATGCCTCCGGCAAAAAGAAATGGCTTGCCCATTCAGAAAACTATGCCACAGGGATGGTGCAGGTTAATGAGGGTGCAAAGCTTGCTCTTACCTCCAAACGGGCCACCAGCTTATTACCGGTAGGATTAGTAAACATACTTTCGGACTTTAAAAAGGGTGACATTATTAAATTGGTTGATACCGATGAAAAGCTGATAGGCTTAGGTATTGCAGAATATAGCGCAGATAAAGCCAGAGAGAATATCGGCCAGAAAAATCAAAAACCGTTGGTACATTATGATTATCTTTATTTACCATGATAGATACTGCAAATTATACCGCATATTTTGAGAACGCGATGCTGGCAAGTCGTAAAATGAATCTGTCGGCCAAAGTGATTAATTCAGTATTAGAAGATATGGCTGAAGCTGCTGTTGCTTCAACTAATGCGCTTTTATTGGAGAATCAGAAAGATTTGGATAGGATGGATATATCCGATCCAAAATATGATCGTTTAAAATTAACCGCTGAACGCATACAAGCCATAGCCAATGATATTAAGGATGTTGCCAAACTGGAAAACCCTTTAGGGAAGATCCTTTTAGAAGATACGCGCCCCAACGGCCTTCACCTTACAAAAGTAAGAGTACCACTGGGCGTTGTTGGTGTAATATACGAGGCCAGACCTAATGTAACCTTTGATGTATTCGCTTTATGTTTTAAAACAGGCAATGTAGCCGTTTTAAAGGGTGGTAGCGATGCGGACTGTAGTAATCGGGGCATCATCAAGGTAATTCATCAAGTGCTGACAAAACACGGCATTGATACAAATACGGCGACCTTGCTACCACCTGATCGCGAAGCTACCGAAGCTTTGCTTAACGCCCGTGATTATGTTGACGTACTGATTCCACGAGGTAGCCAGGGTTTGATAAACTTTGTACGCAACAACAGTAAAGTACCGGTAATTGAAACCGGTGCAGGCATTGTGCACACTTATTTTGATGAATTTGCCGATTTGGATAAGGGTGTTGAGATTATTTTCAACTCGAAAACCCGCCGGGTAAGCGTTTGTAATGCTTTGGATTGTTTACTTATTCATAAAAATCGTTTACAAGATTTAACAAAGATTGCAGAACGACTGGCAGAAAAACAGGTTGAACTATTTGCTGATGAGCCATCTTATGAAATACTGCAGGGCCACTACCCTATCAGTTTACTAAATAAAGCGAAGCCAGAGCATTTTGGCACAGAGTTTTTAGCCATGAAGTTAGCTATTAAAACAGTTGATAGCCTCGATACAGCCTTAGATCATATCGCTCAATATAGCTCAAAACATAGCGAGGCAATTATATCGGAAAATAATACCAATATAGAAAGATTTTTAAATGAAGTTGATGCGGCGGCCGTTTACGCCAATGCTTCTACCGCTTTTACCGATGGTGCACAATTTGGCTTAGGTGCCGAAATTGGCATCAGCACACAAAAATTACACGCCCGTGGCCCCATGGGTTTAGATGAACTAACCAGTTATAAATGGATTGTTAAGGGCAATGGCCAAACACGCAATCCCTAATCCTTAAAAACAGAAAAGGTGCTTATTCAAAAATAAGCACCTTCTTTTGGGGTTGTTTGCTATGATTACACCAGGTAATCAATAACAGCAACAAAACAAATCAAAACAAGTATAATTCCTTGGATTTTTTGTTCAATTGGCATCTTAGCAATAGCTTTCATTATTATATTTAATTAGGGTATAACAAATATATCTTGTAATGATTATGTTACAATAGCTAACTACATTTTTATTAAAAATTTAAACAAAATGCTTTTTAATTAATATTTAAATTATCGGTGCTATAATTTTGATGTAAAAACGGCAAAAAAAGTGAGTGATTCTTAATTTACAAGGCTTATAAAATGACCTTAAAAACAGCTTTTAATCGATTTAAACAACGGTTTTCGGCATTTTTATACTGTATATAAAACATATACATATTACACTGGTTGCAATTTAATTGTACCAACAACATTAAATCACTCATATTCATGGAAATATATTCCGTAAATCCAGTTAGCGGCGAACAAATTAAAGCTTATACTACCCATTCCGACGAACAGATCTCGACCAAAATATCACAAACGCATGTGGCCTGGTTAAACTGGAGATTAACCGGATTTGATGAGCGTTCCAAACTGCTCATCAATATGGCTAATTTACTTAAACAGCGCAAACAGGAATTGGCTAAACTAATGGCTATGGAAATGGGCAAACCCCTACTGCAAGGTATTAGCGAAGTTGAAAAATGCGCGGCAGTTTGCGAATATTATGCTGCTAACGCAGCCAACTACCTTAAAGATCAGTTAGTAGAAACAGGAGCATCCAAAAGCTACGTTTGTTTCCAACCTATTGGTGTGGTATTGGCTATCATGCCATGGAATTTTCCATTTTGGCAGGTATTTAGATTTTTGGCGCCAGCACTTGCCGCAGGAAATTGTGGTGTACTTAAACACGCATCAAATGTACCTGGCTGTGCATTAGTTATTGAAGAAGTTGTGAAGCAAGCCGGTTTTCCTCCAAATGTATTTCAAGCCTTATTAGCCAGTAGTAAGCAAGTGGATAAGATTATTGAAAACAAACATATTATGGCGGTTACCATAACCGGTAGCACCTCGGCGGGGCAAAAGGTAGCACAAAAGGCAGGATCGTTATTAAAAAAGACTGTGCTTGAACTTGGTGGCAGCGATGCTTATATTATTCTGGAAGATGCTCATTTGGATAAGGCGGCTGAAATATGCGTTAATAGCCGCATCATTAACAGCGGCCAAAGCTGTATAGCTGCTAAGAGGTTTATAGTAGTAAAATCTGTAGCTAAACAATTTACCGAACTGTTTCATCAAAAAATGGCAGCAAAGAAAATGGGCGAACCGTTAGATGAGGGTGTGGAAATAGGTCCGCAGGCAAGAGTAGACCTGCGTGATGAGTTACACAAGCAAGTGCAAGCATCCATAGCAAAAGGTGCAAAATGCATATTAGGCGGGGAACTTATGCCTGGTGAAAACGCGTATTACCCGCCAACTATCCTTACCCATGTAAAACCGGGCATGCCTGCTTATGATGATGAATTGTTTGGTCCGGTTGCCGCCATTATCATAGCGGAAGACGAAAATGATGCTATAGCAATTGCCAATAATAGCGTATTTGGTTTGGGGGGAGCTATTTTTACTGCGGATAAAAAGCGAGGTGAAGTGATAGCCGCTACCAAATTAGAATCGGGATCATGCTTTGTAAACTCGATGGTAAAATCAGATCCGAGATTACCTTTTGGTGGCATTAAACAATCGGGTTACGGACGGGAATTAGGCATTTTCGGGATACATGAATTTGTAAATATCAAAACGGTATATATACAGTAATGGAATTTACAGAGCTCTATCACAGAAATCATTAAGCTAAATAAAAACGTTAATTAAATATCATAATTATTTGAACAATAGAATGTATTAACCTATAGTTAAGTAAAATTTCAGTGATTATGAATTTCGAAATGACATTTCAGATGCAATTGTGGCTCAATAAAACAGGTTAGCAGCTGTTAAAAATGATAAAACTATCGTGCGCAGAGGCTGTCAAAGGAGCGTAGTCGAAGTATATGGGTAGGCCTTTACGCTTATGCTTCGAGTGCCTGCATGACAACTTGCACCTGTCTGTCCACCACCTTACCAAAACCTTTTAATATTATCATAGAAATAGACAATGACGATGTGTTTTTATACCTATCGATCGCCAACACTAACAAATCTTACCCTACCCTGACCTTTGATATTATCATCATAAATCACAATAATGTATCTTTGCAGCCAATATGAGTAAGCACGGCAGGATATTAGTGGCAATGAGCGGCGGAGTTGATAGTTCGGTAGCAGCAGTAATGCTGCACGAGCAGGGCTATGAAGTTATCGGCCTAACTATGAAAACCTGGGACTATGCTTCATCCGGAGGAAGTTCAAAAGAAACCGGCTGTTGCAGTTTGGATAGCATTAATGATGCACGCGCTTTAGCCGTTGGTTATGGTTTCCCGCATTATATATTAGACATTAGGAGTGAGTTTGGCGATTTTGTGATCGATAACTTTGTTGACGAATACCTCGCCGGCCGCACACCAAATCCATGTGTTTTATGTAATACCCACATTAAATGGGAAGCATTGCTTAAACGTGCCGATAAACTGGATTGCGAGTTCATCGCGACCGGGCATTATGCTAACATCCGTTTACAGGATAGCGGTAGATATGTTATTTCAAAGGGTAAGGACGAAAATAAAGACCAGTCTTATGTACTTTGGGGCGTATCACAAAAGAATTTAGCCCGTACCCGTTTCCCATTGGGTAGTTTCTCTAAACCTGAAATCAGGCAAATGGCTTTAGATATGGGCCAGATTGAACTTGCAGGTAAAAGCGAAAGCTACGAAATATGCTTTGTGCCTGATAACGATTACAGATCATTCCTGCGCCATAAGGTAGAGAACCTGGAAGAACGCGTTGCCGGTGGTAACTTTGTTTTAGCAGATGGCACCATAGTAGGCAAGCACCAGGGTTATCCTTTTTATACCATCGGGCAGCGTAAGGGCTTGGGCATTGCTTTAGGGCAACCAATGTTTGTTACCAATATTGATCCGGTTACCAATACTGTTGTTTTAGGTACTGCCGATCAGCTGGAACGTAAACAAGCCTGGGTTAAAAATCTTAATCTGGTTAAATACGAAAGCATAACCGAACCGTTAGAAGCGGTTACCAAAATACGTTATAAGGATGCAGGTACTCAAAGCACCATTTTACAAATGGGCGAACACATTAAGGTAGACTTTATGCACAACGTATCTGGCATAGCACCCGGGCAGTCGGCAGTATTTTATGAAGGCAATGATTTGCTTGGCGGTGGCTTTTTGATGTAGTGTGTGTACCACAGTACGAATGAAACAGTTGGTACATTTGGTACAATTTAACCCTCAAAAACGCCCTAAAAAGCCCTAAAAAAGCGGTTATTATCTACCGATTCAGCTGCTTTTAAAGCCAAAAATGCTGAAATAATGGCTAAAAAAATGAAAATCATGACTAAAAAAGCTCAAAAAACAGCCTTTTTAAACATTTTTTACCCGTCATTTTAACAAAAAACCCGTCAGTTTTACATCATTTCAATACACCATTGCTAAAAACAAGTTTGCGTTTCGCTTTCTTTATGTTTTATTTGCAGAAAAAAATTGCTTAAATGGCCAAAAATCTATTGATAGTTGAATCACCGGCGAAAGCCAAAACCATAGAAGGTTACCTCGGTAAGGACTTTACAGTGAAATCGAGTTACGGCCACATACGTGATTTAATTAAGTCGGAAGATGCCATTGATATCGCCCATAATTTTGAACAAAAATACGAAGTTCCGGCAGATAAGAAACAGGTAGTAAGCGATTTAAAGAAATTAGCCAAAGAGGCAGATATGGTGTGGCTAGCATCGGACGAGGACCGCGAGGG
Organism: Bacteroidota bacterium; assembly: GCA_026224775.1. Classification (GTDB taxonomy): domain Bacteria; phylum Bacteroidota; class Bacteroidia; order Sphingobacteriales; family Sphingobacteriaceae; genus Mucilaginibacter. Next base: position 46,544 of record JAMFRP010000058.1, read on the forward strand.
AGAGGCCATATCATGGCACTTATTCGAAACTTTAGGTTTAAAAGACGCTACCACCAAACGTATAGTATTCCATGAGATCACCAAGCCTGCTATTATGAAGGCTATTGAGAATCCACGCAAAATAGATTACAATTTGGTTAATGCCCAACAAGCACGCCGTGTTTTAGACCGTTTAGTTGGTTTTGAACTATCGCCTGTTTTGTGGAAAAAAGTAAAACCATCACTTTCTGCGGGCCGTGTACAATCGGTTGCTGTTAGATTGATTGTAGACCGCGAGCGCGAGGTGAATAAATTCATCTCAGAAGCCGCTTTTAAAATAGTAGCCATATTTGGCAAAGGAAAAGAAGCTTTTAAAGCTGAATTATCGGAACGCTGGGCTAAGCAAGAAGATGCCGAAAAGTTTTTACAGGATTGTATCAATGCTGACTTTGATGTGAAGTCGTTAGATACACGCCCGGCTAAACGTTCGCCTGCTGCACCTTTTACTACTTCTACCCTGCAACAAGAGGCCAGTCGTAAATTAGGTTTTTCGGTTTCACGCACCATGACTGTTGCGCAGAAGCTTTACGAATCAGGGCATATCAGTTATATGCGTACCGATTCGGTAAATTTATCTGATACAGCTTTGAATGCTGCTGCCGATGAGATCACATCTGCCTACGGCGATAAATATTATCAGCACAGGAAATATAAAACCAAGAGTGCCGGTGCGCAGGAAGCTCACGAAGCTATACGCCCAACCTATTTTAACCATCATACTATAGATGGTGATAATTCCGAAAAAAGGCTTTATGAACTGATCTGGAAACGTGCGATAGCTTCACAAATGAGCGAAGCTCAGTTTGAGAAGACCACTGCAAAAATCAGTATATCAACACGTAAAGAAGAATTAGTAGCCAACGGCGAAGTAATGAAATTTGATGGTTTCTTAAAGGTTTACCTGGAATCAAACGACGAAGAAGAAGAAACTGATACCTTAACAGATAGTGAAGATACCATGCTGCCGCCTTTAACAAAAGGCCAGCGTCTGGCTTTACAGGAGTTGAGTGCAACAGAACGTTTCTCTCGCCCACCTGCACGTTATACCGAAGCAAGTTTGGTTAAAAAACTGGAAGAATTAGGCATTGGCCGACCATCTACCTACGCTCCTACTATTTCAACCATACAAAACCGTGGTTACGTGGTTAAAGAGGAACGTGAGGGTAAGCAACGTGCATACCGCGTGTTAACACTAAAAGGTGGAAACATTGTAAAAGAAGAAAAAATCGAGAACACAGGTGCTGAAAAGAATAAGCTTTTCCCTACTGATATTGGCGCTGTTGTAAACGATTTCCTGGTAAATCACTTTGAGGGTATAGTCGATTTTAACTTTACCGCCAGCGTTGAAAAACAGTTTGATGAGATAGCGCAGGGATTAATGGAGTGGACGAAAATGATCCGCACATTCTATGATCCGTTTCATGAGAACGTAGAAAGCACTATAAAAACTGCTGATAAAGCTACCGGTGAACGCGACTTAGGTTTACACCCGGTAAGTGGCAAGAAAGTTTCTGTACGCATAGGTCGTTACGGCCCATTTGTACAGGTTGGCGATAATGCTACCGAAGAAGAGCCGGAGAAGCCGCTGTACGCGAGTTTGCGCAACGGCCAAAGCATTGAGACGATCTCGATAGAAGATGCCTTAGAACTATTTAAACTACCTAAAAAGGTGGGTATATTTGAGGACAAGGACATGACTGTTGCCATTGGTAAATTTGGCCCCTACATTAGGCATAACAGCGTATTTGTTTCTTTGCCAAAAGGTATCGATCCGTTAGATGTTACGGAAGAAGGTGCTATAGAACTGATATTAGAGAAACGTAAAAAAGACGCCGAAAAACTGATTAAAGCATTTGATGAAGACCCTACCGTTAAAATATTGAATGGCAGATGGGGCCCGTATATAGAATTCGGTAAGCAAAACGTTAAAATCCCTAAAGATAAACAACCGCTTGATTTAACTTTTGAAGAGTGTAAAGCATTAGCTGCCGCTGACGAAAAAGCCCCTAAAAAAGGCGCTAAGAAGTTTGCCAAAAAGAAGAAGTAGTGAGTAGTTGGATTAAGTTGATTGAGTTAAGTAGTTTGTAACCATTCACTTAATCAACTAATAAACCCAATCAACTAACAATGATTAAAGACCTTCCTGAAAATAGAGTTGAAGATATAGCCGTAGCTGTGGCGCTTGAAAAAGAAAGTGCCGAAACCAAGCTATGGTATGTGTACCTGATCAACCTAAAAAAAGAGGCGATAGAGAATGTATTGGTCACATCCAAAGGATATGGTGAGAAGGATGGCGAACCTGTAAAAACTTCTGTTTTGCGCCACATGTTTCCTGTTGTGCCCAGCGACTCATTTGTATTGATTGAACCTATTGATGAGCAGACCTTTGGTTTAAATAATGAATATTGGATAAGCTATTACATCGGCAATGAGATTTTCGATAAGAAATTCATCTTCCTGCCTGAAAGTATTGTGGAAATGCATTTTATTAAGCTGCCGGTTGTGAATAAGCCCGGGGTGATGATACGATAGATAATTTCTGGTTTTTAGCTATATTTATCTCGTTAAAATAAAAACAAGCGTCATTGCGAGGAGTGTAACGACGTGGCAATCCCAAACTATACAGATCGACCTGCAAAGTCGGGGATTGCCACGCTTCGCTCGCAATGACGTGGCGAAACACCTATTTACCCTATGCTCGAACAATACGACCTGCATAACCTAATGGTACTTGATATTGAAACTGTGCCACAATATAGTAGTCACGACCAGGTACCTGAGCATTTCCAAAAGCTTTGGGATCGTAAAACACAATCTCAGCGTAAGGAAGAAACCGCTGAAAACTTTTATGAACGTGCAGGTATCTGGGCCGAATTTGGTAAGATCATTTGTATATCCGTAGGAATATTCACCAATGGAAAAAGAACCGGGTTGCGTGTAAAATCTTTTGCATCGCACGATGAGAAAGAATTATTAGAAAGCTTTTCGGCTATGTTAGCTTCTCAACCATCCAACCTGATATTATGCGCCCATAACGGTAAGGAGTTTGATTTCCCATATATCTGCCGCCGTATGCTAATTAATGGTATGCGGATGCCGGTTCAATTGGAAATAGCCGGCAAAAAACCTTGGGAGATTAATCACCTGGATACAATGGAGCTTTGGAAATTTGGCGATTATAAAAACTTCACATCTTTAAACTTACTTACCGCTATATTTAACATTCCTACCCCAAAGGATGACATTGATGGCAGCCAGGTTGGTAATGTATATTGGAATGAAAACGACCTGCCGCGCATTTGCACTTATTGCCAAAAGGATGTGGTGGCCACCGCGCAATTACTCAGGCGCTATCGTGGTGAAGAACTGATAACAGATGATTGCATAACTATTGTTAGCTAATGATATTGCAGGTAAATCGGTTGGATATTCAGTTTAAAACACAAAACGGTTTGTTCCATGCAGTTAAAGGTATTTATTTCAATCTTAATAAAGGCGAAACCATTGGCATTGTCGGTGAGTCTGGCTCTGGCAAATCCGTTACTTCATTAGCCTTAATGCGCTTGCTTAATGCCGATCAAACCCAAATCGGCGGACAAGTAATTTTAGATAAAATCGATCTTTTTCATTTAGCAGAAAAAGATATGCAAGCCATTAGAGGCAATCGTATAGCAATGATATTTCAGGAACCAATGAGTTCTTTAAATCCGGTATTAACCTGTGGCTACCAGGTTACAGAATCCATACGCTTGCATTTAAAGTGTAATAAGGCCGACGCTAAAAAAAGGGCTATTGAGCTGTTTAATGAGGTGCAATTACCACGGCCGGAAGTTGTTTTTGATAGCTACCCTCATCAACTATCCGGTGGCCAAAAGCAGCGGGTAATGATAGCCATGGCGTTAGCCTGCGATCCGGAAATACTGGTAGCTGATGAGCCTACTACTGCCCTCGATGTAACTGTACAAAAAACTATTATTGAATTATTGCGGCGCTTAAAAGCGGAACGCAAGATGAGCCTTATTTTCATATCACATGATTTAGGTGTTGTGGGTGAAATAGCCGACCATGTATTAGTTATGTACAAAGGCGAGATTGTTGAGGAAGGTTCTGTAAAAAATTTATTCAGCAACCCCCAACATCCATATACTAAAGGCTTGCTGGCTTGCCGCCCCTCGCCTGCTTATCACTTAAAGCAATTACCAGTGGTTAGTGATTTTATTAATGTTGATGGCACAGGAAAAAACATCAGCATTAATAGCATTCGTGAACAATATGGATACCCACAAAGCGAACTTGATACCCGAAAAAAACAAATTTACAGTCAGTCGCCAATTCTAACGATCAGCAAACTAACTAAAGAATATCAAATTAGCTCCGGTTTCTTTAGCCGATCAAAAGGCACTATAAAAGCTGTTAACGACGTAAGTTTCGAAGTTTATCCGGGTGAAACCCTGGGCTTAGTTGGAGAATCGGGTTGCGGGAAGACAACTTTAGGCCGAAGTATATTGCGTTTGATAGAACCTACACTGGGCAGTATTAAATTTGAGGACGTTGATATACTATCGCTTAACAAAAAAGGCATGCGAAATATGAGGCGCCACATGCAAATCATCTTCCAGGATCCATATTCTTCGCTTAATCCCCGTCTAACTATCGGCAATGCCATTATGGAGCCACTACAGGTTCACCGATTTTATAGTAATGATGAGCAGCGCAAGCAAAAAGTGATGGAACTGCTTGAACGTGTTAATTTGATGCCTGAGCATTTTAATCGCTATCCGCATGAATTTTCGGGTGGGCAAAGGCAACGTATAGTAATAGCCAGGGCACTTGCCTTGCAGCCTAAATTTATTATCTGCGATGAGTCGGTTTCAGCACTTGACGTATCTGTACAGGCGCAAGTACTTAATTTACTGAGAGAATTACAGCAGCAATTAAATTTAACCTATATCTTTATTTCTCATGATCTGGCTGTTATAAAACATATAGCAGACCGCATTATGGTGATGAATAAAGGTGAAATAGTAGAAACAGGTTACCCTGATGAAATCTTTAACCATCCGAAAGAAGATTATACTAAAAAATTACTTACGTCAATCCCCGGACTGTAACCTGATCACAACTTTTAGTTAATTTTGAGGATGCAAACAAATCAAATCGTCCTGAAGAGAACAAGCAATACGGAACCCGATTTTAAAAACCTGATAAGTAAATTAGATAAGTATTTATCTGTTGCTAATGGCGATGAGGATGCATTTTATGCGCCTAACAATGTTTTAGATCCATTAGACACCGCTGTCATTGCCTATTACAATGATAAGCCGGTTGGTTGCGGATGCTTTAAGAAATTTGATAAACAATCCGTAGAGATCAAAAGGATGTATGTTGAGCCGGAATTACGAGGCCGTGGAATTGCATCAACCGTTTTAAATGAACTCGAAAAATGGGCAAAGGAAAGCGGATTTGAATACGTTGTATTGGAAACCGGACTGAAGCTCGACGATGCTAATGCGCTATACCGTAAACAGGGCTATGAAATGATCGAAAACTACGGGCAATATGCAGGTATAAAAAGCAGCGTGTGTATGAAAAAAGCTTTATAAAATTAATAAGGCATTTTATGCGTTCTCAATTCAGTTTTCAACTCCTGTATTTGCTCTTGTGCCTGGCGATTTTCCAGATAAAAATATATAGCGCAGGCCAGAAAAACTTTGCTTAATACAAATATAGCGGCAAATACCCATTTCCAGTTTTTGTGAACTCGTATATGAGTGTTTTGCGATTCGATATCAATAAACGAATCACGCATCCTACCGGAATCTTTTTGATTATTAGCATTATTGCCTTTTTTGAATTTTAAAGGCTCATACTCAGGTATGGTGGCTAACTCATTAATACGATCTTCTATTTTTTCCCATGTACCGGGTGGCGGCATAATGGCCATTTGCTGGGCCACTCGCTCCATATCAAGTTCAAGCTCATACAGGGCTTTTTTCAATTCGGGATATTGCTCTTTATAATGCAACAATTTTTCCGTCTCCATCTCACTGGCTGAGCCCAGAACATACAGCTCCAGTATACCACTATCTATGTATTCCTGTATGTTCATGATGTTTTTTTAATTATAGCAAAGGCATCCTTCAGTGTTTTACGTATAAAAGCCTCATTTGTATTCAGTTCTATAGCAAGCTGATCTATTGTTTTTCCGTAATGGTATATCCCACAAAAAACTTCTTTTTGTTCGTGCGCCATCAACTTTAAAAACTTGTTGCGATTATTATAAGTAACAAGGTCGATTTCTTTAGGTTGATAGTCGCTTTTTGCATCATTATTAACACCCGCCATCTGCTTTTTCACTAAACGTTGTAGATAGCACCATGTATTTTCTCCATTCGAATTTACGTTTTTATACTCAGCGGGCAAACTACTATAAAAAGTCACCAGATGTTGCTCGGCAAGTTCATTATCTTTTACAATATCATAAATATAACCCAAAAGCATACCCGCGTACTTATCATAAAGTTCGCCTATGCCATACGATGTTTGCTTTAATAATATTTGCGTATCCTTTTTCAAATTATTCTATCACAACTACAAATGAAAAATTTAAAACATCAATTAATTAGCTTTTTATGAAACCAATAGAGTAAAAATAAACATTTTCCATCTCTAAAATATATCTTATTATTTAGGATATTATTTTAAGCTATATTCAAAACGCAAAAAGGCCGCTTAATGCGGCCTTTTATACGTTATTAGTAAAGTTAGTTAGTTTTGCCAGGAGGTTTTCAAAAGCTTATATTTTTCCGTCTCTTCTAATGTCAAGCTGGATAAAATATTAAGAGATTTTCCATCCTTACCAGTAAAGCCATAATTGCTTTTCTGGGCCGTTTCAAAAAATTGGATAGTATATTGATCTTTCAACTTTGAATTGTTCTTTATAATTTCTGCAAATTTTATTTTGAAATTTTCCTTCTGAACTGCCGATGCTGTTGTTTTGGCCATCATATTTATTTCTTTTTTACTTTAATTGCAGATAGCCCTTTTTGCCCCTGTTCGGTTTCAAAAGTGACCATATTATTTTCTTTTAAAGGTTCAGTTAAAGCATTAATGTGTACAAAAATACTTTCCTGTGTTTGCATGTCTTTTATAAAGCCATACCCCTTCGATTCATTGAAAAAGCTTACTATACCAGTCCTTACTGTATCATAGGGAATATCTTCCTGTTTAGCTACAGCAATCTGAATATCTTCTGAATTGATCTTTATCTTCCTTGAAGGATCTGGGGGTGTTGATGTTATATTGCCATGTTCGTCAATATAAGCCATCATATCTTCCAGGCTTTTGCCTTTTCCGGCATTAGCTTTCCGTTCCTCAGCTCTTTCCTTCTTTTCCTTAGACTTTTTTAGGCGAGCCTTTTCTTTTTCCTTTTTACTAAATGTTTCTGTCGATCTTGCCAAAAGCTTATGCTATTTTAACGTTAACCGCACTTGGGCCTTTTTTGCCTTCTTCCACATCGTAGCTAACCGCATCGTTTTCACGGATGTTGTCGATTAGTCCTGTTACGTGTACGAAAACTTCTTTGCCGCCACTAGTTGGTGTAATAAAGCCGAAGCCTTTTGATTCATTGAAAAATTTTACTGTTCCTGTTGCCATTATTTTATTGTGTAAGTTGGCAAGGTACATTTAATTATTGGTATAATTAGTTATTAATGAACTAAAAACAAATCAAAAGGTATTTTTAGCATACATTTAATAGGAAATTTGAAGAACTAAAACCAATTATTTAGAGCCGACACGCAATACTAGTAAACTAGCATAGGCCAAACAAGATAAATCCTGACTATAAGTAAATTATGGTAACTTAGGTCGATTTGGATACTATATTCGACGAACTCATCGACAGTTACCTGGCCACTAATGTGGGCATGGTTAAAAATTTCCTTAGCCCGTTATTATCGGCACATTTAGTGGATAATATAAATACGCTTTATAAAAATGACAGATTACTATCTGCAGGTACAGGTAATAACCTCATCATAAATCATGACAAACTTATAAGAAACGATAAAATTTATTGGCTGGACCGTTTGCATAATAATAACCATGAGAATGATTTTTTTGATTTGATGGATAACTTTATCAGCCATTTAAACCGAACCTGTTATGCGGGAATAACCGGCTACGAATTTCATTACACGCTTTATGAAACTGGTAGTTTTTACAAACGGCACCTTGACAATTTTAAACAAAACGGCACCAGGGCATTTTCAATGATTATGTATCTAAACACAAATGTTGATGGAGGCTCCTTACGTATTTACCAAGGCAATAATTCACAAGATATTACACCTGATGCCGGTAAAAGTGTGTTTTTCAAGAGTAATGAGCTTGAACATGAAGTTTTAGTCACTCATTTACCAAGGATGAGTATTACGGGATGGTTGAAAACAGGAGATCAATCCGATTTCAAGCACGAGCACTAAATTGTATAAATTTTATGAAGATGCAACTAGTTATAGTCCAAATCCTATCTGTTAAATAGGCTACACTATCCGGTTCTGTTGGCATGCCTTTTCATATTTGATTTAAAATTCGACCAAACTCCTGAGTACATTCCGTTGTTAAGTATACGTTATAGACGAAAGCTATGGGCATTAAAAACTATCGATTTTTTATGATACATAACATGCTTTAACTTTAACGCATTAAACCCAAAAAATATGGAAAACAATTCAGAAGACATCAGCAAATGCCCTTTTCATAATGGCAGCATGAAACCCGCAACCGGTTTCGGCGGCGCAGGCACCAGGAATCGCGATTGGTGGCCCGATCAGCTCAGGCTTAACATACTTCGCCAGCATTCACCGATAACTAATCCGATGGATAAGGATTTCAATTATGCTGAAGCATTTAAAAGTCTTGACCTTGAATCGGTAAAAAAGGATCTTCATGCACTTATGACCGATTCGCAGGATTGGTGGCCGGCAGACTTTGGACATTATGGTGGTTTGTTTATCCGCATGGCCTGGCACAGCGCAGGTACATACCGTATAACTGATGGCAGAGGCGGCGCAGGACAAGGCCAGCAACGCTTTGCTCCTTTGAACAGCTGGCCCGACAATGTGAGTCTGGACAAAGCGCGCAGGTTACTTTGGCCTATCAAACAAAAATATGGCAACAAAATTTCATGGGCAGATTTGATCATTTTAACAGGAAATATAGCGCTGGAATCCATGGGCTTTAAAACATTCGGCTTTGCAGGAGGACGTGAGGATGTGTGGGAAGCGGATGAGGCGGTAGATTGGGGCTCAGAAAAAACCTGGCTGGGTGATGAGGTACGCTATAAACATGGCTCAGGTGGTGTGGTGGAAGACCATGCTGTTTTAGTATCAGACGATGATGCCGATGGCGATACCCATTCACGTAATTTACACAAACCGCTTGCTGCCGTGCAAATGGGGTTGATATATGTAAACCCGGAAGGCCCCGAAGGTAACCCCGACCCTATTGCATCAGCCAGAGATATACGCGACACTTTTGGCCGAATGGCGATGAATGATGAAGAAACCGTTGCATTAATTGCAGGCGGACATAGCTTTGGTAAAACACACGGCGCATCAACATCAGACCACGTGGATAAAGAACCCGAGGGTGCAGGTATAGAAAACCAGGGTTTTGGTTGGAATAACAGCTACGGATCAGGCAAGGGCGCTGATGCTATTACCAGCGGACTGGAAGTAACCTGGACTAAAACTCCTACCAAATGGAGCAATGACTTTTTTGAACATCTTTTTGCTTTTGAGTGGGAATTGACCAAAAGCCCGGGCGGTGCGCAGCAATGGGTAGCCAAAGATGCGGGTGATGTGATCCCTGACGCATTCGATCCTAACAAAAAACATGCACCTATGATGCTGACTACCGACCTTGCATTACGCTTTGACCCGGAATATGAAAAGATTTCACGCCGCTTTTTAGAAAACCCTGACCAATTCGCGGATGCTTTTGCACGTGCGTGGTTTAAACTTACCCACCGTGATATGGGCCCGCGTGTACGTTACCTTGGCAATGATATACCTGCGGAAGAACTGATCTGGCAGGATCCAATTCCTGCGGTTGATCATATTTTGATAGATGATAATGATATCGCTGCCCTGAAAGCGAAAGTTTTGGCAGCCAGGCTAACTGTATCAGAATTGGTGAGCACGGCCTGGGCATCTGCTTCTACTTTCCGTGGTGGCGATAAACGAGGTGGCGCCAATGGTGCACGTATCCGCCTGGCCCCACAAAAAGACTGGAAAGCAAATAATCCCGCACAATTAAGTAAGGTATTGTATGCTTTGGAAGGGATCCAGCATGAATTCAATAACTCAACAAGCGGCGGTAAAAAAGTTTCATTAGCCGACCTGATCGTATTGGCAGGCGCTGCCGCCGTAGAAAAAGCCGCGAAAGATGCTGGTCAGAATATTTCCGTTGAATTTATTCCGGGCCGTACAGACGCTTCACAGGAACAAACCGATGTGGAATCATTCGATTACATGGAACCTTCGGCTGATGGTTTCCGCAATTACCGTAAAGCTACAAGCCGTGTACGTACTGAAGACCTGTTGATAGATAAAGCGCAATTGCTGACACTTACCGCACCGGAATTAACAGTTTTGGTTGGCGGTCTGCGTACGTTGAACGCCAATTATGATGGATCAAAACATGGTGTTTTTACTAAACACTCCGGTCAGCTAACAAATGATTTTTTTGTAAACCTACTGGACATGAGCACTGTTTGGAAAGCCGCCATCGACGATAAGGAAATATTTGAAGGACGTGACCGCAAGACCGGCGAGCTAAAGTGGACAGCCACCCGCGCCGACCTGGTATTCGGGTCACATGCAGAGCTACGAGCCATAGCCGAAGTTTATGGTAATGCCGACAGCCAGGGTAAATTTGTAAAAGATTTTGTTGCGGCGTGGACCAAGGTAATGAACCTTGACCGTTTCGACCTGGCCTAATTTCTAAGGTTATATTATTTTATAAAAGATAGACTGGCAGCGGTCTATCTTTTTTTGATTTTAGCCAATAGAAAATAATAAATTCGAGCAATCAATCCACTACAAGATGTCACATCAGCTTAATTCATTTATTCATCTGGTTTTCCTCGGATTTGTCGCGCTGTTTCCAGTCGTTAATCCTATAGGAACAGCATTTATTATAAGTCCTTATTTTTCGGAGCTGACACGAAAAGAGCGGCTGACGGTTGTAAAAAAGATTACATTTTATTCATTCAGCATTTGTGTTGTAACCCTATTGGTAGGGCACTGGATTTTAGAAGTATTCGGGCTTTCAGTTCCTATTATCCAACTAGCGGGTGGCATCATGATATGTAAAATTGGTTGGGGACTCCTTTCTTCAGATAATAACGATACACCTGTGGCCAAATCTTCCACACAGATTGATCTGGATCATATCCCTTTAATCCAAAATAAACTATTTTATCCTCTTACTTTCCCTATGACAACAGGTGCCGGCACAATTTCGGTTCTTTTTACGCTTGGCGCCAGTAGTGATAGTCAGAACATGTCTCTTTATCTGGTAAACGTAGGCGCTTTATTAATTTCTATAATTGGTATATGTATTTTAATTTTTATATTTTATTTAAATACAAACCGGTTGATCAGCTCTATTGGTTCACGTAATGAGAAGATAATCAACAGCATAATGGCATTTTTAATTTTCTGTGTTGGCCTCCAAATAGCGGTAGGCGGTATTTTCCATCTAATTAAAAGTTATTAGTAACAACATTAAGAGTTCAGAACATCCAATACAAAAGGGCTTAAAATCAATAATTTTAAGCCCTTTTAGCTTTGTTTGTATAGTGCTCGGCGATAAGGGCCAGCTTTGATTTATTATTTCACTACAATAGTTTTGCTTTGTGTTGTATGCGCGCTAAAATAGCCCAGGGTGACAGGTGTAATATTTGTAGGTGGATTAGACGGTGTCACGCTACCACCAGGCCCATTGGTTTGCTCTTGCATTAGGGTTTCCCAATAGGTATAAACAGGTTTATCGATGCACTGCATTTCCACGGTAACAGTATCGCCCGAAAATATGCCCTTATCAACGCTGCTGCTGGCGGTATTCTCATACAGGTCAATACTAACATACCGCCCATCATTAAACTGGTCGTTGTACGCGTAAATATCATTCGCCTGCACCTTGTTCACATATAATACAAAACGGTACTGATTAACTATACCCGCAGGATCCTGATAGTAAACGGTGACGAGCTTTTTATGATCGCTTGTCTGGATCACATCATTCTTTGAAGTTAGCGAGTCTAAATTAACAACAGCAGGCATCTTGGAATTGGCAGTATAAGTCTTCCCACCGGTGGTAACGGTCATAGTATAGGTATTTCCGGGGATGCCGGTTAGCTGGCTGTTGGAATAAGTACCGGAAGGCCCCTCAGTAAAGGTATAAGCGTTGCCATTCTGGTCGCTTACGTTTACCGTGGCACCAGTTACCGGCGGATAGGTATTCGTATTAGTAAAAGGCACGTTGGTGCTTAGTTTAATAATTTGCGGACCGGCTGTGTTGGTAATATTACCTTCAATAACCAGTTGGCCGGTATTATTGCCCAGCTTTAAGTCGATTACTTTGGTACAGGAAGCCAGTGCGAATAAAGAAAAGATATATATGATTATTTTTAAAGCTTTCATGTCTGATTAAAATTTAAAGTTCCAGGTAACTGAAGGGATTGGTGTAGCAAATATGCTGGTCTCCAGCGCTTCGGTAGTATTCGGTACTGTCTTGCTATTTTGGAAAGTGATACTGTAAGGATCACGATGCCCATATACATTATAAATACTGAACGTCCAGCTGGACTGATATTTCTTATGCTTTTTTCCTTCCAGGGTAGCACCGATATCCAGCCTGTTGTTGGATGGTTCGCGGTAACCGTTGCGTTCCGAATAAGAAAAAGTGGTTAAGCCACCAACCTCATATTTACCTGTCGGGTAGGTAACCGCATTCCCGGTTTGGTAAATGAATGTACTCGATAATGACCAGCGTTTGGTTAACTGATAAATGCCGACCACGGAAAGGTCATGCGTACGGTCCTGAGTGGCGGGGAAATAGTTGCCGTTATTAATGGCAGCAAACTTATCCTCTGTACGCGACAGCGTGTAACCAATCCAACCATTGAAGCGTCCGTATTTTTTCTTAAGAAACAATTCTATCCCATAAGCCCTGCCCGAACCGTAAACCAATTGCGATTCCACATCTTCATTCACTAATAATTGCGCACCGTCTTTATAGTCGATCTGGTTCTGCAACCATTTGTAATAGATCTCAGCAGAGAACTCAAAAATATTATCGTTAAAATTCCGGAACCAACCCGTCGAAACCTGGTCAGCGATTTCCGGTTTGATATTATTGCTGCTCATCACATACAAATCAGTTGGTGAACTGGTGGTCGAGTTGGTCAGCAGGTGAATATTCTGAGTATTCCGGTTATAAGAAAGCTTGATCGAACTCACGTCATTCAGCTGGTAGCTGGAGGATAGCCTCGGTTCAAGATTGAGGTATGATTTAGCTACCTGTCCTGAGCCGTAAGTCGAGGTAGATAGTACATCACCCGCTGCATCATAGGTATTAAAAGAACCAGGGCCGAATAGAAAGAAGCCGCTAAGCCGCAAGCCGTACAAAATGGTCAGCTTATCACTGGCTTTCCAATCGTCGCTAACATAAGCCGCAGTTTCAAATCCATAGCGTTGCTGTACAGTAATATCATTAAAGCTCGATGCGGAATTAGAAGTGATATCACCCGGCGCGATGGTGTGGTGTAGAATATTGACACCAAATTTGAGTGTATGGTTGCTGCTCAGTGAATATTGCAGGTCTTCTTTTAAATTGATGTCGTTTATTTTAGACGTCGCCTTAAAATTATTATCGCTCAGAAAGCTCTGGATAACATAATTGTAATTACTGAAGATCAGCGAAGTATTGGAAAATAACTTACTGTTAAAAATATGATTGTACCTGATGGTACCGGTTGCATTGCCCCAGTTAGTCCCGAACGTGTTTTTTAGGCCGATGACATCTTTACCAAAATAACCCGAGAGATAGATCGCATTGTTATCATCAAAATGATAATTGGCTTTGGCATTGATATCATAAAAATAAAGTGTGCTTCCTTTAACCGTGGAATCCTTGGAAGCCTTTAAAAAAGCATCAATATAAGTACGCCTTGCACTGATCATAAAGGAACCCTTGTCTTTTTGAATCGGGCCTTCTACTTTGATACGGGATGAAATTAACCCTAAACCACCCTGAACTGTAAAATCCTTATCATTACCATCCAGCATTTTCACATCCAATACCGATGACAACCGGCCGCCATATTCTGCAGGCATCCCGCCTTTGTAAATGCTCACATCTTTAATCGCATCGGAGTTAAAAGTAGAAAAGAAGCCGAATAAATGCGATGCATTATATACCGTGGCCTCATCTAATAGTATTAAATTTTGGTCAGCTGCTCCGCCGCGTACATAAAAGCCAGTATTGCCCTCACCAGCAGATTTGACGCCCGGCATTAAGGTAATGGTTTTTAAAATATCCTTTTCACCCAGTACAACCGGCACTTGGTTAATCTGGGTCATGTTCAGTTTTTCTACGCCCATTTGCGGCGAGGTAATCTGGTCATTATTTGGCCGGTTAGCACTGATGACCACCTCCGTTAAACTGCCGCTGGATGTCAATGCCATGGCTATCGTTTCATCTGCGTGAAGAGAAACCGGTTTTTCGACGGTTTGATAACCTACATAAGAAAACAACAAGGTATAATTGCCTGCAGGAGCGGTTAACGAATAAAAACCATAGCTATTAGTGGCTGTACCGACTGTAGGAAGTTCTTTGATCCTTACAGTAGCCCCGATCAGTGTTTCGCCGGTTGCCGAATCTTTAATGGTTCCACTGATGGTATATTTTTTTTGGCCGAAGGCTGATAATGCAATGAATGAGAAAAAAAAGAGTATAAGTAATTTGGCCATAGTTGTTATTTTACCGCTAAGATATGTGAGATATTGATATTAACTTTTCATATTATACCAAAACAGTTACTTTTTATACCAAAGTGCCTGTGGTACATAGAACTAAAAACTCGTATTTTATTTTATTACGGGTTCATTCTCTGTTAGATCCATAAATAGAATAGGATATCAGATCTCTATTTGGTATAATAAATAGCGGGGTTGGTATAATTGAGTAGGGTGAATAAACATGATTATCTACCTTTAAAATGTTTTTAAGTAAATAGCATGGATCCGGCAAGTAATGTAAAACCCTTTAACAATGATATCATTCTTAGATTTATCGTAGATCGGAAGTATAGGATACTCCGACATCTAATTTTGATCATGCTTTTGGGGGCCGTATTTTATACCAGCAAGACGGAGTTTTCTGACCCATTAAGTACATATCTTAAAGTTAGCACATTTTCTATTTTGCTCTCCTTGTTTTACATCAACATGTACTGGTTGGTTCCAAAATTCCTTTTCAAAGATAGTTACCTGGGTTATTTTTTTTGGAACATCGTTTTGTCTATCCTTGTTGTGCTGGTAGGGATAGGTGTAAAACATTTTGTACACACTCATTCTAAACAACCTTCTTATCAAAGGGACGAATCGAATTTGTTTGTTTTTTATTTTTTATTTACCGTGCTGATAGGCGCCTCTGCGGCAATAAAGCTTTTCCAGCGGTGGATTGCGGATTCCCAACGAATCAATGAATTAGAAACGGCTACCATACAGTCGGAGCTTGAAAATTTAAAAAAGCAGATCAACCCTCATTTTCTTTTCAATACCTTAAATAACGTTAACGTATTAACCAAAAAAGACCCGGAAAAAGCATCCCAGGTATTAATGAAATTAAGCGACCTTTTGCGTTATCAATTATATGATAGTGCGCGGGCAAAGATATTTCTGACCGCTGACATTCACTTTCTGGAAGATTTTTTGAACCTGGAAAAGATCAGGCGCGATAACTTTGATTTTACCATCACCCGTGAAGGGGCATTGCAGGGACTTGAAATTCCACCTTTATTATTTATAACATTTGTAGAAAATGCGGTGAAACACAATATTGATGCTGAAGAACGTTCTTTTGTAGATGTTTTTTTTGCTATAGTAGATGAAGAACTTCATTTCAGTTGTATAAATTCCAAACCTAAAATAAAGGTTAACCGTAATGGAAGCGGCGGTTTGGGTTTAGCAAATGTAAAGCGCAGGCTGGAACTCATTTACCCTGACAGTCATGATTTGCGGATAACTGATAATGTTGAAACCTTTAATGTGCAATTAATTATAAAAAAATGAGAGGAATTATTGTTGATGATGAACCGCTGGCCAGAGACGCTATAGAACTATTAACAGCCAGGGTGGTAAATTTAGAGATCACAGCAACATTCAGCAGCGCTATGGCCGCTTCAAAATACATCAACGAAAACCCCGTTGACCTCATCTTTCTTGATATTGAAATGCCTGGAATCAACGGGATTGAATTTGCCAAAACCATTCCTGAGAAGACCCTTGTTATATTTACCACTGCATACTCGGAATATGCGTTGGACGGATATGACCTGGATGCGATTGATTACCTGGTGAAACCGGTTAAAGAGGAACGCTTTCAAAAAGCAGTAAATAAAGCCATCGCCTACCACCAACTATTGGATGGTAAAGCCTCCACAAGTGAAATACAAAACTACGGCGATGACTATTTCTTTGTTAAATCCGAAAGGAAATTTATTAAAATTTATTTTAAGGATATTCTTTTTATTGAAGGACTGAAAGACTATGTAGTGATGCAGACAGATGATCAAAGAATTATGACGGCAATGAATATCAAAACGATCCATGATCAGCTGCCTCAGCATATTTTTGTAAGGATCGGCAAATCCTATGTGATTAACATAAAAGAGATTGCCTCTTTTGATAATAATACCGTACTAATAAGAAAATACGAAATTCCGATAGGTAATACGTACAGGAATTACTTTTTTGATAATTTCATAACAAAGAAGGTTATTGGCAGATAACTAGCACGTTGTTTAAAGCTTGCTAGTGCAAACTGCGAAATGGCTGTTTGCACTAGCAGGCCGCCGCTCGTTATTTATTTTACCTGCCCTGGTCCGTTAGTATTGCGGATATAGGGAGCGAGTACTCCCTGTAAAAGGGCGGCAGCTTTAAGGTGCCCCTTTACATTTGGATGAGCTGAATCGTTAAAGTCATCCTTAACATTTAGCCAGCCGCTTGTATCCACATAATGAATTTTATTGTCACCAAGCTTATTTCTGGAATTTACAGCCCCCATAGTCGCAGTAGCTTTGGTACCTGAAAAAGTTTTCATGACAAATATTTCTGCGGTCGGGAATTTATTCCTGATTTTGGTTAAAAATTCCAGGTATACACTTTGAAATAGAAAATCTGGTATTTTGTGGTTGGTATCGTTCGTTCCCAGGTTAATAACAATTAATTTAGGGGTGTAAGCAGCAAAATCCCAGGCCTTTGAATCCAGATAAGCAAGGGACCGCTGTTTGAAATATTGCTCGCTCATTCCATTTGACGAATATCCACTGACTAAATTGATCCCGGGATAAGCAATTTGGGTATGCTCGCAATTCAGGTTTTCCGAACAAATCCAGGCATAATCTGAAACATCGGCCTGCGCATCAGTATATCCTGTAGTTATCGAATCACCTATATATTCAATCAGGTTTGATGAAACCACAGGGGCCATTGTTTTGGCCCCATTATCGAGCAACAACCCTTCAAAAGAAAATACATAGTTGTAATCTTTGCCCTGTGCAACGCTTAAAGTATGCTCACCTGCAGCTAGCGGTACCGGAGTAAGATCAACAACGCCTTCAGCATTCAGGTAGCTAATCCATGGGCCACCGTCAATTTTCGCGTAATAATTACTTTTATTACCAATCTTTATTTTCACACTTGTTCCTGAGAAATTCACTTTGATATAAGCCCCTCCCCAATAACTCATAAACTGGCCGGGGTCGCTAAAGTCCCAACGCCCAAAGTATTTAATATTGGGATCACCGGGTTGTCCATATTTCGCCGACTCCCCCTTTGTATTCTTAAAAAAAATCCGACTTTTCGCGTAACCATGAGTTAAACAAATTAGGAAAACAGCCACGAAGCATAACAAACGATTATTTTTCATTTTAATAACATTGATTTTAGATAATTCTTATTTTTTGGATATCATCTTAAGCAAATAACATTCAAACGATTAATGAATTCTTAAAAAATCATTAATGATTTAAGGTCCGCGGAAGTATATTTAACACTCTGTTAATTATTTGTTATATCTACGAGAGTAATTTGCAGAATCATGGCGTGTAACTTTTCAGGACGTTTTTTGTAGGATTCTTATAACTGGTACGACACACACTTTCGCTCCCCCGGATACGACGGACCAGTAAAAGAAGGCGCGCGCTTTGTAGTGAAAACGTAATTTTTTAAGGTTAGGCGACGCCTATCCAAAGGATTCAGGTTTGAAGACGATGAAGCTCATTGTATTGCTTTAAACCAGCTCAATCAACACATTGAGATCAAAACAAGTTAACTTGCTCCGTTCCCCCGCCCGATAGTTCTCGCTGATAAACCCGGATGAGTCCGATCACTTCCGCGCCATACTGACCAGCCTTGTGCGGCCCAACTCCTTTAATACCACTCAATGCCTTGAGCGTCTCCGGCAATTTCTCTGCAATAGCTGCTGCTGTTTTCTCAGATAATATCATGCTTGGCATCACCTCATCCGTAGTCGCCCTGGTTTCCCGCCACTCAAGTAATCGTTCATAGAGCAATTCATGGGGTATCGCATTTAACGCCTTTAAATAAGAACGCAAAAGGGGCGCCAATTTATTTTTAACCAGCGCCAGGTAACTATCCGTGGCAAAAGGATGAACCGCGAAATACTCTAGTAAATGGATACGGTTCATCAGCCAGCTGATCAACTGGTCCGCTTTAGCCGCCTTATCTTTTGACTGGCCAATAAGCGATGGTAGTTGCAGGTGCAGTGATTCGGTAGCCGCCAATGATTTCTCCAAAAAATAGCTCGCCGCTTGTTGACTGCGTTCAGGATTTAATTGTTTAATAAATTTTTCAGCCACGTTTAAAATATCGTTTTTGAACGTCGGCAGCATCAAGTCGAAACCATTAAGTTTGGTTTGCAACGGAACAAAATTAAACAGTTCCGTCAACAGGAACCTTTGATATAATTCCTGGTCATGCTCCAAGCTTTCCGCATCAGGAGTAATAGTTTTGGCCTGCTCATTAAAACGGGCGACGGCAGGGTCGCCGATAATATTATGCGCCGCTATCGGGTTACGCAATATTATCCCGGATAAAGTCCGGCAACGGCTCAAAGCTACATAAGCCTGCCCGTGCGCAAATGATTCCGAAACATCGATTATCGCCTTATCAAAACTCAAACCCTGGCTTTTATGGATCGTGATCGCCCAGGCCAGTTTTAACGGTATCTGTGCAAAACTACCTGCATTTGTTTCATTGATCGCCTCTCCCTCCAACTGATATTTCACATTTGTCCATTCCAGCGCCTCAACCGACAGTTCCTTTTCTTCACGTCCGCATCGCACAAAAACAGTCTTGTCCTCTATACGGGTTACCGTTCCAATCTTGCCATTATAAAATAGTTTTTCTGCTGAACTATCATTTTTCACAAACATCACCTGCGCGCCGGTCTTCAGCTTTAAACTTGTTTCCGTGGGATAGGCATCCTTCGGAAACTCTCCGCGGATCGTCGCCGTAAATTCTATTTCATTGCCTGCCAATGCATCCAAAAACTCCGAATTGACCTGTTGGGCAATCCCATTATGGGTGGTCAGCGTGATATAAGGATCTTCGGCAGTGGGTCGAAAATCCCGCACATAGCGTGCATTCAGCAACGCTAAACTTTCAGCACTGAGTTGTTGGTTGCGCACCTCATTTAAAATATCTACAAAAGCCTGCTCCTTTTGCCGGAACACATGGTTAAGTTCAATACGCACATAAGCCGCTTTTTGCATTACCAGGCTGCTAAAGAAATAAGGGGTTGCATAATGCGGCCGCAGAATACCCCATTCTTCCTCCCGGATGATCGGGCTTAACTGAGACAAATCCCCGATCAATAACAATTGCACCCCGCCAAAAGGATAAGCCGAACCCTTCACGTTCCGCAGGATCAGATCGATCTGATCCAACACATCCGGCCGCACCATACTAATCTCGTCAATAATTAACAACTCCAAAGCAGCTAACAATTCCTTTTTTTCCTGGCTATAATGTACTTCCGGCCGTTCCGTGCCACCGGGTATCAGTGGCCCGAATGGTAATTGAAAGAATGAATGAATAGTCATTCCGCCTGCATTGATGGCTGCCACACCTGTAGGCGCCACTACTGCCAGTTTCTTTTTAGAAGTTTGCCGCAGATTTTGCAGGAACGTAGTTTTACCTGTCCCGGCCTTACCCGTCAGGAAAACCACCGTATTCGTGCTTTCTAAATAATCATAAGCCAGTTTCATCACTGGATTGAACTCCGTCATCTTATCTGCAATGTTAAACAATCATCTAAAATTCCGTCCCTTATAAAACATCTCTTTTTCGACTTTTTATCCACAGGCATATTGCATTAATTAGAATGCAGTTTCGGAATGAATTGAACAATTGGTTTAAGTGCAGTTATTCTGAGGTCAATCAGGCGACAAATAATGTTACCTAAGTTGTAACAAATATGAGTTCATGTCATCGGAAGTTTTAACTTTTAATCGTTCTAATTTTTCCAGGTAGAAGGCTCTCAAATCACGCCATTGATAATACGGAAATGACTTTGAATAAAGACCATCTATCTTTTCTTCCTGCTCATTAAGTAATACTTTAACCAGATAACCTGCAGTTCCTTTTCGCTTATAAAATACCCAACTAATGTTTGAACTTAGTGGGATAATTGCTGATGAGTTCCAGTCGTCCCCAGATTTACTTCCGTTCCTGATCATTTTATCAGCTGATGAGATCCGGAGCAAAGCGGCAAATGGAGCGATGGTTTCCGCATGCGCGAAACGAAGATGTACATCATTTTTACCGGTTTTTATAAATTCATCTGAGGTATTTAAAAAATCAACCAACAGCGGCACGGCTACTCTTACCTGTATACCGTTATTATTCTTCCCTGGTCCCTTTTTTAGGTCTTCGTTCCTAGAATCCATTTCGCCTAACTTCTTCAACTCGTCGCAAGTAAAAAATGATTCAAAATTCAGGTCCGTTGATTCATAGCCAGCTTGCCTTATCTCTTCTTTTAATGAATAAACAATGGTCGTAAAACCAAACACATCAGCTACAAATTTTGATTGCTGATCTTCATTTAACTGTTTTAAAAATCCGGCAGTAAATATCCGGCTGGCAACAAAAAAATTAATAGCTTTAAAATCATCTGCTTTTTCAATCGCCAGCATGGTTGCATCATTATCTACACTATCTTCAAAATTTTTATAGGCAGGTGATAAATCATAAAATCTTAAGGCCACATCATCATTATGAAACGTTGCAGATACTGTATCTTTAAGTTTACTATTTAATCCTTTTAAAAAAGCATCAGCGCTTTGCCGGGTACGTATTTCTTTAGTTACTGCGATGCTAAGATTCAGATCATCTTTAAACACGTTTGAGTAGTTTAAATACATCCGCTCGCCCAAACCATGCAATTCATCTTTTCCTTCGGCAGAAATAAAGCTAGTATTCCCTTTTTCAATTTTTTGCAAACCGATAACCATTTTCTTTAACCGCTTTCCTTGTTCAGTTAACGCAGTTAGGCTATCTGCCTTAAGTAATAGTTTGTATGCAAGTGTTGATTTTACATCTTTTGTTAAATGCCGCGCACCATGCCTGCCAACATAGTTGATAAAAACAGGCTCATAACCTGTAGGTGCAGGAGTATATTTTTGATTGGGAGATTTATAAAGCGTTTTTGTCCCTAAAAAATCGCTGGCGCAGTTTTGAGCAGATACCCCGAAAGGCAATACAATTCCAAGCAAAAGAAACAATATAATATTTTTCATAACAGGCTTAATTTTAACAAAAACAGAGGCGCAATGTACTGCGCCTCTGTTTAATATTAATAAATTCAATTAATATTTATTAATGTTGGTTACCGGTACCATCATTTTGATAAGCACCTATATCTTTACCGGGACCCGTAATATTTGCCCCATAATTGCCTGTTGTTGTAACAGTATTATAAGACACTGCCGTAGTACTTGCTTTACCTATTGCCGGTGAAGTGGCCTGGGGTCTAAAGCTAGAGGTACCAACCATCACAATTGCTGGTGTTTGGTTATTTGCTGTAACCGGTGCCGGGTATTGGGTATAGTTATATGCATTCACATCAAAGCTGTAAAATAAAGGATTGTTTTGTTGCGCCGTAGCAGAATAAATGTCCGCAGTCTGAACCGTTCCGATACCATCAAGAGCATAAAATTCCTTAACTATGGCTGCATTATACCCATAAAATAACTGATTGTTATAATGCACATTAGCAACATCGGCACTGCTTAATACCCGTAAACCTATGGCGCAATTTATAATCATATTGTTATATGCATTGCCTTTAGCTGATTTTTCAAAATCAATTGAACCACCATGGCCGCTTGTAGAGTTTTGCCTATAGCCGCAATTTACCAATGTATTATTATAACAATTGATATTACATTGCGTACCGGTACTCCCCGCATCTGATATTTTAAAGGCATTGGTTGCCGCACCGATAACCATATTGTAACCGACATCACCTACTGAACCGCTTTTAATATTACAAGCCTCTCCGGCTGCAACACCACATAGCTCATAAGTATTACGCATAATATCAACATGGCCACCCGCTATGCGCATGGCGTCATCACGGCTGCCAAATACCCACGAATCTTCCAGAATAAAGTTTTTAGTAATGTTACCAAAATAAATCGTCCAGCGAGGCGAACCTACCGGTGTATATACCGTAGCGTCATCAGCAGGCCCTGAAGGGCCACCAGCAAACTCAAGATGTGTCCATTTAATAATCACATCACCGCCAGCCGGATTAGGATCTTCCGCGGTTACTGCACCCGGTGTACAAAATATCCCCCCCCACCATCCCTGGAAAACATTGGTATAGTTTTGTGCGGTTGCCTGTGTATGTAATTGCGCCGCACTGCTTACAGTAATGTAATTGGGGTTAGCCTGTGTACCCAAGCTAATAAAAGTGCCGTGCACAAAAATCTCCGGGGCTGTTTGATAAGTTAAACCATCGCCAAGTGCAATTAACTTAGTACCTGCTTGCATTAATAATGTATCGCCACCGTTAACAGTAATATTATTGGCAAAATAGTAGGTCTTTCCACTTAATAAAGTTCCTTTTACATTACCGCTAAGGGTGTCTGAAGTAATAATGCTACCCACTTGTACAACCGGTTGAGAGATCCTTATATTTCCGGTCTTATGACAAGCGCTGAATAGCATGATACTAACAGCCATGGTTAATATGATCGTTAATCTTTTCATTTTCAAATAATTATAATTTATATCTTATACCCAAAATGTAATACTGATCATAAGTATCCTTGCGGATAAATATGTTTTTACCAACGGTTTGATCTTCAAACACATTAGCCTGCGGGGTATATGGTCGGTGTATTTCTAATTGTAAAGGCGTGTTCGTAAGGTTAGTGGCCTTGGCGTAGATATAAAATTTCTTGAATATCTTTTTCTCTGCGGATACGTCCAACGTTACAAATCCCTTCTGCCATATGTCGTTATCAAGGTATGGCGATACCGCGTAAATGCGTGCGCCGGTATATACTGCGGAAACCTGCGCATCAAAACCGCTTTTAGGTTCGCGATACAGGAACGACAGGTTTCCTATATTCTTTGATTGATCCTGTAGCGGACGTGTTTGCGTTACATTACGATGTGTTAAATTGCCATTAGCATCACGATAATCCAGCAATTTAGTGGTGGTGATTTCTGAATTTGTATAAGTATAATTCAACCTCAAGCCAAAGTTTCTGACGTATTTTGTCGCATCTAACTCAAAGCCATAGTTGTTAGCGTTACCAAAGTTTTCAGGCTCTAAAACATAATCAACCGCATGTGCCGGAAGCACTACTGCATACTCTATAGGGTTTTGGATACTTTTATAAAATACACCTGCCAATAATTGATCTAGCGCTTGCGGGAAAAACTCATATCTCAGGTCCAGGTTATTTGAAGTGATGCGTTTAAGATAAGGGTTACCCACCTCTGTATAATCCGCATCAGGATCACCTTCTGTGTGAGGGATCAACTCATAAAAATTGGGCCTGCTGATAGCTGAGTAATAAGAGAAACGCACATCTTGTTTGCTATCAAGCGTATACTTTAAATTAAGGCTGGGCAAAACATCAAAATAGCTTATTGAGCCATTAGCGCCGATTACACTGTTTACAGGTGCACCGGTTGTCCATTGTTGGTTGGTATTTTCATATCTCACACCACCTATGGCCAATAAATTACCTGCGGTAAATTTAAACATGCCATATGCCGCACCAATTTTTTCGGTAAAATCATAATTTAAGGCATCTGACGCGCTACCTGCTGTATTTTGCACCGAGAAGGAATTATCATTAATGTTGCCGTCATATACTTGATTAGTTGCTCCTGCTTCATTAATATTATAATCATCATAAGTGCTGTGCCTGGTTTTATCACGATACATTCCGCCAGTGCTAAAATCCACTACAGTGCCAAATATGGTTGGTGAATAAGTAAGATTCAAATAACCACTTTTATCCGCGTCGGAGTTTTCCTCAAATACACGCGACTGGGCATACGGGTTTGTACTTAAGCGTTGAGGCGATTGTACAATAGCCCCTGTTGTAGGATCCAAATTAGCGCCTGTGGTGATATAGAGGTCGGCACGATCGGGTTCATTTGCTGTAGCTTTTGAGTATACAGCCGACCAATCCATTTTCCATTTGTCACTTAATTTATGATCGCCATGCAGATCAAAATTATATATCTGCTGTACGGTACGGTCACTTCTATAATCCTGATCAACGCTACCAACACCTGGCTGCGTGTGGCTTGTTAATAAACTGGTATCCGAAGTAAAACGATACTCATTTTTAGTGAGGTTGATATAATCAGCATCCAGACTTATGGTGTTATTAGTATCGAACCTATAATCAAACTTAGTAATTGCCGCCGTACGCTGTTGTTGAATGTCATAGGTGCGGCTTTGCTGGCTTGTTAACTCTGGCTGGCTGGTTTCTTCGTTTGTGGTGGAATTAAAAAACGTTCCGTTAGTTTGGCGGAAGGTATTTTGATAGCTTAGAGTAAGTATAGCACCAAACTTTTTATCCGGGGTACGGCCACCAACCGTTAAGCCTAATATACTGCCCAATGGCGTTTTATCCTGGCTGTAATGAAATGGATTGTTTGGAAAATCGGCCATGGTTGCGGCCGTATTACCTGATACACGAGGCGAGGTTGTTAAACTCGCGCTATGATCAAACTGGGTAAAGCCCTTGCCATTAAAAAAATTACCGGCATAACCTGTACCTACGTTGGCCAAAACAGTAAAATCATCCGGAGCTGATTTTAACACCATATTAATAGCGCCTGCAATAGCATCACCCTCCATGTTTGGAGTTAATGATTTTGAAACCTCCAGTCGGTCCACAATATCTGCCGGGAATATATCCAGCGGAACGTATCGGTTTTTATTATCAGGACTTGGAATTTTTATACCATTTACCAGTGTATACTCATATCGCTGATCCATACCACGAATAATAGCATATTGTGCTTCTCCGTTGTTACTCCGCTCAACCGAAACACCTGATATTCTCTGGGTAACATTGGCTATGGTAATATCGGGTGACGCTTCAATAGTTCTGGCAGAAACCGCATTCAGCACCACATCAGAACGGCGTTCCGCATTTATAGCCGACTTGTCGGAACCTTTGTTAGCATGGCCATTTACAGCAACTTCCGTAAGTTCACCACTTTTGCTGGCTAATGAAAGATCTACTATAACTATGGCACCAGTAACGTCAATATTTTTGCTTTCGCTATTGTAAGAGACATACTTGGCTTCGATCTCGTATTTACCGGCATCAACGTTTTTGAATATATAAGAGCCATCTAATCCGGCACTGGTATAAACTTTATTGCCGTTGATTTCATTTTTCAATGCAATGGTTGCTCCTATTAGCGGTTGGCCGCCTTTATCAGTAATGGTTCCTCTTACAATGCTGCCCGCATTTGCAAAACTAAGTATTGAGCAGAAAAGTAAAATTAAAAGAGGTAAGGGTTTAATCATTTGTACTTTCTTTAATTAGAGCGCAAATAAACCCAAGTAAGATTAAGGCAATATTAAGCTATCGTTATAAAGCGAACGTTGAACAGCCTATAAAAACTAATGTATCAGATATAAATTAATTGATAAGCACATGTTATTTAAAATAAAACGAACATTATTTGTTATTTTTAAATAAATGCCTTACTTTTATTTCAAATACCTAACCTAACTCACAAAGCCATGAAACACAACAACTTATTTCTTTCTGATTAAACTTTTTTCATTATTAGATTTATGTTTTAATGCGATAGATTGCCGGTAATGGGTAATTTCTGTCCTGCTTTATCGTGAAACAAAATCAAACGTTCAACAACCGAACGAGATAGTGGAATTAGCGTATCTATTGCGCCAATACCGTTATTATACTTATAAAAACCTAAACACCAAATCACGTATGGAATCAAATAAAAAATCAGCCGATATCTTTCTGGATATTTCAGTTTTTCTAACGGGCTTTAACAAAATGGAATTGTTAGGCACCGGTATGCTGGAGACTTATTTTAATGTAGTCATGAACATGAATAATGTCGCTTCAGTGGAATCATTTTTGGCAGAATCAGAAAAGATCCTGATAAAAAACCAGGGAAATGAGGAAAAGATCAATAATGAAATACTCCATAAGCTTATGCCCGATTCTTTGTATAACGGCCTGGCTAAAAACATCATTACCATGTGGTATATGGGCAACTGGATGAATACAGTAATCAGCCCTCAATCTTATGTTCAGGGCTTGATATGGGGTGTTGCCGAAACGCATCCTCCGGGTGCTAAACAACCCGGTTATGCATCCTGGAGTACGGCCCCAAAAACTGTTCAATAACTAATCCGATAAATATTTTTTTATGATTAACAATAAGACTTACGACGTAGTAATTGTCGGATCAGGAATATCCGGCGCGGTTATGGCTAAGACACTTACACAGGCTGGAAAAACTGTGTTATTACTGGAAGCTGGCTTAACAGCAGGAATCAGCCTGGACAGGAACGGTGATTACCAGAATTATGTGGATTACCTAAATACTTTCTATATAGCCAGCGCGAAAGTGCCCAATTCGCCTTATCCGAATATAAAAGACGCGCCTTCGATCGATGTTCTTGACATGCAGCCGATTTCTGGGCCCAACAGCCCAAGCACTAGCGGTTACCTGGTGCAGGCAGGCCCCCTACCCTTTGCAAGCGATTGCCTGCGTGGGCCGGGAGGTACAACTTTACACTGGCTGGGCTCCACACCACGAATGCTGCCCAATGATTTTAAGATGAAGACACTTTACGGGCAGGGCGTCGATTGGCCTATCAGCTATGAGGACCTGATGCCCTACTATGAAATGGCCGAACTGGAAATCGGTGTATCGGGGAATGTGAATGACATTCACTGGCCGGAAGCATCAAATAAGCAAGAGCAGGTTGAGTTAACAAATAAATTTTATGGAAAGGACTATGTCTTCCCCATGGAAGAAATCCCTACCAGCTACATCGATGGTGTATTTACAAAACTGGTAGCGGAAGTAAATACCAAAAACCCGGTTAAAGTTAGTGGTAAAGACACTAAAATTAAGTTCTCGACTACACCGCAGGGAAGAAACTCTGTTCCTAATAAGCAGTATCCTTACCGCGACATTACCTGGGATTCCAAGACAAAGAAATTAGTCTTGCAAAAGGATAAGTATTGGTGTCCGGAAACGAAGGAAGTAGTGGATAGCCCTTTGGACGAAAAATATGAATATTTGCCGGTAGGCGCTACCTGGGATCCAAACACAGGGCAGCGTTGCGAAGGCAATGCAAGCTGTGTTCCGATATGCCCTGTTCAGGCTAAGTATAATGCGCTAAAAACGCTTTATAAATCAGACAGACACAAGATAACCATCAAAACACAATCGGTAGCTTCAAGGATTTTATACGACGAAAAAACCGGACAGGTGACCGGAGTTGAATATAAAACATATCATACCGCGGATTCAATTACCTACGATACCAATATCGCAAAAGGAAAAATATATGTTCTGGCAGCCAGCGCCATTGAAAATGCAAAGATATTACTGGCATCAAATGCCGCTAATTCCAGCGATCAGGTTGGACGTAATTTAATGGATCACTTGTGCCTGCTTACCTGGGGTTTACTACCAGAAAAAGGTTTTCCTTTCCGCGGTCCGGGATCAACAACAAATATGTCTTCATTTAGAGATGGGGACTTCCGGAAAGAACACGCGGCCTGGATATGTCCAATCGACAATTGGGGATGGGGCTGGCCGGTATTTTCTCCGGGATCTGACCTTAGTAATGCATTGGCCAAGAATATGTTTGGAAAGGAACTACGTGATCAGCTTGCAGACACCCTACCTAAGCAGTTGTTGCTCCATTACGAATGTGAACAGCTACCTGAACCTGATAACCGGGTAACGATTGACCCCGCTTACCGCGATCAAATCGGCAATTATCGGCCGGTAATACACTATGATGCTTCTGATTATATGAAGAAGGCATTCGAAACAGCCAAAAACATCAACAATCAATTATTCAAAGCCACCGGAACCCAGGATTTCACATTTTACAGTCCAACGCTCACCGCCGATTATGTGGGATATCAGGAGCAGGGATATAACTTTTGGGGAGCAGGACATATTGTTGGTACCCATCGCATGGGCGCATCAAAAAAAGATTCTGTAGTCAACAAGGATTCCAGAACATGGGATCATGACAATCTCTACCTGGTTGGCTGTGGTAACATGCCAACACTGGGAACATCCAACCCCACACTTACCATGACAGCGCTGACCTTTAAAGCAGCGGAAGCAATTCTTAAACAATTAGAAAAATAACTCATGAATACACCGTTTAAGCAACCCAATGATCCCCAACGTCAAAAATTGATCCCGGAAGCAGCTGAGATCGCTTTAAATGCAGAAATGGCATCAGGGCCAAAAAATGATCTCAAAAATCTGCTGGGTTCATCGAAAAAATCGTTTGATAAGAAACTAGATGAATTAAAGAGCCAGCTGCAAACCGCGCTGGAATTGGAGCATTCAACTATTCCACCTTATTTGTGTGCCCTCTATTCTATAAAACCGGGAACAAATTTAATAGCATCTGAAATCATTAAGAGCGTAGTATTGGAAGAAATGCTCCACATGGTAATGGTTGCAAACTTATTGAATGCAATTGACGGAAAGCCTATGATAGGCGAGAAAGAAACAGGTACAAACAACAAATTTATTCCGGATTATCCTACAAACTTACCCGGAAATGTTGATCCAAGCCTGGAGATAGACCTTACTTATTTTTCTAAAAAATCTATTAAAACATTTTGGAAGATAGAGCATCCGGAAGGTGGCTACGCTATTCCTTCTCAATATGGAAAAGACGCGAAAACATATAAATCTATCGGCGAATTTTACGAAGCGCTCACGAAAAACATAGTTGATCTGGAAGAAATTGCCAAGGCGGAAGGCAAGACCATTTTCACCGGTAAACCTGAAAACCAGGTACCGTCAGAACATTATTATGGTGCTGGTGGTAAAATAATTACAGTTTATTGTTTGGAAGATGCAAGGCGGGTAATTGATGAAATTGTTGGCCAGGGCGAAGGAACACTGGGTTCCATATTTTCAGAACCCTATAAACCGGGTGATAAACGGTACCTGCTGTTCGGATCGACTGTCGAGGAATTTGCTCATTATTTCAGGTTCAAAGAAGTGTTCTACGGCCGATATTATGCCCCAACCGATTCTGCTCACCGTTTAAGCCCTAATAAAGGTTTGCCAACCGGAAAAAAATTTGAAGTAGACTGGGACGCTGTCTGTAAAATAAAACCCAATCCTAAAATGAAGGATTATAAAAAAGGTTCACCATTATACGATAAGACTTACGAATTCAATAAAACCTATTCTACCTTACTGGATAACATAAATGAGGCATGTAATGGCAATGCGGCCGCGCTAAGACAGGGAATAACATTGATGTATGAACTAAGGTACAAAGCCGTCGAATTAATGAATATCCCTTTAGAAGATGGTTATATGGCAGGTCCTAGCTTTGAATATGTAAAAGCATAAAGCCAGGCACATGTCGTATTTGCATTGAAAAAAACAGAACGCAGGCCTTTCTGTCTGCGAAAACTAATAACTATTTAACCTAAACCTAAACAAATATGTATCCCCTTATTGCAAAATGGACTATTCTTCCCGGTAATGAAAAAGAAGCAACAGCCGCGCTGAAAAAATTAGCGCTGGATGTACAAGAGCATGAGCCCGACACCTGGCTTTACATGGTACAAACACCTAACCTAAAAGAAAAAAGCTTGCCCAGCCCACCGGAAGGCGAAGTAGTTTTCTTTGAAATCTATAAAGATCATGCTGCTTTCCTAACCCATATCAATGGGGCGGATTTTAAAAACTTTGTGAAAGATTCCGGTCACCTTTTTTTACAGGACTTTAATACCCCTTCACAGGTTTTTATGCTTACCGAAGTACTTAGCCACTTAGGAGGATTTGTACGTAATGAACTTAAATAAGGTAGCAGCAATCATTTCTTAATCACAATTAATAAATAATAAAAACAATAACCATGGCAACCAATCCCTTAGACCTGTTGAACCTTTCGGGCTTAAAAAAGCTGGAACAAAAAATCGATGCGACAGAACCGATAAACCTGAGAACATTTACTGCCGATATACCTACCCCTACGTTGGGTGATATCGCGACATTACCTGGAACGTGGGTTGGAACCGGCTTCAACCTCATCGAAGTACCTAATATGAACCAGGCTAAACCCGGCCCTCCACCACCGGATAAATTCAGGGTCATACTCAACTCCACATCAGAAACATTGGTCTTCTCTTCGATAGCCGGTGATATTATTAACCGGGGCAATGCTCAGGAAGATATTAGCTTTTTGGGACTTCATTATTTGCAACAGGTGTCGGATGTGAACCTTCCCGTAGGTAATAATGGAATTCATTTGGAGACCGGCCTGTTTCTCAATGTTGTTAAGTCCGATGATCCTCTGGAAGGCCCAAGTATTGCCCGTCTCGGCTCTATACCTCACGGCGATTCCATACTGGCACAAGGTAGATCTTTTACCATTAATGGAGGCCCGCAATTCGAGGTAGCCGATCCCACACCATTTACCATTGTAGATGGCAAGCGTGTGAACGATACTAGTGAAAACTACCTTGCCTTGCTCAAAAACGCCACCCCTCCTCCCGGTATCCCTCAGGAAGCTATAATGAATCCTAATCTGATTTTATCAAATGCTATTAAAGGGCAAAATATCATAAAGACGGTAGTTATATTGCTGGATGCTAATCCTATTGACGGAGTTAGTAATGTACCTGCATCAGCCGCGGTGGGTGGTATAACAAATATCCCTTTCGTAAATGTCAACGCAAATGCCACTACAATATCGGCCATCTTTTGGATCGAAACGGTACAAAAAGCTGATGGAAGTACCTTTTTACAGTTGCAATACACACAAACGGTTATACTTGACTTTCCGGTATTTGGAGCACCTCCGGAAAACCCGGTTACTCCAATAAAATGGCCTCACATTTCTGTGGCTACGCTTGTCTTGCAACCATAACTATCTAAACAGTAACGATTTCACCCACAAAATTAAAACCATGGCAAATACAGTACCTATGCTCATGCATAGCACCTATTTTAATCTAGGGCCTAACAATACACCAGATATCGCTTCAGCCTATATGGCAGAAGCGCTCGAATATTTATCCACTTCACAGGGAATGATCTCCTTTTGGATTGGAGAAAGGGCTACAGAGATGACCAGACCTGAGAATGACCTTAAATATGACCTGGCTATGCATCAGCTGTTTAAAGATGAAGCCTCGTTTAATCTTTATAATGGAAGCGACCCGAGGCACAATCAGTTTGTAGCGGATGTGAACAGATGGGCTCCAAGTACAACAAGGCGGGTAATGGATACCAATCTAACACACCTGATCGTAGGCGGAAATGCTTCAACAGCTCAAACTATCGGTGCGGACGGCAATTTACCGCAAAGTTTGTTTCATAGCCTCTATTTTTCTCTTGTTGATAAATCGCAAGGGAATATTGACAAGTTTACTGAGATCTGCGTAAAATATCTTTCCGCGCATCCCGGCATTCAACAGTTTTCAACGGGTGGGCTAACTGATATAAAAAGAGATGTTTCTGTCCGAAATTTTGATGTTGGAGTTGATATCGTGTACGAAAGTAAAAAGGCATATGATGATTATCTGGTGAGTAAAGAGCATGAGGCCTTTTTTCCTGCTACGCAGGGGATGATTGATCATACTTACATTTTCGATTCAATTTTAAAATACCAGTCTAAGGTTTATTCGCTTACCCGGTAAATATTTTGATGATTAGTAATAGTCGCATTGAGTATCAATTAACAAAAACATACTATGATCACAACAGCAATTAATAAATTAATCCGTGAATTAAGCGGCTATGTATTGCAGCCAGGAGATGCCGATTATGAAGCATCTACACAAATAGATAACGGGAGAATCCAGTTTAAACCTCGCTTAATCATTTTTCCGGCGGTTACAGAAGATGTAAGATTAGCCTTAAAATTCGCCGTAACGCATGATCTTCCTTTTTCTGTAAAAGGGGGCGGGCATAGTGCAGCAGGCTATTGTATGAATGAGGGTGGTGTGGTAATCGCGATGAAGAACCTTAACAAGATTACATTCAACCCAAAAAATGAAACCGTTACGGCAGAGATGGGCGTCATATGGTATGACGTTTACAAATACATGCAGGCCACCGGAACAGGGTTGATCCCTGTAGGTGGCGGGTGCCCTACTGTTGCCCCGCCGGGTTTTATGCTAGGTGGTGGATACAGTTTTGTGTCGCGTTCTTATGGAATGAGTATTGATAACCTGCTGAGTTTGAAAATAATTACCGCTGACGGCGAGTTAAGACATATCGGTGTGCATAGCACAACGAAAGATGATATTGATCTTTTTTGGGCCTGTCGTGGTGGTGGTGGTGGCAATTTTGGTATTGTTATAGAAATGGAAATGCAGGTAAGGAAACCACATAGCAACAAAATGCTGGTGGGGCAAATACGCTATCCATTGGCGCAAACGGAAGAGGTATTGGGATATTATAATGATTGGGTAGAGAAAATTCCCGACGCAATGGCCGTATATGGTTTCATGGGAAATCAGAAAGACCTTATCGATAAAACCACGAACGTGAAAGTTTTAGGCCTTACTCCTGTTTTTAACGGTGAATGCGCCGAGGGTATCGACTTGCTACAAGGCCTACTGAAATTAAAACCCATTAATGCCGATCTGTTCAACATGACATTGCCTGATTGGGAATTTTACAATGGAAATACCACCAAGGTGGCTGGAAGAAGTTCGTATATACGTTCAACTATTCTTCCCAAGGGAGGTATGAATAACAAGGTAGCCAAAGTAATAGTGGATGCCATGAATAATGCCCCATCTCCTGATAGCTTCGCGGTTTGGACCCATGCGGGCGGAGCTATTGAAAATGTAGCAGCCGATGCCACAGCATATGTACATAGAAATTGCCGTTTCATACCCGAAATCAAATCTATCTGGAACATTGAAAACCCAGGAGATACATTAAAAAATGTGGAATGGGCTTACGATTTTTTTGAACAGTTAGGAGAAGCTGGTAATGCTACCGGCGCTTATGTAAATTATATTGACCCACTGCAGCACGATTGGCAAAAGATGTATTATGGTGAAAATTATAAAAGATTAGTTACTATTAAACAGAGTGTAGATCCTAATAATTATTTTAATTTTCAACAGAGTGTTGGTTCGTCGTTTAACCCACCCCAAAAGTTAACAGATCTGAGTCCGCTAAATCGCACACAAGTGATCCGGCAAAAGTAATATTACGTTTTAAGCTATAATTTAAAAATCATCATGGAGCCTCAAATCATTATAGACTGGTTTAAATTACAACCAAATACGCAGGAAGGTGGTTACTTTGCCGGAACTTATACGTCGGCGATCGGAATTAGCAATAAAGACCTGCCGGGATTTAAACCCATTAAAGAGACGCGCCCTATTTGTAGCGCGATCTATTATTTCCTGGATAATAACGGCTTTTCTGCAATGCATAGAGTAACAGGAGATATGCTATATCATTTTTATAGTGGAGACCCAGTACAAATGCTGCTGCTCTATCCGCAAAACTCGCCTAACAGATCGGAGATTTGTATTTTCAGCAATGATATTACATCCGGTGGAAGTCCGATGAAATTGATTCCAGGAGGAACCTGGCTTGGATCTCGCCTAACACCCGGTGGGAATTACGCGCTGATGGGTGTAACCATGGCTCCCGGTTTTAACCCCAATGACTATGATATTGCCAAACGCGATGATCTGATCAAACAATATCCTGAACAAGAAGCATTAATACGTGATTTAACACGCAGCTGATAGTTTTTATCTTTAAGGAAGTACCATATTTGCTCTTGAACCAATTTAGTGAAATTTTAAGCAAATTATTGCAACGACGTGTTACAATAATTTGCTTAAAGTAGTTGGTGCTTAATGCCCGAATATCTCTTCAAGTGTCAGCACTTTCACGTTCCCGAATTTTGCGAGATCAGCGACAGCTATTTTATCCTTTGATCCCAGGATACAATATGTAAATGGTTTGTTTCTTAAGTTATCATTATGGATCTGCAAAACATCTGAGAAATTAACTTTGACGCAGAGAAAAGCATAGCGACTAAACAAGTCGTTATTGAATATTTAATAAATTTCATGAGTGTTGGGTAGTTGACAATAATTAATTCTGGGATTTCTGCTTGGCGAAATCTATCATCATAGACAGTTCATCAACAGCGGCTTCATTACTGCCATCGAAACCCATCAGATGATACCGGATCACGCCGTTTTTGTCGATTACAAATTTTGACGGGATCCCCGAAACCTTGTAACTACCAACCACTTTATTTTCCTTGGTATCCGGATCTTTCAGATCCATTAAAACCTGAAAATCATAGCCTTTACTTTTTATAAACGCCCTGGCATCTTCTACAGGAGTCGTTGTTCCTCTTTCCCAGGTATGAATAAATAAAAACTTTACATCAGGGTCATTTTTAAACTTATTTTTGGCCATTTGCATTGCCGGAAATGATGCTTTACATGGTGCGCACCAGGTTGCCCAAAAATCAAGTATTACGATTTTTCCTTTCAGATCGGCCAGGGTTACTTTGTTACCGTCCAGATCTGTCAATGTAAAATCAGGTGCCTGTATGTTCAGGATCTCTTTAGTTAACTTTTTTTGTAGATCAGCCAAAAAACCTTGTCTTATTAAAGCTGTGTACGCATCATAACCTTTATCGCTTCCATGTAATTCCACATAAAGCGACTTGAACATTTCCACCGTTTCAGGATTTGCTTTTCCAGCCTTTACAACCGCCTCCAATTTATCATAGGCTTCCTGGTTACGGTTAAGTTTTGCTAATACTTGTGCATATAAAAAATTAGTACCCGGGCTTAGGTCTGTATTTAAAGCGTATGACTTATCTACATAGGAAAGGGCATCTTTATATTCTTTATGCGCATATAATAACTGAGCATAACGCGACAAAAGAGAAGGATAACCCGATGCCGCGAATTTCCCGGCATTATCGTTGTCTTTGGCATAATAATATTTAGCGGCAATATCCATGGCTTTTTTGGTATATAATTCAGCATTAACAGTATCGCCAACTTTAATGAATTCGCCAGCCAATCCTGAATATCCATTTGTTTTCCAAAATTCCTCTTCAAGCATATTGATGAATTCTATCGCTTTCGCGGAATTATGATCCGCGGCATATTCGTCAGCAATCGCAGACCGTACATAATCATAATGGATATGGTCATGGTCTATATCAGGAAAGCTGGAAGGTGGAAACTTCTTGATCCACTTATTATAAGCTATTTCTTTTTGTAACGGAGTTTTTGATTTATACACTGAATCTACACCAGCGTTCCTGGCCGATACACCATTTGGAAATTTAACCGGGAGTAAATTATTTATTGAATCAACCGCTCGCTGATCTTTCAACTGATAATAATAGCTCATTGCCAGCAGCATCTCATTTTCATCACCGGCAGCAAGCTCTTTTAAATCGTCCTTTAGAATAGCCTTATCCTGTAAGTCATTCGATTTATATAATTTATTCAGAATTTTCTTAGTACTATCTAATGATACTTTGGATTGAGCAAAGCTTTTCCCCGCTAATAATATAAGGGCCACTAATGGAACCCAAACAACAATATTTGATCTTTTTCGCATGTCTTTTTGCCAATTTAGTTTTTAATAAGTTTCATCAGCCTTATGCTGAAAAGTGGAAGGCTGAAAAGTACCGGCACTAAGGCCGGTACCTTAATAGTATTCAATTAATAACCCGGATTTTGGGTAAGCGCTGAGTTTAATGATATTTGAGCATCAGGTATGGGGAATAATACAGATCTTGTAGCATTCCATGTAGTTTTCAACGGGCTCAGCACTGTATTTGCCTGTCCTGTTCTCAACAGGTCAAACCAGCGATGTCCAAACTCGCCGAACAATTCAACCTTACGCTCTTGCGCAACGGCGGCAAGCAGGCCTGCTTGAGTGGTTGCTGTAGTAACGCCCAACCCAGCCCTGTCACGAATTAAATTTATATCTGTAGCTGCACCTGATAAATTGTTTTGTTGTGCCCTTGCTTCGGCCCTAATCAAATATTGTTCTGCCAGGCGCAATACAACATTATATTCATTACCTGCTGTAGCTGTATAAAGCTTGTATTTGTTGATGCGATAAAACTTTGTTGTGTAAACTGTAGAATCAACCCAATTCGTTTTACGGTTGTCGCCCGGCTCAAAGCTATTAACAAGATTATTTGTTAATGTGTAAAGAGGTGGAGCAACCGTGGCTGTAGCAGTTGCTGTGCGATAAGAAGTGGCCAGAGTCGAATAACCGTAATAAGTGGCAAATTGCAAAATAGTTTCGGTGCTTGTATTTTGAAACACCGAATTAGTTGCCGCTAAACTGTATGTGCCGGAGTTGATTACTGCTGTTGCCATTGCTTCAGCGTCAGCATAATCTTTTTGATATAGATAAACCCTGGCCAATAAGGCGGTCGCAGCGTATTGGTTAACTCTGGATTTCAGTGTTCCTACATACGCAACCGGCAACAAACTTTGCGCATCCTTTAGATCACTAATGATCGAACTATAAACCTGAGCAGCAGAAGACCTTGGCAAGTAAGCACTTACCAAGGGATCACCAGTGGTTAAAGGAACTCCCCCATAGTAATTAACCAGATAAAAATTGATGAATGCCCTGAAAAATTTAGCTTCTCCCAAAAGTTGCGATTTTACTGACGCTGTTAACGTTGTAGAGTTGGTAATGCCGGTGATTGCATCGTTAGCCACTAACAGTTCAGAATAAGCATATCCCCACATATTGGCATTCTGGACACTTCCAATTGCAATAGCATTATTCTCAATGTCGGTAATTTCCGGATATGTAGTTCCGGTATAGTGCATTTCGTCGGAACTAACTCCTGCAAAGACATTCAAATCAATAAACATACTGCCAAATGAACTGTATATGCCATAATCGTATAAAGCCAGCACTGAAGCCGTTGCTGTATTATCGGTGGTATATGCGGCGGACGCATCGATTTTATTTACAGGCGCATCCAGCGATACATATTTATTGCAGGACGAAGAAATGATCATGGCAGGAATACCGGCGCAGATCATTATTAATTTTGATAATTTATATTTTATTTTCATGACGATCTGATTAATTAAAATGTGCAGTTAACACCTAAAACAATGGTACGTAATTGTGGCATGGCGATGTACTGACCTGTACCCAATGCTGATCCGGCACCGGTAACGGTAGTTTCCGGATCGTAGGTATATTTTTGCTTAGCCCAGGTATATATATTTTCGCCGCGTGCAAATACCGATGCGTTATCAAACCTGATTTTGCTTAGCCATGATTTTGGCAGCGCATAACTCAAATTAATTGTTTTCAACTTTAAATAGGAAGCATCTCCCCAGTTAGCATCGGATGAGTTGTAAATAGAGTAAGCAGTAGAACTAACTGTTGTCGCTCCGGGATATCTTGAAACATCACCAGCCGCCTGCCAACGTTGTAAAGCAGTCACATTTTGATTAGTTAAGCTAACGCCATAAGGATATGATGACGTATTGTTTACATAACCCATACGGTGATTATATAATAAGGAAATATCAAGAGTGAAGCTTTTATAGGTAAAGCTATTGGTCATCCCCCCATAATACGGATGGCCTTGCGGCGCAGCATAAGTATCCCCGGCATAAGTGATCGCACCATCACCGTTCATATCCTGGTAGGTTGGTACACCTGTTGTTGAATTTATACCTGTAAAATGATATAAACGGGCAACGTTTACCGGTTGTCCTACAATATAATTGGTTGGACTAAATAATTTTGATGGATCATTAATACTTAAAATTACATTACGCTGGATGGTAAGATTTAAAGAAGTAACCCATCTGAAGCTTTTGGATTGCACATTAGTAGTATTCAATTCAAACTCAAATCCTTTATTTTGAACAACGGCGGGGAAGTTTCCGGTATAATCGGCGATACCTGCTTGTGAAGGTAAAGCGATATACACGATCTGATCTGAGGAACGGTTCCTAAAATAATCCGCTTTTAAATAAATTCTGTCTTTCAGGAAACCTAATTCTATAGCGGCATCCAATTTTTTATCAGTTTCCCAGCGTAAATCAGGATTAGGAATAATACTTGGATAAATGACCGACTGTCCCTGGTAACTCGCTGCTCCACCGGCTACACCATAGTAGGCTGCATATTGATAGTTACCAATTTGATCATTACCAGTTAGCCCATAACTGCCGCGTAGTTTACCAAAGCTTAACCATGATAGGTTTTTCAATAAAGACTCTTGGGTAAATATCCATCCAGCACCAATCGCCCAGAAATTTCCAAAACGATTATTTGGGCCAAACCTTGAAGATCCATCCCGGCGGAAGGTACCATCGAACAGGTATTTATCTTCCCAATTGTAATTAGCCCTTCCAAATATCGCCGCATATTTATAGTCGGAATTATTACTGCCATAATTAACGATGGAAGCCGCATTATTTAAAGACCCAATTAAAGCATCACTACTAAAGCCCGTTCCAAGTAAGTTTAAACCATCAACTGCTGTTCTTTGAAAAGTAGATCCCACTAATACATCAAGCTTTCCTTTGGATATATTACGTTCATACTCTGCCTGTGGTTCTATGATATAGTTCGAGGTGGTATTATCAGCATAACGCAAGGTATTATTGGGCGATGTTAAACTTACAAGCGCCGGATTCATAGATGTGAAGGGTGTTTCCAGCGTTTGTTTAAGACCTGTTAATGAATAACCTAGATTGGCTTTCAGAGTTAAACCCGGAAGCAGATGATAATATACATTCATGTTAGTTAACAGGTTGGTTGTTGTATTATCATTTGGCCGTAGTAAGTAAGCTAAGGGATTAGTTACCGAGGTTGAATACCAGTATAAACTACCATTCGCGTTATAAAGCGGCATATTGGGTGGCAGATTATACAACGTAGAAAGATCGGCACTTGGTAAATTATTTTGTTGGTAGGCGTAGTTCACATCCAGGTTTATCCCGAACTTGTTATCAGCACTTTTATGTCCGGCATCTAAACGATTGGAGAACGTATTGGCTCCAAAGCTCCCCGGATATACAGTCCCTTCATTACGATAATTGGAGCTAAATAAGAAAGTATTCTGAGCATCGCCACCTGATACGGAAAGATCGGCGTTAGTACTATTTGCTGTCCCTCCAATAAATTTTTTCTGCCAATTAGTATAGGCATTCTGATCCCAGGTTACCAAATCGGGTGCATTGGCTGCAGTTGGTATAGTGTTGGTCGCTGCAAATGCAGCTTTACGCATGGCCAAATACTCCGGGGTGGTTAATTCGTCAATAAAATGCGCTACCTTACCAACACCCTGATAAAAATTTAAGCTAACTTTAGTTCTACCACTTTTACCTTTTTTTGTGGTGATCAATACCACACCATTGGCACCTTTTGAACCGTAGATAGCTGTCGCGTCGGCATCTTTAAGCACATCTATACGCTCAATGTCATCCGGATTGATCATTCCCAACGGGCTTGTTTCGCCTCCGTTAGCGCCGCTTACTCCATATGCATTTAAACCGTCAGTAGCCGGAGCTGATCCATTATACAAGGTAAAAGGCATCCCATCAATAATATATAAAGGTAACGTACCACTTCCCAATGAACCTATTCCTCTAATTTGCACCCTATATCCAGAACCAGGCAAACCATTATTCTCAGTTATTTGTACACCGGCGAGTTTACCCTGCATAGCAGCTAACGGATTGTCTACGGGCTGGTTTGCAATATCTTTTGAAGTAATTGAGCTAACCGAACCAGTATTTAATTCACGAGTTGTAGTACCATAACCTATAACCTGAATTTCATTAAGCATACCGGATGCCGTTTCCAAAGTAACCTCCATTGAGGTTTGCCCAGTGTATACCACCTCTTTGGTTTTATATCCTATAAAACTAAAAATCAGTATATCGTTATCATTATTTACATCAATATGAAAGTGTCCGTTTTGATCGGTTGCAGTACTCGTTTGTTTATCTAGTTTCAACCTTACAGTTACGCCTGGCAGAGGTTGCCCCTTTTCGTCTAATACAATTCCGACTACTCGTTTAGGTTGGTATGTTTCCGCAGGCTTTGCGGATGTCTTCCGCTCGAACAAAATTATATTGTTTCCCTCCTGCCGATAGCCCAGATTGGTACCCAAAAGCAGCTGATCAAGTATTTCAGCTACTGACGCTTTAGCATTCGCGATCGTAACATTTCCAAACTTTGCAACAACCTCTGCCGGATAAAAAATATTGAAACCGGATTTATCCTGCAATTTTTGCAATGAGGATTTGAGCGATTCATTATGTACCTGTATAGAAACCCTGGTTTCCTTTATTTCCTGGCCAAAACCGCTCGTCGCGGCGAATAAATTTGAGCTTAGAATCAATATAGCTCCTGTTAATACACTTAATCGCATGATATACAGAATATTATTGCGTAATTTTTGAATAAAAAAGGAACAGAAATCCCCTTTTGCAAAAGCAGTATTTTTTTGCATTATTTGTAATAGTTTAAAGAGTGACTAAGAAAATTTTTTAAATGAACTCCCGACTGCTGTCCAAGGCTCGGGAGTTTTTTTTATAGCATATGCATCCGGCATACCACTATATTGTACGTCCTATGTTGTACTGTCTATTTTGCTGTGTAAATTTTTTCCATGTTTTAATTTTTTAGGATTAATCATTTAGTTTAGTTGTTAATTTTAGATATGGTTACTGTGTTACCGTCAATTTTATAAGCCGAAGAACTTGTTTCACAAAGGGCTGTTAATAAAACTTTCAGTGATTCTGTTCCACTGAAACGTCCGGTAATCGAATAACTTTCAAGTGCCTCGTCTTCAAATTTTATCGTTACACCATAACGAACGCTCAATTTCTCAGCAAGTTCTTTAAAAGGAACAGCCGAAAATTGCACATCGCTACTCACCCATTCTATCGTTTTTTGCGTTTGTACTTGTTGCTCATTAGAAGTATGGGTTTCCGGGCTATAAACTAATTGCTGATCCGGTGTTAGTACGGCTAAAATCCGGTTATGTACATCAGCCACACTCACCCTACCTCTTTTTACAGAAACGGTTACTTTCTTACCCGGATAAGCACTGATATTAAAGGCAGTACCCAATACCGTAGTGATAACATTACCGCTATGAATTATAAATGGCTGCGATGCGATATGCTTTACATCAAAGTAGGCTTCTCCC
This sequence comes from Bacteroidota bacterium, assembly GCA_026224775.1. Taxonomy (GTDB): domain Bacteria; phylum Bacteroidota; class Bacteroidia; order Sphingobacteriales; family Sphingobacteriaceae; genus Mucilaginibacter. The sequence goes on from JAMFRP010000058.1 coordinate 88,898, forward strand.
ACAAGTGTAATGTCCCTGGTTTTCCCATTAAAGGCATAATGCAACTGGCTTCCCGGATGCATAATAACAGTGCTACTATCCGGAAGCAATAAAAATTTATTCTCTGTATACTTTAACGGGGCGTTAACTGAACTCGCAACTAAAAGCTGCTTGCCGGGAGAATTTCGGATATAAAAGTAAGCGGAAACCATAATGGCAACAATAAAAATAGCGGCAACCTTAAGCAATAAACCAGGGCGCATTAGCCTAATTCGCGGTTTGGTTGAATCCATGTGCTTTTGCAATTTTAGCAACATCCTTTCTTCAACGATCCTTTCTTCATCAGCGAAGTCGCTTTCCCATATTTGCTGGGTTTCATTTCTGGATTCATACCATTCTGTAATCTCCTTTTTTTCCAACTCGGTTGCTGAGCCAGCCAAAACCTTATCAACTAAAGCTTGAATATGTTGTTCGTCCATTTATTGAGTAATTATTCTATAGTAGACTAAAACGGCCTGTGACCCTTAGTCTAAATTAAAATAAATACAACTTTTTTAGTTTAGCGCATCAACTTTAAATTAAAGCCGAGCTCAAACTGCATATTCAACACAAAAAGATTACAGAAAGGAGAAACACATTGATAAAACCGGCAGATTTTCAATGTTTTTTGATGCTTTTTTATCCGAGTACTAAAATACCCAAAATAAGCATCTTTTAATTAAGCAATTCAGAAAGATTTATTTCTTATTTATATAATAAAAATAAAAAAACGAGCAATCCAATGTCACGAAGAGACAATCGCAACGATTTTAACGCTTTAGTTAGATGGGCTTCGACTGTTTTTTCAGCGATATTTAATTCAGCTGCAATTTCAGCGTTGTTTTTCCCCTCGATTCGACTGTATTGAAAAACCAACTTGCACTTCTCAGGAAGCTTATCAGCTTCACTATGGATAAACTCCTCCAGAAATCTTGCATATATTTTTTCATATTCCCATTCCGACTGACCAGGATTATGTATTGAATATGCTATTTCATTTCTGCGTCGTTCCAGCCTATATGTTGTAAGAAAGGTATATTTGATTGCAGATGCCAAATAGTTTGGAAGAGAATCAATTTGGATTGTTTCTCTTTTATCCCAGAGATAAACCAGGACCGATTGAACAATTTCCTCAGCAGCATTCTTGTCCTTTGTTTGATTGAGTGCAATGGCTAGAAGCTTTCGCCAGTATCGATGGTAAATTTCGGACATAGCGGCCTTATCCCCTAACCGAAGAGCATCCACCAAAACACCGTCGTTGTCCCCCTTATACATAATAACAAAAATGCAATATATTAATTTATGAATAAATTAGCGTGATTAATTTGTTTATAGCCATCTGTTTAAATACGGCATACAACACAGTAATCATAATAAGATATATAACACAGCTACAATAAAAAAGCTATCAGTCATTAATTTTAGCCTCAAAGCTGAATCGCTAATAGCTTGTGTCCATGTAATTGGATCAATTTATAAATCCAGGCAGCTGGAACAACAATAGTAGCAACATAAGTCAATCTGGATGAATGACATTCGCACGGAGTTTACAGTATAAATCTTATTATTTCGACCCATCCAACAATGTCTACTATTTTTATAGACATTGCAAATGTAGACAAATGTATATTAAACAAGAATTTATTTTATTTATTCCGGTGCACGAGCTGATGAGCAATAAGCTTTAACCATATTACTCTGAGACAATACTGTAACGTTCAAGTTAACCATACGCCAAAGCTTTATGCATAATCCCCGGGGTGAAAACTCTTTTGGTTGATCTCTTCCTGGGACTTAACGTTCTACCCGGGAGTTTTCTGGCACTTATTAGTTTAGCTTATCATGATTTTGTATAATGTTATCATTGCCCTTTTCTACCGGATGCCGTCTCCAGTAGTTGGCCAATATGGAACCGGAGATGTTCATCCAAGGACTGAACACGGCCGAAGCAAGGCCCACGGTTGCTAATTTTCCCATCGTACCAGCCAATCCTGATGCCATCCCACCATTTTGCAGACCAACTTCAAACGCAATTGTGCGGGCCGAGCTTTTATCGAGCTTAAACAAACGGCTGAGCCAGTAGCCAAAGAAATACCCGGCGCCGTTGTGGATAACCGATGCCATGAATAACAACAGCCCAACATGCAACAAGTTGTCGCGCCCGGCGGCTGTAGTAACTGTTGTAAAATAAATAATACCAAACATGGACAGATAGGGAATATATTTATCAATGTTTTTGTTGCGGGAGTAAAGCAGGTGATATGCAGATCCTGCGACAAAGGCACCTGTGAAGAAATTAAATATCTGGGCCGATTGTAAAGCCTCCGATGTTAAATTGTAAGATAACCAATCCCATACCCCCATGGCCTGGCCCACAAGCCATAATACACACATTCCCGCTATGATATAAGTATTTCGCTTGCCTGTTGCCGATGCCCGTTTAAGGTAATCATGTAAAAATGCCGCACCGATTGGAACAATCACTATCTTGATGATTTCCATCATCATTGATATAAATTTAACTTCTATCAGCGTGCCTGCCAGCAAACGCATTAGCAGCGGTGTTAAAAATGGAGCAACCAGCGTTGCCATTGCCGTAACTGTAACAGACAATGCAAGATTTGCACGTGCCAGGTATACCATTACATTGGATGCTAAACCGCTGGAGCAGGATCCTATCAAAATTATACCGGCAGCTATCTCCGGGTCGAAGTGGAATATGCGGGTGAGCATAAAACCCATAAGCGGCATGATAGAAAAATGGCAAAGCAAACCTATTAACACACCTTTACCGGTGGTGGCCAAGCCTGAGAAATCGCGGATGCTCATTTGGATGCCCATGCCGAACATTACCATTTGCACGATAGCGAGTACAAGCCATTTATTGCGAAGGTCGATAGGGCCCAATTTTAAAAATGCATTAGGATAGGCCATCGCCGCAACAACTGCTACTACTATCCATGCGGTGTACTGGTAATTTTTTAACGAGACAACAGCGCCTATACCTATGGCTAATGACACAGCCAGACAAACCGAGGCAGGTATCCATAATTGGGGGTTCGCCATAAACAGGCCCATTAATAAAGTTATTAATGACAGCACGCTTATACCCAGGAAAAATTGCTGCAGCCGTTTCATACAAATTAAATTACAGAGGCCAAATATTTTATAGCATTCGGCGGGCTGGCAACTATAGGTACAATTTTATCATCCTCTGAAAGGGTGTCAACTACCCTGGCCATGGAAGCCTGTGCTAATAATATTACATCAACTCGTTTCGATAGGTCGCGCAGGGCATTTGTAACCAATACATCATGTTTAGCAGCATCCCCGCTCATCAATGCCTCAAATGCACCTTCACATAATTTCGACGTCAACTCAATTTCTTTTCCGGCAAGGGCAGCCCGGCGTTTTACCAGGTTTGCGGTTGGCTCCAGCGTAGTTTGTAAAGTAGCCATTACCCCAATCCGCCTGCCAGTTTGCACTGCCATATCAGCCATAGGTTGGTCAACCCTCAACACCGGAACCTTAGCATTTACGGCGGCAGCCTCCACCGCTGCGCCGATTGAAGAACAAGTAACCAATATATAGTCAGCTCCCGAATCCTCGGCAGATGCTACGTAATCTGCAACACGTTTTGCAATGCCGGGTGTTAGTTCGCCCCGCTCGCGTATGTTTTTAACCAGGCTATCGTCTACAATGTTAAATGTGGTTATGCCGGGTAAATATTGTTTACAAAGTTCCTGAAATACAGGTATCAATGTGGCCGAGGTATGTATAAGTCCTAATGTTTTTGGTTTCATGATTTATTATTTATGATATTTTTCCTTGTAATACTGTTTCAAAATAATCTTCACTGCCTACCTGCCCGCCTTTAAAGTTTACTTCGAGGCCATGTGCCAGTGAATCAGGGGCATAAGCCTTGCACAATGGGGCGCCTGGCGATAGCGGCGCTATCATCTCAACCGCTTCTATTCCCATTGCACGTGCAACATAGCCCGAGGTATCCCCCCCCGCTATGATCATCCGCTTTAACGTTGTTTTACCCGCAACTCCTATGGCTATAAGCCCTAATGTTGTTCCAAAAAGTTCGGCGGTTTTGGTGCCGATAGTATTTGTTGTTAGCCCTTTAGCTGTAAATATCTGATAGGTTTGTACAAACCGAGGATCATCATTACCCAAACTGGTATGAATGATAACAGGTATACCGCTATCAAGCAATTCAGCTATCATGTTAATGTAAACAGCAACCGTCGTTTCAAGATTGGTGGAATTTGCAATTGCTGGTGTATCAAGCGCAATTTCTGCAAAGCCGTGATCAATCGCATACGCTATCTGCTTTGCAGTTACCGGGGAGCAACTGCCCGAGACTACGAGCATATTTTCAGCCTTACCTGCCGTTGGCCAATTGTTTTGGGGTTGTACAATTCCCTGTTCTGTAAAATGCTTACCAAGCGCCATGCTAATACCGGATGATCCTACAGAGAATAACGGCTTATCGCAGGCAGCATATTTGTCAATCAATTTTCCTATAGCACTCAAATGCTCTTCGGTTAAAGCATCAAATAAGATTATTTGTTTACCGCTGTTAATCTCTAAAACCAATTTCTCGCGTGCCAATTGATCGCTCTCAGCCAATACTAAAACATCAATAAGGCCTGTAGTTTTTTCAGTTTGGCGCGATAGGTGTAATCGCAAGTCGCTTTCATCAGCCGGAGTTACAGGATGGCGGCTCATAGAAGGATGGCGATCGAGCCGGAATATTTCGCCCTGGCTGCCTATACCCATTCGTGCAAACAAGTTGCCAAACACGCAATACCTGCCTAAGGCCGGCGCCCCCACTAATAAGGGAATAAATGCCGCATTAAATACTTCAGCACCCACATCTATCGCTTGGCCAATGCTACCTATTTGCGGAGATGAATCAAATGTTGAACAAACCTTATAGTGCACATGTGGCGCGCCCAATGCTTTTAATGCTTCAAAGGCGGGTTGCAATGCTAATTTCATCTCGCCAGGCGGCATGGCACGTGTCATACCTGCAACTCCTACGGCCTGCAAACCATTATATCTTGCCAGCATCTGTGGAGTTGGCGGTTCAATAAACAACACGGTTTTTATCCCGGCACGGCTCAAAAACTCAAGTGCGTCAGTCGATCCTGTAAAATCATCGCCATAATAAGCCAGTAAAAGGTTACGCTTATTTCCCATTTATTTATCGCCGAATTTTTCAACCGATTGTGCAAATTGCGGGTAAACTTTTACAGCATCCGCCAACGACATGCCATTTACTGCGCCTTCCCAAACCTGCTGCAAGGCACGTACACCATTTGCCGGCCCACCGGGATGTGCCATTATACCGCCGCCTGCCATGTAAAGCAAGTTTGTAGTTTGTGTGCGCCTATAAGTTTCAAATACCTGCCCCCCCCATTGGCCCGATGATACTACCGGTAATACTGTATGGCCAAAAAGCGGTTTTAAACAAGCTTCGATAGAACGGACAACCGAGTCGTCCGATTCCCAGAATTTATTTTGGATGCCGTTTACGTGTATTTGATCAACCCCTGCCAATCGCCATAATTTTTGATATGCCGGAAACTCTATCCCCAGCAACGGATGGCGGTTTAACATACCCCAGCCATTGCGGTGCCCGTGGATAACCAATTGGCCCTGGTCGCAAACTTTTTTTGTACCAGACAAACCCACACTATTTAGGCTGATCATGGCGCAGGTACCGCCCGCATTTACAATATAATCGTACCTCCGCAACATACTGTCTAACTCATCGCTAATATTAAACGCGTACATTACTTTTTTACCAGTTTTATCAGCATGTGCGTTAATTACTTTCATTACAGCGTTTACCCTGTCTTCAAAAACGGAGTTAGCGGCAGAGGATATTAATTCATCGTCTTTTATAAAATCAATATCGGCTTCAACAAGGATTTTTACCAGATCAGCGGTTTGTTCAGGCGTCATACCAACGCTTGGCTTAATAATAGTGCCGATAAGTGGCCTGTTATTAACACCTGTGCTCAACCGTGAGCCTTCAACTCCAAACCGCGCTCCCTCGAAATGTGCAGCGTAAGATGCCGGTAGTTCTATATCCATTAACTTAAGCCCAGTGAATTGAGTAAGCTCATATAAATTACCCTGCAAAGTTGATATGAGTACCGGCAGGTTATAGCCAAAATTTTCAATAGACCACGATACCTCAATATTGGCCCGGTGATATAAACCTTCTTTAGCTTTGGCGCCAGGTATTGCCGGTTCATTTACCGATTCAAGCTGGGTTATTTTTTCAACGCGGGCCGCGAAGCGTTTTTTCAACTCTTCCGTTTCGCCCGGCACAGCAACAAAGGTGCCTGATGATTGCTCACCTGCTAGTACCTGTGCTGCTTTTTCAACAGCAAAGGGGGTTTCTATATAATATTTTGCAAGTATCCTTTCCATTAGATTACGCTAATTATGTTTTTTGTAACATTTTAACTCCAAATACAATCCCACTAAAAGGGATATTAGGGCTCCTTTAACCTATAAAAATGGCTTTTATATTGGTGCTGATACGCCCATTTTAAGCAATTAATTTTTCACGCTTAAACTCAATGCGTGTTTGCTATAAGTTCAGATCATTAAAAAATGTATTTTATTTAGATTTATGGATTCAACAAATTTATCCGGATACTACATGCATCTTATGTAGAATTTATGCAATCACTTGTAGGATATTATCACACATGCAGCTTTAGCTGTATACAAACTATTAGAATATTAAATGAACCTGTGGGTTATAATAATAAAACAGCGTTATACTATCTCTTATTGATATATTTGAATGATGACCATTCTCAAACTAATTCCGCCACAATACGTTCTCGTAAAACTTCAAAACAAATAATTGAACAGTTGCCCCACTAAAGGGTGAAGACATCTAAAATAAAACATATGACAGCAATAATGCTAATGGACAGAATGCGCAATCCATTCATTCGCTGAATTAGCGTTTCATTAAAAGTAAATTAACATTGGAATAGTAGTTTCGCATATTCAATGAAGAATTATACGGATACTGATTTACTCCTGCTTGTAAAAGGCAACGGTCATAGCGCATTTAATGCATTATTTGACCGATATTGGCAAAAGGCGTATCAAAAGGCATTCGCCAGGTTGAATGATAAAATTGTAGCCCAGGATATTGTCCAGGAAATATTCATTAATTTATGGCAACGCAGGGCTAATCTCGATATCCACACTTCTTTTGAAAATTATTTATACAGTGCGGTTCGCCTAAAGGTGATCAGCCATTTCCGTTCGCAAAAAGCTGCAACCTTACAACTTCAGGATGCATTTGAGCGTATGACGCTGCTTGAAAGTGCTACCGAATCACTTAGTGATTACATTGAACTGGAGCATGTGCTTGAGGCCGCAATAAGCGTTATGCCCGAAATGTTGCAACAGGTGTACTTACTCAGGACCGAAAATTATTCAGTAAAAGATATTGCCGGTCAGTTGGGCATTGCCGATCAAACCGTTAAAAACTATATGGGCGAAGTTTTACGCAGGCTTCGCGTAGTAATTAAAGAAAAATATCCTGAAAAAAATCTTACCTATCTCGCCTTAATATTGACTATCCTTTACAAATAGTTAACATAAACATCATCTTAAATAAAAGTACCTAAAGGGGTTTTCAACGACTTATAGTTGATAACACCCATAATGGAAACTAATAAATTCAAAGAACGCTTAGAACGTTACCTCAAAGGCCAGTCGTCACAAAAAGACAAGTCGCTGGTCGAAGCATGGTATAAATCATACCAGGATAAAGAAAAACAACTTGACCAAAGGGAAGCCGATCATATCGGCCGCGAGATGCGCGAAAGAATAAACGCGTCCATTTCGCAAACGCCAGTTTTCCGCCTGCCTATTTTGCGTATTGCCGCCAGCTTTTTGATTGCCAGCGGTATCGCCCTATTAATTTGGGGAATTACCCGCCACACCAATGTTCAACCAGAACTTCTTACCATTAAAACCGGCACCAATGAAATCAAACAGCTTACACTGGCTGATAGCTCCGTGATATGGGTTAACTCTGCAAGTGTTTTGCAGGTACCGGCTTCATTCCAGGGTAAATTGCGCGAAGTAAAGCTGTTGAAAGGCGAAGCCTTTTTTGATGTTAAGCATGACAGTACCCATCCGTTTATTGTGCGGGTAAAGGGTTTTAATGTGCAGGTAATGGGCACATCCTTTAACGTAAAAGCTTATAGCGAATTAAAAGCTATTGACATAGCCGTAGCTACCGGAAAAGTTGGTGTAACCCACATCGGTGATAAAACACAATTTCTGTTACCAGGCAATTTATTAAGTTATAACACCAATAACGGTCGGTTTTCACATACATACATCGATGTTGTCAAGATACAAAGCTGGAAATCAGGCCTTACTTATTTAAATCAGGCTGATTTTAACGAAGTGGCTCTTGTGGTCAAAAATATTTTCGGGCTTACGCTCAAAACAGGCAACAGTAAGGTAAATAACTATCGCTTTACATTAACCATACGGCATAATAGTTCACCGGAGCAAATGCTAAAAGTAATAAGTCAGATACACAACACCCCATTCAGAAAGGAGGGTAACACGGTTATATTCTATTAAACACAAAAAACCGGTCCGTCGAACGGAACCGGTTAAAAATTTTGCAGGATACGGGACTGCAATCCCCCTCCTGCTTGCTTAGCAATCCATTTATTCATCACAAAGCAATCAAAAATATGAATTTCTATACACAGTTATGGAAGCAAATTATGCGGATCACATTTTTACTTATATCTATCCTGTTAACCATCGGCCTTATTTCAGTAAAGGCAACCGAAGTTAACGGACAGGATTTAAACAAACAGGTTAGTTTTACCGTAGGTCATGAGAACCTTTCGGTAGCAATAAAAAGGCTGCAGGCCCAAAGCGGCGTAGGTTTTGCCTATGATGAAAATTATCTCGGTTTGGCACATTTATTTACACAACCCAATAGTTTTGTAAACGAAAGCCTTAGCGCGGTGCTTACTACCCTTTTACAAAATTCAAGGATCAATTTTAAAGAAGAAGCAAATAACATTCTGTTATTTAGAATAGTATATGGCAGGATTACCGGCAAGGTGGTTGATGAAACCGGGGCACCGCTGCCCGGCGCTTCGGTGGCGTTGGTTGGCAGCAGCTATGGCACGATAACCGATTCACAAGGTAATTTTGTGCTGTCAGCACCCGAGGGCACTTATACGGTTGCCATATCATTTGTAGGCTTTAAAAAAATGGAGTTCCCGAATACGAGGATCACTTCAAAGCCTACAGTGCTGAACGTAAATATGGCGGGAGCAGGCCAGCTGAAGGAAGTTACTGTAACTTATGGTAAACAACGCCAGCGCGATATTACCGGTTCACTGGCTGTAGTATCAGGCACCGACTTGCTGGATAAACCCGACAACCAATTTGCGCAGGAGCTGCAAGGGAAAGTTGCAGGTGTTCAAGTTACCCAGAACAATGGCGCGCCAGGCAGGGGTTTCCAGTTTAAAATCCGTGGTGCGACATCATTTTCGTTGAGCAACCAGCCGCTGTTTGTAATTGACGGCTTACCGATAACAGGTGATATCAATGATATCAACCCTGATGAGATCGAATCTTTTACGATATTGAAAGATGCCGCCGCAACAGCTTTATATGGTTCACGTGCATCAAACGGTGTGGTGCTGATTACTACCAAACATGCTAAACCTGGCGATGCTAAAATTACTTTTGATGCTTATTACGGCGTACAGGGAATACCACAACAGCACCGTTACCAGTTAATGGATGCACAGCAATGGGCCCAGTTTGAGAACGAGTACTATCAGGATAAGCTCGCCGATGAGCCCGGCACCAACCCAACACTTAATCCTGTTTATGCCAATCCAAGCCGTTATGGCGTTGGTACCAACTGGTTTGACGTGGTTACCCGACGGGCGCCAACTGAATCATATAACCTTAATGTATCATCAGCTACAGATAATTCTCAGTCAACAGTTATCGCGGGTTACATGAACCAGCAAGGCGTTATTGTAAATACGGGCGAAGAGCAATTTTCCCTACGCTTAAACAATGATTATTCATTCGATAATAAAAAGATCAAGATCGGTTTTAACATAGCTCCAAGTTATCATATCGATCACAATAACCGCATTGCTACTGAAGGTGTAAATGATATCATTGAAAAAGTATCAGAAGCAAGTCCGCTGATTTCGCCTTACGCCCCTGGTGGTGGTTATACGTATAGTGCAGCAAGCCCGGGACAGGTAGCTAACATTAACCCGCTGGCACAGCTAATGGAAACGATTGATGATTACCATACTACACGTATTTTGGGCAATGGCTATCTGAATTACAACATTTGGGATGGCCTTACCCTGAAACTGAACGCAGGTGTTGATGTAGAAGACGTAACACACAATAACTTTGTACCTTCAACCATTACCACTAACCTGATAGCTACCGGTACGAGCGCATATAATAACGGTTATTCTTATACATCAGAAGCATACCTTGATTACAATAAGACCATTGCGCATGATCACCATATCGATATCGTGGCAGGTTATTCTATACAAAAGTATACAGCGGAAACAAATAGTATCGCAGCCAATACTTTTGCAAGCGACGCTATACCTTACCTTGACCAGGCATCGGCTGTAACTACAGGCGTAAGCGACGCAACAGGTTATACAATGCTATCGACCATCGCCCGAATTGATTATAACTACAAGGAAAAATATATCCTCCAACTATCAGCCCGTGATGACGGGTCATCACGTTTTGGCACCGACAACAAATACGGCTTTTTCCCCACTGCATCCGCCGGCTGGGTAGCGAGCGATGAAGACTTCCTGAAAGATGTAAAAGAGATCAACTTTTTAAAAGTAAGAGGTAGCTTCGGTCTTACAGGTAATAACTTTTTCAGCAGTAATTATCCGTCCATATCACAAATAGGCAGTGGCACTGCTTATAACTATACGTTTAACAATGTGTTGCAGCAGGGCGAGATCAATAGTACACTAGGCAATAGCCAATTGCGCTGGGAACGCAATAAACAGCTGGATATTGGCCTTGATATCTCCATCTTGAATAACAGGATCAACTTTACGTATGATTACTATCGTAAACTCACCGATGGTTTGATACAGGCAATGCCGGTACCTTACAACTCAGGTTTTACATCCATAGTTTACAATACCGGAGCTATCAAATTCTGGGGCAATGAGTTTACACTAAATACCACCAACCTTACCGGCGCGCTAAAATGGACAAGTAATTTTAACATTTCATTCAACCGGAACCTGGTTACCAGCCTGGTGTCACCTGGTTATATTGTCCGTAACAATACTATTTCTTCGGACTATGACCGTACTGAAGTAGGCCATCCACTAGGTATGTTTTATGGGTTTGTTTTTGAAGGATTGTATAAAGATGCCGCTGATGCCGCCAATTCGCCAAAAGAAACACTGGCAACAGCTGCTCCGGGAACCATCAAATTTAAAGATGTTAACGGCGACGGTGTGATAAATAATAACGACCGCACCTTCATCGGTAACCCAAATCCGAAGTTTGAGTACGGTTTTACCAACAACTTCACTTATAAACATTTCGATCTGAATATCACCATGTCGGGTACGTATGGTAACCAGATACTGAATGCCGATAAGTGGGCATACCTCACCAATCTCGACGGTGCCCGCGGTGGTTTGCTGGCAGCTGTGGCTGATCGCTGGCGTTCAGAGGCTGATCCGGGTGCAGGTATTTATCCGCGTACCGAAACCGGCACAACCTCGCTCGGCCGTGATGTGGAATCGCAATGGGTTGAAAACGGCTCCTACCTCGCGGTAAAGAATATCAATTTGGGTTATACCCTGCCGCTTAAAGGCAATACAACATTGCGCAATGTGCGTGTTTTTGTATCGATGGATAACATCATTTTCATTACAAAATACTCAGGCCTTAACCCTGAAGTAAGCCTTAACGGGCTAAACGGTTATGGTGAAGGTATTGATGAAAACTCATACCCGATATACAGAACAGCGTCAGTAGGTGTTTCCGCAAGTTTTAAATAACATAAAATTCAAATCAGATGAAAAAAATACAATATATAGCTATAGTGTTTGTGCTGATGATCGCTGCATCGTGTAAAAAGACTTTTTTGGATACGGCGCCACCAGATCAGGTATCCGAGGCCAGCTTTTATCAAACCACTACCCAGTTCAGGCAGGCTTTGGCATCAACATATGTTACGCTCCGCGCTGTTTTTAACGAGGATTTTTACATGACGGAGATGCGCTCTGACAATACCGATTATGACTATTACCCTGTAAACGTTGGTACCGCATACCTGGCCCGTTATCAACTACACGATTGGAATGATGATGCGAATAATTCCTATTTGGATGACGAATACCGGTATTTTTATGTGGGTATAGCAAGGTGTAACACGATACTGGATCACCTGCAGGAGCCAAATCAGGTTGATGCAACCGATAAAAGTGAGATACAGGGTGAAGCCGAATTTTTACGTGCGCTTTATTACTTTCGCGCAGTGAGGTATTTTGGCGGCGTCCCGCTTTCACTTCATGAGGTAACCACTTCCGCTGAAGCCTATATCCCACGTGCTTCTGCTGATGATGTGTATAAGCAGATCATTGCTGATGCTACCGATGCCATAGCCAAACTGCCCGTGGTAACTTTTACCAAAGGCGCGCAAACCGGTGCGGCAACTAAAGGTGCGGCAATTATGCTGCTGGCCGACGTATACATGACGCAGAAAAACTATGCCGCAGCCGAAACCTTACTGAAAACACTTTCAGGCATGGGCTATTCGCTGCTGCCAACTTATGCTTCGGTATTTTCAACCGCCAATAAAAACAGTGTCGAATCAATATTTGAAGTGCAGTACACCGCTGGTGCTGCTGGCGGGCAGCAAAGTAACTTCATATACCTGTTTTTGCCACGAACTACCAGCACCGCGCTTATTACCAGCAACGTGGTAACCAACAATACCAGCACTGGTGGCTGGAACGTGCCTACACAAGACCTGATCAATGCTTACGAGCCGGGCGATACACGTTTGGATGCCTCTATAGGCGTAGCCGAGGGTACTTATGATGCCAGCGATAACATGACCATATCTGCCTACAAAAGCATTGTTAATTACACACCGGCAGCAGGCAAGGTAGGCCGTCCTTTTGATAAAAAAGTACTCAACCCGGCAACCATAGCCAACAACACCGATGACGATTGGCCAATTTATCGCTATGCTGATGCCTTGCTGCTGTTAGCCGAAGCACAGAATGAACAAGGCGAAACAGGAAGTGCATTAACTAATCTTAATACCGTGCGCCAGCGTGCTTTTGGTAATGCCTCGCACAACATTACCGCAACAGACCAGGTTACATTACGTACCGATATTGCGCATGAGAGGCGCGTTGAGCTAGCATTTGAAAACCACCGTTGGTTTGACCTTGTACGTACAGGCACTGCCATACCGGTGATGACCGCCTTTGCAACGCAGATTAAGCTTATTCATACTTACCTGACAGCAAGCAGTTATGATGTGGAACCATATAGGTTAATTTATCCTATCCCGTTCTCTCAAACGAGCCTGAACCCGCAGATAAAAGAAAACCCTGGTTATTCATTCTAATCAACTTGATTTATTCACAGCGGTGCGTGCAAAAAGCATGCACCGCTTAATTCTTGCATTATGAAATATTTAAAATTCCTGGTGGCGTTGCTACTCCTATCGCCAGCGGCGTTCGCCCAAATGCCCAAATATGTTGTTGTGATCAGTATTGACGGCCTCAGGCCTGAGTTTTATAAAGACCCATCATGGGGCGCTGTTAACTTAAGGCAGTTAGCCGAGAATGGCATGTATGCCGATGGTGTTAGAGGGGATATGCCTACAGTAACCTATCCGTCGCATACCACCATTATTACCGGTAAATTTCCGGCCAAACATGGCATTTATTACAATACGCCATTTGAAACTAAAGCGCAAGTAGGCGAATTAGGTTATACTGATTCTCGCAGGATAACAACCGAAACCATTTGGGATGCCGCGCATAAAAAAGGATTGAAAACGGCATCTGTACTTTGGCCGGTATCTGTTAATCAACCATCTATAGATTATAACATGCCCGATGCTCCGCGAAATACCAAACTGGCCGATCCGTTACAGCCATTCCGCCAGTATTCAAAACCAGCGGGCTTGTTTGAGGAAATGGAGAAAAATGCCACCGGCAAATTATACAATCATGATATGGATGGTCATTTAAGTACCGACGATAACCTGGCACGCATGGCATCGTACATGATCGAAACTTATAAACCAAATTTGATCACCATTCACCTGGTATGTGTGGACCACTATGCGCACATGGAAGGCAGGTTAGGGCTTGACGTTAGAAAAGCCGTTGAGGGTATTGACCATAACATCGGCCGCATTATAGAGGCGACTGTACGCGCTGGCACAACCGATAGCACTGCATTCATTATTGTAGGCGACCATGGATTTGTGAACATCACCACACAGCTTGCGCCTAATGTTGAACTTGCAAAAGCCGGGCTGGTAGGCAAAAACCTGCAAGAGGATAATTGGAAAGCCCAGTTTTTTCAGCAAGGTGGTTCAACTTTTCTTTATTTGAAAGATAAGAATGATCAAAAAACACTTAAACAAGTAAGAGAAATCGTCAACAACCTGCCGGTAGGTGTAAAAGCACTATTTAAAATAATCGAAAGGCCGGAGCTTGACAAATTCGGTGTCGACCCAAATGTATCCTTTGCTTTGGCGGCTATACCGGGCGTATCTTTTACAAATGTTACCGAAGGTGATATTGTACGTGCAGGCAGCGGTGGTACGCATGGACATTTCCCGGATTTCCCCGAAATTGAGACCGGCTTTGTTGCTTCCGGCTGCGGGTTAGCCAAACAAAAGATCATCCACCAGATGGGCTTGGAAAACATTGCTCCACTCATTAATGCATTGTTGCAGCTGGATATGAAGGACATGGATGGCGCTTTATATCCAGGACTTTTGGCTCCGCAAAAATAAATTCAATTAACTAATCACTTTTTTATGAAACAATTTAGCATACCATTAAAATTCTGGCGCATCTTATCAATGATCGCCATACCGGTTTTTATTTCAGGGAATACGTTCGCCAACGTTATTCCTGCCGATACTATACTGAATACGCCCGGACAACCCACGGTAACAAAGCCCGGCGATTTTTCTATTGCTGTAATACCTGATTCGCAATATTACCTGGCCCAGGCACAATTAGGCGGCACATTTGATATGTTCAAAGCACAAATTGATTGGATCAAACAAAATCAGGTAAAAAAGAACATTGCATACGTAGCCCATTTAGGTGATATTACGGAGCATGGAGATAACCCGATAACGGCCCGGTCGGAATGGTATCTGGCTCAAAAGGCGCTTTACGGACTTGAAAACCCGGTAAGCATACCTTACGGTTTAGCCGTAGGAAACCACGATGAATTTCCAAATCAATATCCTGTAACCGGCACCACACGTTTTTACAACAAATATTTTGGTGTTCCGCATTTTGAGGGCAGGTTATACTATGGTGGTCACTATGGCAATAACAACAACAATCACTATGATCTGTTTAGCGCCGGAGGGCTCAATTTTATTGTGCTTTTTTTGGAGTTTGACGGGCATAACGAAGAGCAGAAAGACGTTTACAATTGGGCAAACGAAATTCTAAGAAAATATGCAGCCCGCAAAGCAATCGTAGTCAGCCATTCTATTTTGTTTTATAATCCGGTTAAGGGCAGCAATACCCCGGAGGCACCGTTTAATGCAGAAGGTAAAGCAATTTATCAAAGCTTGAAAGAAAACCCTAACCTATTTATGATGATTTGTGGACACGTAGGCGACAACGGCGAAGGATACCGTGAAGATACCTGGAACGGACATACAGTACGTACGTTCCTATCCGATTACCAGAGCAGGCCAAACGGAGGGCACGGAATGATGCGGCTGTATACTTTCTCGGTAAAATCGAATACGATTAGTGTCCGGACATTCTCACCTTATACAAATGAGGAGGAAACGGATACCGACAGCCAATTCAGCGTTCCGTTATTCTGATTTTACGCCTAAATATTTCACTAAAACTTTGCGAATTCGCACATATTTTGAGTGAGTCCGGAAACATCAAAAGCCTGTAATCATATGATTTACAAGCTTTTGATATGTATTGATATTGATACCAGCGGTGAGGAATGGATTTGAACATGACCACATATATTGTTGATTATCTTCTATTTACACATTTACCGGACATATGCCACCATGAATGTCGCACTACTTTCTATAGTTGTATAATTCACTTTTAATTTAAGCATTATTCAAATATTTGCAAAGCAATGCATTATAAATAATATCAAGAATTTAATTGCCTGAATTTCTTGCGATATGACCAAATTACCTTTTCAAACATCAAAATTTGTATGGAACCTTTCAGCTTTTATAAATTACCTGAGATAGTTAAAGGCAACGATACTTATCAACCTATTCATTTTCCGTCCTAATGCCTAATTATTAAAAAAGAAGAATGTTTTTTTAACCCCATATTAATTATTTTTCTCAGGCAATAACACCAACCTTATATAGTTTTTTTCACTCAAATAGTGTTTTGCCAAAGTTTTTAAATTATATGGAGTTACCATTGACACAGCTCTTTCGTGATCATTCAACTGGGTTAATGACTCCTGATTTTCCAATTGCGCGTTTAGATATTTTAGCCAAAAAATATTTGTTTTGGATTCTGTCTGCATACTAGCTTTGTCTTCCGCACGCCATTTGTCTACATTTTCCTGTAGCGGCCCATCGTTGCGAAGTTTACTAATCTCGTCAAATGCTGATGCGATTAGTTTGTCAACGTTTTGGGGTGCACAGCCAAAATGAATTTCAAAGCTGTACCACTGCTTAGGATATTTTGTTGTACCCAACGTAACACCCGGAGAATAAACCCCACTCTCATCTTCGCGGAGTCTTTCTAAAAGGCGTATTTCGAGGGTTTCCTTAAGCGCTTCAAATTTTATATTGTTTTGCGGGCTATAATCATACGCACCTGAAAAAACTAAAATAACTGAAGCTTTGGGTTCCGTACCCTTATAAACTGTTTTCTCTACTTTACCGGCGGGTGGATGTATGCCCAAATATTTTGCCTGCTCGTGCTTATTAGTGCCCGGCAGCGATCCTAAATATTTTTCGAGCAAAGGTTTAATCGTGTTGCTGTCAATGCTGCCCACAAATGTAAATGTAAAATTTGCGGCATCCGCAAAACGTTCCTTGTAAACGGCATAAGCTTTATCAAGATCTATCTGTTCAAGCTTTTGCAGAGTTGGTCCGGTGCGCCTTACATTGTAGTTACTTAGTATGGCGCTAACCGTATCATTAAATACGTTAATCGGGTCATTCGCCCTATTTGTCAGGCTTAATTTAGTACGGGAGATTATGCCCTTAAACAAGGTCGTATCCTTTCTTGGCTCTGTAAATAAGGCATAGACCAGTTGCAATGCTGTTTCCAGATCTTTTGTTGTTGAACTACCATTAATGCCTTCATAACGATCAGTAATATATGGTTTTACACTAACCTGTTTGCCTTGCATAAATTTGCTTAACTCACCGGCATTATAGTTGCCCACTCCCGAGGCCGCGATAATCACGCCCGCATTAGCTGCAGATTGGTAATCAGCATCGCTGTATGTTGAGGTACCACCCGGCGCAAAAGCGCTGAACATAATCTGGTCGTTTTTAAAATCAGTAGGCTTTAATAAAACCTTAACACCATTGCTTAGCGTAATAGTTGTTATATTAAGTTCCTTATTTTGTTGTTCCGTTACTATTTTACCGGCAACAGGTGTTATAACCAGTAATGGCCGCGAACTTGTTTTGTCTTCATAAGGCAATAATGTTTCGTTATCGATCTCCTTTAGCCAATTGTTAACGGTTGCTTCATTGGGTAAGATGGCCTTGTCTTTTTCAGGTGCCATTATCAGGATATCCCGGTTGGTATCCTTTACCTCGTTTTTAGCTAACAGGTTTATATCATTTAATGATATCCCTGCCAAATCCTGTTTAATTAGGACAGATTCATAATCGATACCGGGTGATGGAGTATTATGCAAAAAGGATTGTAAATAAGCCTTAACATAAGTTTCAGAACTGGTTTTATTTTCCTCTTTTAGCCTGGTTTGCACGTTGTTGAGGATTTGCTGTTTCATCCGTTCCATTTCAGTGCTGGTAAAACCGAATCGCTTAGCTCTTTCTATCTCACGCCATACGGCTTTAAAACCCGTTTCCAATTCTCCCGGTTTGGCAACAACCGATGCATCAAAATCAGCCAGGCCTCCCATAAAATTGCTGATGCTTGCATCGCCCTTTAAAAATGGCGGAGATGCCTGTCGCAAAATTTCGGCAAAGCGCTCGCTCATCATTGCGTTATAAAGAACCTTAACCAGGTTTTCGCGAAAATCAGCTGTGGTTTGTACAGGTTGTTCCGGCTGCTTTATCAAAACCTCAAGTGTGGTACTGGTTTGTTCCTTATCAGTTATAGCTATAAAATGATTTTTACCGGTTAAAGAAACAGTATATCTCGGTCTTAGTCTTTCGTTCCCAGGGTTTTTCAGATCACCAAATTTAGCCTTTATGTTTTTTTCTATTTGATCAACATTTATATCGCCAACTACAATTATTGCCTGCAGGTCTGCGCGATACCAGTCATTATAAAATCGCCTGATTGTTGCCGGTTTAAAATACTCAAGTACGCTATCCTGACCAATAGGAATACGGACGGCATAACGCGAATTATTTAAAATTATTGGCCAGTATTGCCTTCTCATCCTTTCTGTAGCGCCTTTTCCAAGGCGCTTTTCCTCTAATACCACGCCGCGTTCCTTGTCTATTTCAGTAGAGTCCAATAATGCATCCTGTGCCCAGTCACGAAGTATCTGAAAACCATTGTTTAATACATCCGGATCATCGGTTGGTAAGGGTAACTGAAAAACGGTTTCGTCAAAGCTGGTATAGGCGTTTATATCCGCCCCAAAACGAACGCCGTTTTTCTGCAAGTAATCTACCAATTCATTATGCGGATAATGTTTAAGTCCGTTAAAATTCATATGCTCCATAAAATGGGCCAGACCTTGCTGGTCGTCATCTTCCAACACTGAGCCCACCTTGTTGGCCAGGTACATCACTACACGGTTTTTTGGTTGTTCATTATGCTTGATATAGTAGGTAAATCCATTAGGCAGTTTGCCTATTCGCACATCAGGATCCATAGGTATTGGCTTTTCCTGAGCAAAAGCGGAGGCGGTTACTGAAATACTTATCAGTAAGTACAATATTTTTTTGATACTCATTTTAAATTAATGAAATGGCCGGACATGCCATCTTTGTTATAGGATTGCGTAAACGCCAAACATAGTTGTTATTAGAAACAGCACACCCGCCATTCGGCGGGCGCACCGAATTAACAAACTGAATAAATTTTACATAAACAATTCTTTCAATTTTGCCAAAAGCTCATCGCCGCGAAGATTTTTAGCTACCACAACGCCGTTGGAATCAACCAAAACATTTTGAGGTATGGCGTGGACACCATATAACAAAGCGGCGGGCTCTTTCCAACCCAATAAGCTTGATACATGATTCCAGGGCATGCCGTCTTTAGCTATAGCCGCTTTCCAGCTTTCGGCTTTTGTATCAAGCGATACACTTAAGATGTTAAGGCCCTTATCATGATAAATGCCATAGGCATTAACTACATTAGGATTCTCCGCTCTACATGGGCCGCACCAGCTAGCCCAAAAATCAATTAATGTATATTTTCCGGTAGATTCAACTTCTCTTAATGATAGCTTCTTTCCGTCGGGTGTAACTGATTCAAAATCTTTAGCTACCGCGCCAATCTTTGCACCCTGTGATGCTACTATTCTATCGTAAAAAGCTTTTCCTTTTTCCGAGTTTTTTAATTTATCGCTTAACTTATTAAACTTAGGCATAATCACATCGCAATCAATTAACGATCCAGCCGATTTCTCCAGGTAATCCAACGAAAGATAAGAATCAGGGTTTTGATCAATAAAATTATAGAGATAGTTGAGCGCATCTTTATTTACACCCTGTATTTTCAAAGCTATTTCTTTGGCTTCCGGGCCTTTTCTCTGGTCTGGAGGTAAGGCCCGGAATTGAGCGTAATAGCTCATCTTTCCTTTTAATATTGGCCTTAAACCAATCATCATTCTTGCATAGTCTTTTGCAAGTTGATTTCCGTCAATTGTAGCGTCTTTTAATGAGTCTGTTGTTGTGATAATATCAACTTCGCCGCTTGAAAGATAAAAATCAAGGGAATTAGCAGGCTGGATTTTCCCTAACCGCATATAACTTACACCCGGAATCGAAATCTTTCCGGTTAATGTAAATAATCCTCCTTTAATTATAGTACTATCCTTTACAACTGTTTTACCGTTTGGAAAAATAAAAAATATGGTATCCCCATCGTGTGAGGTATTTATTTTACCTTTTATTGTAAAGGCATCATTTTGGGCCAGGGCAAAGCAAGGCAACATCAGGCAAAAAATGCCAATTTTTAAACTCTTAAGTTTCATGTTTTTTTAGTTTTAGATGTATTAATTAATTGTAACCTGGATTTTGAGTAAGGTATGGGTCGGTTTTGATATCTGCTGCCGGTATTGGGAATAATTGATCTGTTGTTACCCATCCCGGTTTACTGGCTAAAACGGCATTGGCCTGGCCTGTACGTTTTAAATCAAGCCACCTGTTGCCCAATTCTTCAAATAGTTCAACATAGCGTTCATGAGCTATAAGGGTTAGCAGATTTGCCTGGCTGGTAGCTTGATTTGTCGCAGTAAAAGGTGTAATAGCCCTGGCACGCACTTGATCCAGATCAGCTATGGCCCCGGAAAGATTTGCTTGTTGCGCCCTTGCTTCGGCACGTATCAGGTATTGTTCCGATAAACGGAGCAACACTAACGATTCGGTAAAGCTTGTGCCTGCGCCTGTATTTACCTTGTATTTATAAGGGAAGTTATAACTAGTGGCAACACCCCCTACTGTCACTGTATTGGTTTTAATCCAATTAACTTTACGCTGATCGCCTGTTTCAAAAGAGTTGTATAAAGTATTGGTAATTTGATAACCAGGCGTGGTTGTTGAAACCAAAATATAAGCATCCCATGTATACATGTTTGTATTTATATTTTGCAATTGCAGTATAACCTCGTTACTGGTAGTTAAAAACACATTATTAAGATTAGTTACCAGTGTGTACAAACCCGCACTATCAATAACACTGGAGGCTTGTGTTTCCGCATCTTTATAATCATCTTGATACAAATACACTTTGGCCAGCATGGCAGCGGCAGCATATTTGTTTGCCCTAAAACGCGGCGTACTCACATAAGCAGCGGGAAGGTTAGCTTTTGCATACACAAGGTCCTGCTGAATTAAGCTGTATACCTGTGTTGCTGGAGTACGGACTAAAACGGCATTGGTTTGATAATCCGTAGTAGTGGTTAATGGTACATCGCCATAAATATTAACCAAATAAAAGTAGTTGAACGCCCTCAGAAACTTTGCTTCAGCAGATAACTGCGCTTTCCTGGCATCCGTTATAGCTGTTGAAGAGGCGATGCCTGCTATAACGGCATTCGCCTTATAAATCGTAGCATACAATGTTGACCATATCGTATAATCGTATGTATCAGAAGACGGAATACTGTTTATATAATATGGGTTGTATATAGATGTTGATACTGTGTTCTTTAATTCATCAGCGCTGCAACCAAGGCCAATCTGAATCGAACCGCCAAATGCTGAATAAAGGCTGCCATCCATAGTAACGTATATGCCACGCACCGCCGCTTCAGCCTGGGGATCGCTTGAGAATACAACACTTCCTGGGATTTGATTAATCGGATCAGGCACCGAGGCCAGCTTTTTACATGATGATGCTGCAATACAAACAAGTAAAATACTTATATATATATTGAAATATGTATTATTTAATTTCATGATTTTTTTAATTAAAGTGTCAACTGTAACCCCGCTGTTATTGTGCGCAGAGGCGCTTCCCTGGTATAGGTTTGAATCTCAGGATCACCAACCTTGTAAGGTGTGATTACAAACAGGTTCTGTCCTTGCAGGAATATTTTGCAGGATGATACATTTATAGAATTTAACCATTTACCAGGTAGATCATAAGAGAAAAAGGCATTCTTTAAACGGATATAGGACGCGTCCGAATAAAAAGCATTAGAGAATGCAGCCGGGAAAAACCCTGAGGTACCCGTTATCGAGCCTAATTGCGTAGTGAACTTCTGGACGTTAGTTACCTGACCGGGGGTTGTCCATGCAGCCAATACCTGCACCGGTTCATTGTAAATAGTACCCGGGGGATTATACAAATTAGCAATACGCCAATCTAAGCCCATTTGCTTATCGTATTGCAGAAAGAAACTGAATGTAAAGCGGTGATAACTGAAAGTGTTATTGAGCCCACCATAAAACTTAGGGTCAAGGTTTATTACCGATGTATAATCTTTACTATTAACAACACCATCGCCATTCGCATCTTTAACTGTATATAAACCTGTTGTTGGATTAACTCCTATATATTCGCTGGCATAAACCCTGTTTAATGACTGCCCAATTGCATATTCCGAAGCATAACTTGAGTTTGCCAGATTAGGGAATGCCAGAAGCCTGTTTTGAGGCACTGTGATATTAAAATCAGTACTCCATTTAAACACGCCATTTTCTATATTCCTTGTAGTTAAGGTCATTTCCAAGCCCCGGTTTTGTACCCTTACACCGTCCTCATTTTCAATAATACTTGAGAATCCTGTTATTGATGGTAATGGATAACTTACGAGTGGGTCTGAAGTAATATTTGAGTATGCTGATGTAGAGAACAAGATACGGTCTTTCAGAAAGCCCAATTCGATGGCTATTTCTGCTTTACTGTCACGCTCCCAATGCAAGTTCGGATTATATAATTTTGAGGCCGTTAAAGTAGTGGCGCCCGCATAATTATAATTTGACACCCAAGCATCAAGGTAGGTATAGTCCCCTATCTGGTCGTTTCCGGTAACACCGTAACTTGCTCTTAATTTACCAAAACTTAGGATATTGTTATTCTTGAGCCAACTCTCGTTGCTGAAAACCCAAGCTGCGCCAACCGCGCCAAAGTTGGCGAAACGGGCATCTGGGCCGAATCTGCTTGAACCGTCTCGTCTTCCGGTAAAGTTTATTACGTATTTATCCCCCCAATCATAATTCAACCTTCCGAACAAAGCCTCATATTTGTAATTTATATCGCTATTGGAGGCCGTAATTGTAGTTGTTGAGCCGCTTTGCAGGTTGTCGATTAAGTCATCACTTGAATAGCCACTGGCTGATGCTATTAGCCCTGTATTATTTCGTTGGTTAATTGTCCCGCCAATTAATACATCTAATTTTCCTTTACTTATTGTTTTAGCGTACTCCATTTGCGGCTCAATAATCCAGTCGTTAAGTTGATTAGTCGCATATCTCGAACTGGTACTGGCAGCGAGTGTTGAGAGTAAAGGATTTAGTGCCGAAATCGGGGTAATATCTTTCTCGTTGTTTACCGTAGAGTTATATCCAAAGCTACTTCGCAATGACAAGTCTTTCAGTATCTTATAATTAAGAACCAGATTGGCATTTAAATTAGCCATATTTGAAACATAAGTTTGGTTAAGCGCGGCTAAAGGATTGTTTCTGGCCACGTTAAGGTTGCCCTCATTCCACGCAAGGCCACCCGTTGAATTGTAGACTTCGAAGTTGGGCGGAAGGGAAATATCCGTACCAAGATCAATTTGTGTAAGATCACTTTTGAAAACTGAATAAAGCGCCGAGAAATCCATTGTAAATTTCTGGTTATCAGAAACATTGTGAAGGTTGAAGTTTAATGATCCGCGTTCACTCGATTCACTGCCAGGCCAAACAGTACCTTCCTGGTGAAAGCTACCGCCTAAGCGATATTGTGTATTTTTGGTACCACCTGAAAATGTAAGGTTGGCATCGTATGTATTCGCGGTATTACCCTCCAGTAATTTTGGCAAGTTAGTGTACCTGGTGGTATCCCAAAGTAATAAGTCGTAAGCGTTTGTTGTGGTTTTTGCGATATTGTCATTCGCGAACGCCTCATTGCGCATTTGTAAATATTGTTGCGTATTTAGCAGTTGAGGCAGTTCTGATACCACATTTGTACCTGAAGCTACGTTTACATCAAGCTTGGTTTTACCAACCTTACCTTTTTTTGTTGTGATTACGATAACTCCATTTGCGCCCCTGCTTCCGTAAATTGCAGTAGCATCCGCATCTTTAAGCACATCTATGCTAGCTATATCCATAGGATTTATACCAGCTATTGCGCTTAACCCCGCATTAGTTGTGGAACCAAATGGAGCGGCCAATAGGTTTACTTTATTGTTGCCAGCTGCCAAGGGCACCCCATCTAAAATAATTAGTGGTTGATCAGTACTTAAATTTTTATCGAAGTTTGCTCTTCCCCTTATCTCCAGGTTAAGCGTTGCTCCGGGTACCCCTGTTGTTTGGCTGACTACCATACCCGGTACACGACCCTCAAGCGCCTGTAGTGGGTTTTCAACCGGTTGCGTTTCCAGGTCATTACTTGTAATACGGGTTGAATTACCTGTAGATAATTCCTGCGTTTCATTATAATAGCCTTTACCAACCACTACCTCACTCAGGTTGATAGTGGCGAGTTTCATGATGATAGCAGCCTGATCTTTAAAATCCTGGGCTGATATTTCTTTAGTTTGTAAGCCTATGCCAGAAAAAACAAGCACAGAATGATCTGTTACTTTGATACTGAACAAGCCTTTGTTATCTGTTATAACACCATTGTCAGTTCCCTTTTCTTTAATTGATATACCTGCCAGGGGATGCCCTTCTTCATCAGCTACAAGGCCATGCACCACTCTATCAGTAAATACCTCTTTTAACTTATCAAAAAATGTTTGTGGCTTTTCTTTCAGCAGGATATTGTTTCCAACAATTTTATAAGTTATTGGTAGATCTAAAAAGCATTTATCTAATGCATCTGTTACGCTTACATTATTTACGTCAATACTAATTAAACCCGATATTACACTTTCATCATAAAAAACAGTATATCCGCTCTGTTTTTTAATTTGCTGCATCACCGTTTCAAGCGATGAGTTTTTTTCATGAAGCGTAATTTGGCTAAATCCTTTGGCGCTAACCTGCACAAGGGCTATGATGAACAAAAACATCGTAAGCTTCATAACCAATAATAGTTTTTTTAAGAGGGGTCGTTCGCGATTGCGCAAACGGATAGTAGTAATAATAAATTTCATTACATTTGTAGTGTCTGGGTTAATACTGTAAAACCGATTCGCATTTGTTTTATCCCTCCGCCTCCGGGCAGGGGAATGGGCTAATCCGGACTTTACCGTGGTTATGCGTCAACATATCCGCGGTTTTTTGCCTTTTACCCTTTTCTCTGATTAACTTTTTGAGTGTAAATTTTTGTTCATAGTGTTTAATTAACTAGGGTGATATATTCTGTTTTAATAATTATTCGTTAACAATAATTTTTTTGCCGTCTATTTTAAATTGCACATTATAAAAGCTAAGTACATCTAAAACCTGCGAGGCCTTCAGGTTTCGGTGCATATCTCCGTTAAATGTTCTGCGCGGTACTGCCCCCTCATAAACTATATCTACATTGTACCAGCGCGATAGCTGCCGCATAACGGTTTGCATATCGGCACCCTTAAACATAAATAGTCCGTTTTTCCAGGCAATTGCTTCTTCCATATTCGCGTTATCAACTTTAATAGTGTTATCGCCCATTGTAGTAGTTGCTTGCTGCCCTGGTTTAATGATAGCTACCGTTGATCCCTTTGTAATTTTAATACCGCCTTCAAGTAAGGTGGTTTTTACAGAAGGCTCATCATCGTACGCGTTGATGTTAAAGTGGGTACCTATATCCTCAATAGTTTGGCCTTTAACGTCAACCTTAAATGGTTTAGCTGCATTATGCACTACCTCAAAATAAACCTGACCGGTTATGGCAACCCTGCGGTCGTTGCCTATAAAATTAACCGGGAATTTTATAGAAGATGCTGCATCAAGTATAGCTTTAGAACCATCTGGCAAAATGATTACTGGCCATTGCCCCCCGCGCGGAGTGGTAATGGTATTATAAACCAACTCCTTGTAATTACCGGTAGCAGTATTACGGTAACTTATCGTATCATTTTTTTTCTTATTAATAGTTTCATCACCATCTGTTGCTATCGTTCCATCTTGGCCGCTTGTTAAATTTATAATACGCCCGCTAGAAAGCGTTAAAATTGCCTTGTTACCTCCTGGAGCTATATCATTAACTTGATTTTGAGCAAGTAACCGCTCAGCTGCACTTTTATGCAGAAAAAAGAAAGCACCGTAAGACAAGCATAATATAACAGATGCCGCGGCGGCAATCCGAGGCCACATTCTCCGAACTTTCACTTCAGGCTTAAACCCGCCGCCAATATGATTCATTAAATGTGCCGAAATCCTTTGATCAGCCTCTTCAATTCTCTTTTTATCCGGAAGGGCTTTACTATTTTTCAGATCGTTAAGAAACCATTTCTCTAAAAGTCTGCTTTCTTCAGGGCTAACTTTTCCCTTAAGATATTTATTGACCAAACTCTTAGCGTTTTTGTGTTTTATCATTTGTGGAACAGGTTTATTTTCCTGATCTGTTAACATGTAGGTTAACTCAGTAATTAGTCCCAGATAAAAAATTAAAAAAATGTTTTTTTCTTAATAATAAATTAATAGAAGGAGAAAAGATACAAGACCCAGCTTTACTCTTAGGATTTTCAAGCTGGTGCTAATTTGGTTTTTTACGGTCTTTTCAGAAATATTAAGTCGCTGAGCAATGTCTTTATTGCTTAGATTTTCTTTTCGGCTCAGTAAAAAAACCTTTCTCATTTTTGAAGGCAGGTTTGAAATCTCCTTCTCTATAATTAGAGATAGTTCTTTCTCAAAAATATAATTATCAGTACTATGGTCGCCTTGGTCAAGAAATGTTTGTAGGGCGGTTATATAATCGGCTCGTACCTTTTGCTTATCTACCAGGTCAAAAAAACGATAGCGTACAGCGCTATACAAATATGAAGCTACAGATGTGTTAAAATTGATTAGTTGGCGCCTGTCCCAAATGGAGACGAAGAGTTCCTGGATCAAATCCTCTGCTATATCTTCATCCTTAGTTATTTTACAGGCGTATATATATAACAACCCTTTAAAGCGGTTATATATTTCGGTAAATGCCATTTGATCCCCTGACTTAATTAAATCTGTGATTTCAATATCAGAAAGGGAATTATATGCAATCATAACTTATATTATTACGAATATAATACTATTTAATAATGAATCATATGAAATTTATAATTTTTGGCGACAAATACACGCCTTTTTACAACAACACTAGACCTAAAAACCTCTAATCCCACGATTAAAGGTTTACAAAGGTATATTTCCGCATATAGGAGAAATTTGGTGAGCAGCCCACTTGCCGAAGACAACGTTATATTTCTGTTAACTCGGAAATTTAATAACACTCATATTATGTTAGTTAGCGAACGCAGAGTTTCAACAATTAAAATTAATTCCATTACTAAAAATCACCTAACTTATTGATTATATGCAACATAAAATTAAAGATTTCAAACCCTAATAATTCACCAATTGCTTCGAATCCCCTAGAAAAAAGTTCGCGATTCTACCACTAAAGGCTACCCGATGGGCAAATCGGTTTTTATAACTGGTTTGCCCATATTTTTTGCCCAAAATCTTGGCCGTGCAGTTTTTTTCTTCGATTTCTTTTGCTTTCCAAGCCACATCAGGAAACCTGTTACAGGCAGGCTCGCTGTAAACAATGCAGCAAACAGATATAATAATTTGGTAGGCCAACCCAAAAGGCTGCCGGTATGTATCGTTAAGATCATTCTTCGTATCTTATCGCCTATGGTCAATTTACTGTATGGTAAGGTGCCCAGCAGCTTGCCAGTGTGGCTGTCAAAATAAGCCGCGTCAATCTGCCTAACGCTACTTGCTTCCGGTTCTTTTTGTACGGTAACGGCCAATGCACCTTTTGCCGGAATGTTAAAAGCAACTGAACCTGGATAAGGATAAATACTATCTGTTTGAACCATCATGGCCTGATAGATACCAGGTTTTATCTTTTTGTATTTGGCAATATTTTTTACTTTATCAGTTTTCTCTGTTTTCTTTCCATCTGTCAGCTGATAAATAAGGCGGTCAGCCCAATCATAGCTCCATACAAAACCAGTTAGGGTAATGCATAGCAGGATGATGGATAGGTAAAAACCTGTCACGGCATGCAAATCCCAGTTAAGCCGCTTGCCCGATGCATTCCATTTAATTTTGAAACGTTGTTTAATGGCATTTTTATTAGCCGGCCACCAGATGACCAAACCGCTGATCACCATGAAAAAGGTAATAGAGCATGATATGCCGGTAATGATTTTACCAGTAGCGCCCAAAAACAAATAACGGTGCAGGCTTCTAACCTGCTGATAAAATAGCTGAGTGTATACGCCCTTGTAAAGTATTTGCCCATTATAAGGATTGATGTAAGCAACTTTCAATCCCTTTTCTCCTTTTGTTCCAATCCGTGCTTCCACACTACGGGTTGGATCTTGCGGTATGATCAGACGGCTTACCTGGCTGTTAGCGAAAACGGCATTCGCTGTATGTATAAGGCTATCTGCCAGCAGGCGCTGGCCTGCTGGTAGTACAACCTCTCGTTTTTTAAATAAAATGGGCTCCAATTCCTGTTCAAAGGTCAGCAGGCTACCGGTTAAAGCAACAATAATGAGTATAAGGCCAACAGCTAAGCCGAGCCAAAGATGCAGCCAGCCTGTTATCTTTTTAAACTTCTTCATACGCAACCAGAGTTATAGTAAAGAGTAGAATTCATCCTTTAAAACTTAAGTGCCAGGCTACCAATAAATGTAGCTGGTGCCTGTGGCGTTAACCTTGACGACCACATTCTTTCGCTGGTTATGTTATTTACTTTAATTCCGATCCTGTACTTGCGTTGATCATAAAAGATACTTCCATCCAGCGAAGTATATTTGGGGATAATGATCTGGTACTTGTAAGTATTATAATAGTATGAAGAACTACCATAATCACCACCAAAACCCACACCCAAACCTTTAAGGTTACCGTGGGTCATGGTGTAGCTTACCCATAGGTTAACCGTATTAGGTGAACCCGATTGTGCAGGGCGTAATCCATTTACAGTTGAATCGGCTTTAGTAAGTTTGCTATCGTTATAAGCATAACCGGCAATTATATTTAGCCCATCCATAGGGTTTGCTGTAATGTCAACCTCGACACCTTTGCTGAGCTGGGTACCGTTTTGAATAGCATATTGGGAATTGTTAGGGTCAGGCCTTATTACATTGGATATAGAAATATCATAGTAACTAACAGTACCAACCAGGCGATGATCAAAAAGGTCTGCTTTTGCACCAAATTCAATTTGATTGCCAGACTCCGGTTTGATCGGTGTGATCAAATCTCCATTTGCGGCTACACCACTCTGGTTAAAAAAGCCGTTCATATAATTGCCGAATAATGAAAGTCGGTCTTGTATAACCTCATACACCAGGCCCATTTTGGGCGATAAAGCAGTTTGCCCATAAGGACCGGCCTGCACACCACCTGCACCTATACCCCCAGCAGTAATGCCGGTGGTAATATTATATACCCCGTTGTATTGATAACGGTCAATCCTTAAACTGGCCATGGCCAGCAAGCGATCGGTAATGTTAAAAACATCCGAAGCGTAAGCTGCATAAGTATCATCACTGTTATACTCTTTGCGTAATGTTCCTTTACTGCTTAACGAATCTATTTTGAACTGGCTGATACGATAAGTAGCAGAAGGATGAACAAAATTTTCAACAGGCGGATTTACCGTAATGCGATCGAAGTTGTTGAAATTGTGATAAAAATCTGCCCCGATTACTACACGGTTTCGGTGCGAGCCGATCTTAAAGTCGCCTATGAAATTTTGCTGCAGATCGGTAGCTATGAACGAGGTATTACCCGTAATTACCTGTGGCGTAATAGTTGAATCCGTTTTACCAACTAATGCTGTTATATCACCATTAATGGTTGATCGGGCACGCGAAATAATAGTTTGCGAATTCCATCCGGCAGAGATCTTATAATTGAGCTGTGCAAATATATTGAGCATTTGCGTGGTATAGGCCAGATCATTACTCATAAAAGTTTTGTTATAAGGAAATTGCATATCTGCAATGGATTTGGTCCCGGTATTTGTACCACCGGTAAAGGGCTGAAAACGTACCACAGAGGTGGCTTTTGCCTGTTCAAATTCTGCCTCCACCTTCAGGGAAAGCCTATCAGTGACTTGATAAAAGAAGCTTGGCGCCAAACTGAAGTTATTATCAAAGCCCTGATCCTGGAAACTTCTTTGAAAAGTAGTTGCTCCATCTAAACGAAATAAAGCCGTTCTATCTGCATTTACGGGTGTGTTTGCATCAAAAGTAAGGCGATTATAATCCCAGCTTCCTCCATAATAGGCTACTTCGCCGCCAGAACCATTATACGGCTCTTTGGTTACACGGTTAAATAAACCACCAAAACTGCTGGAGATATTGGTGCCAAACAAAGTAGCCGAAGGACCCTTGATAGCTTCAACACGCTCAAGGTTAGCATTGTCTATCTCTGAGAATGCAGCACCGGCTACACCGTTACGGGCGTTAGGTTCTGTTTCAAAGCCTCTCGAAAAAAATGTAACCCGGCCCTGGTTAGCTACCATCGGAACGCCCGCGCCCGGTATATCTTTACCAACATCATTCAGGCTGACTGCCATTTGTTCCTCCAGCAATTCTTTTGGCACTACATTGTATACCTGCGGATTTTCTATATTCTTTAAAGGCAGGCGTGCTACGTAAATACTTTCCTTGTTTGCAAATTTGCTGCTTTTATCTTCAACAGTTACTTCCTGCAAGGCAAGCACATTTTCTTTATCGAATTGGTAATTCAGCGTATCTGTCTGGCCGGCGATCACCGTTGTCCTAAGATCTACTTCCGGTGCGCCCAATACCTGTATTTTAATGGTATAGCTACCTGCTGCGATATTGTTAAAGTTGTATCGGCCGGTATCATTCGTCAATGTGCCTTTAACCGAATTTACTATTGATATGGATGCCGATGCCAGCGGTTTTCCGTCAACCATGGTAACCTTACCGGTAATTTGTCCGGTACTTTGTACTGCGGTTTGTGCTGATGCATTAAAACCAATTATTAGTAAAATAATGACGAAGAGATTAAATAGAAGTTTCATCAAACAATAATATATAAGTTAGTGTGTAGTATACACCGGCAAATATAGATCATTATTTATAATTAGTCTAAATAAAAGTACAATTAATCATTGAAATTAAAATTTGACATGATCGTTTGACTTGAATTTACTGATTTGATAATCATCAGTATAGATAAAAACACTTTTGTAAATTAGCTGTAGAAAAGAATCAATATAAGGAAAGATGCCGACGGCAGCAGTAAAAACATTACACTACCAGATATCCGCCAGTTGCAGCAGAAATGGGATAGCATAATTTATATCAGACCAGCTTTATTAACGTTGCCTATGATAGCCTTAATAATAGCATACCTGAATTTCCGATGATCAATATATTGACAGTTATAATAATATCGTGACAAACGAATCAGCCGGTAAAGCAGCTGTAACATATTTATTACCGATTTTAAAGGTTATAGATTTGGTTGATGTTGCTTCATTTTGCATTACGATGACTACGCTATTATCCGGATTTTTGAAGGCTAACAGATTGCCTGTAACTTTAAGCATTTTAGCACCCGATTGTACAAAATGGCTCAAATGTTTCAGTAAATAATATTCGTGATTGTACTGGTAAGTATGGTTTACAGTATCAACCGTTACCAGCGAGTTCTGCCGCCAGCCCCAACGACTTAGTCCATCTTTCGAAAGACTAAGGTTCCAGTACATATAAGCACGCACTCCATTGCCGAAGTAATGTTTCATCAAGTCCCAGGTGTATTTGCAATAGGCCCAGTCGTTTTTGCCATCCCCACATTCCTGCTCGCTTTGGTACAGGGTAAGGTTAGGGTATTGCTGGTGGATAGTACCGATAGCGCCTTTGCCCGCCCATTGAAAACCGATGCCTTTCACATAATCCTTGCTCAATGGCAATGTTAAAA
Organism: Bacteroidota bacterium; assembly: GCA_026224775.1. GTDB lineage: Bacteria > Bacteroidota > Bacteroidia > Sphingobacteriales > Sphingobacteriaceae > Mucilaginibacter. Next base: position 121,359 of record JAMFRP010000058.1, read on the forward strand.
TCGTATCCGCCAGTTTAGCGTTGGCGCGCTCCATCGTGCCGAAGAACACCTTCACGTTTTGTTTTTCCATCTGCGGACCAAGATAGCTGATGAACCGTGCCAGGCCGGCGGCGGTCCAGGTACAGCTGGGAAACACCTGTGCCGAGTTAAACTCATTTTGCGGCATCACCATACCAATATTGATACCTTCCCTCCGGTAAGCATCAATAAACAGCCCAAAATATTTGGCATAAGCCTTAAAATAGGCATCCTCCTGAATAAACATATTGGCACCCTCTTGCCCAACCTGGTCTGATTTTAAACTGTTGGTTTGTGTTGAACCTGTTGGGTACATAGCCGCGGCATAATGATGGTTAATCTTCATCCATTGCGGCGGGCTCCAGGGCGAAGCCCATAATTGCAGAGTCGGGTTATATTTCTGTGCCGATTTTATAAAAGGAATCAGCGTTTGTTTATCATTGTCGATAGAAAAGTGCTGCATATCAAAATCGCCATCGGTTTCATCATAAGAATACCAATCTCGCGCAAAATCATTGGCACCTACCGGCATGCGGCAGATATTAAAATTGGCACCTTCGCCGGGCTTAAACAGTTCTTTAAATATATCAGCGCGGTCGGTGGGTTTTAGCGTTTGTAATGATGTCCAACCCAACTCATTAAAACAGGCACCAAAACCATCAATGGATTGCAGGGTTTCATCAGGATTGATAGCTATAGATGCTGTGCCAGTTTTACTTATGCTGATATTGGACGATTTCGTCCAATTGTCTTTTTCGGTTGTAGTTACTAGTTGAGGCTTTACCTGGGCATGGGAAGATAGACAAACAATGCCTGTTATGAATGATAGAATATAGCGCATAAGTTCGTATTGATTGACAAAGTAAAAGACCTTTTTCGAATGATCGGGTCCTTTAATGGCAAACCCCATTTATTTAATAAACTGAATAATAAAGCCTCCTTTAGGAGCTAACACGTACGACCAGGCGGAACTGATAGCATACGTTTTCACGTTGAATTCCATTAATTGATCCTGACCCTCTGATATTAATCTGAATTTAGAAAATCCCTTACCCCATTTTTTAAGATCCAGTTTAACAGGTAGTTTGTTGCTGGTACCATTTATACCCACAATATAATGAAGTTTATCTTTTTGTCTGGAGAGTACTATTGATTTACCTGGTTCGGCTATAATACATTCTGTTTTATCCCATGTGGCAGGCATATCTTTAAACAAATTCTTAACCTCAATAGGTAATGAATCAAAGACCTCTTTTGAATCTGCAAAATGAATAATCCCCGATGTAAGGATCATGGCTGTAGCAAGCTCATGAGCTGCTGTGTTTAAACGCGGAAACCGCCTCATAGTTAATGCAAAGGGTGTATAATCAACAGGGCCTGCCACATTTCTTGTAAAAGGCACAACCGTGTTTTGTTCTGCAGCTTTTTCAGGAAATCTCGGCTCATAAAAATAGCTCTCTGATCCTAATACGGCTTCGGCTGTTATATAATTTGGCCAGGTCCTCTGCCAGCCCCTAGGGACGGTAGTGCCGTGAAGGTCTATCAATAAGTGCTCCTTAGCCGCATCTTCAAAAACAGATTGTATGGCTGCCATTACCTCCTGCCTATCTGAGCACCAAAAATCTATCTTAACCCCTTTAACCCCCATCTCTGCCAGCTGCCGGAACCTTTGCTTCCTTTTTTCAGGATCATAATACTCTGATGAATATCCCCAAACCAATGGTTTAATCCCTTTAGATAAAGCATAGTCAATAATCTTTCCTTCTTTGTTAGCTTTTTCCCACCCGGCGTCAAAGAGCGTATATTTAAAACCAAGGGAGGCTGAAAGATCTGTAAATTCATTATAAATTTCTGGCGAATGATCATCCGGATGGGACCACCATGACCATGCAGCTTTACCCGGCTGTATCCAGGAAGCATCTTTAATTTTTGAAGCAGGCGCCAGATCGGTGATCAAAGTTGACAGCAATATATCTCCGGCCTGATCCCCTATAATAATAGTCCTCCATGGCATAACCCATGGAAGGCTTGACTCAGGATAAACATGTTCTTTATTGGCTAAAGGAAGGGTATACTTCTCGTCTTTTTCTGCAAATGCAACCCGATATATTCCGCCTTTAGAATCTGGCTGTAAATGACAGCCAGGGTAGGAACCATCCGTTCCCGACTCTGAGATTAACACCCAGCTTTTGTTGTCATTTACGTTGAAAAGAGCAGGCATACACCAACCGACAGCAGGATTGCGTGGGTTAACGATAGGGTCGCCTGAATTAACATTCAGGTAAAAATCTTCATACCCTGGGGTATATGGGCCCGCCTTATCGTACGGTTCCATCCAGCCCTTTGAATTTTGTGCTATATGAAAACCTGTAATTTCATCTTTTATTAACCGCATTTGTTTGCCCCCATCCTGAAAACGGTAACGAAAAGCCACACCTTCTTTTCCGGCAATCAGGTCCATTATCATAAGGGCCCCTTGTCCATTTCTAAAAGTTATGCTCCTGCTTTGAAAAACATGGTCTACACTTTTATTATTTCCTACCTTTAACTCATATTGTTCTCTTTTCTTTTGAACTGGTGAAGTTTCAACAACTGATAGCCCGGATGTAAAATCCTGATCATCGCAACTCAGACCAAGAGGAGAGTTGGCAATTATTATTTCATTTCTCCGGGTTACATTATAAGATAATCTTCCATCTCCGGTTAGCGACAAGGTAATTTTATTCAGGCGATCTTCAGACTGTACAAAGAGCACTTTTGTTTGGGCAAGACAGTTCGCAGTTAAGAAAAATACTTCAAGCGCTATTAAGCTTAAAGAGCAATAAATAAATCGGTTTTTCATATATTGATTGTGAAATGAGAATATTATTCAGTATAGATTTGATTATAAATGATTTGCAATTTTTTAACCTTTGGTCCTAATTACACTATTTTACACTTTTTGTTATTAATTTCTTACCGCCTCAATTTTAAGCACCACACTGGTTCTGTCTGAATTAACAACAGGATTAAACCCAACCTTGCTTAGAAAATCACCGGAATAAATATTTGTACTGTTTATTACAGATGTAGATGTAGGATA
>JAMFRP010000059.1 GCA_026224775.1 Bacteroidota bacterium
ACCAGGTTTTGGCGATCGTCGTAAAGCAATGTTAGAGGATATCGCTATCCTTACTGGCGGTACTGTAATATCTGAAGAAAGAGGCTTTAAATTAGAAAGCGCTGAACTAAGCATGTTAGGTCAGGCTGAAAAAATCACTATCGATAAAGATAACACTACCCTAATTAATGGTAACGGCGAAGCTGAAGCAATTAAAGGCCGTGTTGGCGAAATTCGCTCACAAATTGAAACTACAACTTCTGATTACGATAAAGAAAAATTACAGGAACGTTTAGCCAAATTATCTGGCGGTGTTGCGGTATTATATATCGGTGCAGCTTCTGAAGTTGAAATGAAAGAAAAGAAAGATCGTGTTGACGATGCATTACACGCAACCCGTGCCGCTGTTGAAGAAGGTATTGTTGCTGGTGGTGGTGTTGCTTTCATCCGTGCGGTTGCAGCTTTAGCTGACCTTAAAGGTGAAAACGAAGATGAGAACACTGGTATCCAGATCATCCGTCGCGCTATCGAAGAGCCTTTACGTCAGATCTGCGAGAATGCAGGTATCGAAGGTTCAATCGTAGTACAAAAAGTTAAAGAAGGTACAGGTGACTTTGGTTACAATGCACGTACTGATAAGTATGAAAACCTGATTGCAGCTGGTGTTATCGACCCAACTAAAGTTGGCCGTGTAGCATTAGAAAACGCAGCTTCAATCGCATCAATGTTGTTAACCACCGAGTGTGTGTTAGCTGATGATCCAGAAGATGAAAAAGGTGGTGGTATGCCTCCAATGGGCGGCGGCGGTATGGGCGGCATGATGTAATAGTCTGTAGTCTTAAGCCGGAAGTCTAAAGTCATGTCTTAAGTTCTTAAGACTCTGTACTAAAGACTCTGACCTAAATAAAAACCCTTGTCTGTTATAACAGACAAGGGTTTTTTGCTTCATGACGATTGAAAAGTCATATCGAAGTAAATGGAGTGTCATTTATTAATCAAATGATTGATTAATAAATATAAATCTCGCTTTTCGTCGTAAATTTGAATAACATATCTGATACAATTGATTTCAGGCATGGCATTTGAATAACGCACAACATGAAACAGTTAACACAAAAAACAAGACACATCCAATCTCACATAGTTGAGTGGTTGTTTTTTAAAGGGCCGGAGCTTTTTATATCTATTTACGGTAAATAATTAATTTACTAACTTCGTGCTTTACTATGAAGCTAACGAAGTTCTACGATAAAGCCTACGATTGGGCGCTTGATATTGGCCCCCTAATCATAATAGGATTAATAATATTATTTATAGGCCTTTGGCTTATAAAAGTTGTAGCCGGGCGCCTTCGCGCTCAAATGGCTAAACGGAAGGTCCACTCTTCACTACAACCATTTTTTCTAAGTCTTACTATAACATCGCTGTACATATTGCTCATCATTTTCGTGATGTCAATAATTGGTTTCCAGCTAACTATATTTAGTACCATTATTGGTGCCTTTGGTGTTGCAGCGGGTTTGGCCCTATCAGGCACTTTACAAAACTTTGCGGGTGGTGTGTTAATATTAATGTTAAAACCGTTTCAGATTGACGATAACATTGTTGCCCAGGGCCAGGATGGCGTGGTAACCACAATACAAATATTTTACACCGTATTAATTACAGCTGATAATAAAACGGTTATCATCCCCAACGGTAAATTATTTAATGAGGTAATAGTAAACGTTACCCGCGAAGGTAAACGCCGGTTGGATTTTGAAATAAAATTAGGTTACGCTGCCAATGTTGAGCAGGTTAAAACTATTATTTGGGATGCGATAAAAGTTACCCCTAATATTTTACCCGACCCGCGTAACAGGGTAGGCATATCTGCATTAGAAGTTGACGGTGTAAAGTTTGTTGTAAATGTGTGGGTAAATCCCGCAGATTTTGGAACCACGCGACTTGCGCTTCACGAAAAAATAATAAATGATTTAGTTTCCGGGGGCATCAAGTTACCGGGAATGTAACTAGATTTGACCAATCCTCATTGTCATCTTGAACGCAGTTCGAAATGATAACCAAATATAACAGACCCAATGCAAAGAGAGCAAATTTCCGTTTTCGATATGTTTAAGATCGGGATAGGCCCGTCGAGCTCTCATACGCTTGGCCCGTGGCGGGCGGCGCAGCAATTTGTTCAGATGCTGGAGCAGGAACAGGCTTTAGAATTGGTTGAGGGGATAAAGATCTTACTCTATGGCTCTCTTGCCAAAACAGGTAAAGGTCACGGTACCGATATAGCCATCCTGTTAGGCCTCAGCGGCGATGACCCGGTAACATTTGATGTTAACGCTATCGACTCCAAAATCAGCTCCATAAAAACCTCACATAAATTAATGTTGGCAGGTAACACGCAAATTGATTTCAGATTTGATGATGACCTACTTTTCCTGTTTAATGAAAGCCTGGCTTTTCATCCAAATGCGGTAACCTTTCAAGCATTGTTGATGGGGGATAAAGCCATGTCTGCAACATTTTATTCCATAGGCGGAGGTTTTGTAGTTAAAGAGGGCGCGCAAAACCAAAATAAAAATGAGGTCGATTTACCGTTCCCTATTGATACTGCTGGTGATTTGCTGCATTGGTGCATGAAAACAGGTCTGAAAATCTCCGAAGTAGTGATGGAGAATGAACTGGCCTGGCGCAGCGAACAGGAAACCAAATCAGGCGTGCTAAATATCTTTAGGGTGATGAAAGAATGCATGTACCGTGGTAGCCATACCAAAGGCAATTTACCCGGTGGGCTAAATGTCTCTCGCAGGGCCGCAAATCTTAACAAAAAACTCATCGGCAGTAATACCTACAATAATTTTGGTGAATGGGTAACTGCTATACGCCAAACCGGCGAAGGCTTTAAAAATATATTAGATTGGGTAAGTTGTTTTGCCCTGGCTATTAACGAAGAGAACGCTTCCTTCGGTAGGGTAGTAACCGCGCCAACTAACGGTGCTGCCGGGGTTATACCTGCCGTGCTGATGTACTACGTATGTTTTTGCGATGGCTTCACAGATGAAAAGATCATCCAATTTATATTCACCGCGTCAGAGGTTGGCAGCATCTTTAAAAAGGGTGCAACTATATCGGCCGCGATGGGTGGCTGTCAGGCAGAGATCGGTGTATCATCAGCCATGGCGGCGGCAGCTTTAACAGAGTGTTTAGGCGGCACACAGCGACAAGTATTAATGGCTGCAGAGATTGCCATGGAACATCACCTCGGCCTAACCTGCGACCCGATAGGTGGCCTGGTTCAGGTGCCTTGCATTGAACGTAATACCATGGGTGCTATAAAAGCCATTACAGCCTCACAACTCGCCCTGCAAAGCAACCCCGAGAACGCCAAAGTAAGTTTAGATGCCGTAGTGAAAACCATGTGGCAAACCGCACAGGATATGAACTCCAAATACAAAGAAACATCCGATGGTGGCCTTGCCATAAATATCCCGCTGAGTTTGCCGGAGTGTTAATCGTAGTGTTTGGAAGATTAAAAAAGGAATGTCATTCTGAGCATAGCGAAGAATCTGTAAAGTAGTTTACACCCGTACAGATGCTTCATCCTTCAGCATGACAAATTACTTTTTTATCAAAAAATTATTAGCAAAGAAGCAGATCCCATCTTCCGAACAGCTATGGAGTGTTAATATAAAACCTTAGTTGGCTTTGTTGATCCTTGCAATAACCATGGGAAATAACTTGGCTACCCACTGCGCGTACATCAAAGCTGAAGGATGCAAGCCATCTGGTGCTATCAAAGCGCTGTTTGTTGCCGCTTCGCGGGATATGCCGGTAATGTCCAGATAATTTACACCTGCGTTATAACTTTCCTGCAAATTGATCTCGTTAAACGCGTCTATCAGTGGGCCGATGGTTGCATCTTCGCCCGCCGCGAATGGCGTTACTCCATAATCCGGTATTGATAATACAAAAACCCGGGTTTTATCTCCTTTAGCATAAGCTATCGCGGTGTGCAATAACTGTATAAAATTGCTGCGATAGACGGCTTGGCTGCCTCCCTGGTATTGATCGTTTACACCTATTAACAAGGTCACGAAGTCGTAGTTATCTTGTAAAGGGGCGTGTGCAGAGATTGCACTGATTAAATTAAGCGAGGTCCAGCCTGTGGTGGCAATAATTAATGGGTTTTGCGCTTTAAATCCTAAATTCTTCAAGGTATCGGTAAGCTGATATGGGAAGGATTCAGCAAGTGGCTCCGCTTCGCCTATGGTATAGGAATCGCCTAAAGCCAGGTATCTGATGGTATCGGTATTAACTATTTTCAAAGTAGTAGTATCTTTAGTGTAATTGTTACCGGCCGTCATATCAGGTTTTTTGGTACACCCCGCAAACGCGATTATCGAAAATATGATTAATTGTAATGTCCTCATCCTTTAATCTCCATATTGAATAATACGGAAATATGGTGTTTAAGGATTTTTTTAACTTCATTAATATCAACTTCTTTGCCTAATTCTACTTTTAGCGATGTTACTGCCTTGTCATCAATACCGCAGGGTATCATGTTATTAAAGTAGCTCAGGTCGGTATTTACATTCAGCGCGAAGCCATGCATGGTTACCCATCTGCTGCAACGCACGCCCATGGCGCAAATTTTACGGGCGCGCTCATTATCAGCATCAAACCAAACACCTGTATAGCCGGGGTATCGGCCTGCCTGCAAACCATAATCGGCGAGGGTAAGTATTACAGCTTCCTCAAGTGTGCGCAAGTAAAGGTGTATATCGGTAAAAAAATTATCAAGATCCAAAATTGGGTAGCCCACTATCTGGCCCGGACCATGATAAGTAATATCTCCGCCACGGTTTACCGGGTAATAAACGGCGTCTTTATCTTTTAAGCCTTGTTCGTCCAATAACAAATGCTCAAACTTGCCGCTTTTGCCTAAGGTATAAACATGTGGGTGTTCGCAAAATATCAGGTAATTAGGCGTTAGCGTAATTTCTTCATCAGGCAATTCACCGGCCGCTATAATCGCATTCTGATGGTTACGTATATCCGTTTTTAACTTAACCGTGCTATTGAATATTTCTTCCTGTTTTTCCCAGGCTTCTTTATAGTCAATAAGTCCCCAGTCGTCAAATAATACCTGTTTATTTTTCATTAAAGTAATTTGTTTTTAAAGGCAATGAAGCTATCATGAGCCGTTTTATTCATTTTGGTTTGTGGGCGGATGGCTCATGATGGTTTCATCCGGTTCTCCTTTCACATAGCCTATCATATAGTCTTCATATTGCAGATAATCAACTTTATAGTTTTTATCAACTATCCCTTTATACAGGCGTGCATTCAGCGTACCTTCTTCAGCAAAGTTAAATGGCGTTAAATGGATGTTATCCACAAATGATACTTCCTTTTGGCCATAGCATTTATAAATAGCTTCTTTGGCGCACCAGCAAATGTATAAGTGCTGTATGCGATGCTCATCTTTATCAATAAAAGCTAGTTCATCAGGCCGCAAAAACTTATTGGCAATGCGTTCTACCTTTTCCTTTATCAGTTCAATATCTATACCCACCGTTCCGTTTTTGCTGATCATCACCGCGGCATAATCAAATGAGTGACTAAAAGATATATGATAGGGCAAATTAACCAGGTAAGGTTTACCATGCACATCAACCTTGCAGTCGATGTATTCATCAGTGCGCAGCATGGTTCGTAAAAGCACACGGGTGCCCAGCCAGTGCAGGTGGCGTTTGCTGGTACTAATCTTGTCGAAATAAGCTTTTTCCTGCTCATCCAACTGTAATTGTTTGTACAGGTCGGCAGCTTTTTCCTCGATCTTCCAAAGCGCGAATTCTGTATCATCATCAACCCGATGCCGGTATACTACTGCCATAAAAGTAAAATTGCAAAAAGGATGGCAAACTTAAGTCAAATAATTATAATTTAGCCATATAACTACTATATTATGATATTGTCGGACAAACGCATCCTCGAAGAAATTGATAAAGGCACCATTATTATTGAACCCTTTAAGCGCGAAGGTTTAGGCACTAACTCATACGATGTACATTTAGGCAAGCATTTGGCAACTTACCGCGATAGGGTACTTGATGCTAAATTGCATAACGAGATTGATTATTTTGATATACCCAAGGAAGGATTTGTTTTACAACCCAATACCTTATACCTGGGTGTTACTTTGGAATATACCGAAACACATGCGCATGTTCCGTTTTTAGAAGGCAAATCAAGCACAGGCCGTTTGGGTATTGATATACATGCCACCGCAGGCAAAGGCGATGTTGGCTTTTGTAATACCTGGACACTGGAAATTTCATGCGCGCAACCCGTACGTATTTACGCGGGTATGCCCATTGGCCAGCTAATTTATTTTGCTGTTGAAGGTGAAATAGAAACCATGTACAATACCAAAAGCAATGCAAAATATAGTAACCCCACTACACGCCCTGTTGAAAGCATGATGTGGAAGAATAAATTTTAACTGTGCCATGTAACAGTATTGTTATAAAGTAAAACCTAACCTTTTTTTTCTGAAATTACTGCATAATTATGAACCACAGGAAGTTAATCATCGCGTTGTTGCTAGCGGTAAGTGTTTTTACGTTGGCAGGCTTTATTGTTACCGATAATTATCCCATCCAAAAAATAGCGCTTCAGCTTAATAAATGGGCGCTTAAAAACCCGGTTGAAAAGGTTTACCTGCAGTTGGATAAACCTTATTATGCCACCGGCGATGATATTTGGTTTAAAGCCTATGTAACCATTGGCAGCCAGCACCAGTTAACCAACCTGAGCGGCGTTTTAAATGTGGAATTGATTGATGATAAAGATTCGGTTAAACAGCATATAAAACTGCCTTTAATAAATGGTTTAACCTGGGGCGATTTTGCTATACCGGATACTTTGGCCGAAGGGAATTATCGTATACGTGCTTACACCAACTGGATGCGCAACGCTGGTTCAGAATATTTTTTTGATCAGCACATAAGTATTGTAAATACTATTGATAATAAAGTTAATGCCCGGGTAGCCTATACTTTTGCCAACCAAAACGGCCAGCAAAAGGTAAACGCCACCATAAATTATACCGACCCTGATGGGGTAGCCTACGCCAATAAAGAAGTTAAATATAATATAGACCTGGGCCCGAAACAGATTGCAAGGGGTAAAGGCATTACTGATGATAAAGGCAATATTTCCCTTAGCTTTATCAATACGTTAAAGGAGCCTGTCAGCTCGGGCAGGATCATTACCAACATCCAAATTGACAAAAACAACCTAGTAACCAAAATAGTACCAGTTAAAGCTACATCCGGAAATGTGGATGTGCAGTTTTTCCCCGAGGGCGGCAGTTTAGTGACCGGCGTAACCTCAAAAATAGCGTTTAAGGCCGTGGGCGCCGATGGTTTAGGCACTGATATAAAAGGCACAGTTACCGATGATGCGGGAAACACAGTAACCACTTTCAACAGCCTGCATTTAGGCATGGGGGAGTTCACCCTCAATCCGCAGGCTAATAAAATCTATAAAGCACATGTTACTTATGCTGATGGTTCAGATAATACCATCGCTTTGCCACAGGCTATTGATAAAGGTTATGTTTTAGCTGTTGATAATAGCGATAGCAGTAAACTCACCATAAAAATAACTGGCAACAGGCAAACTTACGAAAGCGATCCCAATGATACCCTGAGCCTTATGGCTCAATGCGATGGCGAAGTTTATTATGCCGCGAAAAGTAAACCGGGTATGTCAAGCTTTGTAGCCACGCTGGATAAAAACCGGTTTCCATCAGGTATTGTACAGTTTACTTTGTTTTCATCAAAAGGCGAGCCGCTGGATGAACGGCTGGTGTTTATCCAAAATAACGATCAGCTTAAGCTGGATGTGAAAGCAGCGAAAACCTATGCCCCGGGCCAAAAAGTTAAAATACAGCTAAACGCAACAACCGCGGATGCCAAAGCAGCCGTTGGCAGCTTCTCAGTATCGGTTACCGATGAAACTAAAGTGCCGCAGGATGAAAATTTCGCGTCAACCATATTAACCAACCTGTTATTAACGTCTGATTTGCGGGGTTATGTAGAGCAGCCCAATTATTATTTTAACCATGTAAGCGAAAAAACACAGGCGGATATGGATGTACTGATGCTTACGCAGGGTTATCATAGGTTTGAGTGGAAGAAAGTATTAAATGATGACTTACCGGAAGCGATATCTCAACCCGAAAAGACATTACGAATAAGCGGAAGAATCCTCACCCCGGGTGGTAAACCGGTGGCTAATGGCAAGGTAACGCTGCTTTCAACCGGTCACGGCGTCTTTTTTACTGATACACTTACCGATGCGAACGGGAGATTTGCATTCAACAACATGACCTTTCCCGATAGTATCAGGTTTGTAATACAGGCGAGAACAGGTAAAGACCGCAGGAATGTAAATATAGTGCTTGATGATGTGATACCACAAGGCGCAGATCATGATAAAAACACGGCCGATGTGCAGGTTAATATTTATGACGGGCTATCTAACTATGTACAAAGCACCAAGGATTTGTTTAACCAGCAGCTTAAATATGGTTTGGCCAAACATACCATCGTATTAAAAGAAGTGGTAATTAAGGATACACGGCTAAAAGTTAAAAACTCTTCAAACTTAAATGGCCCCGGCAATGCCGACCAGGTATTGGTTGGTGATCAGATACCGCTCGGCTGTGCTACATTAGATCAATGCTTGCAGGGTGTATTAATGGGTGTGCTCTTTCGTAACGGGGTCCCGTATTCAACCAGGGGTGGTATGATGACTATAAACCTGGATGGTGTTTTTATACCAAGTGATGAACTTAATACGATAAATATTAATGACATTGGCAGTATAGAGGTTTTGCGCACAATATCCTATATGAGTATATATGGATCACAGTCAGGCCCCGGTGGTGTTATTTTACTGACATCAAAAACAGGGGATGAGTTGAATAAAGCACGCTATAATGAGCCTATACCCGGGCTTGTTACCTATATGCCAATAGGATATAGCAAAATACGGACGTTTTATTCTCCGCAATATGATGATCCAAAAACCAATCAAGCCATTGCCGATCAGCGCTCAACCATATACTGGAATCCTAATATCGTAACCGATAAAAGTGGTAATGCATCCTTCGAATATTTTAACGCGGGCGGCAAAGGCAGTTACCGGGTAATTATTGAAGGTATTGATGTTGATGGCAACATTGCCCGGCAGGTTTACCGGTACAAAGTGCAGTAATAAACTCAATAAAAAAGGCATCCGAAACTTAAATACGGATGCCTTTTTACTTATATATTGTAGTTGGAATTAGCTTTAACCCAATTTATTGAGCTAAATAAAATTTCCCCCAAAAGTCTACACTTTTAGCCATTTCGCCACCGGCTTCATTGCTGGTTGGTCCGCCGCCACGTTTGCCACCACCACCGTGTCGGCCACCGCCACCACCACCCATACCGCCGCCGCCCATTCCACCTCTTCCGCCGCCGCCACTTTCACCATTGCTGTCATCAGTAGGTTTGGGGCGCTGTATACCATTTATCCTAATATTAAATGCCCAGTCAGCCTTATTATCAGCATGGAAAAACTTTAATGGGATTGCCTCTTCATAAATTAAATTTCCGGCATCATCATAATTAACCGCGGTTTGTATGCCATACGAATTTGATGTGGTAATCATATCATCTTCAATATCCTTAAAGCCAACAACTTTTATACCGCGTAGCCTTGTCAGTTTTTCCTGTAATAGTTCATTGCGTTCTTCCTGGCTCACTTCTTCGTTTTCGCCCGGGCTGCGGTTAAAAGGGATACTGCTGCCGCCCTGTACATTTAAAGGGTAGGTTAAGCTATAAGTTTCTTTCTTTTTACCTTTTGGGTCGATAATAAAAGTTAACCCCGCGTTTAAAACACGCATTATCTCTGAGCGGTCATAAATCTTCACGGCTAAGTAAAGCGTGTCTTTATTATTACTAATAGCATAATTAAGCCGTTCTTCGGGGCTGTAGTAGCTTAGGCTGTCTCCCCATTCTTTTATACTGCCATCAACAACTATATTTGCCGGTGCTGCCTTTAAATGGTACTGTGGCAAGGGGGCCTGGGCTTTACAAGCTGTTATTATAATAAATTGTAAGGCTAAGCCGGCAATAAAAACTACAGAGGATTTTTTCATATATTATCAGGGGATTTTTAAATGGTGATATTGATAAGTTTTATATCGCGTATAAGTTTTACCTTTAGTTTATCGCGTCTAATTATTAATCACCATTTTCCAACACAATTTTAAACGTTTTATTATACTTTTTAAGTAATTTTGCAGTTACATATGCCAACCGAAGTACAGGAAGATACATTTACACTCGAAGAGTTACTTGCGGGTTTAAAAGAACTGCACCGCCTTATTTTATGGAACGACGACGTAAACAGTTTCGATCACGTAATCTATTGCATGATGAAATACCTGGATTACTCGGAATCTCAAGCCGAAAAAATCGCGTGGAAAGTACACAACGAAGGCAAATGCGCTATACTCGAAGGCTCATTTAATGAGATGGAGATCTACCGCAAAATTCTACAGCAAGAAGGTTTAACCGTTTCGGTTGAATAATTTATCCCTTTATCTTTTATAATCTTGTTTCTAAGCTAATCACTCTCGTGATTAAATATGGCTTGTTTGAAACCACCCTATCAATCCCTGCAATTTTTATAAATGCGGAATTATAAAAAAACGGCGCCAGACAAATGGTCGCCGTTATTTTTTTTAGCGTATCGACGGTAGCTTTCTCTTGCTCGTCTGCCCATTTCAATATCTCCTTAATGTTAAATAATACAGGTTTAATATTAAGAAATCCTCTCATTGTAAGCTCCATTGTTAACTCCAAAAAATCATTGTGTTAACAAATGATTATTGTAGTAAATGCTCAGTTTTTAAACAGAATCTGGGCGTGTATTTGCATGAAAATGCTAATAAAAGGAATAAAAATCACTCATAAAACCCCTATTAAATGGCCATATCTATACAATTTAAACATTCTTTTTTACTACTCTTTTTCTTTACAGCTTTTTGCTTTTCTGCCTCTGCGCAAACTATAAAAGGAAATGTTTCTGATGCTAAAACTTTAGAAACACTAATAGGAGCCACCGTACACATTGAAAACGGCAGTACTGTATTTAATACCACAGTTAAACTTGATGGTAGTTATGATTTTAAAAACATCCCTGCCGGTACATATAGTTTAAAAGTAAGCTTTGTTGGCTACAAAACAACTAAGGACTATCCTGTTGAGGCCATCAAAGGCCATATAGCTGTATTAAACGTTGTTATGTTAGATAACGCTACAGCGCTTAACGAAGTAGCTATAATTGAATACGCCAGCAAAGAAAGCGACAGATCGGCACGTGGAGATGAGAAAAACTCCAACAATACTATTAACGTAGTTTCTGCACAATCAATAGCCATTTCACCCGATGTGTTGGTTTCAAATGTGCTTCAACGTATATCAGGTATATCAATTGACCGAAGCAGTACAGGTGATGCACAGCATGTGATCATCCGTGGGATGGATAAACAATATAATACCACGCTAATAAATGGTATAAAAATTCCGAGCCCGGATAATGCCAACAGATATATACCATTGGATATTTTCCCGGCAGGGCTTGTTGAAAGAATAGAAGTTTACAAAACGCTAACACCGGATATGGAAGGCGATGCCTCCGGAGGTGTGGTTAACCTGGTAATGAAAACAGCCCCAGATCACTTAAGGGTAGATGGTGAGTTTGGTACAGGTTACAGTCAGCTATTTTTTGACAGGCCTTTTGAGAGCTTTGACCGCAGTACGGTAAACAGTAAATCACCTGGCGAAATAAACCCGGGTGGTATCGCTACACCGTCGGATTTTCCATACCAAAATTTATTGACCAAATCAGGTAATCCATTACCAAATACTAATGCCAGTTTAACTATAGGTAACCGTTATTTGGATAATAAACTGGGTGTACTGTTTTCTGGCAGTTACCAAAATTTATACTTAGGGCAAAACAGTTTTACTGTATTACAAACAAATACAGTTGGGCCGCCAATAGGCAATAGTCAGCAAAACCAGGAAACGGCTTTTGAAAGTTCCTACAATCGTCAGTACTCGACACAACAACAGCGTATAGGAACTATAGCCTCTATTGATTATAAGTTTAATGATAATAACGTAATTAATTTATTTGCTACTTATGTGGCATTAAACCAGTACCGGGTTCGCCAAACAAACGAAGATACTTATGGCGGCTATACTTATCAGGGCTACCGTGGTTCCTATTCGATTGACAATTTAA
Organism: Bacteroidota bacterium; assembly: GCA_026224775.1. GTDB lineage: Bacteria > Bacteroidota > Bacteroidia > Sphingobacteriales > Sphingobacteriaceae > Mucilaginibacter. Next base: position 12,352 of record JAMFRP010000059.1, read on the forward strand.
CCGAAACCCGGTCTGATTTGCAAAGTATATACAATATCACCCTAAGTGGAAAACATAAGATAACCGCCCCGTTCTCGCTTGATTGGACTGTGGCAAATTCTGAAGCTACACACAAATTACCTGATGATGCAGAATTTGATACCAAGTATGGTACAAGCCCTACATCTACAATAAGTGAGCCAACGGGTAATCCTAACGAACCGAATGTTTCAGTAGCGCAGGGGATAACTACAACGCCTACCTACGTTCAAAATGAATCCCGTGATTGGATGCATAATACGGATAAAGATATTTCTGCCTATTTGAATTTGCATTATAATGCAACAATATTTGGCCGAAAAGCCATTTTCTCTGCCGGTGGAATGTTCAGGCATAAAACCAGGGATAACTATAATAATGATTATAACCTGCCAAATACTGTAGTTAACGGCACAAATGAGCAATATACCACAATTCCTGCTGCCAAATTCATATTTACCGGCTCAGATACTGTAAATGCAAAAGGTTCATCAGCTACTGATCCAGGAGTTTACACTTTTACAGAAAATGTACAGGGAGCGTATGCTATGGTTAAATATTTCATTAGCGATCGTTTGTACGTGATAGCAGGAGTAAGGGGTGAGCACACTTATCAGTATTATTTTTCTCAGTTACCGGTTACATTTCCGGGCAAAACAGCAACTATAACTTATACAGACTACCTGCCAAGCGTAAATATCAAATATTCTCTTGCAGATAATGAAGCTTTAAGGGCATCATATTATAAATCTATTCTGCGCCCTGCTTTTGATCAGCTTATCCCTTTTATCAATTATTCTACTGACGAAAATTATGGTAACGAGGGAAATCCTTATCTGCAACACACAGTTATTGATAACTATGACCTAAGATATGAGTTTTTTCCGGGCGTGTTTGATGAATTTATGGTAGGGGGCTTTTATAAGCATCTTATAAATCCGATTGAAACAGTACTTGAGCAATCATCAAGCGGTGGCGCAAGCTTAAATTACGTACCGGTAAACTTTGGTAATGCTCAAAACTATGGTGCTGAATTAGAAGCCAGGAAGTTCTTCGGTAACATTGGAGCAGAGATAAATTATACCTACACCGATTCTAAAATCACTACAGCTAAAAGCATTGATATTGATGATCAAATTACCAGCCGTAACCAAACCAGGCCATTACAGGGACAGGCGGCTAATATTGGCAATGCCTCCTTATTATACAAGGATCAAAGGAATGGCGTAGATGCGCAACTGTCCCTTTCATATGTTGGCGAGCGCATAGAAGCAGTATCAAATTATTATGACCTGGATACCTGGGAGCGGCCATCAACCTATTTAGACTTTTCTGTACAAAAAAAGGTAGGTAAGCACTTCATTATATACGCAAAGGCTAATAACCTGCTAAATACTCCTTACGAGCTGATCATCAAGCAAAATAACACCTACAACTATTCGGGCATAGCCAAATACCAGCACCAGGAAAGCCCTAATTATACAACTGTTGAGTATGACCAGTTTTACGCACGGTACAACTTAGGGGTTAAATATAATTTTTAAACAAGCACACTATAAATCAAATCAATAATCATTTATTATTTCATCATTTTATGAAAAAGTTACAAATTCTCTCGTTAGGATTATCAGTTCTACTGCTTGCCGCATGCGGTAAAAGTAGTGACAAAGCTGTGGTATCAGCACCACAGATTCAGATCGGTAAAGCGATCCCAAACTCAGGTACCTTACCTGCCGGAACTTACAAAGGTACATTCCTGGCTAACCAAACTTATACTATTGGCGGTGATATCACTGTTAATGCAGGCGATACTCTTTTGATTCAAAAAGGTGTAAAGCTTAACATGACCAACGGTGCTAACATCATTGTAAACGGTGATTTGATCAGTTTGGGAACACAAGCTTCTCCGGTTACTATTACCGATCCACGCAGAACTAAAACAACCGGTGCATCTACTTACGGCGCCGATTCAGCTTATGTAGGTGGCTGGGGTGGTATTTACGCTGGCCCAACCAGTAAATTGGTAGTTATTAAATGGACGCACCTTGATTTTGCCGGTGCAGCCTTAAAAGCACTTCCTTTTCCTGGAGCCAACTCTTTAAAAACAGGCGCACAATTTGTTTTATATTTTATGAATCCAGCTGGTTTATTTATCATGGAAGATTCGTGGATATATGGCACACCTGATGACGCTACCCGTTTTTATGGCGGTACTTACAACATCATGCGTAACACGATGGAAAAAGCCGGTGGTAACGGTGGCGATGGCTTTAATGCTAAAGGCAGCGCGGTTGGTAACATGGCGTACAACCTTATCATAGGTGGTGCAACTAACGGTACCAAATCATCAAGCGATGGAACCACAGCTGGCGTAGATCAGTTTGCCATGTACAATAACACTTATGTTAATGATGGTTTCAGAAACAGTGGTGTTTACGGCGCAAGAAGCGGTTCTGTTGAAATTGAAAACAATTCAAGAGCAGCAGCATTTAACAACCTGATTGTTGATTGTGATTTTGGTGTACGTGTTGCAGGTGGCCCGGGTGGCGCCAGTGTTTATTTAGCGGATACAACGGAAAATACATCTGATGCGATCCCAAAAACAGTTGCCAATTACAATTTTTACTATGCTGATAATACTGCAATTGCCGACCAGTTTGTTCCTACAAACGTAGCGCAACCTGTGGTTACACATCCTCAAACTAACGGTATTCCAGATATGGCATCTTTCTTAGGTGCTTCTTATACCTTTGGTTTCGTTTATGATGGCAGCTCATTAGTAGGTAAAAACAATCCAATGTTTGTTAATTATCCGCTACCAGCTCCTAGTGGCTTGTGGTTAACTCAATCATCTGTTGATGGCTATAACTTCCGTTTACAAGCTGGTTCGCCAGCAATTGGACAAGGAACAGCTGCTACTGCAACATATACCTATATAACTGCTGGTATCCCAATTGATCCTAACTTTGGTTCAAGTGGTATCACGGCTCCAGGAAAAGACATGGGTTGCTACCAGTCAAACGGTACAGGTAACCAGCACTAATCAATAATTTTTATAACAAAGGCAGCTGCATACCGTAGCTGCCTTTGTTTATTTAAGCATATAATACCCCATGTTAAACAACAGGATGAAAGCAAAAGCAGCAATAGTTTTTTTAATTTCAGCAATATTTTTTTGGGCAGCTTGTTCAAAATCGCCTAAAACTTCACCTAAAACAGTTATTACAACACCAACAGGCCCTGTAGTTATACCCGGCCCATTACCAAATACGGTTGATAAAACCGATACATTAAAAGTTATGGCTTATAACGTATTAAGTTATGGCGACCTTTGCCAGGGAAGTACCTCTACCCTGAACGGTTATTTTAAAACCATTATTCAATATGCACAGCCGGATTTGTTAAGTTGCGAAAAAATGAATGCTTTTTCTGTAACCTCAACTTACCCCGTTAATCTGGCCGATAACATTACCGATAGCGTGCTTAATGCTGATTTCCCCGGGCGTTATGCATATGCAACACCTACCGATGTATCTGGCGGTAGTGATATGTCCGTTTTGTTTTATAATAAACAGAAGCTAACCTTTGTAAAAACAGAAACATTGTACCAATACATCACTGATTTCGATCTTTACAAACTCTATTATAACGACCCTAACCTGGCTATTACGCATGATACTACCTATTTGTACGTAGTAGTTAACCATACACAATCAGGTACGCCAAGTACAACACGCGATATGCAGGTATCAACCTATATGGCTACACTTAGGGCTAAATTTGCCTACTTTCCTAACCTGATAAACATGGGCGATTTTAATACTGCCAATAGTTATGAGGCAGGTTATCAGAGCGTGATCACATCAACCGACACCAGCAAGCAAATGAGCGACCCACCATTTTATCCTGATAAAACGGTAAAATACCCTGCAGAGTGGGAGGATAATTCAAGTACCTACGCCGCAGAGCTAACAACAACAACCAGGGCCCTGGCAACCGTGCCAAATTCCTGCGGTACAAGTGGTGGCGCGAAATCATGGTACGATCATATTTTTATATCACCGTGGTTAGTTAAAGGCTCAAATTATATGTCATATATCCCAAATTCATACACTACTATTGGTAACGATGGAAAGCGAATAGGAGTGGATATAAATAGTACTACCCCGCAGGTAAATACTTCAGCTCCGGCTGCTGTTATTAATGCATTGTGGCAATTTTCTAACAAATATCCTGTTTCTATTAAATTGTTAATCAAAGCAAACCGGAACGCTTATAGTATTGCTGATCCAACCGAAAAAAATTAATCAAACTCAAACCATGAAAAATAAATTTAAAAGCATAACCATCGCCTTTCTTTTTATAGCGATATGCCCAAAAGTAGTTTTAAGCCAAACTATCCAAATGGTTTTTACTTCGGATGCGCATTATGGTATTACCCGTGCCAAATTCAGAGGTGATACAGCTGTTGCAAGCTATATAGTAAATGCGGCATTAATAAAACAGGTAAATAATCTTCCTAATAGCATGATCCCGACTGATGGCGGTATTAATAGCGGCAAATTGGTAGGCGGTATTGATTATGTAGTTGAAGGTGGCGATATAGCCAACCGTATGGAAGCACCAATACAAAGTGCAGCCGCATCATGGGCTCAATTTGTAAATGATTATATGGGAAGCCTTAATGTTAAAGGGCATGATGGCAAACCGGCCCAGTTGTTTATGGTACCGGGTAACCATGACATTACCAATGCTATTGGTTTTGCAAAGCCGATGAGTCCGCCGACTGATCCTTCGTCGATGGTTAATATTTACAACCTGATGCTAAAACCGGCAAAACCTTTAACAAATGAATCATATGATTATGCCGTTGATAAGATCAATTACGCTCATAATATACATGGTATCCATTTTATGTTCATAACCCTTTGGCCTGATTCTGCCGAGCGGATCTGGATGCAGAAAGATTTAGATACAGTTGCCTCAACCACACCCATAATAATTTTTACGCATGATGAGCCCAACTGCGAATCAAAACACTTTACCAACCCTATGCCACCGCATAATATGACGGTTAAAAATAAATTTCAAAACCTGGTTGAAGAAAATTACAAAGAGGGTTATGTAGCTGGAAAAGGTGAAGACGCTACAAATGAAGAACAACGCGGTTTAGTTAAGTTTTTAAAGATCCATCCAAATATCAAAGCATATTTTCATGGCAACACCAACTATAACCAGTTTTACACCTACACAGGGCCGGATAATGATGTTAAATTACCTGTTTTCAGGGTTGATTCGCCAATGAAGGGTGAGCATTCCGCTAAAGATGAAACATTGCTCTCTTTTCAATTGATTTCCATCGACCCCAAAACAGAGGATTTAACAGTGCGTGAATGTTTATGGAATACCAAACCTTTAAGCGCCGATAATAATATTGTTTTTGGTAAAAGCGCTACGGTATCATTAAAAGTTAATTAAGTTTAGCGATTGAAAAGTACGGAAAAGCGTCAAATTCAAGGCTGGGGTGGTGCGGTTCCCCTCTTGAGAGGGGTGGAGGGGTGTGTTAGTCGACATATCGGTAAACACACCCCTGCCACAACATATGCCGACCCGCCCCCTCTCAAGAGGGGAACCGTAATAACGCTCATATTTCTCATCGCTAAACATGTTAAAGGTTAATTAAACAGCTTTTATATAAACACAAAAACAAAGCGTTATTGCTGCGAAGAGTCGCAATCTCCTAGTTAAAGAGTGCCTGGATTATCTGCAATTAAAATTGTCATTCTGAGGAACGAAGAATCTGTACGGTGTAAACTACTTTACAGATTCTTCGTTCCTCAGAATGACAGTAGCTGATAAAGAAAATGCCCCTTATTAATAAGGGGCATTTTCTTTATGCCAATTTTCAATAAGGTTTA
>JAMFRP010000060.1 GCA_026224775.1 Bacteroidota bacterium
AGCTTTTGGGCTTGTCTGATGCGCCAGTTGGTAAGGTAGCTCAACGGCGTTTCATGCACTAATTTTTTAAACCGGTTAAAGAAAACAGAACGTGACATGCCAATCTCCGATGCAAGAGATTCCAGCGTCCAATCGTTTTGGGGTGAGTCCTGCATCAGTTTGAGTGCCTTGCTAATCCTTGGGTCGTTTAATGCGGAAAGAAAACCACAACTGGCTCCAGACTGTTCTAAATCTAAATATGCCCTGATGATATTGACAAACATAATTTCCGACAAACTTTTTAGCATTACTCTGCTTCCTGGTTTTTCATTATTGAGTTCTTCCAGCATTAATTGTGTAACCTGCTTTAATAATAGCTGGTTCTCTGTCACATATCGCCTGATATGAATAATAGGAGGTAAATCCTTTAGAAAAGGATGCAGGGGCTGGTAATCAAATTCAAAATGGCCAGCTATAAGGATAGTTTCCTCGCCGTCGCTATTAAAAACCGGAATGCCTGCCCGGCGAGCCTTAACAAATTCTGGCGAGGGCATGCGTAAGCTTGTAGCTTTATCCGCTATCCAGTGAGCACTTCCGTGAGGCACAAATACCAGATCACCCTCCGCCAATTCTATGACATGGCCATCAGGTGAGCCAATGGTACAACTGCCGCTCACCAATCGCCAGAATTGCGAATTTTCGTCCTTAACAATATCCAGTCCCCATGGGGCCGCGAGGGGGAATTTGCTATAAACAACACTTCTGAGTCTGGTTGCCTCTAATACGGTACTTAAAGCGTCCATCTTTTATAAATTGATACGATTAAGCAAATATATAACACTTTTTAATGCTTTAAGTGTTAATCGGCAAGATAGCTTTGTATTATTAAATAATCAAAAAAATGACAACTCAGGAACTAGCCAATCGCTACTATGATCTTTTTAAACAAAGGCATGTGGCAGAAATTTATCAACAATTTTATAGTGCAGATATTGTTTGTACCGAACCCGAACATGCCTTGGCAATGGGTGTGCCTACCATAACCAAGGGTATTGAAGCTGTTTTAGCAAAGTCAAAAGCCAGACAGGAAATTATAGCAGAAGTACACAGCTTCTTCTGTAGCGAACCGGTGGTTGGTGGCGACTATTTTAGCGTGGCTATGGGCAGGGATATGACCTTAAAAAATGGCCAGCGGGTACAGTTGGCAGAAATTGCAGTTTTTGGCGTAAAGGACAATAAGATAATATCCGAAACTTTTTTTTATTAGCAATAGCTCAATTTCTGCTTAATTATTCGGTTTGAAGCGTTTACAAGACCACAAAAAGCCTTTAAAGTCAACTACTTTAAAGGCTTTTTGCATTTGCTGAATAATGGTTATTGTTGATTAACATACGTTTTAGTAAAGGAATAGCCGAAAGATACTGGACCTGGTACCGAAAACTTAAAGCCTTATACCAAACGATTATGAGATATAATAGTCTCATAGTTAAAGAAATTAGATGATTGCTAAAAAACAGAAAGGTGTTCAAAATTAATATTGTGCAGAATACTATTGTATCTAAAATAATACTTACTACATTTATCTAATCAATTATAAATTTTACTAAAAGTGAATAACGGTCATGCTAGCAGTAGTGACATCCAGCGATTGGTGTTGGGTGATGAGTACGCCTTTACCGTTGTATATGAGCTTTATAGCGAAAAGATTTACAGGCTGGCATTTCGGTTTTTAAAGGATAAAGAACAAAGCGAAGAGATAGTACAGGAAGCATTTATTAATCTTTGGCTAAGTCGCGAAAAGCTTGATCCTAATGGCAATTTATGGCTTTACCTGTATGTTATTTCAAAACGCTTATCATTAAATGCATTAAGAGAGGTTGGCAAATCGTCAAATTTGGTTGAAAATCTTTTACATCAAATAAGCGAACTGCAAAATATCACCGAAGAGAAAATACTTGCACATGATTTGGAACTTTATGCTGAAAAGCTGATTGATAAACTGCCCAAACAACAACAACTTGTTTTTAAATTAAGCCGGGTTGACGGCCTTTCTCACAAAGAAATTGCCCAGCAACTTCACATATCGCCCAATACGGTAAAAAATCACATGGTTGATGCTTTAAAGACCTTGAAAGCTCAGCTTAAATACTCTGATTTTTTATACCTCGCAGTTCTATTTATCCATTTTTAATTTTTTTTTCATTTAGGATAGTCCTACCCCCATAGTTTTGGTGTTCTATAATTATAAACCACCCATTCGGGAATATTATAGACCAATAAAATATGGAAAAAGCAAAGCTTCAACGCTTATTGCATCAGTATTTAGATAATTCTATATCTGAAAAAGATTGTATTGAGCTACTAAATTATTTAGATAAAGCCGATATACAAGAAATTTCAGATGAGGTTAATTTAGATATTACCGATTTGGATAAAGGTCCGGTTTTTAGTGGAGAGCAGGCGCAAGACATCTTAAACCGCATTCAGGCAGATATCCGTTTTAAAGAAGCGGCTCCAATAAAATCATTACATAACCGCAGTTTACCTAAACTTTACTTACGGCAGTGGCTTCAAATAGCCGCTGCTGTATTAATATTCTTTTTGGGGGGGATAGTATTCCTGTTGCATAAAAAACATGAAAACTTTGATAGTAACAAATTAGCCCAGGCACTAAAGTCCATCATTGTTCCGGGCTCAACAAAAGCTTCGTTAATACTTGCTAATGGCAGTGTAGTATACCTTCAGAATGTAAATAATGGTTTATTGGCTAAAACAACCTTTGGTAACGTAGTTAAAACACGCAACGGACAGATTTTATACGATACGAGAGCTAATGTAAAAGCAAATGGTAAACAGGTTGGCTATAATACGCTAACAACACCAAGGGGCGGAGTGTACCAGGTTGTTTTGCCGGATGGCACTAACGTATGGTTAAATGCAGCATCGTCAATTACTTACCCTATAGCTTTTACCGGTAATGAGAGGGATGTAAAATTAAATGGAGAAGCCTATTTTGAAGTAGCCAAGAATAAAAAGAAACCGTTTTATGTAAATATTAATAATGTAAGGGTAAGGGTACTGGGAACGCATTTTAATGTAGCGGCCTATAATGATGATAACAATATTACCACAACCTTATTAGAAGGATCAGTTCAGGTTACAAAAAACAAATCATTATCATTATTGAAACCTGGCCAGCAAGCCGATATCAGTAACTCTTCTGATAATATTGTAGTATCAGAAGCTAACATTAATAATGCAATAGCCTGGAAAAATGGCTATTTTGTATTTGATGATGATGACATAACCGGTATAATGCGAAAAATATCGCGATGGTATGATGTGGATATTGAATACCACGGCACGTTTACCGATCAAAAATTTGGTGGTACCTATTATCGTTCAAAAAGCATAAATGAGCTATTACACCACCTTGAGAAAATAAGTAATATAAACTTTTCAATTTCAGGAAGGAGGATAATCGTTATGAATTAACTATACGTTTTCTCCTTTAACGATTGTCTGAATAAAAAAAGCCAGAAGCGTTCGTACCGCTCCTGGCATAAGCCGAGGCTATGTCAGACAATCAAAACCAATTGCAGCTAATACAATCAATTAATTAACCTAACATTCAAATGTATAAAAATTTTACTGATTTTATTTGCAGTAAGCAACCTTGCTGCATACATAAACCACTGCTTATAATGAAACTAACATTGGTTTTACTTATTGTAACCATTCTACAAGTATCGGCCAGTACATATGCTCAAAAAGTAACCTTAAATGTTAAAAAAGCTTCGCTTAAAGAAGTTTTTGAGCAAATTCAAACACAAACCAGTTACGATTTTCTGTATAAAGCAGAAGATCTGAAACTGGCAAAGCCGGTAACGCTGGATCTTAATAATTACTCGTTAAAAGAAGCGTTGGATATTTGTTTCAATAGCCAGCCTTTAACTTATATTATTGAGAATACAACTATCCTTATTACCAAAAAGGTCATTCAACCAACGCCGGTAAATGCAGGAAAAGCTATTACCGGTAAGGTAACTGATTCCACCGGTGCCGCATTACCCGGTGTTACTGTGAAAGAGAAAAACACACAAAATGCAGTGGTAACTGATAAGGATGGTAATTACCATATAACGGTAGTCGACAATAACGCTGTGCTTGTTTTTAGTTTTGTTGGTTTTAATACCCGCGAAGTAACAGTTGGCGGCGATGCCGCTATTAACATCCGTCTCCACGAAAATAACACGAACCTGAACGAGGTTGTTGTTGTTGGTTACGGTACCCAAACCAAGGCTAATATAAATGGCGCTATAAGTACTGTTGGGGCAAAAGATATTGGCGATAAGCCCGTATTAAATGCTTTCCAGGCATTACAAGGCGAATCTCCCAACTTGATCATACAGCAAAATACACTTGACCCAGGTGCCAATGTTGTAGTTAATATCAGGGGTATTGGTACAACCGGTAATAATGATCCGTTGGTAGTAATTGATGGAATTGTAACACAAGCCAGTACCAGTTTAAATACCATTAACCCTAATGATATTGCAAGTGTTACCATTTTAAAAGATGCAGGTTCGGCAGCTATATATGGTTCACGTGCTGCAAATGGTGTAATATTAGTTACTACCAAAAGTGGTAAGTTTAACCAAAAGCCTACTGTAAATTATGATGGTAGTTATGGCTTACAGGTACCGGATGTATTGGTACATAAAGTAAGCGCTTCGGATAATGCTTACTATAAAAACGAAGCCCTTGTTAATTCAGGTTTACCACCGGCTTATACACCCGAAGATATACAGCAACTGGCTGCAGAAGGTACCGGTACCTGGGATATAAATCATTTGTTATACAACGCCCCGCTTCAATCGCAAAATATAAGTGTTACCGGTGGTGGTGAAACAAACTCTTACTTCGTATCGGCAGGCTACCAAAACCAAATGAGTAATATTGTTGGTAACGGAGGTTCGGGTCCAGGTTATGGTTACCAGAAATACAACCTGCGTTTTAACCAAACCAGTGTAATTGGTAAGTTTAAGTTTAATGCCATACTTAATTATACCAAAACCCGCAATAAAACAAATACTTACGGCGATAATAACCTCTTTGCTGATGCTAACCGTGTACCTGCAAACTATAACTTTCAGGATGCGGCCGGCGATTATATTACCAACCCGGTATCATCACAGTATAATGTGCTTGGCGCGTTAAGAGAAGGCGGTTTTGGGCAATCAGATAACGATGAGATTTTTGGTAATTTAAATGGCACATTAAGTATCACCAAAGACCTGAAATTAACGGCTGTGTTTGGCGGTACGCTGGATAACAACGGGAACTTTTATAATACCAAAGAAGTTGATTTTGTGCCTTCCGGTTCGTACGGTAATGATTTAAACGTTACTGATGGAAACAATAAATCAGAATTATTCAATACGCAAATTTATGCTAACTACAGTAAAACAATTGGCAATCATAACTTTGGGGCTACACTTGGTGTATCAAGCGAAAATTATACAGACAGAGGTTTTCAGATACAAACCAATTTTACTGATCCATTATTGGGAACCCCTACAACGGGTTCAATTGTTGAACCAAGCGGGCCAAACAACACGGGGTCATACAATAGTGTTGATATAGAATCGAATAGTTTGCTATCTGCATTCGGCCGCTTTAACTACGATTACAAACACAGGTACTTTTTAGATTTTGTTTTCCGCGAAGATGCTTCATCAAAATTTGCACCGGGTAAACGCGATGGGTTTTTCCCATCCGTAAATGCAGGCTGGTTGCTAACGGATGAATCGTTTATGCAACAATTTAGAAATACAGTCAATAGCCTTAAATTAAAAGCCTCATATGGTGTATTAGGTAACCAAAACGTTGGTAATTACCAATATCAAACTACTTACTTTAATTACGCCAGTGCTTATGGTTTTAATAATGTTCCGGTAGGTGGCGCTGGTACCAATCAATCCAACCCTGATTTGACGTGGGAAAGGGCAGCAACCTTTAACGTAGGGGTAGATTTCAGCCTGTTCAACGATAAGCTTTCAGGCTCATTCAATTACTTTAATAAAGTAACCAGCGATATTTTACAGGTCCCGGTTGATATACCTTCAATTTACGGAGCAACTCCGGCCGATGAGAATGTAGCTAAAGTTAGGGATGAAGGATGGGAGGCTGAAATAACTTATACTTTAAGAGGGCCGAAGGTAACCCAAAGCTTCAGTGCAAATATTGCTGACGACCAGAATACATTGTTAAAGCTTACCGGCAACACAACACAGCAAATTGGTAACGAAGATGTGTTTCAACTAATACGTAAAGTAGGTTTGCCTATTACCGAATATTATGGTTATGAAACAAATGGTTTTTATCAAAACCAAGCGCAAATAAACAATTACCCTAAACCAGTAGGAGCGGTAGTAGGTTTGGGCGATGTAAAGTTCAAAGATTTGAATGGAGATGGTGTAATTAACGCTTCAGATAGAACTGAGCTGGGAAACCCTTTCCCGCGTTATACTTTTGGATTTACTTATAGAATTTCTGTGTCAAATTTCGACATGACCTTATTTATACAAGGCGTAGGCAAAAGAACCGAGTTTTTACGTGGCGAGTTAGTGGAACCTTTCCAGGGTAATTACGGTGCTACACTCTACGAAAACCAAACCGACTTTTGGACGCCGGAAAATACAAATGCCAAATACCCGCGCCTGGCTATTTCAGGTTCTGCTTCGCAAGAAAACAACTGGGGTAACGGATCAAACTTGTTTGCCTTTAACGCGGCTTATGCCCGGTTGAAAAATGTAAACATTGGTTACACACTCCCTAAGCAGGTATTGAAAGTTTTGGGCGTACAAAAACTTAGGGTGTTCCTGATCGGTCAAAACCTGGCAACGCTTACCAAGTTAAAGTTTGTTGATCCTGAAACATCAGAATTTGGTAACAATGTAGATGTGAATTCTACTTCTACCAGTGCCAGGGGATACCTGCTTCCTGTATTCTATGGCGGCGGAGTTGATTTAACATTTTAATCATAACATTTAAAAGATATCAATATGAAACTTTTACAAAAGCTCTTCATTGTAATTATTGCGGCAACTGCAGTAGCCGGCTGTAAAAAGCTGAATATAGCACCAACAAATGACTTTTCAAGTTTGACTTTTTGGAAAGTTAATGCCAACGTTTACAATGCGCTATACAATAATTACCATTTAATTTATAATGATGCATTGTATTTTAACCCCGAAGCGGTATCAGACAATGCTTATGCCGCTAGTGGCGATCTTACTTCAATTTCAGCAGGAACAGCTACAGCTACCACGCAAAAATTTGCAAGTGATTGGGCTACCTATTATTCAGCTATTAAATCATGTAACGAGTTTTTGGCCAATATCGGTCAAAATACAACGTTGCCAAAAGATTCAATTACCCGTTTAATAGCCGAAACACGCTTTATACGTGCATTTGAACACTTTAACTTAACTAAATGGTATGGGGATGTACCGTTGGTAACAAATGATATTACGCCGGATGAGGCTAAAGTAATCGCCCGTACACCCAAAGCTACTGTTGTAGCCTTTGTATTAAGTGAATTAAATGCGATAATACCTGATCTGCCTTCTAAAGACCAGCTTCCTGCCAACCAAAATGGACGAATAACTAAAGGTGCAGCTTTAGCGCTTGAAGCAAGGGTATTATTATACCAGGGTAACAGAATGGCCGACGTGGTAACAGTTTGTGAACAGCTTATGAATAATCAAACGGTAAATGGTACGTATGCGTTAAACGCGAGTTATACCGACCTGTTTAGTGACAAAGTAGTTAATAAAACCAACAACGAAACTATATTATCAGTACAGTATGTACCAACCGTAATTACCTGGCAGGACTTTTGGGATTTTGCACCATTATCAGTAGGTGGCCGTGTAAACTCCATGGCGCCAACGCAAGAGTTGGTTGATGATTATGTTATGACGAATGGTGATGGCATTACCGATGCCGGATCAGGATACGATGCTAATAACCCATATGCTAACCGTGACCCGCGACTAACAGCTACTATCGTTTATGACGGTTACAAATGGGATAGTGAAGGCGGTGCAAATGGCACAACTAAAACTATTTATATAAAACCGGGAAGTGATCCGTCCGATTCACCGACAAATCCTAATGGCCCTGACGAGTATGTAGGCGGTAGGCAAAGTTCTTCGCCAACTGGTTATTATTGGCGCAAATATTTTGATCCGAACGCGCAGGTTAATTATGTGTCGGGCTTAAACCTTCATCTATTCAGGTACGCAGAAATATTGCTTGATTATGCAGAAGCTGAGAATAGCCTGGGGCAGATGAATGCTACAATTTGGAACGGAACTATTGGTGCTTTGCGCGCAAGAGCAGGTTTTACTAATCCAGCTGCATTAGCTTATCCGACTACAGGTGATATGACCACCATTATCAGGCGTGAAAGAAGGGCCGAATTAGCTTTAGAGGGTTTAAGAACCGATGACATCAGAAGATGGCAAACCGCGCAAACCGTTATGAATGGTTATGCACATGGTGCCCAGTTTTCTGGCGATGCAACTACTGATAATGGATTCATCAGGGCACAAAAAAGAGAGTTTAATTCAGGTAGAGATTACTTATGGCCAATTCCTGCCAACGATGTTAGTCTTGACAAAAATTTAACTCAAAACCCTGGCTATTAATCATATATAATAAACTAAAAAATGAGAAAGATAACTAAATTAAGCTTGGTTATAACCTTAGCTTTAATAGCATTTACATCTTGTAAAGAAGATACGAGATCACTTGATTTAACGGTGCCGCCCGTAACAACTATATTGGCACCGGAAGATGGGGCCAGTTATAACCTAAACCCATCAACCGGGCCAAGCATTGTGTTTTCATGGGATGCCGCGCCAACCCCGGATGTTGTACTATATGAGGTAGCATTTGATAAACCAGGCGGCGACTTTAGTAAGCCGGTTTATAAAGTGCTTTCTGATGGTTTGGGGGTAAGTGCCCAGGCAACAATAAGCCAGGCAACATTAAATACAATTGCATCGCTGGCAGGTATAGCTGCATTAGGTACGGGAACACTTAAATGGGCTGTAATTGTTTCAAAAGCTACAAATGCCAGGGTAAGTAGGGTAAGTCACACTATTCAACTTTCAAGGCCTGCCGGTTTTGCAGTAATCCCGAATGCGTTGTATCTTACCGGTAGTGCCACAGAACAGGGTACGGATATTACCAAAGCGATTCCTTTCAAAAAAATAGCACCAACAACAGCGGGCGGCGATGTTATTTTTGAGCTTTATACGTCGTTAAAACCGGGTACCTACAGTTTGGTTGACAACAATAGCGGGACACCTAACGCATACTCGATAGAAAATAATACCACGGTTGTAGCCGGTGGCACTACCACTGTAACAGGTACCCAAAATGTGTACAGGCTTACTATTGATTTGGGTAATGCTGCGGCAAAAATAACACAGATCGTTTCTGTTGGGTTTTTCTCGGCGCCAAATAATGCAGTTGAATTTACCTTGCCTTATATAGGTAATAGCCAATGGGAGATAGATAACCAAACCATCGTTATCCCACAAGAATCTTACGGCTTAGATAGCAGGTACAAATATAAATTTACAGAAGCCGACGCTTCAGGAAACCAGTCGGTAGAATGGTTTGGCAGTGCTAATTCAGACAATGCAGACCCATCAACAAGCACACAGCTTTCTTACTATTATATGTTTTTGGTTGATAACTCACAATTCAATTTTTGCTTCAAGATTGATCCGAGCGCTAATAATAAACCATGTAATGTTAATGTAAACTACAGCACAACTATAACAAATTACACCAATTCCATTACTATACAATAACCATTATAGGGGGTACAAATTATTGTAACCCCTATAATTTACCCCAATGCTTATGAAAACGAAATACCTTGATAACAGATTAGTGACGATTGTATTATTTGCTGCCTTTGTACTAAGTTCCTGTTCAAAAAGCCCGGCTACAACACCGGTTACACCTGTGCCACCGGTTACGCCGCCTGCAACCGTAACTTATAATTATGCATCACTTAGCGATTCATTACAGGCAAGTACATATAATACCTACATCTCGGTTGATCGTAATTATTACATTCAAAATAGTACCGGAACAACTACTTTTAATTATTGGCCACAGGCCCATGTATTAAATATACTTGAAGACGGCTATTTAAGAACCCAGAACGCATTGTATACCCTGCGTATGAAGGCGCTGCTTACCGGCATCAAAATTGAAAATGGCGGTGTTTACCCAAATGAGTTTTATGACGATATGGGATGGCTGGCTAATGCAAGTATGAGGGGTTATTCTATAACAAAAGATACCGCGTATTTAAATGTTGCCAAAATATTGTATACTGAAATTCAAGGTGCTTCAAATACTATAGCAGGAGGAGGAATTGCATGGCAACGTACCCAGTTATATTATAAAAATACACCTTCAACCGGTAACGCTATAATTTTGGCTGCCAAAATGTACGAATTACAAGGCAATGCCACAGACCTTACTTTTGCAAAGAATTTATACTCGTGGGAGAAATCTACATTGGTAAGCACGGCAGGAGTAGTGTATGATGGTATCAACCAAAACCAGGACTTGCAGGTAAGTAAGGCCGTGTATACTTATAACCAGGGCTTGTTTATTGGTGCTGCTGTTGAGCTTTACAATGCAACGCAGGATCCTGCTTATATACAGGATGCTATACTTACTGCTAACAATGAGATTGCCGACCCTGATCTTGAATCTAATGGTATACTTAAAAGCGAGGGGCAGGGTGATGGTGGTTTGTTTAAAAGTATAGCGGTGAGATACCTGACGGATCTGGTAGAACTTACCGCTCTTGATGCAGCAGACCGTACCAAATACGCTGCCTTTTTACAAAAGAACGCGCAAACACTTTATTATAAAGGCATAGGGCGGCCATCATTACTGGCAAGCCCGGATTGGACCTTACAACCATCGGGTAGTATTGATTTAACCACCCAATTAAGCGGGGTTACCATGATTGAGGTCGCGGCACGGTTAAAAGCCGGGTCATTTATTCAATAATATCTATTTATGCAATAACCCGGTATAAATTGATCATTTATTTATTCCGGGTTATCTTATTCAAAGTACTGCTTTAAAAAAAATCAGGATAATATTATGAAAAAGAATATTGTAGCAGTTGTATTGTTTTTACTGACAACCACTTATTTACAGGCTCAAAAAGCACCTGTAAATTATGTAAATCCGTTATTAGGAACTGCAACTTTGTGGGATCCTAAGGATCTTGGCTTTGTACCAACACACCGTACCTGGGGTGCTGAAGTGTTTCCGGGTTCATCGCTTCCAAACGCAATGGTACAGTTAAGCCCCGTTACCCAGTTTCATAGTGGCTCAGGATATCAGTATGAGGATACGGTAATATATGGGTTTATACATACCAGCAAAGGGCATTGGAATTTATGTAACATCCCTTTAATGCCGGCCACCGGACAGATTGATGCAGATGATTATAAATCAAAGTTTAGCCATAAAAACGAATCGGCACATCACGGTTATTACCAGGTTTATTTGGAGCGTTACCATATTAATGCCGAGTTAACCTCAACATTACGATGCGCTTTTCATAAATATACCTTTAAGCCGGGCGAAAGCAAAAAGCTGATAGCAGACCTGGCCTTATCAAATGAAAGAGTAAGGAGTTGGGGTATACATCAGGAAAGTGCAAACGTTTTTACTGGCTTTCAGCAAGCGGGCGAAAAAATGTACTTCTACGCTGTAACCAATCATAAAATAAGTAAGATCGATTCACTAAGAAAGGGACCGAGGATAGTACCTGTAGTTAATTTTGTTGATGAGAATAAGCCCCTTGAAATTCAAATCGGATTTTCATTCGTAAGCATAAAGAACGCGAAAGAGAATTTAGAAAAAGAAATGCTGGGTAAAAGCTTTGTCCGAGTTAGAAACGAGGCTACCGAAACATGGAATAATTTGTTGTCAAAAATATCAGTTACAGGTGGAACAGAGCGGCAAAAAGGAATATTTTATTCATGCCTGTATCGTTCATTTCTTTGGCCGGCTTTACGTAGCGATGCCAACGGCGATTTTACTGACCTGAGCGGTAAAGTTGTAAATAAAGGCTTTAACTATTACACAGAGCCATCATTGTGGGATGATTACAGGAATAAATTAATTTTATTAGGGTTGCTTTCGCCCAAGGTGACCAATGATGTAATTAAATCATTAATTGATAAAGGTGAGATAACAGGCTTTATGCCTACCTTTTTTCATGGTGACCATGCATCAGTTTTTATTACCGGTTCGTACCTCAGAGGATTGCGGGATTATGATGTAAATACAGCCTACAAGTTAATGCTAAAAAATGCAACTGTTGAAGGCACCCGTAAATACGTGGATGAATATAACACCAAAGGCTATATATCTGAGCTTGATGTTGCCAATCCCGTAACCGAAACCGTAACCAAGGCAGCAATTACAAAAACATTGGAATATGCTTATGATGATTATGCAGTAGCGTTGCTGGCTCAGCAATTAAACGATACAGCTAATTATCGTATGTTGATGAAAAGAACCAAAAACTACAAAAATGTTTTTAACCCCGCAACAGGATTTATGGAAGGGCGGCTTGCTAACGGTAATTGGGTGAAAAACTTCAATCCTTATTATCCTTATTACGAATATATGTATCGCGAAGCGAATGCCTGGCAATCGTCCTTTTTTGTTCCACAGGATGTGCCGGGGTTAATAGGGTTATATAAAAGCAAACACGCTTTCGAAACTAAACTGGATTCGCTCTTTACAATTCCATGGAAAGGTTACGAAGCTTATAATATTTCGGGTTTTATCGGGCAGTATTGCCAGGGCAACCAACCTGATCACAGCTATACTTTTCTGTACTATTTTGTTGGCAAACAGGAAAAATCGCAGGTGTTACTTGATAGTATTATGAATCATTTTTATGATTTGGGTAAAGAGCATCTATCATATGCAGGGATGGATGATGCGGGCGAAATGTCGTCGTGGTATGTATTTAATGCTATGGGCTTTTATCCTTTTTCTCCAGCCGACCCGAAATATATTATTTCGGTACCCTTATTTAATAAGATAAAAATCCAACTAGATAACGGGAATATCTATACCGTTTCTAAAAAGAATTCTGGCAAAAAAATAACAAGCTTATATTATGGGGGTAAAAAAATAGATGGCTATTTTATAACCGATAAAGATTTAAAAAAAGGGGAGCAATTAGTTATAATAACCAATTAACTGTAGTTTGGATCTGCTAGTCGTATAAACATCAGTTGCAAAAACTGTTTGAATAATATATTCATTCTACAGGAAGCCTCTAATCGAGAGGTTGGAGGCTTTTTCGCTGTCAGCGCCTCCAAGGAATACAATAAAACCGAGTGTTCGTCTAATTAGAAAACAAAAAAGGCCATTTCCAATTCAGAAACGGCCTTTTACGATGTGCGCCTAAATGTGCAACTTTCGCACCATTTTTTAGATGATATGCGGCTTCTCGCTAACTTATTAAAGGATTTTGATGAACCCTAATGGGTAATATCTGCACCGCCGCGTTATACAAAATCCGCAAGGTTATTTATATTCACAAAATATTTACTAACCGTTTCGCAATAATGAAAAAGCTGTTTACATGGATTACCCTATTTATACTTGCGCAAAACGCAACAGCACAAAAAAATGTGCTGAGACAGGTTGCTGATAGCATTAAAGCTGAGGGGGAAATGCTTTATCGTTCTGAATGGGCATCAGGTCATAGTACGCAGATTTTCGCCTCCAGTTTCGGAGGGAAGAAGCTTCTATCTGGTGGATATTTTTCTTATGAGACTAAAAAAGAAATGACCACTATCTTTTTTTCTAAAAATGAGAGTCCAGTAGTATTAGCGACAGTTAAGTTCGACCAAGGTTTAGACTCGTCTAAATACAGTATAGACACAACTACAAGAAAATTTACCGAAAATGAAAAAGAGTTCTAGCTTATACCCAATTCCGATTACTGGTTAAAAAACATTTATTGATATAACGAGTCATAAACCTATAAGGAATCAATGTAAAATCATGATGTGGCGAGTTTTACTTTTAAAGCATCGTAAATCATCAGTAATTTGAGCACGTCATCGCCAAAATTATGAATGACCATTACCGACCAGGGGTGTTCCTCCCTGAAGTACTCCATGATATTCTCTAATAACAGATTGACCGCCAAATCGATCGAGGGGTGGTACCATTCCAGTAAATTGTAGACGGCCTGGACCTGACGGTAGATCAAATTGTAATGCCGCAGCCGCCGTTCGACCAAATAGCCACGGTGCGATTTACCGCTGGGGTCCGTATTATTTAAATTGAAAAGGGTTATGGTTTCCGCTCCCCGGTCAATGGGACCGGGATTATAATTATGTGCATATACCATATGCCCGACATAATAGATTTCGCGTTCCAGTTTTTCCGGTAGCGTATCCTGCCAATTCCCACTTTTATCAAAAAAATAATTGGGTGACATAATCTTATCCCGCAGTACCCGGCCCTTCCGGAAATTGCAGCGTGTACAGCAGTAATGCAGGTTTTCCAGATCTTTATCCCTGGATTTGTAGGCAGCTTTACCTTTCGGGTAAAAGTGTTCGATCTGGTAATAGGAGCCTTCCTCAACGGTCGATCCGCAGAAAGCGCAGCAACCGCCATAAATTAAGCGGATTATTTCACGGACCCTGGGATTTTCATCGTAGGTCGCCGAGGTAGCCAACAGCAATTTGGCTTCAATAACCAGTGGATCCTTAGCATCCTTTGCAATATACCTCATCCCTTATTCCGTAAACTATTATACAAATCATCGATCTTTTTCCTCAACTCAAACGAGCGCGGTATCGCATTGATCGGGTCATCCTGCTTTTCATAACGCTCATCTAACAGGCCAATGATCTCCTCCTCCCGTTTTCTGTCCCGGTAGGCGACAAGGAATTCGTCCAGCAACACCTCCTCAATACTAAATCGCTGGATGTCCACCACCGCCTCGCTGGCAAAGCGTTTTTGATCGTCGCGGTAAAAACGTAACACATTCATATCTTTTTCACCCGATGTCCGCATCACGATCAAAGGTGAATGGGTCGCAATAATAAAATGCGAACTTTTGATCTGGTATACCTCCTCTACGATCCTTTTGAAGTAAAACGGAAACTGATGCTGCCATTTTGGATGTAAGCTATTCTCCGGTTCATCGAAAAAAACGATGAGCTTTTCGGGTTTATTAACGATAGGCAAATCTGCAAAGAAACTGAACAACCGGATCAAGCTTTGTTCCCCCGAACTGAAGCGCTCAATGGAAACTTTATCCGCCCGGATCTCTGTTTCCACCAAATCCAATTCTTCCAGCAAACTCATCAACAATACTTCATTGTCGGAAAAACCATTTGGCCTTCTGTCCTGAAAATTCGGTGTTTGCCGGTTCGTTATACGAATGACCAGCCCCTTCCGCTGTCTTTTCCTGCCTAAAAATGAACGGATCCGCATTGTCAATGCACAGTTCTTGATGAAGTTTAACAACTCAGCAGCGTTCATACTGCTGTTATGCAAAAACTTAAAAAACGGGCCGGATTTGTAGATGGTCAAAAAAAGACGCTTTTCTTCAGCGGTCAGATCCCCCTCTTTGAGCGCTCCATGCTCATCAACTTCCAGTTTATCCAGCAAGTCCAGTAAGGAAATAATATTTACTCCGTCTTTATCCCTTAACTCCACGTAACGGCCCTTAGCATATTTATCAACGTTTCTAAACTTAAGCCTGGAAGTGACTTTCCACGCGATTTGTGAACGCCCCAATAAATTATCCAATACCTGGATGGCATCTGTACCGTCAAACCTCCGCAGGGCCGCAAAAAAAAGATATTTCGTTTGGTTGATGCCGGACAAGTAATTAAAACTTCTGAAACGGTCGTTACGATGTACGATAGAGCGATCAAAAGCGGAACTGATATAGATCAGCTGGGCATCGAAATGATATAGGAAATCCTGCTGCTGATTCGCTTGGTCAGGTTTAAAGCTGCGGGAATAAATACCTGCTTCATGTAATTGGTTGCGCGTATCATCTTTGTTTTTGATGCCCTGGTAGTGCGCGTTTTCACTGAAAAGATTGATGATCCGGTCTAAAGAGGCATGATGAACCTCCGTATTGGTATTATTGACAAAATTGATGATCGTTTTAAAAAGCAAGGTCTTACCTGACCCATTCTCACCGATGATATAGGTATAGTAATTGGCTTCATCCTGTGTAGAGACGTCGATGACCAGATCGCTGCCCTGGCTATTGAAATAAGATTTGGTTACAGGGTCACTATCATCAAACAAATTGATCTTCGTAGTCCCCAGTATAATATGATGGTTGGCGGAAACAGCATTTATTTTCATGCAAGGGCGTTAGGTTTTTCAAATATAATTATTAAGAGCAATATTACTACGCCTACTTTCAGCCGTCTTTCCTGGCATCAATGATCACCCAAATCAGAATGGAAAATATAACGGCAAAAGCCACGATGATAAAAATTTGCCAATTGGGTATTAAAGCTTGTCAAGGTTTAGTTGGATGGTTTCTTATCTTCATTAGATTTGATGTAATGATGCGGTACTGATTTATCATCTATCATATCTTGGACTTTTTAAGAACATTCTCCGCAGAGGCACCTAATAGCTTTAAATCTTGTATAAAATAGTTTGAAAACTCTGTATCGTCGGTCACTTGACGAGGTGGAATACAATGATTTTTATTTCGCCCCGCCGCTTATGGCTTTATCGTCAATCAAATTGAAATGGCAAATTTTTGCTGCTTTATTCAGCAGCAATGGAGCCATTAAAGAAGAAACTTACCCCGGAAAGAACAGTGGAGATATTGGCCGAACACGGTACAATTATTACCGTTGAAGAAGCGGTAATTTTGTTGGAATTCATCGAAAAAATGGGTAAATTAGCTATAGAACACGCTTTAGATATATGCAGATAGCAGATTTATATATCCGGGTGAGCACAGATGAGCAGGCGGATAAGGGTTACTCGCAACGTAACCAGGAAGAGACTTTACAAAGGTATTGTGAGCTAAAATCGATTAAGGTTAGAAAGGTGATTTTTGAGGATCATTCGGCCAAAACCTTTAACCGTCCGGCATGGACTGTTTTATTGGATGATTTAAAAAAAACTAAGGGACGGCATTCAGATTTAGTGCTTTTTACTAAGTGGGATCGCTTTAGCCGCAATGCCGCCGATGCATATCAAATGATAGGCATGTTAAAAAGCTTGGGTATTGAGCCACAAGCGATAGAGCAACCATTAGATTTAACAGTACCGGAAAATAAGATCATGTTAGCCTTTTACCTGGCTGCACCCGAAGTCGAAAATGATCGGAGAGCATTGAATGTATTGCATGGTATGCGCCGAGCCAGGAAAGAGGGCCGTTGGATGGCTTCGGCACCGATAGGATACATCAATAAGACCGACGAGCGCGGCAATAAGTATATTGCACCAAAAGAGCCCGAGGCGAGTATTTTAAAATGGGCGTTTGAAAAAATAGCGGAAGGCCATTTTTCTACCGAACAAATATGGAAAGTCGCGCACAAGAAAGGATTGAATTGTGGTAAGAATAACTTTTTGATGGCGGTCAGGAACCCGGTTTATTGCGGCAAAATACGCGTGCCTAAATATAAAGATGAAGAAGAAACAGTCGTTCCCGGTCTGCATGTGCCATTAATCACGGAACATTTATATTATAAAGTTCAGGCTGCATTAGACCGCCGCAGTCGCTATTCCGGGATGGGCGGTGAGCAAATGGGCACCGCCATCGTCACGCCTGAATCGTTACCATTGCGTGGTTTTATGGTTTGCCCGGTTTGTGGACGTGCGGCCACCGGAAGCCCATCCAAAGGGCGCAGCCGTTATTATTACTATTATCATTGTATGTCCAAATGCGGCTGGCGATATAAAGCCGAGGTAGTCAACAAGGCGTTTGCCGATCAGCTAAAAGAATATGTGGCTAAGCCTGGCATGGAAGAAGTGATTACCTTGCTGTTAATCGAAAAGTTTCACGATCAGGTTGATAATAAAGAGGATGGTCGGAAAATGATTATCACGCAGATCAATAAGTGTAATGACCGATTAGCAAAAGCAAGGGAACATTTGTTAGAAGAAGTGATCGATGCGGCGGATTATAGGCTGATTAAGACTGAATGCGAAAGCCAGATAAAAGTGCTTGAGGCCCAACTGGGTAATTTACGAACCGCTCCAAAAGGCGCTGAAAATGTTATTGCACTGGCTGTTACAGCATTGGCAAGGATCGAATTATTATATCACACCCGCGATATGGAGCGAAAAAGGCAGGTGGTTGGTTCGATGTTCCCCCTAAAGATGTGTTTTGACGGGGTAAAGCATCGAACCGTCCGCGTGAATGATGGGGCACGTATAATGTATCAGATTAACAAGGATTTACAGAAAAAAAAGAAGCGGGCAAAGGACGAAAATTCGTCTTTGCCCGCTTGGGTGCGCCCACCTGGGCTATATACCAAACTCTATTATCAATTGATCTTCAGTCACTTACGAGGTTCACAAAAGACCTGGTAGCCGCTTTGTATGTTCACCTCTCTGACTTCTACAAAAATAGCGTTTTTGGCCTAATTTCGCAACTTTTTGAATTATGGTTCCTGGTTCGAGCCCGACCATGCGCATAAGTTTTCCTTCATGATTAAAATTTATAATGGAGTATTCTGTTTATATTTGATTATCAAAAGCAGCTATTATGGAACACGAAGATGAAAAGGCAACGCGGCGTGCGGACTTTCTCCAAAAGAAAATGTTAAGACGGCAGGCGGAAGCCAAGTCGACGGCCGAGATTATCGAACATGCAAAGGAAATTCTGCAATCCGAAGCCTCAAAAGATTTTTTTCTCAAGTTGGCTCAAGAACAAAATAAAGCTGAGTAAAAACCTAACAGCTATCGCATCCAGTCAAGCGAAATTCATTTCAAGTTACATTCGAATCAAATCAACTGCTATTGACAGAACTGCACCTTTTTACCTGCATGTTGGGTCTTTACAATTATGACTGTCTTTAAAAACAGGAACAACTAATTCTTTCCCCCATATCTTATTGCCTGCCTTTTGAGGATGTTTTATAAAATGATTGTTCCTGGTGTTAAAATACAAGGTGATGGCGCTCTTACACTCGTCAAGGCTGGTATAATCGCTATTATGAATAATGGATTTAGCCAAGCCGCTGAATACAGATTCAATCACATTTAAAAATTGTGCAGAGGCCGGTAGCGGCGCCAACTCTACAAATGGCGTTTTGTGTTCCTGATTATACTTTACGCTGTTGATAAGCTCGACATGGCTGACTAGCTTTTTAGATGCGTGCCAGGATGCCGCATCCCAGGAGATATAAAGTTTTTCCTCATTTTGGTATCTAATCAATAAGAGATCTATGAGTTTGATCATTTCATCGGTATCCTTTTTTTGTGAATAGAAGTGTGTGATCTGGTTTTGAGATAGTTCCAATGCCGCCGTGCATATCGTCCAGCCTTTACTTTTCTGAATCTGCGGGAAAGTCTTTCTTTCGCCTCTTTTGACCAACGATCTGCCTCCTTTGATTTTTACTGCAAACGGTCCGAATTCGTCTATCGAGAAAAATTTCTCCTTTGATCCAAGATTTTGCAGGATACAGGTAATCTTGTCCATCTTTTCCCGGAAGTCAGGGTCGGGACTGGTCAATACTTCCCTCGCCTTTCTGTAAACAAAACCCTCTTTTTTAAGGTAAGCCGATATGGTTGAGCCGGATATGTAAACTCCATAAACTTTTTTATAAGTAGCTGATAAATCTGCCAAAAACCAGGACGTCCGGTTGATCCCGTGTAATTTGGGAGATTCATGAATTAGCCTTACTAAATTGTCGCGTTTATCCTTGATTCCGTTCATTATACCCTTATTCGCACGCCGGGGTTGCTTTTCTAAGCCTTTTATACCTTTCACCTTATAGTCTCTGATCCAGTCCGATACCTTATCGGCACCGCGATCTACCTTAATAGAAATATCAATTGCCGATGTGCCATTAAAAGACTCCATAATAACTACCGCCCGTTCCCATTTGCGCCTATCCGAGGAATTACGCCACCGTTTTAATATCTTCAGATCTTCAGTAGGAATGTCGGACACTTGGGAATAATTACGAAGGTTTACTTTACTGTCTTTTGCCCATTTCGAAAAATGCTGGCAAAAAGTAGAGCGACGGTAACCATTTGGGTATATGGCCAAATAACGTTGCCACAAATCTTTTGCACTAATGATATGATCTGACTTTATTAATACTGGCAAGATATTTATCAATTCCAAATACCTGTCATTCACCGGATATTCAATTTTGAAAACCGGAATGGGGCGCTCTTTATGCGCTGATCTTCCAGGACATCCATTAGCAAAACACCTATACTTTCTGATATAACTTTTCACGGTATTCCTGGAAATCCCTAACTGCCTGGAGGCTTGTCTGATATTGATCGTTCCATTTAAAATCATACGACCAATAAACATTTGTTTTTTTGCTGCGATCCTTGTATTTGCCATTGGTGAAAGTTGAGTTTAATGAGTCATTGTTACTTAGTGGAACTGTTATATGTTTCTAAAGTTTGCCAAGACAACTTAATGCCATTTTGATGTTGCACATTAAAATTAGCAGATTTTAATGTGCACAATATTTTTTAGCATAGCTTTAATGCCATAAATGCAATTGACCTTAAAATATTTTAATTTTAAGGTCAATAGTGTATATTTGTTTATGCCATATAGAGTGAATCCCGACCGAAACGTTCCCTGGAATACTTTACCAGAACTGCCAATTGACAAACACCTTTATGAAGATGTGGAAATTTACAGTCAATTGGGTAATTCCAAAGCTGCGTTAGGTCGCTTACAAGGTCGTAGTATCGTCATTCCAAACCAAGGGCTACTTATAAACTCTATTAGTTTACAGGAAGCAAAAGCATCCAGTGCAATAGAAAATATCTTTACAACTGATGATGAATTGTATCAGGCCTATAGTGAAGAACAGATTAGTCAATTAAATGGGCCGTCTAAAGAAGTGCTATATTATCGTGAAGCCTTATGGGAAGGGTATGCCTATTTGAATGAAGAACAGGTTTTCGACGAGAATTACTTCGTAAAAATGTACCGTATAGTCAGCCAGTTCAATGATGGTATAAGAACACCTATAGCCCAGATTGTAATCAAGGAAGGCGGCACCGGGCCAAATGCCGGTAAAGTCTCCTATACACCACCAAGAGGCAAGGGCGTTGTCGAAGCTAAGCTCCATAACCTTATAGAGTTTTTGAACGATGACAAAACTTATCCGATAGACCCTTTACTTAAAATGGCCATTGGTCATTTACAATTTGAGGCGATACACCCTTTCCGTGACGGCAACGGCCGTACCGGCAGGATCTTCAACATTCATTACCTGACCAAAAAAGGTCTGTTGGATTATCCAATCCTCTTTTTAAGCCGCTATATCATGGACCATAAAGAGGATTATTATGCGGGACTTGCAGGAGTAACCCAGAGAGGGAGTTGGAAGAACTGGTTGTTGTATATGCTGAAAGCTGTTGAAGTGACTTCCAATATTACTTATGACAAGATCAACGACATTGTTGGTGCCAAAGATGCCATTTTAAAAGCCATCATCGAAGATACCGACATAGCACGTCCCGAATCACTGGTCAATGCCATATTTACCCAACCCTACACAAGGGTAAAGCACCTGGTCGGAGGTAATATCTATGCGGAAAATACCGCCAGAAAATATCTTGACCAGTTAACGGATATGGGGGTTTTAGAAAAGAGAGTAATCGGAAAAGGCAACTATTACTTAAACTTGGAGTTGTATAGGATACTATCTGAATAGTTACAACAGTCACCCTGAAATCAGTCATCATTCTTCTATAATGATCATTAAATTGGCAACGGTCAGATCGATCAAAGGAGTGTTTTTGTCTATATTCATAATGTAAATTTATATCAACACTTCACTACCCTGCAGTTGGTTACTTATAGATTTTATTACAAGGTGGCCGGATTGGTATTTAGAATTTGCGTTCTATTTCTTTTTAGTGGCCTTTTAAATTTCTCCTTAAATTATTAATGCCTGCCTTACAATAGGTTATAAAACTCTGAATAGCCTAAACAAAAAAAATCGAGTAGCCGGATTCGTGTTTTAAATAACGCATCCGAAGGAAAAAAGAAAAGAAGTTGCTAAAATAAAGGTCTTTATAATCAGAGTTTTAGATTGTCTTTGTTTCTTTAAAATTCCAATAATGCGCCGGCGCACAACATCGAGCATTAAGTGTGTTGATCAGAAATTATGCAAGAGTTTTTATTATTGAATACTTCGTTTGGGCAATTGAATCATTGCCCTTTAATGCTGTCAATCTTATACGGCTATCTGTAAAAGGACTCTTTTTAGTATTTGATGTCACAGTAAAATAATAATTGAACAGTTGTTCAAAAATTACGTTCAATTTTCTATTATCTTTCTACCTTTGATGCGTACATTAGTTTGGACAGCACAAGTAAATGAAAATGGAAACGAAATTAGACGAGTCTACTGAAGCGAAGATTAAGGAGGCAGCCAGAATTGTCTTTACGCAAAAAGGTTATGATTCGGCAAAAGTGCGAGACATAGCAAAGGAAGCTGACATCAGTGTTTCACTGTTGAACTACTACTTCAGAAGCAAGGAGAAATTGTTTCTACTGTGTATGGCGGAAAATTTACAACGGCTATTAGCAGGTGACGAACCTATCCTTAACGATGAGTCGACCACGATAATAGAAAAAGTTCAAAAGTTAGTTGTACTGCATATGGACATGTTACTGGAGAATCCTGATTTTCCGACTTTCGTCGTTAATGAAATGTTATCCGGAAGTTCAGATTTGCCGGAAATCCAACAACGTATAGATATTATGGCAAATTCGATTCTCGCTAAACAGTTGATAGCCTTAAAAAAAGAAGGGAAACTGGAAATGAATCCGATGCACCTGGTAATGAATGTTGCAGGAATGATGTTATTCCCGTTTTTGGCTAAGCCCCGATTAAAGAAAAACTGCGGAATTAATGATATGGAATTTTACCAAATGATACAAGAACGCAAAAAGATGATACCGCTCTGGATCGCTCAAATAATAGGAGACTAAATTTTTTTGCTATAAAATTGAACAACTGTTCAGAACATCCTTTTAGAACAGAATAACAAAGTGGGATAGAACTCAGATCAAAAAATGGAAAATAATCAGCGAAAAAAGATACAGATAGCTGCGGCAAAATTATTTGTTCAGAAAGGATTTCATGCAACAAGTATTAGGCAGGTCGGCAAGGCAGCGGGCGTAAACAGCTCTATGATATCTTATTATTTTAAGTCAAAGGAGCTTCTGCTGCTTTCCATTTTTGAACCGTCAATTCAAGACCTGGAGACAATCAAGTCATACCTGAAAAGCAGCAGTAGCACAGAAATGCTTCAATTATTTTACATGATTGACTTCTATACGGAAAGGGTGATGACTGACGATACCGGCATCTATTTAATGCTTCAGGAACAATCGCTCAGAAGCATAGATGGATCAACAACGCTGCTGGATAAAATCAAAGATGAGCAATTTGCTTTATTCCAGGATATTGTGAATTCAGGCATACATAAGGGCGCATTCATGCATGATGTTAATACCAGGATGATTTTTTATACCCTGATTGGCACTATCAGGTATATTATTATTGAACATAAAGGATTATGGCTTCAGCAAAATCTGCCGGCCAACCAGGAAAACTTTCGGATGGCATTGACGGATGCCAATGCATACCTCAAATCTCTTTTAGTGAAAATGCTTTTGCCCGAAATTCAACCGCATATGATCGATCGGGATAAAAAAATTGACAAATAACATCAATACAATTTAGAAGACATTATTAAAAATTAAGAAAATGGCAGAAACAGGTTTAAGGAAATGGGTTATCACCGGTACTGTAATTGCAGGCGCATTACTGGAGTTGATTGATACGACGGTTGTAAATGTGTCTTTCCCGCAGATTCAGCGAAATCTTGGTGGCGGATTGAGCGATGCCGCCTGGATGATCACCGGGTACAGTATCGCAAATGTTATTATTCTACCGATGTCCGGCTGGCTGGGTAACTACTTCGGTCGTAAAAACTATTTTTTAATATCCATTATTCTGTTTACGCTGGCATCTCTGTTATGCGGGCAGTCACATACCCTTGGCGAGCTGATAGGCTTCCGGATATTGCAGGGGCTCGCCGGAGGTGGGCTGCTCTCTACGGCACAAGCGATCCTGCTGGATACCTGGCCACATGAACAGGCCAGCACAGCTACCGTCTTGTTTAGCGCAGGCGCAATTTTCGGCCCTACGGTAGGACCTGCAATCGGTGGTTATATTATTGACCATGCAGCCTGGCGCTGGATATTTTATGTGAACAT
>JAMFRP010000061.1 GCA_026224775.1 Bacteroidota bacterium
CAATCAGTAGCCGTAGGCAAACTGGTAGCTGAGAAAGCCTTAGCTGCTGGCATTAAAGATGTTGTTTTCGATAGAAACGGTTATTTGTACCATGGCCGTGTTAAATCACTGGCTGAAGGTGCACGTGAAGGCGGTTTAAACTTTTAATCGAAACAGGAAATGTCAACAATCAACATAAAAAGAGTAAAAACAAGCGAGATCGAATTAAAAGACCGCTTGGTGAGCATACAACGTGTAGCCAAAGTAACCAAAGGTGGCCGTACATTCAGCTTTTCTGCTATCGTAGTAGTAGGTGATGAGAACGGTGTTGTAGGTTATGGCTTAGGTAAAGCTAAAGAAGTAACTGAAGCTATTGCTAAAGGCATTGATGATGCTAAAAAGAACTTGGTAAAAGTGCCTATCATTAACGGTACTGTACCTCATGAGCAAATTGGTAAATTTTCAGGTGGTTTTGTTTTCATTAAACCAGCTGCAAATGGTACCGGTGTAATTGCTGGTGGTGCAATGCGTGCAGTATTAGAGTCTGCAGGTGTTCACAACGTATTGGCAAAATCAAAAGGTTCATCAAACCCGCACAACGTGGTTAAAGCAACTGTATCAGCATTATCACAATTACGTGATGCTTATACCGTAGCTCAGCAACGTGGCGTTAGTTTAGGTAAAGTATTTAACGGATAATCAGTCATGGCAAAAATCAAAATAACACAGATTAAGAGCGTGATCGATAGAAGTGAACGCCAAAAAAGAACAATCGAAGCCTTAGGTCTTCGTAAGATCAACCACAGCGTGGAAGTTGAAGCTACTCCAGCTATCATCGGTATGGTAAAGAAAGTTAATCATTTGGTAGCAGTAGAAAATATTTAATATCATGAATTTAAGTAATTTAAAACCTGCAGAAGGTTCTACTAAAAATAGAAAAAGAATAGGCCGTGGTACAGGTTCAGGCCGTGGTGGAACATCAACCCGTGGCCATAAAGGTGCAGGTTCACGTTCAGGTACTTCAGCCAAAATTGGTTTCGAAGGTGGACAGATGCCATTACAACGCCGTGTGCCTAAAGTAGGCTTCAAGAATAACAACCGCGTAGAATACGTTGGTGTTAACCTTGATGTATTACAAGGCTTAGTTGAGCAACATTCAGTTACATCAATTGATTTTGCAACACTAAAGGAATATGGTTTAGTATCGAAAAAAAGCGACCTTGTTAAGATTTTAGGTCGTGGCGAACTAAAAGCCACTTTAGAAGTTAAAGCACATGCATTTACTGCCACAGCGCAAAAAGCAATTGAAGCAGCTGGTGGTACCATAGTTAAGCTATAATTTTTCAATGAAGAATTTTTTCACCACATTATCCAATATTTGGAAAATCGAGGATTTAAGAGTGCGTATAACCAACACACTCTTATTTCTTTTAATATACCGTATAGGTTGCGTTATTGTTTTACCCGGTGTAGATCCTGCATCATTAAACACTAGCGCTAAAGAAGGTTTATTAGGATTATTAAACATGTTTGCCGGTGGCGCGTTTTCGCGTGCATCGATTTTTGCATTAGGCGTAATGCCTTATATCTCGGCTTCAATTGTGGTGCAATTGCTTGGGATAGCAGTGCCATACTTTGCTAAACTGCAAAAAGAAGGCGAAAGCGGTCAAAACAAAATTAACCAGTGGACCCGTTACCTAACAATAGGTATTACGGCTTTACAAGCAATAGGCTATTTGAAATCTCAAATTGGCCCTGATGCAAGGTTAATTGGTGATCCATTCTTTACTATATTAAACGTATTTGTATTAACATCAGGTACTTTATTTGTAATGTGGTTAGGCGAGCGTATAACTGATAAAGGTATTGGTAACGGTATATCATTGATCATCATGATCGGTATCATTGCTTCATTACCTGGCGCGGTTGTAACTGAATTTAATGCACGCAGAAGCGGCCAGGGTGGTTTAATTACCTTTGTGGTTGAGATTGTAGCTTATATTGCAGTTGTAATGTTTACCATTTTAATAGTACAAGGTACCCGAAAGGTTGCTGTGCAATATGCGAAACGTATTATTGGTAATAAACAATATGGTGGTGTACGCCAATACATTCCTTTAAAAGTGAATGCGGCAAACGTAATGCCGATCATTTTTGCTCAGGCATTAATGTTTATCCCGGCATATATTCCTACAATGTTTCCAAGCGTAGCTGCAAACTCTGTGGTAATGGGCTTGGCTAACTATAATTCATGGGAGCATAACTTATTATTTGCGATATTAATTATACTATTTACTTTCTTCTATACAGCTATTACGGTTAATCCTAATCAAATGGCTGAGGATATGAAAAAGAATGGTGGCTTTATTCCAGGTGTTCAACCAGGTAGGGCTACAGCTAATTTCCTTGATGATATTATTTCTAAGATTACCTTACCAGGTGCATTAGCATTAGCAATAATCGCTATTATACCTGCTGTTGTTAGCATGATGGGTGTGAGCAGTCTCTTCTCAAGATTCTTTGGAGGAACATCCCTTATCATCTTAGTAGGTGTAATTTTAGATACCTTACAACAAATTGAAAGTCATTTATTAATGCGCCATTACGACGGATTAATGAAAACCGGTAGGATCAAGGCCCGTAGTTCAGCACCTGCTGTTACAGGAACAACCCCGGTTATTTAAAAAGATAAACAATGTCAAAGATCAATTATAAGTCTGTCGAAGAGATAGAACTAATAAGAGAAAGTTCTTTACTTGTATCTAAAACACTCGGAGAGATAGCTAAGGTTATTGCTCCGGGTGTTAAAACTATTGAATTAAACAAACTTGCTGAAACCTTTATACGTGATAACGGCGGCGTTCCTGCCTTCTTAAATTATCATGGTTTCCCTTACTCGTTATGTATTTCTCTTAACGATCAGGTAGTACACGGCTTCCCTGGTAACCATGTATTGGTTGAAGGTGATCTGGTATCAGTTGATTGTGGCGTTATATTAAACAAATACTACGGCGATTCAGCTTTTACCTTTGCTATAGGCGAAGTTAGCGATACTGTTAAGACACTTATGCGTGTTACGCGTGAATGCCTTGACTTAGGTGTTGAAAAGGCTGTAGTAGGGATGCGTATAGGCGATATAGGTTATGCAGTACAGGAGCATGCTGAAAAACATGGTTTTGGCGTAGTTAAAGAATTGGTTGGCCATGGTGTAGGATTACATCTGCATGAAAAACCAGAAGTTCCTAATTATGGTAAACGTGGTTCGGGCATTAAATTGGAAGAAGGAATGGTAATTGCCATTGAACCAATGATAAATGCAGGCCGTGCTGGTGTTAAGTTTTGGGATGATGGATGGACAGTATCAACAGTTGATAAAAAACCATCAGCGCATTACGAGCATACGGTAGCTGTAACCAAAGGAAAAGTAGATATTCTGTCAACGTTTTCATACGTTGATAATGTTTTAAAAGAAAAAAATAATAATTAAAAAATTTTTATTAATTTTGCATCCCGCTTTTAGGGTGGATAATTGAGTAATAATCAGTAAAATATGGCTAAACAATCTTCGATTGAACAAGACGGAACTATCAGGGAGGCATTATCTAATGCTATGTTCAGGGTTGAATTGGAGAATGGTCATGAAATTATTGCGCATATATCCGGCAAAATGCGAATGCACTATATCAAGATTTTACCTGGCGACAGAGTGAAGTTGGAAATGAGTCCATACGATTTAACAAAGGGTAGAATAACCTATAGATATAAATAAACAAAGAGATGAAAGTTAGAGCATCCATTAAAAAACGTAGTGTTGATTGTAAGATCATCCGCCGCAACGGTAAACTTTATGTTATTAACAAAAAGAACCCGAAGTACAAACAGCGTCAGGGATAATTAAAAAAATTGTATTAATCCGTACAACGGTGGCCCGCCGTTCGGTTATTACGTAAAAGCACAAATAAGAAATATGGCAAGGATATCAGGTATTGATTTACCAAACAATAAAAGAGGAGAGATAGGCTTAACCTATATCTACGGAATCGGCCGTTCAACCGCTCAACAAATTTTAACCCAGGCTGGTATTGATTTCAATATTAAAGTTCAGGATTGGAATGATGATCAGTTAGCTGCTATTCGTGGTATTATTAATGACCAGATCAAAGTTGAAGGTTCACTACGTTCAGAGGTTCAGCTTAACATCAAACGTTTAATGGATATAGGTTGTTACCGCGGTACACGTCATCGTAAAGGTTTACCATTACGTGGCCAACGCACAAAAAACAACTCACGTACCCGTAAAGGAAAACGTAAGACAGTTGCTAATAAAAAGAAAGCTACTAAATAATAGTTGATTAGTAATTGGAGAATAGTGATTAGTTACTTTCTTCGGTTATTAGGAATAAATAAATTAAAATGATTAATGGGTCCGGATTATTCAATAATTCAGTAATTCATCAAATCAATAATTAAAACATAAAATGGCTAAGACTAAAAAAGTTACCAAAAAGCGTATTGTTATTGTTGAATCAGTAGGCGAGGCACATATCAACGCAACATTCAACAATATCATCATCACCCTTACCAACAAAACAGGCCAGGCTATATCATGGTCATCTGCTGGTAAAATGGGTTTCAAAGGTTCAAAAAAGAATACCCCATACGCTGCCGGCCAGGCTGCTTCTGATTGCGGTAAAGTAGCTTATGATTTAGGCTTACGTAAAGTAGAAGTATTTGTAAAAGGCCCGGGTGCTGGTCGTGAGTCAGCTATCCGTACTTTGCAAACTGCAGGTATCGAGGTAACTACTATAAAGGATATTACACCGCTTCCACACAATGGTTGCCGTCCTTCAAAAAGAAGAAGAGTTTAATTAATACAAATTTTTAAAGCTAAGATTCAGCGGCTGCGGGCCGTTTGATACTTTAAAACAACACAAAAATGGCAAGATACACAGGTCCAAAATCCAAAATTGCACGTCGTTTCCGTGAGCCGATCTTCGGTCCGGATAAAGCGTTAGAAAGAAAAAACTATCCGCCAGGAATGCATGGCGCCTCAAAAAGAAGAGGAAAACAATCTGAGTATTCAACTCAGTTGATGGAGAAACAAAAAGTTAAATACACTTACGGTGTATTAGAAAAACAATTCGAAAACTTGTTTCACCGTGCATCTGCTAAAGAAGGTATCACCGGCGAAAACTTATTGAAGTTTTTAGAAGCGCGCCTTGATAATGCAGTTTACCGTTTAGGTATTGCTCCAACACGTTCAGGCGCACGCCAATTGGTTGGTCACAAACACATCAATGTTAATGGTTCAGTGGTTAACATCGCTTCATACCAGTTAAAAGCAGGTGATGTTATATCAGTACGCGAAAAATCAAAATCTTTAGAAGCTATCTCTCATTCAGTAGCTGGCAGAAAGATTAATAAATATAGCTGGTTAGAATGGGATGCCAATGAATTAACTGGTAAATTCCTAAACTATCCAAATCGTGATGAGATTCCTGAAAATATCAAGGAAAACCTGATCGTCGAGTTATACTCAAAATAATAAGATATTTATACGCAAAGTGGTTGGCATATTATGCCAATCATTTTTGTGGTTTAATCAATTCAAATTAGTAAACAATAAATAAAGGATATAAATGGCAATTTTAGCATTTCAAAAACCTGACAAGGTTATCATGCAGAAATCAACTGATTTTGATGGCACGTTTGAGTTTCGTCCGTTAGAACCAGGTTTCGGTATAACCATTGGTAATGCTCTGCGTCGTATCTTACTTTCATCACTGGAAGGTTTTGCGATCACATCTGTACGTTTTTCAGGCGTGATGCATGAGTTTTCTACAATCAAAGGTGTTGTTGAAGATGTAACCGAAATCATATTAAACCTGAAACAAGTAAGGTTTAAGAAAACAGGTGAATCTGGCGACAGCGAAAAAATATTTGTGATCATTAATGGTCAGGACGCTTTTAAAGCCGGAGACATCACTAAGTTCTCTAACAATTTTACAATTTTAAATCCTGATTTGGTTATTTGTAACATGGACTCTTCAGTAACGCTTGAAATCGAGCTTACTATCAATAAGGGCCGTGGTTACATCCCAAGTGATGAGAATAAAAACCCTGATGCCAATGTAGGTGTTATCGCTATCGATTCTATCTTCACTCCCATCAAGAACGTAAAATTCACTATTGAAAACTATCGTGTAGAACAAAAAACAGACTACGAAAAATTAGTTCTGGATATTACTACTGATGGTTCAATACATCCTGAAGATGCACTTAAAGAAGCTGCTAAGATCCTTATCCAGCACTTTATGTTGTTCAGCGATGAGAACATGATGCTTGAGGCTCAGGCTAAAGAAGAAACTAAAGAAGTTGACGAAGAGATCTTACACATGCGTAAAATCCTTAAAACTGAATTAGTTGATCTTGACCTTTCGGTTCGTGCATTAAATTGCTTGAAAGCTGCTGACATCCGTAGCCTTGCTGATTTGGTTTCATATGATGTTGCTGATATGTTAAAATTCAGAAACTTCGGTAAAAAATCATTGACTGAGATTCAGGATTTGGTTAAATCAAAAGGTTTATCTTTCGGCATGAACTTGTCTAAATTTAAATTAGACGAAGAATAATTAATAATAAAACAGCGAAGGCATAATTCCGCGGGCTTGACCTAATTTCGTCGCCCAACGGTATGCACGTGCTAAAATTAAATAACAATGAGACACGGAAAAAAAGTAAACCATTTAGGCCGTACTAACAGTCACCGTAAGGCGATGATGAGTAACATGGCAACTTCGCTTATTTTACACAAGCGTATTACTACAACATTAGCTAAAGCAAAAGCTTTACGCGGTTATGTTGAGCCAATTTTAACTAAATCAAAAAACGATACTACACACTCACGTCGTACCGTATTTAGCTACCTGCAGGATAAAGATGCTGTAAGCATCCTGTTCCGCGATATAGCTGAGAAAATTGCTAGCCGCCCAGGTGGTTACACACGTATCATTAAATTGGAAAACCGTTTAGGTGATAACGCTGAAATGGCAATTATTGAATTAGTTGATTACAACACTGTTTACGGTGCTGATAACGCGCAAACAGCTAAAAAGACAACACGTCGTCGTGGGGGTTCTGCTAAAGCTAAAACTGCTCCTGTTGCTCAAGACTCTGCTGCTCCGGCCGCAGAAGTTACCGAAGCTCCAGTTGTAGATGAGGCACCAGTTGCTGAAACACCGGCTGCTGAAGAAGCACCAGCTGCTGACAACGAAGAAAATGCTGAAAAAGGAGAATAATTAAATCTCTCTTTTAAGATACAGAAAACGCCCTGCTCATTTGAGTAGGGCGTTTTTGTTTTTGTGTGATTTTATTTTTACAAGACTTACGAAGTTTTCAAAACTTCGTAAGTCTTAAATCTTATTGTCATTCTGAGTAACGAAGAATCTTCTTCGATTTGTAAAGCGAACTATGCATACTGCAGAAGATTCTTCACTGCGTTCAGAATGACAAAATGGTTAAATGCAAAAGGCTTCGTTCTTATTGAACGAAGCCTTTTCTGTTTTTATAAACTATTCTTAACTCCCGCTAATATCGCCGCTACCTGATTTTGATTTAGTAACATGCTGCGCGCCGCCTGTATACCGCACATCGCCTGAGCCTGATACTGCAGCGGCAATAGTACTGCTTGCATTAATACTTGCATTACCTGAGCCCGATACTTCTACATTTGTATTAACAGTAGGTAATTCCTTGCCGCTATAATTACCTGAACCTGATACGCTAACATTTGAATCATTGGCATGGCCGCCGATCTTAATATTACCTGAACCTGATACGCTGATATCCAATTTTTTAACTTCAATTTTACCGGCAGCATCGCCCGAACCGCTAACCTGAATGTCTAACTTTTCGGCTTTAATTCCATCTCTAAAATAAACATCGCCTGAGCCTGAAATGCCGATCGCGTTAATGTCACGTACGGTAACATGTACGACCACCTTTTTATGGTTGCCGGTCCAATTATTACCCCAGCCATTCTTGTGTTTATCCTTTATTATTAAGCTACCTTCATGAACTTCGGTAACTACATGGTCTATTTGATCTGCCGGTGCATCGACTGTAACTGATTCGGTAGAACCTTGCGTGATATAAACATCAAATGATCCCTCAACACTTACAGCGCTAAAGCCTGAAAGATGGCGGTCCTGTGTATCATAATAAGCTTTAGTCTTTAATCCTGTAACGGGCTTAGCATAACTATAGCCAGCGCTTGTTATAAGTACTGCAACTAATAAAATTTTGGTTAGTGATTTCATGATCTATATCTGTGTTGTTTCTTATATGACACAGATATAGACACATGTGTTGCACTTGTTTGAATTTTATTGTTAATTTTTTAAGATGCCTATATAATAGTTGAAGCTATCAACCTCAACATTATCTTCAGTAACACCCGGAATGTCAACCTGGGTTGGACTTTGGCTAACGTTGATAAATTTATAGTCGCCGCCTTTTACACGTATCTTAACCGGCATGGTTAGGCCGGGAGCGCAGCTTGTCCAATGGCAATATAAAGTGCCATTGTAAGTAGTAAATACCAATATAGGCAAGGTACTATGGTGTAAGTATTGATCAAAAAATGAAGTAAAATCTATCCCGGATTCTTTGTTGATATAACCTGTTATATCTTCATAAGTAACAGTTTGATGGTAGAATGTCTTATTCAATCCCCTAAGAATGCTACGCCATTTTTCGTCATCATTAATGATAGTGCGGATCATATTCAGAAAAACAGATCCTTTATTGTACATATCCTCAGATCCCTCCTTGTTTACGCCATATGGGCCTACAATTGGTCTGTCATTAGCAATAGTGTTACGCAAGCCATGTACATATTCCTGGCCCGCCTGTTTGCCATAATACGTTTCAACAAATAACGATTCAGAGTAATCAGTAAATGATTCATGTATCCACATATCGGCCAGGTCTTTTGAGGTGATATTGTTACCAAACCATTCGTGGCCGCTTTCATGTATAATAATGTAATCCCATTTTAAACCCCAACCTGTGCCGGATAGATCACGGCCCTTGCCATGTGAATAATAGCCGTTAACAAAATGATTGCCATAAGCAGTACCACTTTGATGCTCCATACCTAAATGAGGTGTTTCAATCAGTTTATAACCATCTTCATAAAAAGGATATGGGCCAAACCAATGTTCAAATGCTTTAATCATTGGTACTACATTTAAACCAAACTGTTTTTTAGCTTGTTCAAGGTGGTATGGTAATACCCAGTAATCAAGTGTAAGCTTGCCTTTTTCGCCATTGTAGGTATCATTAAAATGGGTGTAGTCGCCAATGTTGGCTTCTATGTCATAGTTGTTGATCGGGTTGTCAACAAACCAATCAAAACGGGTATAGCCATCTTTTAATTTAGTCACCTTACGTAAACGGCCGTTTGAAACATCTTTCAAGCCATTAGGTACGCTGATACTGATTAACGCGCTGTCAACCTCATCTGCTTGCTGGTCTTTATTAGGCCACCAAACGCTTGCGCCTAAACCCTGGCATGCTGTGGCTACCCATGGTTTTTTTAATGAATCTATGGTATACACAACACCGCCATCCCAGGGGGCATTTTTAGCTATAACCGGGTTGCCTGAATAATATACAGTAAACTCGTCTAAACTACCTTTAGCTATTGTATTTGGGAACGTCACGAATACTGCATTAAACTCACGGGTATAAGGCAATTCCTGGCCTTTGTAAACTACCTTCTCCACTTTAAGATTAGCGAATAAATCGAATTGCAGTTTGGTGAAATCCTGTGTAGCGGTAAATTTAAAAAGGGTGCTACCACTGATGAATTTGTTATCAATATCAAACTTAACATCTAAGTGGTAGTAGCTAATATCGTAACAAGCGCGTAATGGCGAGTTATAGTCGCCGCGCAAAGTATCGGCTTTGGTGAAAGTTTCTTTGGGTTTGCCTAACTGGGCTTGTGCTGTTAAGGATGCAAATCCTAAAACAACCAACAATAAACGGTTTAATTTCATTTGTATGAATTAATTGTAATAATGAGGAATACAGAGTTAAAGCTATAAAAATAATAAAACAGTGTCGATATATGGTTAAATCCAGCTAAAAAAATACAATACCTCATAGAGTGCGACAATTGACTTTGCTATAACACTATTACGTTTTGTTAGCAACTGATAATGCTTAACTTTGCGTTCCAAAATACACTACTATGCAATATGATGTTATCGTTATCGGTTCGGGCCCAGGTGGCTACGTAGCTGCTATTCGTTGTGCCCAATTAGGTTTGAAAACAGCCTGTATCGAAAAATATTCAACCTTTGGTGGCACCTGCCTAAATGTAGGCTGTATCCCATCAAAAGCACTGCTCGATTCGAGCGAACATTATTATAATGCATCGCACTCCTTCAAAACGCATGGTATCAACCTGGATAATCTATCTGTTGATATGGCGCAGATGATGAAACGTAAAACCGAGGTTGTTGCAAAAAACACCGGTGGAATTACTTTCCTTTTCAAAAAGAATAAAATAGACTCATATCAGGGCGTTGGCTCTTTTAAAGATAAAAATACTATCATTATTAAAAAAGAAGATGGTACGGAGCAAGAAATTACCGGTACTAATATTATTATAGCTACCGGTTCAAAACCATCAAGCCTTCCATTTTTAAAGGTTGATAAAAAACGCATCATCACTTCAACCGAAGCATTAACCCTTACCGAAATACCTAAGCACCTGATATTAATTGGTGGCGGTGTTATTGGTTTGGAATTGGGTTCGGTTTATGCACGTTTGGGCGCTAAAGTTTCGGTTATCGAATTTATGGATGGCATTATCCCAACCATGGATAAAGGTTTAGGTAAAGAATTGCAACGCGTATTATCAAAACAAGGCCTTGAGTTTTACACTGGGCATAAAGTAACCGGTGCCACTACAAAAGGCAAGGAAGTTACCGTAACATTTGATGCACCAAATGGCGATAAAAAAGAATTAAAAGGCGATTACTGCCTGGTTGCAGTTGGCCGTATAGCTTATACTGATAATTTAGGTTTAGATAAAATAGGCATCACCGTTGAAGAACGCGGCAGAAAAATTACTGTTGATGAGCATTTAGAAACCAGCGTTAAAGGTGTTTACGCCATTGGTGATGTGATTCGCGGTGCTATGCTTGCACACAAAGCGGAGGATGAAGGTACATTAGTTGCCGAAATCATCGCCGGACAAAAACCACATATTAATTACAACCTGATACCTGGTGTAGTTTATACCTGGCCGGAAGTTGCGGCTGTTGGCCAAACAGAAGAGCAGTTAAAGGAGCAAGGAGTAAAATACAAAGCAGGTTCATTCCCTTTCCGTGCAGCTGGCAGGGCAGTAGCCAGCGGTGATCTGGATGGTTTTGTTAAAGTTTTGGCTGATGCTACAACTGATGAAATTTTAGGTGTACATATTATCGGCCCGCGTGCGGCTGATATGATAGCTGAGGCGGTTATAGCAATGGAATTCCGTGCATCTGCAGAAGATGTATCACGTGCCAGCCATGCCCACCCAACTTATACCGAAGCCATGCGTGAAGCTTGTTTAGCAGCTACTGATAACAGGCCGATCCATATTTAATAATTTCTCCACCTCTTTCCGCCGCAGGCGAAGAGAGGTCGACGAGCGAAGCGTAATCGGGTGAGTCAAATCGCCGACAGAATTTTGAATACTAAAGCAGAAACAATTCCGGTTGTTTCTGCTTTTTTAGTTTATGCAGGTTTTGATCGACACTGGAATTGTAATATTAACCATTGCCTTAATGGAACTGCTTTCCTGGGCGATGCATAAATATTTGTTCCATGGGCCGCTGTGGTTCATACACAAAACACATCATCAGCAAAAACATAGCTGGTTTGAATGGAATGATCTATTCAGTATTCTATTTGCATCGATAGCCCTTTGGCTGATGTGGCTTGGACATATTGCGTTAGATTACCGCTTTTGGACTGGGACGGGTATCAGTACTTATGGTGTCATCTATTTTATCTTCCACGATTGGTTTATCCATAACCGCTTCAAATCATTTAAAACCAATAATAAGTATTTGTTAAAGATCCGCAGAGCACATAAAATCCATCATAAATCGATGGAAAGAGATAATGCGAAAGAGTTTGGTTTGTTAGTGACGGAGAAAAAATATTAAAAGTTTTGTCATTCTGAGCGCAGCGAAGAATCTATCCGTTATATATGGCGCAAAGCCTATCGATAGA
Organism: Bacteroidota bacterium; assembly: GCA_026224775.1. GTDB lineage: Bacteria > Bacteroidota > Bacteroidia > Sphingobacteriales > Sphingobacteriaceae > Mucilaginibacter. Next base: position 12,271 of record JAMFRP010000061.1, read on the forward strand.
TTCTTCGCTGCGCTCAGAATGACAAGTAAAAAAAGCTTCTTTTTTATTTATACCGCTATAATATGTTTTCCCTTTTTATATCCAACAGTAGCAAAATAAAGTATGAACAAATAAATCGGGATCAATATCCAATAAGAAATCTGCGCAGCCATTTCGGGGCCTTGAGATGCTTTGCTCGCATCAACCAACAACCCATACAATGGCGGGAAGACTGCTGCCCCTGCAATACCCATTACCAATAATGATGAACCTATTTTGGTAAACCTGCCTAAGCCTGATAATGCCAAAGGCCAGATCGCAGGCCACATTAGTGAATTGGCCAAACCTAAAAGAGCTATACAAGCTATCGAAACATATTTGGGAGCGAATATGGCAACAACGGTTAATACCACACCCAATACGGCCGAATAAACCAATGCTTTTTGTTGCGTAATATATTTTGGAATAAATACTATCCCAGCGATATAACCAAGCACCATAAAAGCTAATGTGCACGATGCTAGGTAACGTGCTTCAGAAAGCGGGAGATGATGCGCAACGCCATAGCTGATAATGGAATCACCGGCTATTACTTCGGCACCAACGTAGAAAAATAATGCTATTACACCTATTATTAAATGCGGAAAATCAAATATGCTTGTTTTGCTGGAGTTTGCTGCCGCTACTGTCTCATCTTCATGATCGGTATCAATTTCGGGCAGGCCTGAAAAGTAGATCAGGATACCTAGGATAACCAACACAATAACGATCAATACATAGGGCACAATTACTCTTGAGGCCAGCTCATTTAATTGGGCTACTTTTTCTGCGCCATTCAGCGTAGCCAATTTGGCGTTAAAGGAATCAATATTGCTCAATACAACCGAGCCTAAAGCTATAGGGGCAAGTACACCTGCAAACTTGTTAAATATGCCCATTATACTGATGCGCTTAGCAGCGCTTTCAGGCGGGCCTAAAATAGTAATGTATGGATTTGATGCAGATTGTAATACAGCCAAACCGGAACCCTGAATAAATAACCCCAACAAAAAGATGGGATAAATGCGTGTTAATGCAGCTGGTACAAAAATAAGTGCGCCTGCGGCAATAATTATCAAGCCCACAGCCATGCCATTTTTAAAGCCAAACACTTTTAATAACCATGCTGATGGTTTAGCCATTAATAAATAAGCTATATAAAATGCTGAGGCAACCAGGTAAGATTCGAAATTATTTAACTGGCAGGCTATTTTCAAATAAGGTATTAACGTACCATTCAACCAGGTTACAAACCCGAATACAAAGAATAGTGCACCTATAATAATAATAGGGTTGATAGCCGATTTTTTGGTAGTATCTGACATGTTTACTTCTTTAATTTTTTTAATAAGTAGTTTTGAGTTTCTAAAATAATTAAAAAAGTTTAAACATTGTCATGTTTTGCCTTCTTATTATAATTTTATCTGCAATTGCTGGGTTAAATTAAACAATCCGATAAATTTTACGAAGTTTGTAGTCAATATTTATATAAAATGCTGCAAATTCAACAAAATGTCTCGCTTAAAAACTTTAACACCTTTGGTATTGATGTTTCTGCTAAATACTTTGTCGAGATAAACCGCGCCGAGGAATTGATTGAGCTTTTCATGGATCCGCAATGGATGGAAATGAAGCGCTTGGTTTTAGGCGGCGGCAGCAATATGCTTTTTATAAAGGATTTTGATGGCTTGGTTATCCGCATCAATATCCGCGGAATGGAGCATCGCATCAACCACCAGCAGGTTTGGGTTGTAGCCGGTGCCGGCGAGGTTTGGAACGATTTGGTGAACTACAGTGTTACTAATGGGTTTGCAGGTATGGAAAACCTTAGCCTGATACCAGGATCAGTAGGGGCATCCCCTGTGCAAAACATCGGGGCTTATGGTGTGGAGCTAAAGGATATATTCGCCAGCTGCAACGCTTTTGAAATTGCTACCGGCACCTTTAAAACATTCAGCAAAACCGATTGCCAGTTTGATTACCGCGATAGCATATTTAAAAATGATATGAAGGGACACTATATAATTGTCTCCGTAAAATTCGAATTATCGTTAGTAGCTGATGTTAAGTTACACTACGGCGCTATTCAAGAGGAACTAATTAATCGCGGAATTACCGCACCTACTATTAAAGATGTATCTGAGGTAGTATCACACATACGGGTATCCAAACTACCCGATCCATCAACTATAGGTAATGCGGGTAGCTTTTTCAAGAACCCGGTTATACCTGTGGATGAATTTAATATAGTACAGGAACACTTTCCGCAGGTTATTAACTACCCCGCAGGTGATGGCTTTGTTAAACTGGCTGCTGGCTGGTTAATTGAGCAATGTGGCTGGAAGGGAAAAGTGGTAGGCCATACCGGTACATGGCATAATCAGGCATTGGTATTAGTGAACCACGGAGGCGCAACGGGCGAAGAAGTGTACAGTTTATCGTCGCAAATCATAGACAGTGTGTACACTAAATTTGGCGTTACGCTGGAACGGGAAGTAAATGTTGTCGACTAAAATATTTTTTTAAAACAATTTTAATTTATCAGTATTTCCCTGCTTTTTCATAGGGTCTAATCTTGGAAAATCAATTGTCATCTGTATGTAAACGGTTGTTTTACAGTATATTAATTTGATTCTTTTAATAAAGCAAAATTTATGCATTGTGTAGCAGTTTCCTGCTAAAACTTCCGGATACTACTGTTTATGGTGTAATGTTTTTAGTACATGGTATCATGTTTGCCTAACTATCAATACAAAACATTAACAGAATGACAAAGATTGAGTTTAACACCCTAGTATTACGTCAGGCAAGTTCATTAAGGTCTTATGCCTTACACTTCACTCACGACGCAGACGATGCAAACGACCTTGTTCAGGATACAATGTTGAAAGCTATAACTTATTATAATAAGTTTAAAGAAGGAACAAATTTAAAAGGTTGGTTATATACCATCATGAAAAATACCTTCATTAATAATTATCGCCGTTTTGTTAAAATGAGCACTTTTGTTACCAAGTCTGACGAGATTTCATCTCCAAACTTAGTATTCAGCTCAACAAAAAACCAAGGTGAATCAAAATTCATTATGGACGATATTAAAAGAGCAATGGATCGCTTACCAAGCGACTATTATGTGCCATTCACTATGTACTTTGAAGGCCATAAATATCATGAAATAGCGGATCATTTAACTATCCCTATTGGAACCGTTAAAACCCGTATTCACGTAGCACGTAAATTATTGAAAAAAGGCTTAAAAGCTTATGATAATGGTGTTAAAAAACCGGTGTACGCCGAGGAATATTAATATTAAAACTCAACATACATATAAGAAAGACCTGTTTTACAAAAAGCAGGTTTTTCTGTTTATAAGAAGCTGTCTAAAAACGATTGAACATTATTTTATATAAAACAAAGCGTCATTGCGAGCGAAGCGTGGCAATCCCCTACTTACAGAGCGGCTCTGCATAGCTTGGGATTGCCACGCTTCGCTCGCAATGATGATAGTTTTATAGTTTTTAGACAGCCTCTAAGTATTTTATGAGCGATAAACACTAAAATTTATACCTTAGTTTATTAATTGTACAGTATGATTAAAAAAATAACCACGTTATTATTGGTTTTTGTGTGCGGTTATGCACATGCACAAACGGATAGTACTATTAATCATTCATCAGTTAAAAGCATTACCGATGAGCGTTATGATGCCTTGATAAAAGGTGTCGATTTGGATAATATGGCTGCCGTGGCAGAACTAAACCATTACCCCATGCCAGATAAAGTGCTTAAGCACAAAAAGCAACTTGATTTAAGCCCCACGCAATTAAGTAAAATAACCGCTATTAATACCGAGCTGCATCGTAAGCGGGTAGAGATGGGCGGTAACATCATCACCAATGAAAAAAAGCTGGATGACCTGTTCAAAGCCCGGCAAGTAGATGACGGCATAATTATTTTTTATACCAATCGCTATGGTTTGTACCAGGGAGAGATAAGGAATGCCATATTACAGGCTTGCTATAAAACAGAGGAATTATTGAGCGAAGGCCAGCTTAAACAATTAGAAATACTGGAAAATCATAAATAAACTACATCACGTTTAATTTTGTGTAAATTTGCATCCCTATTTTAACTGTATGAAGATTACATTTGATTTTGAAAAACCGCTTGCCGAACTGCAACAGCAGATAGAAAAAGTTAAGCAGGTTGAAGAAAAAAATAACCTTGACATGTCTGCAACGATTGCAGAATTGCAGGAAAAATTCGATACTACACAAAAAGAAATATATGCTAACCTAACCGGTTGGCAAAAAGTTCAAATATCCCGCCACCCCGAAAGGCCTTATACTTTACAGTATATTGAGCTAATGTGCGATGATTTTATTGAACTGCATGGCGATCGTACCGTTGGTGATGATAAAGCAATTGTTGGTGGTTTTGGTTCCATAAATGGCCAAACGGTGATGATGATCGGTCACCAAAAAGGAAAAAATACAAAAGAGCGCCAATATCGCAACTTTGGTATGCCAAACCCCGAGGGTTACCGCAAAGCACTAAGGCTGATGAAAATGGCCGAAAAATTTAACAAACCGGTTATTACTTTGATCGATACTCCCGGAGCATTCCCTGGTTTAGAGGCAGAGGAGCGCGGACAAGGTGAAGCGATTGCCCGTAACTTATTAGAAATGTCGGTGCTTAAAGTGCCTATCATCTGCGTAATTATTGGTGAGGGTGCATCAGGCGGCGCATTGGGTATAGGCATAGGCGATAAGGTAATGATGCTGGAGAATTCATGGTATTCAGTGATCTCGCCAGAAAATTGTTCAACTATTTTGTGGAAGACCTGGGAAAATAAAGAGCGCGCGGCAGAGGTGCTAAAATTGACTTCGACCGAGATGCTCAAGAATAAATTGATAGATGGTATCATCAAAGAACCACTTGGCGGTGCGCATCAGGACCCGGTTGCTATGGCATCAACGCTAAAAAAACAATTGTTAAAAGACCTAAAAACGCTGAAAGAAAAAAATATTGATGAAGTTGTGAATGAGCGTATTGAGAAATTCTGCTCAATGGGGGTTGTAGTAGAGGATTAAGGCTTGAAAATACTTTTTTCAAATTGTTTTTAAAATTTGAAAAAACGCCTTATATTTGCATTCCTTTTCGGGATGGATAACAAACCAAAGGAGATTGCCTGATAGTATAATGGTAGTACAACGGTTTTTGGTACCGTTTGTCTAGGTTCGAATCCTGGTCGGGCAACAGTTTAATTTCGGATTTTAGATTTACGATTTTAGATTTTATCTAATACGTCGATCGGGATCCGAAATTGTTTTTATATAGCATTTGTAATAAGATGTGAGACGAGGTGTCAAATCCGAAATCGTAAATCTAAAATCCGAAATAAAAAATGCCTTTACAATTTAACCCCATTAAGTTATTTGCAGGTTCCGGTACAACAGTATTGGCGCAAAACATTGCTGATGCTTATGGAAAGGAGTTAGGCGAAGTTGTTCTTTCAAAGTTTAGCGATGGCGAATTCCAGCCACATTTTAATGAGTCGGTACGTGGATGTGATGTGTTTTTAATACAATCAACCAACCCACCAACTGATAATTTAATTGAGTTGCTGATGATGATTGACGCGGCACGCAGAGCATCGGCACATTATGTAACTGCAGTTATCCCATATTTTGGGTTAGCAAGACAGGACAGGAAAGATAAGCCACGTGTTGCCATTGGTTCAAAACTGGTAGCCAATTTATTGGTTGCTGCGGGCATTAACCGTATTATGACCATGGATTTGCACGCTGCGCAGATACAAGGATTTTTTGATATCCCGGTTGATCACCTGGATGCATCTATCATATTTGTGCCTTATATCAAAAGCCTGGGTTTAGGTAATTTAACCATTGCCTCGCCGGATATGGGCGGATCATACAGGGCACGTAGCTTCGCCAAGTTTTTTAATGCCGAGGTTGTTATCTGCGATAAACGCCGTAAACGTGCCAACGAAATTGAATCAATGACACTGATAGGTGATGTAACCGACCAGGATATTGTATTGATAGATGATATTTGCGATACTGCAGGTACCTTAGCTAAAGCAGCAGGGTTAATTATGGAGCGTGGCGCACGTAGTGTAAGAGCAGTTTGTACGCACCCGGTATTATCAGGTAAAGCATACGAAACAATTGAAAACTCTGTATTAGCAGAACTTATTGTTACCGACACGATTCCACTAAAACACCAAAGCGAAAAGATAAGAGTATTATCAACTGCTAAATTGTTTGCAAGCGCTATTGAGAATGTAAATGAGCACGGCTCAATAAGCCAGCTTTTTAAAGTAGACTAATTGGCCCCACCTAAATCCTCCCCGGTAGGGAGGACTTTGTAAGGCGAACGATATCTTTCCCGGTAGGAAAGGAATATATATAAGAATAGATAAACAGCTTTCATTAAAGCCCCTCTCTACCGGAGCGGGGTTGGGGTGAGGCTTAAAACAAACAAATGAAATCAATTGCTATTAGCGGTTCTCTAAGAGAGAACGTAGGGAAACGAGACGCTAAAGAACTACGTTACCAAGCTTTGGTACCGGCAGTACTTTACGGTGGGCCAACCCAAACCCACTTTGCAGTGTCCGCAGCTGATTTGAGAGCCGTAGTTTATACACCGGTTGTTCATTTCATCGATTTACAAATTGCTGGTGTAACGTCACAGGCTATCATTAAAGATCTTCAGTTTCATCCATTAACAGAGCAAATTATCCACGTGGATTTTCTGTTATTAGATGCGAAAAAACCTGTAACTATCGAAATTCCGATCAAATTAACCGGAAGCTCTTCAGGTGTTAAAGCGGGTGGTAAATTAGTTCAAAAACTAAGAAAACTACGTATTAATGCTTTACCTAAAGATCACTTAGATGCTATTGAAGTAAGCATTGAAGGTTTAGAAGTTGGTAAATCAGTAAAAGTATCTGAAATCAACCTTCCTAACTTAACAATTACTAATGCTAAAGAAGATACTATCGTTTCGGTAACTACTTCACGTGCATTACGTCAGGCTGAACAAGAAGCAGCAGGTAAAAAATAATCCCCCTAACCCCCTGAAGGGGGAACAAGGAGAAAAATTGGAACAGCGATAAGTTTATACTTATCGCTGTTTTTGTTTAAATGTAATATCTTCGCGAATAATTAAAAATAAAAAGTTCCCCCTTTAGGGGGTTAGGGGGTATGAAATATCTGATAGTTGGTTTAGGAAATATAGGGCCCGAATATGCTGATACCCGGCATAACATTGGCTTTATGATATTGGATGAGTTGGTAAAGCAGGAAAACAATAAGTTTTACAATATGCGCCTTGCCTATTACGCCGAAGTGCCATATAAAAGCCGTACACTTTGCCTGATAAAACCCACCACTTACATGAACCTAAGCGGAAAAGCGCTAAACTATTGGATGAAGGAATTAAAGATCCCTATTGAAAATGTGCTGGTACTTGTTGATGATATCGCCTTGCCTTTAGGCACCCTGCGCTTAAAACCTAAAGGGAGCGCTGCGGGTCACAACGGATTGAAACATATTGAAACAACCCTTGGCAATAATGAATATGCGCGCTTGCGTTTTGGTGTGGGCGATAACTATCCCAAAGGTCATCAGGTTGATTATGTTTTAAGCGGATTTGATAAGGATGAGCAACCTGAGCTCCCTGCATTAATTGATCGTTCTATCGAAATGATCAAAAGTTTTGCCACCGCAGGTACCGAGCTTACCATGACGCGCTACAATAAGTAGCAAGTGTTAAGAATATTTAACCGCCTGGTTAAAGTTTGTTAAATCGTTTTTCTTCCAGGAAAAAAGTAGAATTCTTTGCTGTTTTTTGTAACGGACACGAAATTTATGTGTCTACCTAAATAACTTTAATATCACTAATGAAAGCATTTCTATTTCTTCTACTTTTTATTTCTATTTCTTTTTTGTCTGCCGCGCAAAATGCACCAATAAATTTAACAGTTAAGGGTATCGCTATCGATTCAGTAAGTAAACAACCACTCGGTTATGTTACTGTTGCTTTACAGGATGCCAAAACTAATATGCCTGTTAAAAGTAATTTAACTAAAGATGATGGCAGTTTTGAGTTAAAAGCACCTGCCGGTAAATCATATACATTGGTATTAGCTTTTGTTGGTTATCAAAGCAAAATATTGCCGATAACCGGAGCTAATAATGCCATTGATGTTGGCAAGATAATTATGCAAGCATCAACAAGTCAATTAAAAGATGTTGTTATTACAGCAGTTAAACCCTTAATGACCCAGGAAGTTGACAGAATTAGCTACAATGTAGCCGCCGACCCGGAAAGTAAATCTGTAACCGCGCTTGATATGATGCGCAAAGTACCTTTGTTAACGGTTGATGCTAACGATAATATCCAGTTAAAAGGTAGCGGTAATTATAAAATATTAATCAATGGTAAGGAATCGGCTTTGTTGGCTAAGAATCCATCGGATGTGCTGCGTTCAATGCCCGGTACTAACATTGTGAAGATAGAGGTTATAACAACCCCACCTGCAAAATACGACGCGGAGGGTTTGGCAGGTATCATCAATATAATCACCACGAAGAATATAGACGAAGGCTATAACATAGGCATCAATACCCGCTACAATACTGCCTGGGGGCCCGGTGTAAATTTAAACGGAACCGTTAAACAAGGTAAGTTTGGCTTCTCCGGTTATGCCGGTGCAGGTCGTCAAAATACAACGGTAACCCCTTATAATGGTACGGAAACATTTTTTAGCGATCATTCGGTTTTATCGCAATCAGGCATAAATAGTTATAACGGCAATTATAAATATGCTAATGGTGATTTTAGTTATGAAATTGACAGTTTGAATTTGCTTACCGCTTCTGTTGACTATGAAACGGATAAAAATGGCCAAATCTCAAACGAGCTTACTCAAACAAGGTTGAATAATGCCATCACGCAACAATACTATCAAAATGATTTAGCCAACTCACATTATCAGGGTTTTGATGCAAGTCTTAATTATCAACTGGGGTTTAAAAAGAGTAAAGATCAATTATTGACACTTTCTTATAAGTACAGTTATTCGCCAAACATACAAATAACCAATAACAGATTTAGCGATACCATTAACTATCCTCAATCAAATTATAATCAATACAACAATGCAGGTACCCGCGAGCATACCATACAGGTGGATTATGCCCAGCCATTAAATAAGAAGTTTAGTATAGAGGCGGGAGCGAAAGCTATCTTGCGAAATGATTTTAGCGATTTTCAGTCAGATACGCTTAATAATACAAGCAATGAGTTTGAGCTTGATCCAACCCAAAGCAATAACTTCACCTATCATCAAAATATTTATAGTTTATATAACTCCTATCAGTTAAAACTAACCAAATGGACAGCGAAAGCGGGACTTCGGTTAGAAGAAACCACAGTTGGCGCTGATTTTAGTTCTGTTGATACTACGTTAAAAACTAATTACACCAATCTTATTCCGTCAATCTCCATACAGCGGTCATTAACAAGTACCAGCAGCATAAATTTCGGCTTTACTGAACGTATCCAACGCCCGGATATTTATCAATTAAACCCATTTGTGAACCGATCAAACCCGCAATTTATCACACAGGGTAATCCTGATCTTAAGCCGGAGTTAAACCATGTTTTTGAACTTAATTATAGCAGTTTTTCAAAGGGATCAATAAACCTTGGGCTTAGTTATTCGTTCTCCAACAACTCGATACAGAATGTCAGCAACTTAACAGGCGACAATGTTACCTACTCAACATACGAAAACCTTGGAAGTAATAGCAGCTTAGGTTTAAATATAAATACCAATTATCCTATCACCACAAAGTTATCGCTTAGTATAAACGGCCTGATTAACCGCGTATGGTTAAAAGGGGTTTATGATGGTAGTTTAGATAAAAACACCGGTTATGTAGGTAATATGTTTACCAATATCTCGTATAAATTTGATGATGGCTATCGTATAGGTACCAACACGGGTTACTTTAGTGGTAATGTTAATTTGCAAGGAACAACAAGCTATTTTATTTTTAACTCTTATGTTTTCAGCAAGGATCTGTTAAAAAAGAATGCCACCATATCATTTGTAGCTAATAACCCATGGAGTAAATTTTGGATTGGTAATTCCTATACACGCACCACTGATTTCTATCAGGAGAATAATAATTATAATACTTACCGCACATTTGCTATAAGATTAAGTTATAAATTTGGCAAGCTAAATGGCGATATTAAGAAAAATCAGCATGGTATTAATAATGATGATACCAAAGGAAAATCAAGCGGTAATAACTAATAGAAAATGAAGGTTTACGGAATAACAAATTGCAATACAGTTAAAAAGGCGCTCGACTGGCTTAAAGCTAATAACGTGGATTATGAGTTTCATGATTTTAAAAAAATGGGTATAAGCGAGCAAAAGCTTAATGAGTGGAATGAAAAAGCCGGTTACGAAAAGTTCATGAACAAACAAGGCTTAACCTGGAAACAACTTGACCCTGCGATAAAAGAAAGCGTAAAAGGAGTTGCGGAAGCATTGCCTTTGATGCAACAAAAAACCAGTATGATAAAAAGACCGGTTATTGAAGATGGCGGGTTTTTGTTTTTTGGTTTTGATGAAGCCGCTTATACAGCGCATTTCAAAAAATAACTAGTTGTTTGGGTTTTAATATGCTATGGGTTAATGGTAGGGTAACAAATACTTTACCTATACCCCTTTAATTTATTTTACACTATATTAGTCACAGAATTTTTAACTGACTAATAATGAAATTAAAACTAATAGCTGGTTTTCTGCCGGCTTTATTAATTGCTGTAAACTTCTCATTCGCGCAGCAACAACCCGCGGCGGCAACTACACCCGCCTCACCCGAAACCCAATACAATTATCGTGATGCTTTCGCCCCCTTCTTTTACAGCAAGAATGGTAATGAATATCGTGCTGCTGATGGCCAACCAGGCCCAAAATATTGGCAGAACCATGCAGACTACCAAATAACCGCATCGCTTAATGATCAAACTAATGAAATTACAGGTTCGGAAACGGTAACTTATACCAATAATAGCCCCCAAAAACTTGGCTTTTTATGGATGCAGGTTGAACAAAATTTGTTCAAATCTGATTCAAGAGGTACTGCGATTGTTCCGTTAACAGGCAGTCGTAACTGGGGCCGTGGTCAAGCTTTTGATGCAGGCGACAAAATAAAATCAGTTAAAGTTGATGGTGTTGATGTGAAATACCTGATTACTGATACCCGTATGCAGGTTTTTTTACCAAAAGAGCTGGAAGCTAATGGGGCTAAAGCAAAAATAGAAATCGAGTGGTCATTTATAGCGCCTGATTATGGATCAGACCGTATGGGTGTATTATCAACCCAAAACGGCAAGATCTTCCAGATAGCGCAATGGTACCCACGCATGTGTGTATATGATGATATAATGGGATGGAACACCCTGCCTTATACCGGTCCGGGTGAATTTTATCTGGAGTATGGTGATTTTGATTTAAGTATTACAGCACCTGCTAATCACATCGTGGTCGCATCTGGCGAATTGCAAAACCCATCAGAAGTTTATACCGCAGAGCAATTAAAGCGTTGGAATGATGCGTCGCAAAGCGAAAAAACTGTAATCATTCGTAGTGCAAAAGAAGTTACTGACGCTGCATCCCGCCCATCAAGCAAAGGCACATTAACCTGGCACTTTAAAATTAAAAATGCGCGCGATGCTTCCTGGGGATCATCATCAGCATTTATTTTGGATGCCGCGAAACTGGATTTACCAAGCGGAAGGAAAGCAATGGCTATCTCGGCCTATCCGGTTGAAAGCGATGGTAACGATGCTTATGGCCGTTCAACTGAATACGTTAAAAAATCATTGGAATTTAACTCATCAAAATGGTATGAGTTCCCTTATCCAAATGCAACTGTAGTTGCAGGTATAGTAGGTGGAATGGAATATCCGGGTATTGTTTTCTGCGGATATAAAGCAAAAGGCAAAGGTTTATGGGGAGTGAACGATCATGAGTTTGGGCATAACTGGTTCCCGATGATCGTTGGTTCAAATGAACGTTTATATGGTTGGATGGATGAAGGCTTCAATACTTTTATCAATACACTATCAACCGCAAACTTTAATAATGGTGAGTATAAACCGGCAAAACCAATGGATATGCATCATGTTGGTCCGATGATAACTTCGCCAGATCTTGAGCCGGTAATGACAGAGCCTGCAGATTTAAAAGAAAAAAATACAGGGATATTACTTTATTACAAACCAAGCATAGCACTAACATTATTACGTGAGCAGGTTTTAGGCCCTGAGCGTTTTGACCGTGCATTTCAAACTTATATAGAGAGATGGGCATATAAACACCCAACACCGGATGACTTTTTCCGCACCATGGAAAATGTATCAGGTGAAACATTGCAATGGTTTTGGAGAGCATGGTTTGTGAACAACTGGCGCTTAGATGTTGCTGTTAGCGATGTTAAATATGTAGATAATGACCCTACTAAAGGGGCATTGATCACAATTGATAACCTTGATAAAATGGCAATGCCGGTTATACTCGAAATAAAACTAAAGAGCGGCAAAACAGATCGTATAAAATTCCCCGTTGAGATATGGGAGCGTTTCAGCAGCTGGACATTCAAATATCCGTCAACAGAAGAAATACAATCTGTTACTTATGACCCCGATAATGTATTCCCGGATTATAACCCGGACAATAACGTTTGGACAGCAAAATAATTTAAAACCCGGCTTAGCCGGGTTTTTTGTTTAATAGGTTTTTATATTGCCATTAATAATAACCTATTTAGTGATTGAGTAGAAATTATTAAACAATTGTCATTTCGACGAGCGGGATAGGGTTCCTGCGCGAGGGCGAGGAGAAATCTTCTACGAGCGAACAGTTGACTAAGCAATTGTAGAAGATTTCTCCTCACACAACGCTTAATCCCACCTCTTGTTCGTCGAAATGGCACTGTTTAATAAATAAAGATGTATTTTAATCGCGCATCATGTTGACAAAATGGAAGAAGAAATATCAATAGAACAAATACGCCACGAACTTACCTGGATATTAAGGCAAAAAGTTTTATATCCTGAACGTGATATGTATGATATGGGCCTGGAAGAAGACCTAAGCGGGATACATTTTGGCGCCTTTAAAGGTAATCGCTTGGTTGGTGTTATTTCTTTGTTCCAAAATGGGGATGATTTCCAATTCAGAAAGGTGGCCGTTGATCCCTCTGCACAAAATATGGGTATCGGTAGTTTGATGTTGAATTATGTTACTGCCTTTGCTGTAAGCGAAGGTGGCAAACGCATCTGGTGTAATGCAAGGCTTACGGCTATCCCGTTTTATTTGAAGCATGGTTTTGCGCAAACTGGAAAAACTTTTGAAAAGGGATGTGTGGATTATGAAACGATGGAAAAAGAACTATTCATTAATTAAGTCTTGAAGTATAGTGGCAGCATAACTGTTTTGATACATAGTTTCGGATTGCTTAGCCATATTTATCGCGCTCTCGATATCTCCTTCAGATTCATAAACCACTGCTAAGTTGTATGCCGATCTACCTGCTATTACCGGGTCAATATTTTTAGTTAACGGTATCAGTAAACTATCAGCTTTGTTGAAATTTCCTGATAAAATCTCATTTACAGCCGGTTTAAGTAATTCATCTGTATAAAGCGGACGCAGGTTGGCTACCGAACCCGGAAGATAATCCTGTAAGGCCGTGTGAGCAGCATGTTGGGCAGCAATTATAAAAGCACTTTTGCTTCCCTTAATAGTTGGATGAACCAAAAGTGTGGAGAATATATTTACATAAGGAATTTCGTCACTAGGTTCATTCGCAGTTCCATTAAGCTTTTTAAAATATAGGCCATCGCTTTGATATAGGAGGAAATCTGTAGCTACATTGGTGCTATAATACGAGGTGCCATCATTAATATCATCTAAATTAATATTCGCACTAAATTTTTCTAATGAGAGCACATAGGTTACATGGTAGTTAGCAGCTAATGTTTTTATAGAGTCGGTATTTAGTCTGAAATTCACAGAATCGACAATATTGATAATCCTGATGCCCGGTAATGTGCTTAAAGCATCGTCGCAATAATTAATAGCACTAATAGCGGCGGATTTTAGAACATCACGCTTTTTCTGGTTATTTAAGTTCCATTGGTTGGTATCAACCCGGTTGATTAGTAATATAGTAGTTGAATCTGCGCCAAAATATACTTTTGGTGTGTAGTTCACAGCCACACTGACATATTGAATTGCATGGCAAGCGCTCAATAACATTATTAAAATAAAACATATAGATTTAGGCAACTTCATACTAATTAAGCTAATCTTTCAATATGAAAGATAAGTAAAAAAAGCCGGCTAACTAAACCGGCTTCTAACCAAACTAAACTAATTTCTGAAAAAAAATTACTTACTGCAAAGTAACGGCAAGCGTATAAAGTAAATGTTAAGGCATCAATAAACTTGAATAGGCTTATTTAATATATAGCAATATCCTCAGCTTTATTATATTTGCGTGTGGCCAAATGCAAATGGCTGCCAATTACATATGGCTAAAAAAAAATCAGATACAGCGAAGCACGCTCCTGTTGTAACCGAAACTTCTCTTGCTTTTTTTGAGAACTATATAAATAATCCATCACCTACAGGTTTTGAATCTACGGGCCAAAAACTATGGCTTGATTATATTGCTCCTTACATTGACGAGCATTATGTAGATAATTACGGTACTGCCGTAGGTATCATCAACCCAAAAGCTGAATATAAAGTTGTTATCGAAGCTCATGCTGATGAGATTTCGTGGTTTGTAAATTACATCACTAGTGATGGATTGATCTATGTTATCCGTAATGGAGGCTCTGATCACCAGATAGCTCCTTCAAAACGTGTAAATATTCATACCGATAATGGCATCGTAAAAGCAGTTTTCGGCTGGCCAGCTATCCATACCCGTGGAGCAGGTGAGAAAGAAGAAGCGCCATCACTGAAAAACATATTCCTGGATTGCGGTTGCACATCAAAGGAAGAAGTTGAGAAAAAAGGTATCCACGTAGGTTGTGTAATTACCTACGAGGATGAGTTTATGATCCTTAACGACCGCTATTACGTTGGCCGTGCATTAGATAACCGTGCCGGTGGCTTTATGATAGCTGAGGTTGCACGTCTACTTAAAGAAAACAAAAAGAAATTACCTTTTGGCTTATACATTGTAAACGCAGTACAGGAAGAAATTGGCTTGCGTGGTGCGGAAATGATCGCTCATCACATAAAACCAAATGTGGCTATTGTAACTGATGTTACGCATGATACCCAGACCCCAATGATCAGCAAAATTACTCAGGGCGATCTGGCTTGCGGAAAAGGGCCTGTAGTATCATATGCACCTGCGGTACAGAATAATCTGAACAAACTATTGATCGAGACCGCGCAAAAAGCCGAAATTCCATTCCAGCGCCAGGCATCTTCAAGATCTACCGGTACTGATACTGATGCATTTGCTTATTCAAATGGCGGCGTACCATCAGCATTAATATCATTGCCTTTGCGCTATATGCATACTACTGTAGAAATGATACACAAAGAAGATGTGGATAACGTTATCCGCTTAATATATGAATCGCTGCTAAATATTAAAGCCGGACAGGATTTTAGATATATTAAATAGATTTTAAAACAATTTTTACCAAAATAAGTCTTCACTATAGTAAAAGTCATTTTAAAATGTCATATTTACATTTATAAATTATCACCTCTAATATACTATGAAACCTACATTATTAATACTGGCTGCAGGTATGGCCAGCCGCTATGGCAGCATGAAACAAGTTGATGGCTTTGGCCCTAATGGCGAAACCATTATTGATTATTCAATTTATGATGCCATTAAAGCAGGATTTGGAAAAGTGAGCTTTATTATTCGCGAAGAATTTGCTGAACCCTTTAAGGCTATTTTTGAACCTAAATTAGCAGGGCGTATTGAAACTGATTATGTTTACCAGAGCTACGATTTGAAGCCTTTTGGTATCGATAAAGAAATTGAACGCGCTAAACCATGGGGAACTGCCCATGCAGTATTAGCTGCCCGCAACCAGATAAACGAACCTTTTTGCGTAATCAACGCTGATGATTTTTACGGTTATGATTCATTTGAAAAAATGGCTAAGTTTTTAACGACTGAAGTTGCTGATGATAAATATTCATTAATAGGTTATCAGATAGATAAAACTTTGTCTGATTACGGATCAGTATCTCGTGGTGTTTGTAAGGTTGATGACAATGGCAACATGGTTGAGATTAATGAGCGTACCCAGGTTTATTTTGCAAAAGATGGTGGCGTGGTGTATGAAGAAGGTGGTGTTGAAACTCCTTTATCTACAGATACCCGTGTTTCAATGAATTTTTGGGGATTTACTCCGGCTGTATTTAAACAAAGCGAGCAAATGTTCCGTGATTTTGTTGCCGCTAATGAGGATAAGCCAAAATCGGAATTTTTTATCCCTTTGGTTGCCGATCAGCTTATAAAAAGCAACATCGCATCATTCAAGGTTATTCCAACCGCATCAAAGTGGTTTGGCGTTACTTATAAAGAAGATAAACCTATCGTTCAAAAATGTATCTCTGATTTGGTAAACAGTGGCGTTTATCCGGAGAATCTTTGGGCATAATTAACAATATTATTTATGTGAGATCCCGCCTTGTGCGGGATTTTTTTGTTTTAAAGGAAAATATCTCGAAATTCCGGCAACGTTCCCGGAGAATTATTACTTTTGGCTTTACCAATTATTAAAATATGAAACGTTATTGCTTGTCGCTCGTTATTCTGTTAGCAGTTTATTCATCAAATCTATTTGCTCAACAACATATGGATGTACAAATTTTAGGAAATGCCGAGAGCATCAATAAAGAGAATAATGTTTTAGTCATCAAAACAAAAGAAGCGG
This sequence comes from Bacteroidota bacterium, assembly GCA_026224775.1. Classification (GTDB taxonomy): domain Bacteria; phylum Bacteroidota; class Bacteroidia; order Sphingobacteriales; family Sphingobacteriaceae; genus Mucilaginibacter. The sequence goes on from JAMFRP010000061.1 coordinate 29,329, forward strand.
AAGCAAGGGTTTGGATATATAGCCCTACTATTATCAGAGTAAGCATTAGTAAGGAGCATAGCATTGATACCTCCTTCGCCGTTGTACAACAACCGGCAGGGGATTTGCAATATAAAGAGAACGATAAAGATGTTGAATTAACCACATCAGCTTTAAAACTGGTTATTAACAAATCGCCGTTAAGGTTTAACTTTTATACAGCTGATGGCAAAGCGTTAAGTCAGGATGATCCGCGGTTTGGTACAAACTGGCAAGGTACAAGGGTAATCAATTACCGTAAATTATATAAAGACGAACGTTTCATCGGTTTAGGCGAGAAAACAGGAAACCTTGACCGCAGAGGCAGTTCATATGTAAACTGGAATACAGATGCGCCTAACCACGGCCCAACAACTGATCCTTTGTATGAAACCTTCCCGTTTTTTGTGGGGATGCATAGTGGGTTAACTTATGGATTGTTTTTTGATAATACCCATAAAAGCTATTTTGATTTCGGAGCATCTACCGATGAGCAAACCAGTTGGTATGGCGCGGATGCCGGTGATATGAATTATTACTTTTTCGGTGCACAAAGTGTGGCACAAATTATTGAGGACTATACCTGGTTAACCGGCCGTATGGAAATGCCACCACTTTGGAGCCTTGGTTACCAGCAGTGCCGCTGGAGCTATACGAGTGCCGCCGAAGTTTTGAGTATTGCTGAACGACTAAGAAAGGACAAAATACCTGCCGATGTAATGTATTGCGATATTGATTACATGGATCATTACAAAATATTTACCTGGAATAAAACCACTTTTCCTGATCCGAAGGGGATGATAGATAAGTTGAAAGCCATGAATTTTCATTTGGTTACCATTGTGGATCCCGGTATAAAGGTTGAGTATGGATACAAACAGCACGATGAAGGTGTTGCCAATAATTACTTCGCTACTTATCCCGATGGTGAAAAATACATAGGCAGTGTTTGGCCAGGCCGTTGCTATTTCCCGAATTTTACTGATAAAGCTGTACGTGATTGGTGGGGAGCATCATTTACCGCATTAACAGAACCCGGCGTAGAGGGTTTTTGGAACGATATGAACGAGCCTGCGGCATGGGGTCAAAACATACCATGGATGGTAAAGTTCGGCAAGTTTTATATGCCCGAAATACGGAATGTATACGGTATGCAAATGGCAGAGGGCACTTATTTAGGTACTAAAAAAATATTAGGGAATAAACGTCCGTTTGTGTTAACCCGTGCGGCTTATTCAGGCACACAACGCTATTCGGCAGTGTGGACGGGGGATAACTCGGCTTATGACGCGCACATGCTGTTAGGGCAGCGTATGGTAAACAGTTTGGGTATTACCGGTATGTCATTAGTAGGGGTAGATATTGGCGGCTTTACAGGCAACCCTACGCCTGAGCTGATGGTCCGCTGGAATTCATTGGGTGTTTATACGCCGATGTTCCGTAACCACGCTGCAAAGGGTACCAAATACCGCGAGCCCTGGCGTTGGGGTAAAGCAAACGAGGCAATCATCAGGAAAGATATTGAACAGCGTTATAAATTGTTACCGTATATCTATTCCAGCTTTTACCAATCACACTTAACAGGTTTGCCTATAAGCCGCACATTGGCAATTAACTATACACAGGAAGACAGCATTTATTCAGAACATTTCCAAAACCAGTTTATGTTTGGCGATGCGATAATGGTGGCACCGGTTGAAAGCACTAAATTAATAGAAGATGTTTATCTGCCAAAAGGCGAATGGTATCGTTTATCCACTGGCGAGAAATTTAAGGGTGGCAAAATAATTAAAGCACCTGCACCTTTAACCGATCTGCCTGTATTTATTAAAGGTAGTGCTATCATCCCAATGCAAAACCTGGTACAAAGCACTAACGAAAAAGGCGATGGTATATTAAAAATAAACATATGGTATGGCTCAAAAGCTAATGGCTATGTTTATTATGAAGATGACGGTTCATCGTATGACTACCAGCAAGGCACTTTTTATAAACGTACCATCAGCTTTGATCCTAAAAAATCAGAGATAACATTGGGTGCGGTTGAAGGTTCCTTCGCATCTAAATACAACAAAATTAAATTAGTGCTGCATGGTTTTAAAGGTAATCTTAAGACCTTTAAAGTGAACGGCGAACCTGTTAAGCTTTATCCAAATGTTAAGGATGATACTGATTACAGCATGTTTGTTAATAATGGTAAAGAGATAAAGATTCAATATTAATTCTTAGAAGTTTGTTGAAAATGATAAAACTATCGTCATTGCGAGCGAAGCGTGGCAATCCCAAGCTATGCAGAACCGCTCTGTAAGTCGGGGATTGCCACGCTTCGCTCGCAATGACGTTTTGTTTTTATGTCTATATCAAAGCATTGAATCATTCTTAAATAGCTTCTTACAAACAAAAAAAGCCCTGCTGGAAATTTCCAACAAGGCTTTTTAGTTTTCTATCTATTAGGAGATAGGGAGAATTATTTTACTTCTTCGAAGTCAACATCTGTTACGTTGTCGGCATTGCCTTCAGCGTGAGCTTCTGGGCCGCCTTGTCCATCAGCGCCTGGCTGTGCCTGGCCTGCGTCTGCAGCAGCTTTGTACATATCTTCAGATGCAGCAGTCCATGAAGTGTTTAACTCATTTTGAGCAGCTTCAATGTCAGCTAAGTTTTTAGAAGCGAAAGCATCTTTCAGTTTTTTCAAACCTTCTTCGATAGGTGCTTTTTTATCTGCCGGGATTTTATCACCATATTCTTTCAATTGTTTTTCAGTTGAGAAGATCAGGGCATCAGCAGCGTTCAGTTTTTCAACTTCTTCTTTAGCAGCTTTATCAGCATCGGCGTTAGCTTCAGCTTCATCTTTCATACGTTTGATCTCAGCATCAGTTAAACCTGAAGAAGCCTCAATACGGATGTTTTGCTCTTTACCTGTTGCTTTATCTTTAGCAGCCACATGTAATATACCGTTAGCATCAATATCAAATGTTACTTCGATCTGAGGCACACCGCGAGGTGCTGGTGGTATACCATCTAAGTGGAAACGGCCTATAGTACGGTTACCCGCAGCCATTGGGCGCTCACCCTGTAATATGTGGATCTCTACTGACGGCTGGCTATCAGACGCGGTTGAGAATGTTTCAGATTTTTTAGTTGGGATAGTTGTGTTAGCCTCGATTAATTTAGTCATTACACCACCCATAGTTTCAATACCTAATGAAAGCGGGGTAACATCTAACAACAATACATCCTTAACTTCGCCGGTTAATACACCGCCTTGTATGGCAGCGCCTATGGCTACAACTTCATCAGGGTTAACACCTTTTGAAGGCGCTTTACCGAAGAATTTTTCAACAGCTTCCTGTATAGCAGGTATACGTGTTGAACCGCCTACTAAAATGATCTCGTCAATATCAGAGATACTTAAACCTGCATTTTTCAATGCTGATTTACATGGCTCAATGGTACGTTTTATAAG
>JAMFRP010000009.1 GCA_026224775.1 Bacteroidota bacterium
GGACTGGATTCAGTTGCTTTTTACCGTAAAATTAACAGCGCCGAATTTTTGATAAATGATCCGGAAACTATTCAGGAACGTTTTGAACAAACCCGGGAAAATATAGACAACAGGTTGAACGTCTTGTTTTACCCCCATCAAATCCCGGTAGTAAAAATTAAACAGGGGCCGAAAGAATTGGTTGTGCACACGCCTGGTTTTTACAGAGACGGAACATTTTATTATAATTTATCAGATAAGCCCTACAACAGCAGGCAGATCGGATGGCTTTTTCTTCATGAAGCGATACCGGGGCATCATTATCAAACCTCCATAAATGAGAAGGAGCCGCATAGTAGCGTGCAGGACCTTTTTTTTTACATAGGTTCCGCTGAAGGATGGGGGGCCTACGTGGAAAGATATGGTAAGGAACTTGGTGTTTACAAAACGCCTTATGATGAGCTCGGCCACTGGGAATGGGATCTGGTAAGGGCGGTAAGAATCCCAATGGATATTGGAGTGAATTATTATGGATGGACGGATCAGCAAGCGCTGGCGTTCTGGAAAAAGCATGTAAATAATCAGGATGACATTGCCATGCGCGAAATTCAAAGGGTAAGGCACTGGCCGGCTCAGGCCATTACCTACAATTACGGTGCTGCACAAATAGCCCAATGGAAAGCCGCATTACAGGTCAAATTAGGAGATAAATTTAATACAAAGGATTTTCATGAGTGGGTTCTGGCAAACATTTCATTGCCGTTTGCCATCGCCAGAGAAGGTGTATTTAAAGAAGCTGCATTAAAAACCAGCAATTAGGCCATTTTTTTAGCGATACAGAAAATAAAGCCCAATGCGCTTTGAACCGGTCATTTTTTTGTAGATATAGGTTTGATATTTAGAATTGTTTAAAGGTGCCAATTGTGCCCCCCGATTCTCCAATGAAAGGATTAAACCCCATTAATTTTTTCAATTATTTTTCGCATTTATAATCGCCTCAACATCAACAACAAAAGTCGACCGATTGCGTGTCCCCGCTACCTTTAACCCTTGTAGTAAATTGACCATCAATTCATTACAAGGGGTTTTTATTAAAAACAGGTGCATTTTTTAATATTCTACTGCTTCGATTTTTCGTAAATACATTTAATGCTTGATTGATATGTATAATAAGGTACTCATCAAAATAATATCACAAACCTAGAAGTAACGCCCGTCTGATATGTTTGAGTAACAGTTATATGATTTATAATATCAGCAAATGGTTCTTCATCTTCAAGAATAATCGATTGAAGCACCCTTGTATCGTTGGCTAAATATCCGATATAATAAAATCCAATTTGTTTTCACTGAACGTAACTCCGCTCAACCCGGGATAGCCAGATGTAACCCGACGTAATGCAATAAATAAATTGCGGAGTAAAATCAAAAGCCCTCATTCCATCATATAGAGCATAACAGATATTCTGGAATTAATTATTTTGCGAATAAATTTCACCCTGTATCTTATGTAATTCTATCTTTTTATTATTTCCTTGTAAAAACACCTGGTAATGATCGTTACCCCTGTTTACCTGCACCAACAATTCGCCCTGACCTTGATTGTCCTTACCGTATATTTCTTCATAGGCTTTAACAATCTCGGCAGGCTCAAATGTTATTCCTAATTGAAATCCCTGTTTCTTCCCTGCCAATCGCAAGCTCCAATTAAAGTTAAGGCTCCTTATCCTCGCCCTATCAGTGTATTCAATCTTATTAACACCGGCACTATCTATTTCTTCCTGTTCTCCATTCAAAAAATCCATTACGATAGTTCCGATTTTAACCGGCTCGTACTGATCAAATACAATTTTGGGGCGCATGCTAAAATGCTCTCTATATTTATCCCACAAGCCATAAGGGATACCATTTTTAGCTAAATTATTGGTTATAGCGGTGTCTTTTAACTGATCTTTTGTGTATTGAGTACGGGTGAATTTATAATCAGACCTACCCGAAAATTCTTTCATATCAACATCAGTTTTATGGGCCTTAAAGCTGGCTATATCTACCTGATGCCCGGCCCCCGAAAGCCATACCACAACCATGCCCCCCGGCGCCATACCTACTATGATTTCTTTAAAAGTCGAAGTAATGGGTTTGTTAATTCCATAATCAAAATCAGGCCATCCCTTTTTAAAAAGGGATAATATTTTATCATGCGGTAATACAAAACTACCGGTATAAAACTGGTCTTCGGTGTATGACAGCCAGGTAACATTTAACCTTACCGGAATGGCTTTTAGCTCATCACCTACTTGTACGCTTGCTACATTGTCACCCCATTGACTGCCTTTGTAACCAACAGATGCAGTTGGTGATGAAACGCTCGTACTATCCGCATTAACAAATGACAACATGGAATATTCCATTGGATAATTGGGTACCCCCGCTGCGCCCGGGTTCCAGTCAAATTTCTCTTCGTCCATTGTTTTTTTAGTAAGATTTTGGCAAGATGCAAAACAGCATGATAGCAGTATTAAACATATTAAAAATATATTTCTCATATTATCCAGGTAAGATAAGTCTCTCTGTATGATTATTGACCAACCGCGGGAACATGGGGTGCAGAACGCCAAATACAGTATCATAATTGGCATTCCAATGTAAATAACCGTGCCGCAATAACCGCAAATTTTGCTGGTTAGCTACATCAGTAGCAGCCGGTGATTTAGGGTTATTTACGGCTGAAGTATGCTGCTGGTTAAACACAAGCGGGGGGCCATTTTCAAATACTTGTTTTTCTAATACCGTATTTATAGCCTCCAATAGCTTATCCCCTTTTATAGATGTGTGTGATGATGGGTCTTCTATCTTTCCCTGATCAAAAGGTATTACATTATCCGGTGTATTTTTTTTAGTAAATTCAATAGCATGCCTGCACATAAAATGTAAGGGAATAAAACTATAGCTATTGCGTACAGATGTGCGATGCCCCGATAATTCAAAAAGCGGCATATCACCCGCACTCTTAACAGTCGAGGTTAGCTCATCTTTGGTGTACCATCCTTGCGCTATTATTTCCTTCCGTTCGGTTTCCATATCAACATCGGAGCCTAAATCAATAGCAGTTTCTATTTCATTCATATTGTCAATATAGCAGCCCCCCACATCACTATGCACGCCCGGTAGGCTAAAGCTCTGGCCTTTATTGCCCGCGCTGGCAATTGTTGTAAGCGGAAAATTACCACGGTGTTCATCTGCGGCTGTGAAATGAATTGTTTTACGTGCCAGCGCCACTGCATTTAAATGTAGCTCAACAGTATTTTTCTTAAACTGGCTTGGTGTATCGGTACCCATTCCTGGTAAAAAAAGCCCTTGATTATAGGAAGCCACGCAATCAAATAGCCCGGCAAAACGAATGACTACATTATTTATCTGTAGCTGATCTTTTTTTGCATATGCCCCAAGATATCCCCGTATCGGAAACTCTGAAAAATCTGTTGGGTTATGCATATCATCTTTATATGATGTTAACGTTTCTCCTCCGCCGAACTCTCCGCCGGGTACATAAGTAGTCACCACTTCAGCTTTATAGGCAGCTTTAGTTATTTCATATATAAAATGCCTGGCAGCTGCTGCCCCACGGCTAAAGCCAAACACATCTACAATAAGGTTATCTATAGTGTGGGTGTTCTTATTTATGGCTAACTTATTAAGCTTGTCAGCCATCCATTGGCAACCTTTCTTAACTCTTGCAGGTACACCAGTGTTACCGCTGCCTGTAGCTGTCCCCTTACTATCGTCTTCCTTCAAATTATCTGTTCCTATTCCTTCAACATAATATTTGAATACATATTTGCCTTGATTTTCCGTGAAGTTATTCCACAACCGGGCTACATTTGAATAGTCGTTCTCATAACTGCTGCCTTGATGATCAGTATTTTGTTCATAAACAGTTTGCTTTTCCTGCTTTTTATCAGAAATTTTACTGGCAGCAATACGCGCGTCCGTATTATTTTTATTATTACCCGTACCATCAAAAAACATTGACATGGTAACATTTATGCCAGGTACTGGATTTGTTTTTTGATGGCCCGTGCCTGAATCTATTTTTGCTAAACCCATAAATTAATTATTTTGAGGATTATTGCCTTTACTTAATTGTTTAGTATTTACCAAAGGATTTAATTGAGCGGTAGTATTACTATTGGCTTGTTGTACATCCTGCCCACTTGGCGAAGCGGTTTGTCCATGCCAGGTAATAGTTATGCAATCTTTTGCTCCTGTAGGACAAGTAGCCTTGCTGCTATCAATCAAAGGATGACCACCGGTTTCAATGGTTACTTTATCATAAAAATCACTCCACTCAGTTACATTTACTTTACATGCGTTGTTATTCATTTTACTGCAATCACCAAAAAATGGGGACTCAAAGGGTTGTCCTAATTCTTTATGTGTAGCTAATAATTTTTCGCCACCCTGTGGGTCATTTATATAATGCTTCTTTTGAGTGAGCACTTTAAACTTGGCAGGTGATTTGCCAAATTTGCACTGGCACATTGCACCGGCGCATATCATAAATCCTGTTTTATTACCCATGTTCTTATTTTAATTAATCACTAAAAAACAGACCACCAACTTTTAGATTTTGCATCTTCCTTTTCAGGCGGTGGCGTTTCCTTTGTTTCAATTTGATAACCATTTAACCATAAATAATGTTCGCCTTTATCGGTAATAACAGTTGCATGGCAACTAATGTTTCTGATAGTATGGCCAGGTATATCTATATCATAAGTAGCTTCAAGTTTCCCGCTTAAAAGCGTTTCGCCTTCAATTATAGTTGGGCCATCTAATGCAGCTTCAACAATTAATGCCTGTGACTTATTATCAAAGTTGGGCTTATCTATTTTGATTGTTCCATTAAAAACTAACGGTTCCTGAAACCCAAAAAACGGAAGATTAATTAACAGCGGTTTAATCTTTCCAATATCATATTGACCGATAATTGGGCTGAAGAATAACGAAAGCCAGAGATCTGTTGTTACTATTTTTTTTAATTGCTGCGGTTGGCTTAATGCATGTTCAGTTGCATCAATATATTGTAATGCTATACCCCCATCAAAATCCCGAAAGAGAATCTCTTTAGCTTCTGCAAAGCGTTTTTTTATTATTTCAGTATTAAGCAAACTTTTTATAATTCCATCCTTACTTGCTGTAAACACAAAAGGGTAGCAAGGTTCCGCACAGGCTATAGCTAATAATTCAAGAGGAGCTTCCGGCCTTTTATTGTCTAAAAAGATATTATTTTTAGATATTTCCCAGGTAGCAGCATCATCTTTAATCCCCTTACAGTGCATCAGCATATCATAATACATGCTTTTTTCACCCGAGGCAGATTGCCAGTTTACCTGCACACCATACATACGCTGCATATCCGAATAATGCCACTGTACAACGGCTCCTTCTCTTTCATTGGGTTTTTCACCGGGGTTAAGTATTATGTCTGTTATAGCTGTCATTTAAATCGTATATAGGGATAAATCATAAACCTATTTTTCTCATCCCTTTAGATTATTACTGTAACATTGGCTTTTAAAAGCGTAACGATTTTAGTATTCCTCTATATAATTTATCATCCAATTTCATACCATCCGTGTAAATTTTTATTGTAATCTTTCCGTTTGATAGATATATATTTTCACACCCATCTAATATTTCAGAAGTAATATCTCCATTGCTTTGCGTAGTTGTGCCTCCCCTACAAACATGTATTTCCTGTAACCCTGTCCAGCCGATGCCACTTATTTTGTTAGCCTTTACACTGTCATTTAATGGAGTATTAATATAGTAATCACCATTAGGAGGTTTATAATAATTATCCTGAGATAGTGTTGAGTCTAACGTCAGTTTATTAACTTCCATTATAAAAACAGTTCCTTTAGTTGCCGCGTATTTTTTCCGGGTGACCGGTGTTACTGCCTTGCAATTATAATAAGACTCATCGCTGCTTGGCGTTATTCTCAAGTAAGAGGGTATTGAAAATAAAAAGCCATACTTTTTATTAGTATAGGTACAAACCCGCGAGTTACGATTACTGGTTTTAGCCAGTGCAGCTGCGTTGCAAAAGAACAGGGCTATTATTGTAGCGAGTAGTATAAGTTTTGTTGAACGATATAATTTATAATGATCTTTCATATTAATTACAACAAGTTATTGTACAAAAAGGTCATTTGTTAAAAGACCTGCCGTCATATACCAGATGAAAATGTAAGCTGTTAAAAAAAATGCAAAACACAGAATAATTAATGCCGACAGATATACGCCCCAACGTATTTTAATATTTTTATATAATACATATATTATAAAGTATGAAATTGTGGTTGGGATGCTTAATGTAGGCCCATAATGCATAAAAATATGTAGTACCGATTTGAAAGTAATATTTGGGACGGATGATCCTATATTCAATACAAGCCAAAGGGTGATAATTATATCTGACAATAAAAATACAATTATACTATAGCCCATTATTTTATATGTTTTTTTCATAGTCTTATTTTTTGCTGGTGGGTTTCCCAGAACTAAAAACGCTTTTTAATCCTTCTCCAACCTCATCTATTCAAAACCACGTATGAATTGAATTATGCTATGAAATTTAAAAACGAAACAATGAGCTTACAAACGATTCTTTATCTTCAATATTATAAAATATCATATGCAAAATAAACCAATAAGATATAAAAATAAATAATACGAATATCAAAGCCATAGATAGTGTTGATAGAAATAAATTTTTTATTCTTTTCAATAAAAAGACAACCATTAAAAAAATTAAAGTAGTAATTACTCCAGCTGGTAGTCCTACTTGAGGTAATATTTTTATAATAGATTTGGTATCAAAATTCATTAGAATATGATCGCTTATATACCAAAAAGTTATACCAATCGAAGTAATTGAAAATATTATCAAACTGATGATGATTATTTTTTGAGAATTTTTCATAATTATTTCTTTTTATAACCAGGATTTACTCCTGAACTAAATGCGCCTTTTAACCCGCTTTCAACTTCAGGCCAAAACCGAGTATGGCTCAAACTATGTGATACCGTAGCTAAATAAGATATTGTTCCAGGTCTTTTGTCTATCTCCTTAATTTCTTTTTCATCTTTTTCGGTAACTAAATTTGCATTGTATTTAGCAACAAGTAATAAATATTTTTTCAAATTCCCTCCTAAAATCTTAAGTTGTTTATCTAAGTCACCGGTTACAATATATTCAGCATAATTCACATAATCATAAATATTTGATATTTGAGACGGTTTAATAAACTGACTGAATAACCTCATTAACAGATCTTCCAAATTATTACTATGTACAGCATTTTGTGTTCCTTTTAAAAAAGCATCAAATTGATCTTTTTTATTGCGAGAGTTATATTGGTCATATTTAAGGATAGGTACATCTAAAATAGATAGTTCTTTGGTTTGTTTTTTGGGATTCCAGGATGTCTCATCAATACTGTCAGTAATTCCCCTGCTTTCTCTAAAAATACCGGCCAATAAACTTAATATATAACTATCCTTAACACCACTTTTAATATCAAATAGAATATTTAAGACTTTTAAACCTTGAGTCAAATTTAAATTTTCCAACCATGTTATTTTATCGTATTTTTCTTTTAAACCACTATAATTTTTATGTACATCATAAGTCCATTGAAGGAGATTATTTAAAAGATTGACGAATGAGTTTTTTTCTTTTTGCAGATTAGAATTATCAATTTTTAGTGAATTAATATACTTGATAAACTCAGAGGTTATTAAGTTAATGCCCATGAAAGCATTTGTCATTTCTTTCCATGCCAAAATTGCTTTTTCCTCAGAATACCAACCTTCCAAGTAATTTGTAATAGCATGAGTATTTACACTTTTAATTGTTCTTATCCCTTCATCAAATTTATCTATTTGGAAGGATTTGAGCAGCCCTTCCAAATTCACCAAGCTGAAATCGGCTATAAGCTGTTGTGTTAAATCATATTCATTGTGTACGTTAATAATTTTGCACTCTTTGTGAAGTTTTACATGATTTAATTGATGCTTTTTCTGAAAAAAAGGAGTGGATAAATAAGTAATACTTTTAATTTTCCATAGTTTAGGGAATCTTTCATCTGTTACAATCAGGTTTGTAAACTGGTTGATTACATTTCCTCCATGTGAGTGCCCTATTAAATGAAGATGGGTTTCATGATTTTTATAAGCAGGGTATACTCTCATAAATAAATCCAACAAACGATCTGCCGCTTTATTTCTTTCTTCTGTATTGTTAGCACCAGACCAGCTAAAAAAACTACCTTCTATATGCAAATCAAGATACTGCGGTGCTAATTCCTTTGTTTTTTCCCAAAAGCTTTGCAGGCCGTCTTGCCAATAGGTTGTATTTGCTTGATGTTTTAAACCGGCGATGTTTAAAGGATCTGTAGTTCCTGCAACAAACATTACAACATCAACAATTCCTTTTTTATGCGGCGGAGACTTAGGCGCACCAAATTTAACACCTTTATTTGCCCCAGATTCAAGTACACTTTTGCCTGCGGTATTTATAATATGCCTTCCTGCATAAATATTGTAGTCGCCATCAACGGTTTCTGTAATGGAGCCACCGGCTGTTTCTGAATAATTGCCTCCAGCCATAATTAATTATGTTTAGTGTTTTGGCCGCTGTTATTTTGTAGTTCCTCCTGCGCGTGCTTATTAATATTACCGTTTGTGCTGGTAATCTGCACATCCTGATCAGCCTGTTTACTTACTGATTGCCCCTGCACGCTTATGTTGCCGGTAGCTACCTTTTTAATATTGGCTGCTTGAAGACTATAATCCTGTACCGCATTATGGAGCATCATCGCGCCAGCATTATCTGTAATATCCGCCCCGGCGTTACTGGTTATGTTTTGACCGGCATTGTTGTTAATAGCTGTACCCGCGTTCGATAGTATATTGGCACCTGCATTTAATGTAATGTCGCCACCTGCTATCACCGTGAAATTTTTAGGCGCGGTAACACTAATGTTTCCCTGGCCATCCATGTACCATATATTCCCTGAAGGGTCTGAAATAGTGATACTGCCCTGGCTATCTGTATCATTAAAAAGAATAAGACAACCGCTACGCGTGCTAAGGCTTTTTAGATGATTATTTACCTGCTGAACGCTATCGCCATTATTATTATGGTACACGCTACCCATAACTACGGGCCGCGCTATATTGCCTTCTTCAAAACCAACCAACACCTGATCATTTAATTCGGGTATGGCTATAAAACCACGGTTATTTTGTCCCTGGCTATTATTACCGGCACTTGGAGTAACAATTCTTAACCATTCCGTATCATCATTTGAGGTACATTGCCATTTAAATTTAACCTTTATCCGGCCTTGTTTACCAGGGTCGTCATTGTCAACTACTGTAGCAATCTGCATGTCAGGTTGTGGCTTTTCAGCCTCTTTAACGGGCAAGCGTTCTGTATCTGAGGTTACACCTTCAAATGTGTTTTGATAGTGGCCTACGCCATCTATTTGATGATAAACGGCAGTAACCAAAAATTTACCAAACTCCTGCACCTGGAAACTAACACCAGCTCGTGTGCTCATGCTAATGTTAAGCACTTTTCCTAAACCAACCTGCGGGTTATCGCCATTGCCTACAATGCTCACTAAATCTGATACAAGTGCTTTTTGCTCGTTATTTACAAAATCATTTATCTCTTTAGTAGTATTTACCCTAACAGATAAAGGCTCGTTATATATTTTGCTGAAAACTTTATTTGAGGCATCAATCGCATGCGAACTGTCGGGGTTGCCGCCCATTGCTGCCTGCGGTTCTGCATAAAGCAATTCGTCCAGTGTTGGGCTATATGCAAATTTGTTTTGTTTAAGGGGCGCTATCTGTAAAGCATATTGCAAACTATGCAGATCGCGGCCATAAATAAGGTTCACTTCGTCTAACTTGTCCGGCTTACCAAAATTTAGTTTAACCCCATCGTAATAAAACCATTCATAATACTCGGCCGATAAGCGATTGATAAAATCATAATCACTTTCGCGATACTGAATTATGTAATCAATAGCAGCGCCATTGGTTGGTTGTATATTAAACTGAAGATCGTTTTGCGGAGCATCCTGTGTGGCTAATTGGATAATACTTTTTAAATTCTTATTCAGATACGATCCCAAATCTGGCCCTCTGTCCAGCAATATACCCGGGCTAAAACCACTAACTAATATATCGCCATTAAACCCATGGCTTTGCGATAGTTCAACTTTAGTTACAATTCCACTAAATACATTATCACCGCCGTCGGCAGTTCCAAACTGTACCGTTATATTTTTACCTATAAAGTTTTTAGATTTTTCCAGCGTTACCGCGTTATACTCCTCAACCATATCATGGTTAAAGCGTAGTTGAAAGGTGTGATGCTCGTTAAAACGCTGATCAAGGTTAAAATTTGAAAAATGCGTTATAGCGGTACCTTCAATATTTATTTCTACATTCAGTTTCTTTTCCATAATTCAGCATATAATCCATTAGCTTTTAACAGGCCATGGGCAGAAATAACTGATAACTTTATAATGGCCTTTTACTTTGCCAAACACAAACCCATATGAGGTTTCTTTATTGTTGACTTGCACATATTGCTGCTGCAATTCATATAATGTGCTGCCTTTATCAGTTACAGCTTTTAATATTTTGTAATAACTCTCATTCGTATCATTATCAATTTGAACCAGGTTATCTTCGGTGCTTGCAGGTATCAACCGCATGGCATCCTTAGTAAAAATATCCCCTGCATATTGCGGATATTCCTGCTTTGTAATTAAGCCATCCGCAGGGTTTATAGTGGTTGCTTTTAAATCTTCATTACTCCACTGGGGCTGTGTTTGTAATGGAAAGTTTAGAAATGTAATTAGTTTTTGCTTATTGCCGTTTTTCACTCCTTGTTTAAACTCTTTTAAAAATTGCCTGAACTCCTTTTCATCATTGTTTACAGCTTGGCTTCCAATATTTTTTTGTTGTTTAACCTGCGCGGGAGTTGCTTCGTTGTTAACTGAAGCGCTTCCTTTGCATCCATTGTTTAACAAGAGCAGCCCGAAAAAAAGCAAACCCGAAAAAAAATATGTATCATTTCTTTTCATTTTAATTTCGCGGGATACTGATGAGGGCTCTATCTTCCATTCGCTTAAGTATCACAGCAGCTCCCATTTGTTCTGACACGGCATTGGCACTGAAGGTTCTGTCCTTTGTGTATTTACCTTTTACATATTGATTGGAATAACTCCATAAATAAGGTGAGTTAATCCCTCTGTTAGTGTAGCCGAAACCATTATACCCTTCTAATTTTTGCAATATAAATGGCAGGCTCCAATTGGTTACTTTATCGTAGTTCATTAACTTTAAAGCATCAACAGCACTTTCCTCAAATGTAAACGGAGCGCCGTGACCTACTTTTGGGCGATGAACCGGTACATGTATTGTGTAACCGGAGAGCGGATCGCCGTTGTGGAGGTGCTTTTTAAAACTGAATGAACATTCAAGGTAATGCACACAAGCAATAAAATACCAAGGGATAGTTGAGCCGCTTGAAAAATAATTGTTTATGCCCAGTACGCTGCTGTTTTGCAAGGTACTGCTGTCAAAAAAACCTGTATTATTCAAATAATTACTTGTATCCCTAAGCGCCGGTGCCGTATTTAATATGCTTACAGTTTGTTGGCCTGACTGAACCGATGTTAAAGAAGAGCCTGAATTATAACGATCAAAAAAAGGTGTATAACCCGAAGCGAATAGTCCCTGGTTTAATGGAAGATTACCGTTACCCAGGCGTACCAGATTGGCAATACTTTCATACCTGCTGCGGTTAACCGTAATATTCTCATCAATAGCTTTATCAACCTGGGCTAGCTTGTGCTTATTAATCTTGCAAGAGTTAAAAAGCAACAAATATTCCATAGCCGTAGGTATCGACGACTTTATTACTTTTTTTTTAACGGTAGGTAAAACATGGCCTATTATTCTTTTTTTCTTCTTCATAGGTTTAGTAAAGAATGAAATAAAAAGCTTTAACAAAATATGGAGAAAGCATATTAATACTTTCTCCGTATCTAATTGTCATCTGGAAACTTATTGTGGCCAATCGTTTTCATGTTGCGCATTACCAATTTTAAGGGTGCGCGCGGAAATAACGAAGCTTAAGGTCATTGGATTATTACCCGTAATAGAAATACCTTCATTATACTGAATAATATACCCTTCTGTAAACGAAAGCTCTTTCATTTTTGCATCTTCGTCAGATTTTTTGAAAGTTATAGTGCCGTTGATGGGCTTGTATTGGTTATTAACCATTGATTCAATAACCGACGTATCTTCTGTTGATTCAACTTCCACTTGAATTGTACCGCCATATACACCTGATGATGGACGACCTTTGGCGTCAACATCCCTGTTTAATGCATAACTGCATTGCAGTACATCAAACGTTTTTGCGCCTAAACTAATTGTTGCTTTGAAAGCCATGATTTTTAAATTTAAAAGTTAAATAATAGCCAGACCTGTACAGGCCGACCCAATTGATCAAAATAAATTAATTAACCTTTCCAGGCCAATCATTTACATGCTGTGCATTGCCTAATGTGATTTTACGTGCCGAAATCACAAATTTTAAGCTCATTGGTGAGTCACCTGTAATGTCCAAACCTTCCTGGTAACTTACAATGTAGCCATCTTCAAAAGATACTTCTTTCATCTTAGCATCTTCATCAGATTTTTTAATTTGTAAAGTGCCGGCAATCGGCTTGTACTGGTTATTCACCATTGCTTCGACGATAGAAGTGTCTGCAGTTGACTCTATTTCTACGTCGATTGTACCGCCATAAACGCCTGAGGATGGGCGTCCTTTTGAATCAACATCGCGGTTAAGTGCATAAGAGCAAGTAAGAACATCGTAATCCTTGCCCGAAAAATTTAGTCTTGCTTTGAAAGCCATAACGATAAATTTTGAGGTTAATAAATAAATAAACAGATATTGCTTCTCAATACCTGTTTATTACAACGCATGATCTTTTTTTTTGTTTTACGAAATGTTTATTATTTTTTAGATAAGTTTTAATCCAAAGGACTGTAATTTTTGAAGCCATTTTTTGCTATACTCATTTTCCAGGGAATATAAATGGCCAATGGTACTGGTGTGTACCGGGGAGATCTGCCGTTTCTCGAGCATGTTTTTCTTAATAGCCAAATAGGTGGGGTGTTTATTGGCTTGCCAGTCAGTCCAGGCAGGTTCATCTAATATGGATATTATTCTCGCGGATCTACCGCCGAAATTATTTACTGTACTTCTTTCATTGCTGATAAACACCTGGTCGGGCATAAATACACGATCGAAAAAACCTTTTATTTTTGTGTTTATCGAATCTTTATAAACAGGGCAAAAAATAGCAATATGCGTTGCCCATTTCAGTAAGCTGATGGCATGTTGCAGGTCAGGCTCATTTTCAGTAGCGTGTAATGAGAATTGCCTGTTAGAGTTAAACTTCATATCGGCTATGACAAGTTCTTTTATCATAATCTGTGAAGTTGTCGCGCCGCTTTTATAAGCGTTAATTAATGCCGCGGTAGTTTCACTTTTATCTATGTCTGCATTGATAATTAATAGCTGGCCCATTTGTTGCAAACATAGGCAGTATTTAACAATAAATAAAGTTGAGCATTAAGTTAAATTAACACAAATACAGATCAGCCATATAGTTAATATGGCTGATCTGTTTACAATAATTATTGTTGTTTGTATTCTGTATCCCAGGTGGTACTTTCGTCATCACCTTTTTGGCCGTCAAGTTTCACTACAAAGCTTTTTGCCGGGAAATATGGAGTAATATTAATATCCAGATGTATCCGGTCTTTTTGTTGCTCATCCCGTTCAAAACGAATAATTTTGAAACGTTCGATCAACCTGTCGGGCCCCTGAATATTATCTAAGAATTTTACTATTTGCGAACGCAGATCCTGTTCGGTTTTTGAATTCCAGTTTTCAAAAGCCCGCCTGTTTAAAAAATCAAACAATACTTTAGTTATGTAATCAAATACCCGAACTACCGAGTAGGTTTGCAAGCCAATGTTATCGCCATTAAACAATGTTTTGGCAGAGAAAGCCATTACCTTGCCATATTCATTAACCATTGGTACAAGGCCTATGCGTTCAAGGTGCGAGATCTCACTTTTTTTCAAGTCAAAACGAACACCATCAACCTCGTTCACTGCACCGTGTTTTTTACCTGCGGTAACCTGCGACATTAAGGTATAATACATTTTACCCGCAAGCGCTGCTGAACCCGGTACATACAGGTCTTCTTCTTCACCTGCTTCTGCAACCTTACCACGGCCTACAAGCCAGTTACAGGTCATTATCGTATTAGATTTAAAGGCGTCACCACCGGTTAAATTGGCTGATGTAAAAAGATCTATTACATCATCGGGTTGTTCCAGATCAGCAAAATCGGTAACTAACATTACCTTATTATCAAATGCTATTTTCGACCAGCGTTCAACCACTTTGTTTGAGCCCAGATAGCCTGGGATTACCAGGATTGAATAATTTTGTCGCAGATCAAGCCTGTCATAATTTTGCTTTAACTCGTTAGCGGTATATTCAATAAACCTTGGGTTATCCAATTCCTTTAACTGATCAAGCGAGGCATTCATAACCACCAGGTTTTTTAGCTTATCCGTTTCGGTGTTCTTATAAAAAAGATGCACAGAACGGTAAGCCTGCTCAAGCTCGCGTGTCGCCTGCAGGGTGTTAAATAAATTCTTACTTAAATTTTCCTCAGCATTTTTCAGGCTTTCGGTGCTTTTTTCAATAGTTTCACTTACAGATCCACCTTCTTCCAATGCATTTATCCACTGATTAAGCTTTAGTTTTAACTCTTCACGTTCACTTTTCTTTTCATCATCTGTTAAAAAGATCTGTTTGCGGGCTTTGCGCTCAGGATTAAGGTTTTGCAGCCCATCTATCGTTGCTTCTAATAGGTCAAAACCACCTACTCGCGAAAGTTTATCTAAACTATCCTGTAACGATGTTTCTCTGGTACCTTTAGCTTTATAGGCCTGGTCGTTGCTATTTTCATTAAGTGACTGGTCATTTGCTGTTGCCATAGTCTATTTTTTTAATGTTTAGGATTGTGATTAAAGCGCTGTTATTGCAACTCTTTAACTATACTTTTTAATACATCAATAAATGCCTCTTTCGTTTCGGCATTATCAAGTGTTGACTTTAAAGTTTTATTTGTTTTAAGCTGCTTAATGATATTTGAATACATTTCGCGTTGCAAGTTTAGCTTGCGCAGATAGTCGCTTTGTACTATCAGTTTTTTAGGGCTAAAATCTCCAAGTGTTTCAAAGTGCAAGGTTTCGCTTACGTTTGATCCATCCTGCTTTTCCATAGCAACCCTGATTTTAGGTTTATAGTGTTTAAAAACTTCTTCAACATTTTTTAGCCCTTCAACCTTTTCAGGCTTCAGCGGTTCATTGTCTGTAAGTTTTTGAATAAACAGCGTTTTATTTGGAGCAATGTCACCAAATGCTTCTGAGGTATCGACCTTTTTTTCGTTTCCTCCTATTTCGTAGTTAAACATAATTTTCTATATAAAATGGATAAGTTTGGAGTTTATATTAATAATGTAATTAATTGAAAATTGTTTTAGTTACTCTGTTTCAGTTAAAAATTAACTAATCGCCCACAACAATTCCTCACTATTTTCTTTAATGTTAACAGCTATTGTATTACCTTTTTTTAATTCGCCAGATATAATATAACGTGAAATGGGGCGTCGTAATTTATTTCGAATTACACCGGCTAATTGCCTCGCCCCATATTTTGGTGTAAACCCGCCTAAAGCCAGCATGCTTTTAACTTCGGGGGATATGTTGAACCCGATACCCATCCTATCAAGCGCCTGTACCAGGCTTGTTAATTGTATCTCAAATATTCTGACCACATTTTGTTCAGATATGGGTGCAAATGGTACGATCTCTGAAAGGCGGGCTAAAAACTCAGGTCTGAAATTCTTGCCCATTACTTCCATTAATTGACTTGATGTAGGCATTGAGCCGGCTTGTATTTGCCCGGCAATCCATTCACTGCCAATGTTTGATGTGAATAATATTAGCGAATTGGAGAAATCGCCTTCTTTTCCCAATCTGTCATGTATCTGCCCTTCATCTAAAATTTGCAGAAAGATATCAAACACTGATGGGTGCGCTTTCTCTATTTCATCAAACAATACTACAGAATAAGGCTGCTGCCTGATTTTATTAACTAAAAGGCCACCTTCCTCATAGCCCACATACCCTGGGGGGGCACCGTATAATAAAGCTGCCGAATGCTCTTCTTTAAACTCCGACATATCAAACCTTATCATGGCTTTTTCATCATTAAATAAAAACTCTGCAATTGATTTGGCCAGCTCGGTTTTACCCGTACCTGTTGGGCCCAGCAAGAAAAATGAGCCTATCGGCTGCCCTTTTTTATTTAGTCCACTCCTTGATTCAAGTATAGCATCTGACACCGCTTTTAGTGCCTGATCCTGGCCTACAACGCGTTTTTTCAGAAAGCCTTCCATATTCAAAAGCCTTTCTTTTTCGTGCGCCTGTATTTTACCTAAGGGGATGCCGGTTTTGTAGGAAATAATTGCTGCAATATCAAATTTGTCAATTACTTCTGTCTTACTTTTGGCCAGCGTTTCCAGGCTTAATAAATTTCGTTCAAAATAACTGATATACTCCTGCGCGGTCTCAAAGCTGTCAACTTGGGTTTCATCTTCAAGCCTGCCTAATAATACTGCGCTAATTTTGTTCCGCAATAATGTATATAGCCACTTGTATGATGTTATAGTATCTGCATCATCATCCGCAGATCTAATCACATCAAATTCGGACCTCAGCTCCACCAGGGATGCATCGGTTGTGTCATTCATTAAGCGTATAGCAGCCATTGTACGGTCCAGCAAGTCAAATGCGGCATCGGGCAGGCGCTTATCTTTAAGATACCTTTGCGCTAAACGCACACATTCTTCGGCCGCGTTGTCATCAACTTTTAAATTATGATGCTCCTCATACCGCGGAATCAACTTTTTAAGCATTTTAATTGCGGAAGCGGTATCGGGCTCATTCACCTGTAATACTTCAAACCTTCGGCTAAAAGCTTGGTCAGGTTCAATAATTTTACGATACTCATCAATGGTGGTAGCGCCAATAACTGTTATTTCGCCACGGGCAAGTTCAGGTTTTAAAAGGTTACCTACACCGCCGCCAATCGGTCCTTTATTATCCAGGAGGGTGTGTATCTCATCAATAAACAATATAGCCTTATCAAACTGCTTTATTTCGCGGAGAATATTTTTAAGCCGATCTTCAATCTCGCCTTTATAGGATGCACCAGCTATTAATGAGCCCAGATCCAATTCAAACAGTTGTACATTTTTTAATGATTCGGGTACCTGTCCGTTTATAATATCAAGGGCTAATCCATCAATTAAGGCAGTTTTCCCAACCCCGGCATCACCCGTAATCATAACATTCGGTTTAGTACGCCGACTAAGAATTTCCATCACCATGCGAGTTTCGCGCTCGCGTCCTATAATAGGGTCTAACTTACCTTCACGGGCAAGCTCAACACGATCTATGCAGTATTTTAATAATGCTCCTGTTTGTTTGGCTGTTGTTCCATTAATCCCATTGGCCACCGGAGGAGGTAATACCGCTTGTTGTAATCCCTCTTCCTGCAAATACACATTGAGCAATTCCTTTTCCTTTACCGGGAAAGATTTAAGTTGGTTTACATCAAATCCAATGTTAGGTTTCACCAGGGCCACTAAAACACAAACCGGGGTAATAAGGTCCTGCCCTAATTTTATCCGTACATTATCAGCTTCCTCAAAAACTAATCTTACCTGGCTATTACCCAGCATTTCGTCGGGAACCGTGATTGATGGTTGATAGTCTTCAATACGTACATCAGCCCAGTCACTAATATAAGTGGCATCCTTCCCTATTGCAAGTAATAAGTTTTTCAGGCCCACTTCCTGGTGCATCAGGCCTTTTAAAAGGTGCGCCGGGCCAAACTCCTTATGATGATACTCTTTTGCTAAGGACTTTGCTACACGTACCGCCGTTTTAACCGACTCGCTTAAATTTACTACTTCCATCTTATTTCAGGTTATCCTGAGTTATATAAACAAATGTTTTTCCGTTTGATGTAAAGTATTGATTAACCATAACAGCATGCTTAATTCGCTCATTACTATGTAGCAAAAAGCTGATATAAGTTTCAAACGCTTGCTGTGGCATAGAATCGGTGTGCTTAATATCAATTACCTTATGATTTGCAAAATCCTTTCCATCCGGCAAAGGCAACCCGGTAACCTTTTTAAAATATGCACCCAGGGTCATATTCTTTATATCACTACGTGATGCTTTTTTCTGGTTTAAATTCTTTCGAATAATATTCAAGTAGTTTTTAAACAATTTGCTGCGATAATCAGACGCGTCCTGCTGCAAGTTTTCCCCAATCATTAATGACAGTATATCACTAAGTTGTTTATACTCCTGCTCGTTTAAAATAAGCAGGTATTGCAATTGGCCAGGATGTGCACTTACAATGTTTGCAGGTACTTCGGCACTTATATAATATTTAAAAGCGTTATGCGGCATATTGTTTCCCAACTCACTGGATGCCGGGTTCAATTGCAAGCTCACCACCTGTTGCACATACCTGTTCTCGCGGCCGGTAAGTCTGAAAGCACTATCCAAACCACGTATTTGTGTATGTATATCAGCATCTGTTTCATGCATAAACCTATCAATCGACAACCGCATATCCTGGTTTGATTTTATCACTCCCTTTGGCGGAAAAACAACCGCACCTTGTATCAGACTATTTTTAGGATAATCCAGGTAAAACGAAACAGAATCTGTAAGTGAAGTGCTGAATTGCTGCACATTAGATAATCCTTCACCCGTTATCATGCGTTGTTTTTTGCGATCGGCAAGTTTTATAGCTGCCTGCGAAACCATTTGCCTGGCCTGTATTACGAAATCATTATATATTGAGTTGTAATCGCTGTATAGCTGTATAGCCAGCATGCGTGCATCAGCACGTGCTATATTATCAGTAATCGCAGCAATGTCTTCTGTGGTGTAACCAGGCGTAGTGGTTGTACCTATCAATACAACTAAATTGGTTTCATTATCATGCCCTCTAAACATATTTAGGCCAGCATTTACACCATCAAGTACAGGCTGAGGTGCGATATTTGTTGAGCAGCCCACGGTTAATGTCGATTCTTTATCCAGGTATTGCACCAGGTTACGGTAATCTGTTGTAAAAGGCATACTTTGTATTTCGCCGGCGGTACAATCCGCTGTGTTGCGATATACCACTGCACTATATTTTAGCTGATTACCTTTGTTGTGCGTGGTAAACGATTCTTCAAATGATTGTATCGCGCTTGTAAGTCCTGAAAAATAGTTATGCATTGTGCTGCCACCATCAATTACAAACACAACATTAATATGATGTATGTTTCTGCGGATCTTTAAGTAATCAACGTATTTAAGATGGCCACCTTTAATGTTAATAATAGTGTTATTGGTTTTATCATAAACATCTGTAGCCAGGCCAATTTTAAAATTTCCGGAGGCGGAAGTGTCGGAACCGCCTGATATTACCGGCAGGCTGCGCAGTAATGGCTCATCATAGCCTATTAACGGGTCGTATACAAAAGACCCTGAGGAGGCATTGTCTGTATGTATTGCCTGGTTTATAATTGCCGCCGTAGAATCATCAGTTTCAGCGCTGCCTGTTTTTGCAGAACCAATATATAAACGGTCTCCCCAGTTATGAATAGCATCCGCAGCTACCCAGCCGTATACGCTCTTTGCGGCGCTATCAGCAATGAGCTGATTGTCTGAACCCACTAATAACTTGTTGCCATCATCAGATTTTTTATAAACATATACAATGTTATTTAAAGCGATTTTACCTTTTTTATGATCCAGGTCCGGCGATGTATACACATACATCGAGTCTGTTTTATCATAATAAAAATCAGGTATTGTTAACGGATTTTTGCCATTGATTATAGCAATATATTTTGCCGGATAACCGCGTTGGCCAACAAAAGATGACTGCCAAAGCAATACTTTAGATTTATTTATCCATCCGTAACTTTGGTTGGCCTTTCTGTTAACAAGTTTGCGGCCCTGCACCATACCCTGCTCATATTTTATTAGCTTGATATAGCCATTCTTTTCCTCGCTTACATAAAACGGCTCCATGAAATGGATCTTTTTCATAACCAACATTCCGCCGGGCGATGTATAGGTGTAGTTTTCGTCGCGATCTGAAAAAACCACCCAGGGTAAGGATGTTTTTTTCTCTTCATCGTAACTGTTAGTATGTTCATTAGGTTTTTCAAATGCGGCAGGCAGTGTAACCACCTTTTTGCTTATAGAAACAGGTGATTGGGCGTTTACAACAAAACCTATGCATAATAGAGATATGGTTAATATATTTTTCATAATGGCTTTTGCAGATAATTGAATCATGATAATATTATTGTTGGGCCTTTTTTGTAGCCGGGTTTGAAATTGATGAATGCTGTTTCACATCAAGCATGCTTGAGCAATTTGATTTGGGCTTTAAGGTTACCTGCGCCTGATCAATACTAACGCCGCCACCAAATGTGAGCCTCATACAGTACGAATAAAGATCCGTCTGTTTGCTTTCGCCGTTGGTTTCCAGGTTTACAGCAACTTTTTCATCGCCGCAAAAATATTTGTTGACCAAGTAATAGTAATTGGCGTTAAAATCAGCCCCGTTAGCAATAGCCTGAAGATGAGCCCTGATGTCATCAATTTCCTTACGTTCACCTTCTCCGGGAGTTACGATCTGGTTTACGGTAGAATCGGGGTTGGTAACATACATTTTGTGGTATATTGGCCTGCTACTTTTATCTGTACTAAGCCTAATAATGTATATACCAGGATTATGATAAGTATAAAGCGCGGTAGGCCCTTTGATATCTACCCTACCCGTTTCACCGAATGACCATTCGTAAATCCTGGCATTGCCTTGCGCGTCAAGCCTAACCTGTTCATTAACCAATGCCTGGGTAGGGCCGTTTATAGTTACCAAAGTATCAACTACGGTTGCAACAGTATCCTTTACATTTACCGGAAATTGTTGTTGCAGGTTCCCATCAACAGTAACCCTTATAATATAATCCCCGGCCTTGTTAAAACGGTAACTACCATTTTGCCGGGTGGATTTATCGCCATTGCCAAACTCCCATAACCATTTTTTTGCATTAGCGGTGTTATCGGAGTAAACAAGATTCTCGTTTAGGAAAATCTCGTCTTTTAATATTCTGGCATTAACTACTCTTTTTTCAAACAGGGAACTTTTTAGTAAAATGATTAGCCCTGCGATTAATAGTATGCCCAACACTATATATAAAAAAATAAAGGTTTGTCTGTTCGTGTTAACAGATCGGCCATTGTTGTAGTCTTCTTTCATTGGATTTAAGGTTGTTTTTTATTGTAGCTGAAATATTGTAATTAATGATTTACACCTAAGCTTTGTTGGAGTTGCCGGGTAGATAATTTACATTCATCAAGTAGTTTCGTCATCCTCGCGATGTCGTTGCCGTTACCGGCTAACTCACGTTTATCGTAAAATAGATTTTCGTATAGTTTTGACGCGTATAAAAAAGATTGGTAGCGGCTATCATAGGGCCGACGATAATAATAGGATTTTATGGCCCCTATTGAACCTTTGATATCATTTTCAAGAAATAGAGCCTCAACATTCGGATTAAATTTCTCAATCTTGGCATATGTTGTATCGGCTGTAGGCAATGCTTCGGCAACTAAGTTTTCAAATTCTTCTTCTTCATTAACTTTTCTTGAGAATTCAGTTTTTGAAACGGTTACCTCATCCCCATAATTATAAAATATGGCGGTGCATAATATAGCTGAGGTAATCAAAAACATTCCTAAAAAAAACAGGAATTTCTCTCTTTTTTCTTTTAAGCTAAACTTTATCATAGAGTTTTAATGTGAAAAGGGGCTACTAAGTTTATGCATTGCTGCTAAATTTATTTTGTTGCATGATTCCAGCTGCGACCGCAGGCTCTCTATTTGGTAGCGTGTGGTAAACAGCGAATCCTTAATTGTAGCGATGATTACAACATTGTTGCTGAGTTTTTTATACAATTCAAAGCTTTTTAATGGATATGGATTGTTTTGTAATTTTTCCTGGATGAGCTGGTTATCAGTTTGAATATCATTTAAAAGGATGGTTTGATTATTCAACTCATCCGAATTCATTTTTGAATATTCTGATAGCTGCTGCATCTTTAGCAGGATGACCTGGAAGTTTTTATTTATATCGTTACGAACGGTAACCAACTGGTCTGTTTCTTTAACCTTAGCATTTAACAGAACTACTTCTTTATCAGAAGTGGAAAAGAAAAACAAAATTGTTAGGATGCTGAAAATAAGCAGTATAACAAAATACAGTAAGAATATTAAATAAGAGTGGTTCAGATCTTTACTATTTACAGGCTTCATTTAATTTATTGTTTAGGCATAAACCCCAACCACACGTTAAATAACTATTTATTTAAAATAAGTGTTTTTATTTAACCAATAAGAAATTACAGACGCTTTTACAACGTTTATAGCTAATTATTAAACCTTTGCAACATTACTACAACTATTTTGAAGAAAAATTGTTTAACAAAAAAATACAAAATTTCACATAGCACTTAATGATCGGAATTTTATGCCTACTCACTTATATTCAAAACCTTTAAACTTTTCGAACATTGGCAAAGGGCATGACCTGGAAACTCAAGACCTTGGCGCGTCAATTTCTCAATATATTGAGCTGATAATATTTACAAGATATGGCGAGCATAGATACAACGCGGAGTTTGGCTGCGAGATTTGGGACATGGATTTTGAGCTGATACGCAGCGAAACTATATGGGAGGAAAGGCTTCGACAATCATTAATTACCTCAATAATAAATTTTGAAAAAAGGATATATGATGTTAACGTTGATGTCCATATCACCGAGATCAACAAATTCTATCCTTTAAGGAATGTGAATGAAATTAAGAAACGGGTGGAAATTGTAATTAAAGGAAAATTGAACAAAACAGGCGAAACCTATGTTTTTTCTACCGCATTATTTCTTAGTCCTCTATCCTCATAATTTTAGCACTAAACATGAACAACTTATTTTCTAATTCAAAAGAAGAGATTAAAAGCAGGATGCTTAAGCATGCTATGGACTTTTGGGGCACTCTTAATGTTAACGATATTGACCCAATGGTTAAGCTGTTGGTTGAAGCACTTAGCACAGAATTATTCAATCTGTCAAACGATGTAAAAAATCTTGAAAACAGGGTGTTAAATAAAATATCGCGCATACTTGCTTCCGATTATCTTACAGCCCCATTGCCCGCGCATGCTATTTTAAAGGGTACTCCGGTTGAGATAACAGAAACACTTAATGTAAAAAATCACTTTTATTACCGTAAAAATATTACACCTGATACTGCTAAAACACCGGATGAACCCATTGATATTTTTTTTACTCCAGCTGGAGAAAATAAAGTTTTTAACGCAGAGATTAAGTACACATTAATTGAAAGGCAGCTTTTTGAGCACACTTCGCCCACATTAAAAAATCAAATTAATACTGTTGCTCCCAATGTCATGATTGAGAACAATACCTTGTGGGTGGGTATTGAAACATCGCCAAAACTTAACTCACTTAAAGATGCAGGGATTTATTTTGAATGGCCGGGCTATACTACCAACAATAATTTTTATAACCTTTTGCAGGTGGCTAAATATTATTTAGACGAACAGGAAATAGAAATAACGCAGGGCCTGGTATACCAGGAAGATAACAGCCTTTTAAACAAACCTATATTTTACGATCAGGATATTATAAACCTTATCACCCGTGATATTAAAGCTTATTACCACAACCGTTTTATTTCACTAACTGATGATAAGTTCGAAAATCTGTCGGATCTTAGAAAAAATTACCCCGATCAGTTTCTAAACTTGTTTAACCCAGCCGACCTTGGAAAGCTGAAACCTTGTGTCTGGATAAAAATTGTTTTTCCGGCGATGATCTCTATTGACGTCATTCGCGAGCTACAGTTAAGTTTAAATTGTTTCCCTGTCATTAGCCGAAAATTGCATGAACAGAAATTCAGAATCAAAGAATTAAATAATATTATTCCTATCAAACCCGCTGCTCAAGACAGTTTCTTATCTGTATATAAATTGCATGATGATTTGAATATGAACTATAACGAAATACCTTATAGCCAGGCCGGGCAAAATTTTGAAGGTAGTTATTCGATAAGAAATGGCGGGGCCGAACGATTCGACTCGCGTAACGCGCAACAAATAATTGAATACCTGTTTGAATTACTACGCGATGAAAAGGCGGCATTCGCTGCTTTTGGGAATGATTTTTTAACCAGTACCTTAAAAACACTTGAGCAAAATATCGCCCTTATTGAAAAAAAATCAAATCTGACAAAACATAACCATGAATTGATAAACTATCTGATCTTAAAACCTCAAAACAAAGCAAGCATGTTATACCTGCAGTTTTGGACCACACTGTCAAACACTGCCAATAATGTACGAAAGGGATCGAGGCTACAACAATTTGAAATGGTAAAATTAAAAGCAGATAGTTTACGCCTGGTTACCACTTCTGTTGGTGGCAGAAACAGCCTTGGAGCTACAGAACGTATACAGGCTTATAAATATGGGATGACTACTAAGGACAGGATTGTTACCAAAGCCGATCTGGTTAGTTTTTGCCAATATGAGTTGGGGGCAAAATTGAAAAGTATCCGGATAAGCAAAGGTGTTACGATATCGCCCGACCCTAAGGAGGGTTTTAGAAAAACAACCGATATTTATTTTAAACCCGATACCGACAACAAACTTTCTGTGAGCGAGTGGGATACTTTATTAGGGCTTTTGGAAACAAAATTACAGGCAAGAAGCATAATTAATGCCAACTATCGCTTATTTATTGAGTCGTAATCAGTTGCCCAGGAAAGTTGTATAACCCAGTATTGCGTTTGCCTGTTTACTGCCAATCACTAATTTCTGTGAATCTGTATTTGAAATCAGGTTTAACTGTGTACCCATTTGCATAGGTATAAAATAAGATAATAAAACATCAATTGCAGTAACTGCATTGCTTCCCGGTAAAAAGTTTACCATTTCAGCCGCGCTAACAGGCCCGATATTTACCTGCAAACTCTCTTCAGGTTCTGCCAAGTTCCCTGCAATAAAATTCACACCTAATATTTTGCCTCCCGCCGGGATATCCGTTTTAGTTTTACCCGCTTTTTCTTTAGCATAACTAATTTTGTAAGTGAGCGCTACAGGTGTTTTAAACATCATGCTTAAAACTTTGCTTACAAAATCAATGTTATTTCTTTGTTCATGTATTATTGGTAATACATGTATTAAGATGAGCATTTGCTTATTAGTAAAACATGCAAATTCGCTCCATTCCTTTAAAAATATGTTTATCAACTCGTCATATTCATTCTTTTTATCAACCCTGTTTTCGTAAAGTTCAATTGTGGTTTTTAAATAATTAATTTCAGCTTCAAAGGGGGCAAAAAAGCGCCTGGCCTGCTTTTCTTCGGCGCGTCTTTCTTTAATATCTCTTATCATGTCCTCTTCAGTGATCATTACACTTGAAGCCGGTGCTTTATGGAATAAACCTTCGGGAAGCATATCATAAATGCCGTCGCGGTTTACATTTATATAAGTGATAAGGCTATCGTTGCTATCCGATTGTTTTACAGTAATACCTGCAATTTCCTTGTCATAAGCACGTTTTTGAGGGCCAACGGGCAATACTAATAACTCGTTAATCGCAACCGAATCATTTTCAATTAATTCCGCAGCAATTGTTACTGCTTTAAAGTCTGTATCAATTTTGTTGGGACTTTTATTCTTCATATTCGTGTAAATTGCTTGCCATAATAAAACAATAACCCTAATTATTCGTAATTGATTATGATATATCAAAATATATTTTGAACACTACCAAAACCGAACTTACTTTTGACCCATGGACGTAAAATCGTTTTTTATACGTTATCTAATTTTTCCTATAATTTTTGTTATTGCCACAGCAATAATGAGCATTATTAATAAGAAGAATAAACTTTTAAGCAATGCCCGCCTTATAGTTATTGTACTTTTAACAGCCATAACATTAGGCCTACCTGGGCTATTGGGTTTTTTAGACATTCAGTTTATGCCCTGGGGGTATCTGTTTTGCCAGTTCATATACCTTATTTTAGGTATAGTGTATGTTTGGCTGGCCGGTAAATATTACGAGAATGAGCTTATTAATAAAAAAGCGATGTTCTTGTTTTGCAGTTTGATCTCCTGTTTACTCGGGTTTTATCTATTTAAACTAGGGTTTGATTGGTTAAACAACCTTAAATATGGGTTATGGGCAGCCAGTAGTATGTTTATATTTTTATTGCCGATGTTTTTTTGGTGGGCCTACGTTGCATTTTTAAGCATACCCGTTGAAATATATAAAGTGTGGCAATACCCTACTATTGCAGAAGATATAAGCATGGAACATTTAGACTTTGACAAGCTTTTAGTATTGGAGATAGACCTTTACAAAAATACCAGGGATAGCGAACCATTAAAGGTTAAAGCCAAGGCACCGGCTAATATGAACTTTGGCTTATGGGTACAAAAGTTTATTGATGATTATAATCTTAAATTTCCTAATTCGCCAATACAGTATAAAATTGATGATATTGAAAATTATCAGTGGATATTTTATATAAAATCTTCCTTTTTTAAACAAAGGCAATTTATTGACCCGGATTTAAGTATCGAGGAGAATAATATTATTGAGGCAAACACTATATATGCTAAACGTGTTTCTGAAATTGTGAGCGAGCCCGAATACTCCGCCGACCATGCCGTATATTTATAAAACATTGCTAATTTAATGATATGCTTAATCCATTAAAACATAAACCGGTAAACTGGATTGATGGGATGAAAATTTCCAGTGACCATTTTATCAACACAGATAATTTCATACAGGATATTGTAAGGGATGGTAATTCGCTGCAATTAAATAATAATAATTTTGGATTGCTTCCTCCTGCTTATAATGAAACGACCTCACTTGATATACAAATTACCGAAAGGGCATCAAGCTATGTTGAAGTGAGGATAAACAAATGCAATGCTATTACAGCAGAAGGGTTAAGGATAGATATTAGCCAGGCAGAACAGGCTATCACATTTAACCATTATTTTAACCAGGATACAGCGATAGAAAATTCAGAAACCTATTACGTTTTATTAACTGTTAACCCGTTTGAACGTGTTACATCAGGCATGCCTGACCCTGAAGAAACACCAATAAGACATCCTAATGTTGATAAGCATTACCAGATAACCATATCCCCTGCTTCGCAGATCAATAATAAGAACTCACAGTTTATGGAAGTGGGCAAGTTTATACGTAACGGCGCTTCTCTACAAACTGATATTAACTATATCCCGCCTTGTACGGCAATCGTAAGCCACCCCGAACTTATTAAATATTATGAAGATTTTAGCAATCAACTAAATAATCTTCAATTGCTATCATTCCGCATTATTGACAAAATAACCTCTAAGGATTCTGTTTCAACTATCGGAAAAAACGTAAAAATATTATGCGAAAAATTGCTCGATTATATAGCAAGGATATACTTTTCTTACAGGAATATTCTTTACCAGCAACCGCCAATAAATCTTATCGGCTGCTTTTCAGAAATGGCTCATATATTTTTTAGCGCTGTAAAAAGTATTCCGGGAGCCGAACGCGAGGAATTACTAAAGTATTTTTATGAATGGAAGGACGTAACACCAGGGAACTTTGAAGAACTTTTAGCCCGACTAATTGAAATAGTTTACAACCATCATGATATACGTTCATCAATGCTTACTGTTGAAGAATTTTTAAGAGTAATAAATGCATTATGGAACAAGTTAAGCTCATTGGAATATATTGGCCAGCGGAAGGAAAATATTGTGGTAGCGGAACAGCAAGTGATTCAAACTGTACAGGCCAAAAGAACCTGGACCTTATTAGATTAGTTATTTCAAACTCAGATTCAAGTAATGGCAAAAAAGCCTTTAATCGAAAGATTAAAGGCTTTTTGTATTTAAAACACGTTGAAAGTTTAACGCTTTTAGTTGATCATTAAGCGATATTGGATAAAAAAGGTTAAATTATTGATTCGGAAGACTTTTTAGTTCATTTTTGTTTATATTGGATCGCCAATATTCCTCATGAAACCGCAATTATTAAAAATATCGAAAGACCAAGTTAATTCCTTTTCTGCGCGTAAGGATGTTATGCCCGATATAAATAATCGCTGGCATTATCATCCGGAGGTGGAATTAATCTATTTTAAAAATGGTAGTGGTACACAGTTTATTGGTGATAGTATTAGTCCTTTCCTGACGGGAGACGTTGTATTAGTGGGCGCGAATCTTCCTCATTTCTGGCAATTTGACAATAGTTATTTTAGCGGGCAGGAGGATATATCCGCAGATATTAATGTCATTCATTTTAATGAAAGTTTTTTGGGGGAGTCATTTCTTGCCTTGCCGGAAAATCAAGTTATCAAAGCCTTACTTGAAAAATCAAAACATGGTATACAGATAAGACAAACATCTGGCACAAGCATCGGCGGTTTGATAGAAAGCGTCATTAATACCGATGGACCGCGCAGGATTATGTTGTTATTAGAAATATTAACATCCATCTATGAATGCCAGGAGTATAGTTTACTGTCGTCACTTGGTTTTCGGAATGATTTTAATGCATCGGAGAAAGATCGTATAAATACGATTTATAATTACTTGATTGAAAATTTCAAAAAGGAAATATCGTTAAAGGAAATAGCTGCCGTTGGTAACATCAGTCCAAATTCTTTTTGTAAATTCTTTAAATCGCGCAGTCGGAAAACTTATACGCAATTTGTAAGAGAGATACGAATTGGCCATGCCTGTAAACTTCTGATTGATAATAACTTAAATATAAAAGAGATTTGTTATGAGTCTGGCTTTAATAATTTTTCAAGTTTCCATAAGCACTTCAAAATTATCAAGGGAAAAACTCCCTTGGAATACCAAAAGAACTTTCTAAAAGAAAATAAATAACACCATAATCATCTTCTAAAAGATTAATGATAATAACTCTCCGGTGGACCAAGGTATGAGGGGCGCTCCGTACCTGAATCAATCACTATCTTTTGCAAAACAACCGCGGGATTAACCATCCAGTATTTCAAAACATGCGCTCCGCTTTTGGTGATATGGAATTTAGATTCCATAATCTTTATATTATCACTAACGTCTTTGCTCCACGCTGTTGTTGATTCGTCGGCATTAATATTAATTATTCGCGGCTTTTCATCATCTATGGATATCGCAAAATGCAAACCATTTGAATTCGTAAAGTCGAGCGTTGGCGATAGATAAGCTTTTACGTTAACCCATCCTGTATCAATCATATTAACAACATATTCCAAATGCGGACTATTAGCACCCGGTATCTGAACTTTTGCAGTAACGGGCGCAGGCATTACGCCTGATAATGTACGACCATAATCTGGGATTATCTGCCATTTAATATTATAGGAGTTAACCGCTTTGCCATAATGAGCAGCTTCGATGCTTACATAACCATTATTTTCATTAAACCCGTTACCGTTCAACGGCAACACATTATTGATGACTGCATGGATGATGAACTTACTATTATCTGACCCGGTAATGGTGATGGGTACATACTTAACACCTTTAGGTACTTTTGCCCAGTTTACATTTACCCCTATTCGTTGCTGAAGGCTAACATTTCCTTTTTGGGGCTCGATAATGATATATGGTGATGAACTCGTCGCTGTAAAATTAAAATCCCCTTGTCCACGGTTAAACACTTCGATGTAATGACCTCCGCAGCCGGGATAAAATCCGGGCAAAATGGCTTTGGATTGTTCCTGTGGCCACCATAATTCAGAACCTTCAATAGCTACCCCCATTTGAGGCTGGGCGGGTAGCTGAATATTTTGCACCGCAGGCATCTTATTAACCCGGGGTTCCTGCCAGTAGGTATAGCCAATATGCGTCTGATCCATCATATGATCCCACTTACCATTCGCCATTATTTTATCATAATAATGTGATATGGCAGAATCCTTTTTAAACAACTCTTTTACATCAGTCGCTATTAAATTGGTTGCGGCCCTACCCTGCGCGGCGTATAATTTATTCTTTGCAGCATCAAAATACATTTCATTCAAATTAGCACATGCCTCAACAGGATGAAGCACTAACTGATAGTAAGCATCTTTATATTGTTGCGGTATGGCATCATATAATCGCCTCGCCTTTACTTCCAATTGATTATAATCATTTACCACTCGTTCAAATTCACGGTAATTAGTTAAGCTATAGGTATTTTGATCAAGTTGCTCAGGTTTACGACGACCGTTATACTTGGTATACGCCATCAAAATATCCGCTACTTCAGCAGCGTAAGTATTTCCAAATTGCTGGGCTGCCCATTGGCGTGTATATTCATCAAGTCGACTTGCAGGCCATTTATCCGGCGACCAGGCATAATCCAGGAAGAAACTAATAGGAAACTCCATCGGCTTCAAATCACCTACATTCACTATCCAAACTTGCTTTGCATTGTATTCATAGGCAAGGTGCATCTGTTCCCATGTTTTACTAATGGGGTTTGTATTTAACCATTTATAATTCCGTGGATCGCCTACATAATCAAAATGATAATAAATACCATAACCGCCTTTTCGAACTGGTTCATTTAACTTGGGTAGTTTGCGGATATTACCCCAGTTATCGTCGCAAAGCAATAAAGTTACATCATCGGGCACACGCATGCCCTTATCGTAATAATCCTGCACCTCTTTATACAAAGCCCACATTTGTGGTGTTTGCGAGGCATCTTTATGGGTTACATCAGCAATTATAGAGCGTTGGTCAGCTACAATTTTTTCCAGCAGTGTGATGTTGCTACCCTCGGTCATGGGTTTATCGCCATCCCCGCGCATGCCTACAGTTACTATAGTTTCTTTGTTACCCATATGCTCTATGCCTTTTCTCCAGAAACTACGCAGGGTATCAGCGTTAGTCTCGTAATTCCACGGCCCTGAGCCATATCGTTTCCATTCTTGTTGCGCCCTATCCATTGGTTCATGATGCGAAGTTCCCATCACAACGCCATATTCATCAGCCAATATAGGGTCAAGCTTATCATCGTCATTAAAAGCATTGCCCCACATAGCGGGCCACAAGTAATTGCCTTTTAGCCGTAAAATAAGCTCAAACATTTTAGTGTATACCAAATGATTAACACCACCAAACTTTTCCTTAGCCCAACCCGAGAATGACGGCGCTTCATCATTTATAAAAATACCGCGATATTTTACCGCGGGCCCGCCATCCACGTATCTTCCGGGAATCACATACAAACTTTGCTGTTGTTTTACCGGCACATCAGCCCACCAATACCATGGCGATACACCTATTTGTGTCGAGAGATCATATATCCCATAAATTGTCCCTCGTTTATCGCTACCCACAATTACAAGCGCTTGCTTAACTCCCGGAAAAGGATTGTTCACCACTTGCGTTATATGCGCCTCCCATTTACCCTGAATATTACTGACATTCAGTTTTTTTTCACTGATAAGCCGATCGATCAGCTCATTCTTATCTAAGGTACCGATGAGTATGACATTTTTTGTTTGAGCAATATTCCCCGTTAATAATAAAGCTGAATCGGCAGTAACTTTCTTAATGTCAGCTTGCAAACTTTTCGCGGCGATCATCACACCGGGATAATCCGTACTGGCAGTATATATAGGTACTGCATTTCCTTTTACCGCCAACGGAAAATAGCCCTTGCCATTATTTAAAGATATATACGCTTTATCGCCCGGTGCCTGGGCAAAACCCATATGGGGTATTATTAATAAACCTAGTGTTGCCACAAGCAGGCAGAAGGAAGTTTTTACAGTACTACGATTCATATAATTGTACATTATTGTTTAAAGTCGACAACATTCCAATAAGCTTTCTTACGCTGAAGTTGCTGATCGAATAATAACGGATAATTTTTGCGACCCTCAACCGGGTAATCATCAAGCCAGGTACGTTTGTCGGATATATTCCAAAAAGTAACACCCGATATTACATTTTTATACTCCCTGAAAACCTTAAACACTTCCGCATATTTTTCATCTTGCTTTTTCTCCAGCTCCGGTGTATAAGTGTATTTTTCTCCCAGCCTTAAAGCTCTTTTATTTTTTTCCCATGGGTAGACAGATATATCCAGCTCGGTTACCTGAACCTTTAAACCTAATGATGAGAATTTCTTTATAGTAGCGATCAGATCCTGCTGCGATGGTTCATATATTGACCAATGCGCCTGGATTCCCACTCCGTTTATAGGCACCCCGGCATCCACCAGCTTTTTTAGTAAACGATAAACACGTTCTCGTTTTTCCGGGCGTTCGGTGTTATAGTCGTTGTAGAATAAAACAGCTTTAGGGTCGGCCTCGTGCGCGTACTCAAATGCTTTTGCAATAAAATCCTCCCCGCATATCTGGTACCATAATGAGTTACGTAAAAACTTGGTACTGTCATCGTCAATGGCTTCGTTTACTACATCCCAGGCATATATTTTTCCTTTATACCTATTAACTACTGTAGTAATATGATCTTTCAATCTTTTCAACAAAACATCTTTAGTAACCAGTTTACCGTCTGTGCCTTTAAATAACCAGGGCGGTGTTTGTTCATGCCAGCAAAGGTTATGCCCCCTTACCCGTAAACCGTTTGTCTGTGCAAACGTCACAATGGCATCGGCATCTTTCCAGTAATACCTGTTTTCTTCGGGATGTATAGGCCCCATCTTCATGGCATTTTCAGGTGTAAGGCTATTAAACTCATGTAATATAAGTTTAGCTTCCGCGGTATCTTTAATGTCCCGTGCCGAAACCGCTACACCAATAGGGAAATAGTTTTTATAATAATCTTTCAGGCCTCCGGTCGATTTTGATTGCGCCTTTAACTGGCTCACACTGCATAACTGCAGTATTAAAAAAAACCATAATTGTTTCTTCAACATATTAATGCTTAAATAAAAATTGACAACAAGCGGTATTATAATGGCAGCCAAAATAGAACAATGCTATTTCAGCAATCGATTACAAATATATGAGAATATTTTTTGAAATATTTTGATGAAATCGATATGTAGCAGTGATTTTACTATTCTTTCAGATCCACAAAACCACCACTATTTACTCAAATCATCTACAAATTATTTATATTTTATAAAAAGTCAACCATTGCGTCAATAGCTATAAATACAATATTATCAAACATTTGTGCTTTTTTTTAAAAAACAAGACATCAAAACATCGCTATAAATAAAAAATATGCAAACCGCTAAATAGACTAAAATATTTTTCTCAAAAAAAGTAAAAAATCATTGCAATCGATTGCATTTTTAATTTTTTGTTTTTACTTTTATTCCAAGTTAATAACCAATTATAACTTCAATAAACTGCCCAATAAATTAATTACCTGGCCGTACTGGTGTTTGCCATTACTTTCAGACAATTTTTTTGAGTGCAAAAAAATTACAATCAATTTAAACACATAAAACCAATCAAACTTAAATGGAAAATCATGATGAAAATTCGACTTAACTACCTGCCCATAATTCTATCGGGCCAAAATTGCTTATCGTACTAACATAAGCTAACCATTGCAATAACATCAATTAAACAAACCATTACACCAATTAATTAAATTATGGAAATACTTAAACCTATTAAATATTGGAAGACCATGCTTTTACTATTGAGTATAAGCGTGCTTTCTGTATCGGCTTTCGCGCAAAGCTCAACCGTTACCGGTAGAGTGTTTGATGAGAAAGGCGAACCGATTCCTGGCGCGACAATAAAATTAAAGTCGCACGAGGGTGCTACATCAACCGATGTAAAAGGCAAATTCAGTATAAATGTGCCTGCAGGTGAAAATACAATTGTTGTTTCTTTTGTTGGATACAACAAACAAGAAGTGCATGTAACCGCAAAAAGCATCAACATTAGAATAGCGCTTACTGTAAATAACAATAACTTAAACGAAGTTGTGGTAGTGGGCTACGGCACGCAACGCAAGCGGGATGTTACCGGTGCAATTTCAACCATTAGCGAAGAATCCTTAGCGGTGGTACCGTCTGATAACGTTGTTGACCAATTAAAGGGCCGCATGGCCGGTGTTGATATTGTGAGTAACAGCACCCAACCGGGCGCCAGCAATCAGATCAGGATTAGAGGTAACCGTTCATTAGGTGCATCACAATCACAAAATGATTCTCAAAATCAACCTTTAATCATTTTGGATGGTGTGCCATTTGTTGGCGGCTCTATTAACGATTTAAACCCGGATGACATTGCCAGTCTTGATGTTTTAAAGGATGCATCGGCAACCGCGATCTACGGATCAAGAGCATCGGGAGGTGTAATTTTAATCACCACCAAAAGAGGAAAAGCTGGAAAAGCGGTAACTACTTATAACGCTTATTATGGTATCAGTCACATTACCAGCGAATATCCTGTATTTAATGGTACAGAGTATGCGGCCTTCAAAGCGCAGGCATCAGCCGGCAACACGGTTAATCCTAACACTACCGCGTATGGACTTACTACAGCAGAAACTGCGGGCCTTGCTAATGGAACAAATACCGACTGGCAAAGCTTTATATTCAGACCAGGATATACAACCGATCAATTATTAGGAATTTCAGGCGGATCAGAAGATACACAATATGGTATAAGCGCCGGTTATCATAAAGATCAGGGTACAGTTTATGGCCAGGATTTTGAAAGGTATACCTTACGAACCACTATCGACCACAGAATAAACAGCCGTATAAGGGTTGGATTAAATAGCCTTGAAAACGTAACTACCACCAATGGCGCGGATTTATATCCTTTATATAATACCATTAGTCTTAGTCCACTTACTTCGCCATACAATGCGGATGGATCTATCAATTTATTACCATTGGCTGGATCTATTGACGCGGCAAAAGTTAACCCTTTAACTATTCGCAACCCTAATATACAGGACCTTAACAGAAGATTAAATACATTTAATAGCCTTTATGGAGAGGTTAACATCATTGACGGGTTAAAATACCGTGCCAACGTTGGTTTAACTTATGGCCAAACACAGGGAAATCAATATAGCCCTGTAAGTACTCTTTATAACACCGCGACTGCTACTTCACAAACGAATGAATCAGTAGCTAATTCGCAGGATTATAGCTACCTGGTTGAAAACTTGCTAACCTACGATAAGACCTATGGCAAAAACCACCTTACTTTAACAGGCCTGTATAGTATTGAAAAGGATCATACCGATGGATCGACTTTTAATGGCGTTGGCCTACCTGCAGATTATATCCAAAGCTATAATCTTAACCTTGCGAATTCAGTAAGCGCATCCAACGGAACTTTTTCTGAAAAAGGGTTGATCTCCTACATGGCCCGCGCAAATTATTCATTTGACGATAAATACCTGTTAACAGCTACTGTTAGGCGCGACGGATCATCTGTACTTACCTCAGGTCACCAATATTTAACCTACCCAGCTTTTGCTTTCGGATGGAATGCCGACAGAGAGGATTTCCTAAAGGATGTTTCATGGGTGTCAAACTTAAAATTGAGGGCAGGCTATGGTGTAACTTCCAACCAATCGGTAGCCCCTTACTCAACCTTGGGTAACCTAACCATTAATGCCTATAATTTTGCAACAAATGGTTACAATGGTTATTTAGTTACCAGCGTACCTGCTAACTTAAAGTTTGAAACAACACAAAACTATAACCTTGGTTTAGATTTCGGCTTCCTGCATAATCGTATAAACGGTAGTGTTGATGTGTATGATCAAAGAACAAATAACATTCTACAAACCATCAGCTTACCGCCAAGTAACGGGGCCGGATCAACCTTAATTAATGCTGGCAAAACCAAAGGCAAAGGTTTGGAAATAAGCTTAAGCAGCATAAACGTTAAAACAGCAAGCGGCTTTACCTGGAATACTGATTTTAACATCAGTTTTTATCGCGATGCTATTGTTGCATTGCACGACGGCTTGCAACAGGACCCAGGCAATGGCTGGTTTGTTGGGCAACCGTTTGACGTGATTTATGATTACAAAAAGATAGGTATCTGGCAAACAAGCCAAGCTACTGAAGCCGCCAAATATGGCGAAAAACCGGGCGAAATTGAAGTTCAGGATGTAAACAATGACGGCAAAATAGATGCCAGCGACAGACAAATATTAGGTAGCTATCAACCAAAATTTGAAAGCGGTATAACTAACCGGTTTTCCTACATGGGTATTGATGTTACATTCGTAGCGTTCGCCCGTATAGGTCAAATGGTAGCAGTACCTTATTTGGGTAGTGATAGTGGCGCATCAGGTTATCCATTTTTTAACGTTGGCCGTGTTAACCAGTACAAAGTTAATTACTGGACGCCAACCAACCCTACTAATGCTTTCCCTAGCCCGGATGCGAGCGGTACATTCCCTTACGCTTCAACACTACAATACCGAGATGGCTCATTTATCAAAATGCGTAGTATTAACGTAGGTTATACCATCCCATCTAACTCACTTAAACACTCAGGGATCTCTTCTATAAGGGTATTTGCAACCTGTTCTAATCCATTTATCATTTGGTCCCCACTTACTAAAAGC
This sequence comes from Bacteroidota bacterium, assembly GCA_026224775.1. Classification (GTDB taxonomy): domain Bacteria; phylum Bacteroidota; class Bacteroidia; order Sphingobacteriales; family Sphingobacteriaceae; genus Mucilaginibacter. The sequence continues at coordinate 36,982 of JAMFRP010000009.1, forward strand.
GGTTTAGGTATCGATCCTGAAGGAAACGGTTATGGCGGTACACTGGTAGGTGCATCAGGTTATTCAACTAATGCAATTGGCCGCGCTGTTACCGTTGGTTTGAATGACCCGCTAACACGCACATTTCAGTTGGGCGTAAACGTAAAGTTTTAAACTTTTAAAGAAATTGACATGAAACTATTTAAAAAAATATCGATTTTAACTATATCACTTATATCAATTAGTGCCGTAAGTTGTAAAAAGCTACTGGTTGAAAACCCCAGGGCAAATATAACCCCGCAGTTTTTTACTACTCCGGGTGGTGTTTTGGGTGGCATTATCGGTATATATGGTGATATGCGTAATTTATGGGGAACTGAAGGTTTTACCAACATTACGCTCGCCGGTACAGATGAATATCTGGCCGGTGGTAGTGCTACATCATCTACTATACCATTTTTTACCTATACCAATTTGGTTGGTAATGTAACCGCCTATAATGCTGTATCTATTTTTGGTGTTGCTTATCAGGATATTAATACAGCGAACGGTGTATTACAGTATGGTCAGTCTGCGTTTCCGGATGCACAAACCCGGACAGAATACCTGGCACAAGCCAAGTTTTTGCGCGCATTGTACTATTTCTATCTTGTTCAAACTTTTGGTCCGGTGCCTTTGCACACTACATTTATCAGCACGCCAACCACTTCTGATTCGCGCGCATCAATTGCAGATGTATATGCCCAAATCATTACAGATTTAACTCAGGCATCAACTGAACTGCAAACTATACCCGGCGAAACCATATCATCAACCGGAGCAACTTCTCCATTTGCAGGGAAAGCCGCTACTAAGGCAACAGCTTTATACCTGCTATCAAAAGTTTATTTAACCCGGGGATGGTCAACCGCTGCGCAACCTACTGATTTTGCCATGGCGCTTAGTACCGCGCAAACTTTAATCAGTAATGCATCAGCCTACAAAATTGGTTTATGGGAAGACTTTGCATCAGCTAATGCGCCGGGCAATGAATACGGCCAGGAAACACTTTTTGTAGTTGACGAAAGTAATAGCACCAAATATGGCAACTATGTTGCCGGTGGAGCGGGTGGATCATATAACATTACAAATGATCTATTCAGACCTAATTACCCTACCATGAATGCTAATTACCCTGCATCTGGAGGATCAAACGTAATGACCAGGGATATTGCCAATGGGCGCCCATTCATCCGTATCAGGCCAAACCCTGCGTATGTAATTGAACAGGCTTTTGCCGAGAAGGTAAATGATTCACGTTATTATAAAACGTTTCAAACTACATGGATCGCTAACACAGCGGGTGTGACCACTCCAAGAGGAACACTTACCGTTGGTGCTGACACCGCAATCTGGATGCCTCCTTATGATCCGGGTGCCACTAAAAGGGCTAAATTTAAAGGGATAATATTAACGCCGCCTGAAGATAATGTGCCGAATCCTTATACAACAGTATTTTACCCATCCATGAGCAAATATGATGATCCTAACAGAACTGGTGTTAATGATCCATCGACCAGGCCATTTATATTGTTCAGATATGCGGATGTTTATATGGTTGCCGCAGAAGCAGCATTTAAAACTGGTGACTTAACAACAGCTGCTGCCATGATTAACGTGATTAGGAGCAGAGCTGCTTATCGCTCGACCAACACACCGACGCAAAACACAGCTGCTGTAGCCGCCATGCAGATAACCCCGGCACAAGTTACGCTTGACTTTATATTAGACGAGCGCAGCAGAGAATTTTATGGCGAGTGCCAGCGCTGGTATGATTTGGTGCGTACACAAACAATAGTAAGCAGAACACAGAAATATAATGCGGAGGGTGGACCAAATATCCAATCTTTTGAAGATTTGAGGCCTATCCCACAAACAGAAATTGATTTGGTTACAACAGGGCCAAAATTCCCGCAAAATCCGGGTTATTAATAATTAGTAATTAGTTTGGCAAAGGGTCGCAATAGCGGCCCTTTGCTATTTTGATTAATTTAAAACAGTATGAAAAGCTTAATTTCTTTTTCCCTGGTAGTGTTTTCTTTTACAAACGTTTTTGGTCAAAATAATGTACCTGCTTATGCGCCGCCGGTAAACTTTACAGCAGAGCAGGACCATCAAAACATGATGGATCAATTACATATTAAATCACTACGCCCGGGTGCAGATGGCAACAATCCATCAGTACCCAATGCTGCCAATTATGATGAAGCTAAAGCAAATCCTTATCCCAACCTCCCTAATCCGCTGGTGATGAATAACGGCAAACCGGTAACCATCGCTAAACAATGGTGGAACAAACGCCGCCCAGAAATTGTGGAAGATTTTGACCGGGAGATATATGGCAGAGTGCCTGCAAATACCCCAAAAGTTAACTGGGAAGTGATTAGCATCACCCATGAAAAAATTGGCGATATCCCGGTTATTACCAAAAAAATGGTTGGCCATGTAGATAATTCCTCTTATCCTTTAGATACGATTAATATACAATTAACGCTGTCCACTCCAGCTGACGCCACTGGCCCGGTACCGGTAATTATGCAGTTTGGTTTTGTGTTTCCTCCGGGATTCCATTTTCCAAAGCAACCTAATGGAAAAGCACCGGCTATGCCTACAGGGGCAAGCTGGCAACAACAGGTTTTGGCAAAAGGCTGGGGCTGCGCTATTATTTATCCAACCAGTGTGCAGGCCGATAACGGAGCAGGATTAACCAAAGGCATTATCGGTTTAATGAATAAAGGTCAGCCACGCAAACCAGATGATTGGGGCGCATTAAGAGCATGGGCCTGGGGTGCTAGTCGTGCCCTGGATTATTTTGAAACCGACAAAGCTGTAAATGCAAAAGAAGTGGGTATTGAAGGGCATTCGCGCTTTGGCAAAGCGACTTTAGTTACGATGGCTTACGATCAGCGGTTTGCTATTGCCTATGTAAGTTCGTCAGGCGAAGGCGGTGCTAAACTGTCGCGCCGTAATGCCGGTGAGTTGGTAGAAAATGTAGCGGGTACGGGCGAGTATCATTGGATGGCAGGAAATTTTCTGAAATATGCAGGCCCTTTGCATTGGAACGATATGCCAGTTGACGCGCACGAATTGATAGCACTTTGCGCGCCAAGGCCGGTATTCATTAGCGGAGGACAGAAAGGTGATGGCTGGGTTGATGCCAGGGGAATGTTTATGGCAGCCGTTGCCGCGGGACCAGTTTACAAACTGTTGGGCAAAAAAGATTTAGGCACGAGTGATTTCCCAACGGTTGAGACTTCGCTCACTGCTGGGGATCTTGCTTTTCGCCAACACAGCAGCGGGCATACCGATGTACCGAACTGGCCTTTCTTTATTAATTTTGCGAGCAGGTATTTTAATTAATGTTTTATCAAGATTTACAGAATTTTAGAATTTCCAGAATATATCTATGTTGATTCCGAAAATTCTAAAATTCTGTAAATCCTGATTCAGACAATACTCCTTTTAATCCCCATCTCCAATCCCCTCAATTCAGCAAGACCTTTTAAACGGCCAGCTACAGAGTAGCCCGGGTAGGTATCATAATTAAAATCATCCAATATCTTATGCCCATGATCCGGGCGCATCGGGATCGCAATATCCTCCCGGCCATTATCCAGTCGCTTCTTTTGTTCTACAATCACGTTTTTCATGATGGCGTACATATCATTACTCCCACCTAAATGATCCGCTTCGTAAAAACTGCCGTCAGGTTCCCGTTGCACATTTCGCAAATGCAGAAAATGGATATGGCCGCCCAACCGGCTTACAATACCGGGCAAATCATTATCGGCCCTTGCACCTAATGACCCTGTACAAAAGGTGATGCCATTGTTGGGAGACAGGTAGGATTCAACAACATCTTTTAAATCTTTTTCAGTACTAACCACTCTTGGCAAACCTAGTATAGGAAATGGTGGATCATCCGGGTGGATACACATTTTTATGCCTGCTTTTTCTGCATGAGGGATGATCGCATTTAAAAAGTAAGCAAGGTTTTCTTTTAATTTATTAGCGTCAGTATCTTGATATTTTTTGAGATGCTCTTTAAATTCATTAATCGTAAACACCTCATCGGTACCGGGTAAACCAGCCATTATGATATTGGTTAACAGCTCTTTTTCTGCTGCGCTGATACTATCCAGAAAAGCTTTTGCGGCTTGCTGCTGTTGCTCATTAAAATCAGCATAAGCTCCCTCACGCTCCAAAATATACAGATCAAAGGCGGCTACCGCCGGTGCATCATACCTTAATGCAGACGCATCATTTGGTAGCCTAAAATCAAGATTAGTGCGTGTCCAATCGAGCACCGGCATAAAGTTGTAGCAAATTACCTTAATGCCTGCGGCGGCTAAATTGTTAATGGTGGCAATATAATTTTCTATATAATGATCTCTTAAGCTACCGGCAGTTTTAATACTTTCATGAATATTAACACTCTCCACAACCGACCAATTAAAACCTGCCGCTTTAATAATGGCATCTCGTTTTTTAATTTCATCTACGCTCCATACATCACCGCAAGGGATATGATGCAGGGCGTTTACAATACCGGTTGCGCCTGTTTGTTTTATGGCGGTTAAGGTTACAGGGTCATTCGGGCCAAACCAGCGAAAGGTTTGTTCTAAATTATTAAACATATACTTTACAAATTATATTCTTTTTAGGCTGATAAAATAAACATCGTTTTCCCTCATCGTGAATAGTCTTTTCAGCTCATCGTTGTTACGATCTTTTTCGTGCTTATTTAACTTTTTAATATTTTACTTCATTGAAGATAGATAGAAAAAATATATCTTTAGCAATCGATTGCATAAATTTAAAAAGAAACTTATTCAATCAGATAATTAATGTTAATTTTAATAGTTTTTAACCTAAAATACGCCATATTGAGCATTATACGCACTGTAACCGATTGTAAATTATTTTAATCAACTGTAACAATGAGTAACCCCGAAAAAGAAGTTACCATCTATGATATTGCCCAAAAGCTGAATATATCTGCCGCTACGGTGAGCAGGGGGCTAAAGGATCATCCTGGAATAAACAAGAACACCAAAAAGAAAATACTAGCAGCGGCAGATGAGATGGGCTATCGCTCCAATTCATTCGCCAGCAGCCTGCGCACCAAGCGGGGTAATGTCATCGGGGTTATTGTACCGCGACTGAACAGTAATTTCATGTCGGATGTAATCGCGGGGATTGAAAAGGTGGTTAATGAGTCGGGCTACAACCTGTTCATTAGTCAATCGCTGGAAACCATGGAGAAAGAGGTGAGCAATGCCAAAGCCATGTTTAATAACCGAGTTGACGGATTACTGGTTTCGCTGGCTTATGATACCAATAACATTGATCATTTTGAGGCATTTATTAAACGGGAGATCCCGGTAATATTTTTTGACCGCGTGGTAGAGCATGAGCATTGCCCGAGTATTTTTATTGATAATTATAAAGCTGCCTATAACATCACCACGCATTTAATTGAGCAAGGCTGTAAGCGCATTGTACATATTAGTGGCAATCAACTGCGTAATGTTTACCGTGACAGGTTTAATGGTTATAAAAAAGCATTGGAAGATCATCAGATTGCTTTTGACGATGACCTGCTTATTGTTAATGATCTCAGTGCTCAAGCAGGCACACTGGCCGCCCAACAAATACTACAAATGGCGGTAAGGCCTGATGGAGTATTTGCATCGAATGATCTTTGCGCCATCAGTTGTATGCAGGTTTTAAAATCGGAAGGAATAAAAATACCGGAGGATATCGCATTCGCAGGCTTTAATAACGACCCTACCTCCTGTGTGATTGAACCTAATTTAACCACCATAGATTATAAAGGATATGAAATGGGCGAAGTGGCAGCCAAAGTATTAATTGGCCACCTCGATCGTAATAACGATCTACAACAAACGCATAGCCTGATATTACGCTCGGAATTAATTGTTCGTGATTCATCAAGAAAGAAAAGATAGCACATTAAATATTTAAATGGATACTGAATTAAAAATAGCCATCGTAACTGGTGGCGCATCGGGGTTGGGACTGGCGACTGCCATTAAATTGGTTGAAAATAATATCAGAACGATTATTGTCGGCAGAAATGAACAGAATTTAAAAGAGGTTACCGCAAATCTGGGCGAGCTGTGCCACTATAAGGTTTGCGACTTGAGTAACCTAAAAGCTATATCTGAATTAGTAGCAGGCATAGTAAATGAGTACGGTAAGATTGATATACTGGTAAACAATGCAGGCATCAACCTTAAAAAAGCCTTTACCGAAGTAACTGATGAAGAATTTGAATTAGTCATTAAAACTAACTTAACCTCGGTTTTTGCTTTAAGCAGAGAGGTAGCCAAGGCTATGCTGAAGGAAAAATCAGGGAGCATCATTAATATCAGCTCCATGGCTGCACAGTATGGCATACCTTATGTAATTGCTTATACCGCGGCTAAAACCGGGATTGAGGGCATGACTAAAGCTATGGCGGTTGAATTATCGCCGGAAGGCATACGGGTAAACTGCGTGGCACCGGGATTTATTGCCACCAACATGTCGGCAAAAGCATTAGACAGTGATCCTCAGCGTAAACAAAAAGTTTTATCAAGAACACCAATGGGCAAATTAGGATTGCCCGAAGATGTTGCCGAAGCTATTGTTTACCTATCATCCGATGCTGCTAAATATGTAACCGGTGTTATTTTGCCGGTTGACGGAGGGAATTCTATCGGGTTTTAGTTGCATTTCGATCTAAATAAAAAAAGCGATGAGTTTTAAAAACCCATCGCTTTTTTATTTAAACGTTATTTTCTACTACCAGAAGATGGTGTAAAGTACTGTTAACACCACACAGATTATTATAGCTCCGATTGCAAAACTCTTATTGGGTTTGAACATAGAAGCATCAACTTCCAAGCCATTCGTACGTACGCCCCTGGCATTTTCAATCATTGATATGATATACATACCAACTATACAAATCACAAATACAAAGCCCATTCTATCCATGAACGGAATTTCATATACCCCATCTGCATTTAATTTTGAAAAGCCAAAAGGTGACAGAAAGGACAGGTTAGTCCAATAAGGCAAGAACTTAAATACAATGGCGAATATCAATCCACCTACTGTAGCGAATAATGCAGCATTTGAAGTTGCCTTTTTCCAAAAGAAACCCAGGATAAACATGGCAAATATACCCGGTGATACGAAGCCGGTATATTCCTGAATATATTGGAAACCTTGTTTGCCTTCGCCCATCAGCATATCGCCAATGACAAAAGATAACAAAACGCCCAATACCATGGCAACCACTACGGCCACCTTACCTGTATTTACCAGGTTCTTTTCTGTTGCATCTACTTTTATAGCCTTTTTGTAAATATCTAATGTAAATATGGTTGCTATACTATTGGCTTTACCTGCCAGCGATGCTACAATAGCCGCCGTTAATGCCGCGAATGAAAGCCCTTTAAGGTAATTTGGCAATAAATTAAGCACCGCTGGGTACGCTTTATTTACATCTAAAATACCTTTAGAACTCAGCATCTCCTGGTGGAACATTCCTTTTTGATAAAGTACGTATGCCGCTATACCTGGCAATACTACAATTACAGGCATCAGCAATTTAAGAAAAGCCGCGAATAACAAACCACCCCTGGCGGTTGGTAAATCGGCTCCAAGCGCCCGTTGGGTGATGTATTGGTTACAACCCCAGTAGTTAAGGTTAACAATCCACATACCGCCAATAAGCACACTTAGCCCCGGCAAATCCAGATAGTTAGCGTTATCCTTTTTAAATATCATCTGGAAGTGATCACTTGCATCCGCTTTGAGCAATTTAAAGCCATTCCAAAGACCGGTGGTACCCGATTTTTCGCTTATTAAATGCAACGCGATGTAACTGGCTGCCAATCCTCCTAATATGAGGAAGAATACTTGTACAACATCTGTATAACCAATAACCTTCATACCACCCAGGGTGATGATTATGGAGAAAACCGCGATTACAACAATCACAAAATTAAGGTTTAACCCTGAAATGCCTGCTATTGCAACCCCACCTAAATAGAGTATCGACATTAAGTTTACAACAATGTAAAGCATTAACCAAAATATAGCCATTATCATAGCTACGGTGCCATTGTACCGCTGATGCAGAAACTGCGGCATGGTTGCTATTTTATTCTTCAGATAAACAGGAATGAAAAATATAGCTACAATGATGAGCGTTAACGATGCCATCCACTCATAAGTTGATATGGCGAGGCCCATTTTAAAGCCCGAACCACTCATACCCACCATTTGCTCGGCAGAGATATTCGAAGCAATTAGTGATGCGCCTATTGCCCACCATGTTAATGAACCTTCGGCTAAAAAATAGCCTTTGGATGTTGCATCGCTTTTATTTTTACGCTTGTATACCCAATAGCCATAAAAAGAAACTATGAGAAAGTAGATAAAAAATATGGCCCAGTCACCATAGCTTAGTGTTTTAGTCATAATCAGGGTTTAATCGTTTAAAGATGTTATTTTGACGGTTATTATTGGCAGATGCAATAATAAACTATATAAATCTATTTATCAAATTTTCTATATATTCCTGTTTACCACTAATTGAAGCGGGTTCGCCATTGGCAATCGCATAGGCTTTTAAGTCTTCAAGTGTTAGCTTGCCGTTCTCAAAATCTTTTCCTTTACCGGCATCAAATGAAGCATAACGATCTGTGCGTACTTTTTTGTAATCAGATTTATACAGGATGTTATCAGCTGTAATTAATGCACGGGCGAAAAGATCCATACCACCAATGTGGGCATAAAATAAATCTGCCGGGTCTGTTGAATTACGGCGGATCTTGGCATCAAAGTTAATACCACCACCTGCAAAACCACCAGCTTCTAATATAATCAGCATGGCTTCGGTAACCTCATTAATATCGTTAGGAAACTGGTCGGTATCCCATCCGTTTTGGTTATCACCACGGTTTGCATCTATTGATCCTAACAGGCCTGAGTCAACAGCCACCTGTAATTCATGCTGAAAAGTATGGCCCGCTAACGTTGCGTGGTTAACTTCCAGATTTAATTTAAAATCATTTAACAAATCGTATTTCTGTAAAAAACCAAGCACTGTGGCAGCATCATAGTCGTACTGGTGTTTGGTTGGCTCGCAAGGTTTTGGTTCGATAAAGAAATTACCTTTAAAGCCTTGTTTGCGGGCGTAATCTTTTGCAGTATGCAAAAAACGCGCAAAATGCTCCTGCTCGCGTTTCATATCGGTATTAAGCAAGGTCATGTAACCTTCACGTCCACCCCAAAAAACATAATTTTCACCGCCAAGCGCTATGGTAGCATCTATCGCCGCTTTTACCTGGGCAGCTGCATGGGTTAGCACATGAAAATCAGGATTGGTTGAAGCGCCATTCATGTACCTTTTATTGCTGAACAAATTAGCAGTACCCCATAATAATTTCACACCGCTTGCTGCTTGTTTCTGTTTAGCATAGTCAACCAAAGCCTGTAAGCGCCTATCGTTTTCGTTCACATCATTGGTATAATCCACCACATCAACATCATGGAAACAGTAGTATTCCATACCCATTTTGGTGATGAACTCAAATGCCGCATCCATTTTGTCTTTAGCACGTTCAACAGCATCAGCTTTTGCATCCCATGGATGGATATGAGTAGGTTCGCCAAAAGGATCAGCGCCGTTGCCTACAAATGAGTGCCAATAAGCGCAGGCAAAACGCAAATGATCTTTCATTGATTTGCCACCAACGATTTTATTCGCGTCATACCACCTGAATGCTAAAGGATTATCCGATTGTAAACCTTCATATTTAATCTGTCCAATCTGTTTAAAAAATTCTTTGTCGCCTGTTACTATACTTGCCATTTTAATTGTATTTATTTTTAATTATTTAAGAGTTGTGTTTTAAGCAAAGCCTGCCATTCCTGATAAAAGGGTTCCAGGTGTTGTGATTTTGATGGTTCAATAAGCTGAACAGGGTGCATGTTTTTAAATGCTTCGGCGGCAGATGAAAAAACAGATGCGCCAATACCCGCACCAAGCGCCGCGCCAACACTGCCATCATTTTTATAAAGTTCAACAGGTACACCGGTGGCATTTACAAATGTTTCGGTAAACAGCTCACTTAAAAACAGGTTATTTTTTCCTGCGCGGATAACAGTTGGAGTCATTCCATTTTCGCGCATAATATCAAGCCCGTACCTGAATGCAAAGGCGATCCCTTCTTGCACAGCCCTGAATAAGTGAGCTTGTGTATGTAAATTCAGATCGATATTATGCAAATGCGCGCCTACTTGTTTATTATTCAGCATACGCTCCGCGCCATTACCAAAGGGTAATACCCGCAAACCATCCGAACCTGCCGGGGCATTAACTGCATCAATATTCATTTGCAGATAACTTAAGCCTAACCCGAAACTATTTTTGGCCCAACGGTACATGCTACCTGTGCCATTTATACATAGTAAAACACCTAAGCGTTTTTGTTCCTCGGTATAATTAACATGAGCAAATGTATTTACCCGCGATTGCTTATCATAAGTTAGCTGATCGCTCACACCGTATATAACACCTGAAGTACCTGCCGTAGCCGCTACTTCGCCTGGGTTTAATACATTTAATGATAGCGCGTTATTTGGCTGGTCGCCTGCTTTATAACTTACAGGGATGCCGGGTTTTAAGTTTAGTTTTTGGGCGATAGATGCCTGCAAGTTGCCATGTACAGAAAATACCGGTTTTATTGCAGGAAAGAAAGACTCATCAAAACCAAAATAATCTACAACTTCCTTAGACAATCGATTGCCGATAAAGTCAAAAAAAATGCCTTCGGATAATGCCGACACGGATGTAGTGATTTCGCCGGTAAGCTTCATCGCGATAAAGTCGCCGGGAAGCATGATCTTATCTATTTGCGCATATATTTCTGGTTCATTCTCTTTAATCCAAGCCAGTTTTGAGGCAGTAAAATTACCCGGAGAGTTTAAAAGATGACTAAGGCAATTCTCCTCGCCGATGGAATGAAAAGCTTTTTCGCCAATTTCAACCGCGCGGCTGTCGCACCAAATAATACTGTTTCTTAATGCTTTCTGATTTTTATCAACCAAAACCAGGCCATGCATTTGGTAGGCGATGCCTATTGCGCCAATATCCGCGGGATTGTATTTACCTGTGTTATTGCAAATGGCCAAGGCTTGCTGAGTTTGATCCCACCACATTTCAGGCGACTGTTCTGCCCAGCCGGATTTAAGGGCCAGTATAGGCGCTTCAATATCGGGATATTGCGCGGAGGCTACTGTTTTTTGCGTAGTTGCGTCAATAACGCTTACTTTTGTTGATGACGTGCCTATATCTATGCCTAATAATAACATATACGCTGTATGTAACGGTTTATATTAAATGAATAATTTAGTTTATATCTTGGTGAAGATTTCTAAAACGAAATTATATAAAATTTTGTATTCTGCAATCGATTGTCGAAATTATTTTTATTATCTTACCTAAAGATGAAAAACAAGAAGAGAACCACTATCTATGACATAGCTGAAAAGCTTAATATTACTGCCTCATCCGTTTCAAGAGCGCTGAACAACAGCAATTATGTAAATGAAAACACCAAAAAGCTCATCCTAAAAACAGCTGAAGAACTTAACTATAAACGTAATACGCTTGCCTCCAATTTACGCAAGGGGCATTCAAAAACTATAGGCATTGTAGTACCACGCATTAACCAGAATTTCTTTTCGAATGTTATCGCGGGGATTGAGGAAGCGACATATCAAAAGGATTACAATTTAATCATCTGCCAATCCAGTGAATCGCAGAACAAAGAAATTAAATGCGTAAACACGCTGATTAATCAACATGTGGATTGCATTGTAATATCGGTGTCTGTTGACGGCACGGATTATCAGCATTTGCAAAATGTACTAGACCATGGCATCCAACTGATACAATTTGACCGCGTAGCAGATGAACTGGAAACCCTGAAAGTTATTAATGATAACGAGCAAGCATCGTTTGAAGCTGTTTCGCATATGATTGAGCAAGGTTATAAACGGATAAGTTTATTGGAGGGTCCGCAAAACTTGCAAATTTTCAGGCAACGCAAAATTGGTTACTTAAATGCATTAAAAAAATATGATCTGCCGATAATTGACGAACTTATTGTTGAAAATGCATGGACCAAAGAACTGGGTGCTGAAGCAACAAGAAAACTGCTAAGCCTTAGCGAACCACCGGATGCCATATTTGCTTCCACATCAGATTTCTCGGCGCTGGGTGTTTTGGAGGTAGCAACGGCTATGGGATTTAAAGTACCCAGCCAATTAGGCATCTGCGGCTACTCGAACGAGGCATTTACGGAGTTAACCAGCCCATCCATCACCACTATCGACCAATTCAGTAGCTATATGGGTAAAACCATCGCTAATCTTTATTTTCAGGAGATGGAAAATAAAGAGGAGATCGAGGTTGTCCCTAAGATCATCAGCATTAAACCAAAACTGATCATACGTTCCTCAACAAAAAAGAACGGCGATTAATTTGATCTAATACCCGGCTATTTTATTGATCAGGATCAGTAGAGAATGGCGATGCGGGCAATCCATCAACATTGTATAAGTTGGCACCTTGAGGATTATCAGCCCAGGCGTATCGCACATACAAAGGGTGACTAACGGCATCGCTCCAAATAATTACCTGGTTGTTTTTGATGATGGCGTGTGCCCAAACATATTTTTTGTCGCCTCCGGCAATGGCAAATTGTGTTAATTCATTGCTGTTATTTATTTTCAACCCGTGGCCAACCCCGGTAAAACTGATGATGATTTTATTATCCTCTATTTTAACGGATTTATAAATCGGCCCCGAACTCACTATAGTTGTATCGCCATAGGCTAAATTCTCCGCAGCCAATGCCAATCTATCGCCTACATCTTTTTTATCTAAAGGATGTATATCGTTCCATTCGCCAAGCTCGATGTTAACTGTCATCGCGGTATTAGGTATTGATAATGCATTTAGTTGAGCTTGCCTTAGTTCAGCCCAATGGCTCTCCGACGGAGAGTATTGCACTTCCATAAAATTAGGTAACTGAACATAAATGAACGGGACATTACCCTCGTTCCATTTTTTACGCCAATCCCTTATAAGGGCTGGCAATAGTCTCTTATAATCATTAGGCTTGTCGGTATTTGATTCGCCCTGATACCATACTATACCTTTTATCTTATAAGGAATAACCGGCGCAACCATGGTGTTATAAAGTCCCGCAGGCTCATTTTGCGCTACAAAAGGCTCATGAGCTGATGGATTTCTCGACAATTCAAATACCTCACCCACCTGGTATTGCCAATCGCCACGAAGATCAATGGTATCTTTTCCAACACTTAAGAAATAGGGTTTATCCGGCACAAAGCCACCTTTCCCAGCGGTATTACTTATTTTTATAACGATGATATTTTTACCTGCTTTTAAAATACCTGTAGGTAAGGCGTACCTACGGGGAGGGTATTGATACGTTGTTGAGCCAACTAACGCACCATTTACATAAGCATCATCCGCATCAACAATACGCCCCATAAAAAGCTTTGCAGGCTTCCCGGTCATAGATGCGGGCAGGTTAATTTCCTTGCGGAACCACACAATACCGTTCAAGCCTTTTATACCCTGATCTGCCCAATAGCCCGGCAACCAGAAATGATGCCAGTTTAAAGCTTTATACGTAGTATCAAACCATACTTTTTCTCCGTTTAGTCCTTTATCATGTAGGTTTATTTGCTTGTTTACTTCTGCATAATTTACTTTCGGTTGCTGCTGAAGCTGATGCAGGTAAGCAGTATCCTGTAATTGGGTAACACGGTTATGGTAAGTTGGCAAATCGTTAAACCCATTCGCGCTTATCCATGCCTGTATCGGGGTGCCACCAACACTGGAATTAATGATACCGATTGGAATGTGGTATTTATCAAACAATCCTTTCGCGAAAAAATAACTCGCGGCGCCAAATTGAAGCACAGTGTTGGAGTCGCAAGCTATCCATTTGCTTTTAGGAAGATCCTCAGCAATCTGGCTAACATTGGAGATTGTAGGAATAAAAAAGTTCTTGATCTCGGGATAATTAGCTTTCGCTATTTCCTGCGGATATTTCTCTTTAATACGTTCTATGGGTAACACCATGTTAGATTGTCCGCTGCAAAACCATACATCGCCAACCAAAATATCATTAATGATGATATGATTGGATGCGCTGATGTCCATGGCGTAAGGCCCCCCGCTTTTCATCGCCGCAATAAGTACCGACCATTTGCCATTGGGTAATGTAGTTGTCTTATAGTTTTTTTGATGGAATTTAATGTTGACCTTTTCGCCCGGCGATGCCCATCCCCAGATATTTAGTTTGGTATCCCGTTGCAAAACCATGCCATCACTCACTAATTGCGGCAAACACACCTGCGCAATTGATAATTGGTTAACGCATAAAACTATGCCTACTAAAAATAGTTGTTTAAAATCAATTTTCATTAAGGGTAATTTATGGCGGATGCCCGCTTTGGTTATAATGGTATACCCGACAAATATCAATAAAAATATTAGAATTGCAATCGATTGCAAAAATTGAAAATAAACAAAGTGTCATTGCGAGGAACGAAGCAATCGCACGTAGAAAAGTAGCTATGCAAAGTTTGCGATTGCTTCGTTCCTTGCAATGACATAGTTTTACACCTACATAACTTGGGATTGCGATCCGTTAGCCAACGGATCGCAATAACGATATTTTAATCATTTTTAAAAAACTTCCTAAACCGAAGTCCATTACCAAACCGTTTACCCAACTTAATAATTATTATCCAAAATCTTTTGCAACGCACCCTGCGACTGGTTAACCTTTCCGCTTTTGATTGCTTTATACAATTGCTCGTGAAGATGGTGGTTCATCGCGAAGTGACTAATCCCTTGTACTTCTCTGGCAGAGAAAAAGCCGCGAAGGATAAGCGTAAAACTATAATAAAGCTCAGACAATACTGTGTTGCCGGCAGCACGGGCAATAGCCATGTGAAATTCAATATCAGCATCTGCAGTTCCCTGAGGATTTTCCGCATGTATAGCGACTTTACGCAGCTCCAGCGCCTCTTCAACCTCATCAATTTGGATCTGGGTATGGTTTAGCGTAGCCAGTTTCACAATCTCTTTCTCCAGCAAAGCCCGTACTGCGTTTATTTCATCAAAGTCAGCCCGGCGCAAGCGCTGTTCAATGCTGACATCCTGAATATTGGTGCTAACAAATGTGCCCGAGCCTTGCTGCACATGAAGAATACCTGACATAGCCAGTGTTTTTACGGCTTCCCTTATGGTTGAGCGCCCAACAGCATATAATTTCATCAGTTCGGGTTCGGCAGGAATTTTTTCACCCGCTTTGAATATCCCAGTATTGATATCCTCTTTTATCCGGCTGACTATTTTATCATAAAGTTTCATAGGCTGGCTTACATATGTGCAATTCCAAACATACGATGTTTTACACTTTCGAACAAAAATCTCAATTAAAACATTTTTGATCTGCTATAAATAGCATAAAATAAATCACCTCCATTCTGCTACGTTACTCTTAAAAGTCTGTTATTAACTCTATTTTAATATTCAGATTAAAAACAGATTAGAATTTTCAATTTCATCATATGATTTAATTAAACATATGATGTTTAGTTTTGATTTTCAATTTTTGTTCTCTACGTTTGCCTTATATTAAATTAAAAATCATGGAAAACTCAAGACGTAAGTTTCTCACAACAGCATCCTTATCCTCAATAGGCCTGGTTGCAGCAGCCACCAGCATTGGCACCTTTATGCCCGAAAACTTAAAAGCAAAGGGCTTATCACCCGCCCTAGCTAAAAAGGCAATGGCGAAAGTACAGGAACCGCTGGAAGACTTTGTTTATGATATTGAGAATGGAAGTACAGGTTATAAAAGTGAGGGTGGTTCAGCCAAGGAGGCGACGGTTGAAGAGTTTCCGGTTTCTCAAAGTATCGCTGGCGTTTCGATGTATTTACAACCGGGCGCGTTTCGCGAGATGCACTGGCACTCTATCGCTGCTGAATGGGCTTATATTTTGGACGGCCAAGTACGCACGACTGTCATTACACCGGACGGCACTACCTCAACTGATGATTTTGAAAAAGGTGATATCTGGTATTTCCCAAAAGGACATGGACATATGCTACAGTGCCTGGGAGATAAACCATGCCATTTTTTATTAGGTTTTGACAATGGCCATTTCTCTGAATTCGGCACTTTTAGTATCACAGACTGGATAAGTCATATTTCTCCTGATATTATGGCCCGCAACACCGGATTACCGGCCAGCCTTTTTGCTAATCTGCCTAAAAAGGAATTGTATATAGGTGTTGGCAAAATTGCTGTAGAACCAAGGCCAAAAAACATTAACCCGGCTATTCCTTACAGTAATTCTTCGCATAAGTTCCGCATGGCTAAAGACGGGGTTTACCAACAGTTCAAAGGTGGATCGGTAAAACTAGTTTCTTCTTTAGAATTCCCTATACAGCAAACCATAACTTCTATGTTAATGGAAGTTGAACCGGGAGCAATGCGGGAGCTGCACTGGCACCCTAATGCCGACGAATGGCAATATGTAATGGAAGGAAAAGGAGAAGTTAGCATTTTTGGTTCGCACGGACGTGTAAAAACAATGCCTTACAGCAAAGGGATGGTTGCCTTTATAAAACAGGGCTATGGCCATTATATCGAGAACACCGGGACAGAAACTCTAAAATTGATCGTACTATTTAACAGTCCTGTTTACCAGGAGCTATCGCTGAACGACTGGATGACTTCAAACCCGCCGCAATTAATAGCTGATCATTTTGGAATGACCCTTGAACAGGCAAATTCGCTCATCAACCACAAGAACGGTATATATTAATTAAAAGAATCAGCCTAGACTAAGGCTATGCGATAAATTCGAACAAGTAAAGTAAACAGCAGGCCTTCGATTTAAAAATCGAGGGCTAGCTCGTTTTTAATAATAAAGTAATATTAGTTAAAAACCTCATAGCGATTTATTTAAAAACAATAAACGTAAATATTTCTTGATTAAGAATGATAACAGTGATCGGAATATTTAAAGATTTTAATTTGGCCGAAGATGCGAGTTTATACCTTTTAGCCAACGATTTTGAAGATGCGAACATAGATCTGCATTTAGTTGGTAAAGACGAAAAAGTGGCAGATTTTTTCAAACATCTTTTTGAAGATAAAGCAGAAGCCAAAGCGCACGTTGCCGCTGCACAAAATGGCACTATTCTTACTGTTCATGCCTTATCCATTCGCGAAGCACAGGAAGCAGCAGATGTGCTAAATAATTATGGCGCTGTTGATGTAAGCATCCCGGGCAATAAAGAAACCTTAAGTAAAATTGTGGAACAAGCGGTGAATGAAAGTGTAAGGTTGAGAGGATAATTATTTGTCCTATGCTCAATGAATCACCAGAATTATTAACCTGCCATTATAGGTTTTCTGTTGATCATCTTACAAAAAATAAAAAAGTAAAATAAATTTTGAGTTAATGATTTAATCTCTACATTTGCAATGTCTATAAAATTAGTAGACATTTATTACATGACCCGACACAGCAAAAAAAACACCGCGATCTCAATCCGAATATCCTTTAGTCCGAAGGGTATGTATAGCTGTTGTTGTTGCTAAATTTTTCCTGCATAGTTAATAGCTTATGCTATAAGTAGTATTTATTAGGTCAGATGGCCGAGCGGTTAGGCACAGGTCTGCAAAACCTGATACAGCGGTTCAAGTCCGCTTCTGACCTCAATTATCTAAGTGGAAATAGATAATTAGTTGATTTATAGTTTTTTTAGTTTGGTTATTCAGTAAGAATAGTGGGAGGAGCATAAATTGCCGCTGCCATTTACAGCTCCTCCTCTGTTTTTCTGAAGTATTTTTTAATGAAAACCCTAAACTTTTTAAACAATAAGGCGGAGTGGCCGAGTGGTTAGGCGGAAGTCTGCAAAACTTCTTACAACGGTTCGAACCCGTTCTCACGCCTCATTTAAGTTAAAAATGCTTAAATTTGCAAATGAGCCCTGATTTTCTTCATTATCCGGCAGCTCCTATTGCGTTAAAGATGGCTGTATCAGTTGGTATAGGCATGCTTGTTGGGATGGAGCGAAAATGGTCGCACAAAGAAGCCGGCATCCGTACGTTTGCTATTGTTGCTTTGTTAGGCACATTATCAGCCTTAATTGGCACTGAGTTTATTATTACGGCAATGGTAGGTGTTTTTCTGCTGGTAATAGGCATGAATACCCGCAGTTTAATTGCCGAGGAAACACTTGAGATCACCACATCAGCAGCACTAATTGTAAACTTTATATTAGGTGCTTTAGTAGGGCTTGGGCACATGTTCACCCCTGTGGCAGGCGCAATCATCATGACCATGCTACTGGCCTGGAAAACGGAGCTTAACCGTTTCGCAGGAGGGCTTCAACCCTCGGAGATCAGAAGCGCTATTTTATTGGGGTTGATTGGCTTTGTGATCTATCCCATTTTACCAGACAGGTATATTGATCCATGGCAATTGTTTAACCCAAGCGATGCCTGGATCAGCATCATCGCTATAGCCGGAATTGGCTTTGTTAACTACGTTTGCCTACGGATATTTAGTACCAGCGGACTTTATATAGGTGCTATTTTTGGTGGATTGGTAAATAGCAGCGCTACTGTTGCGGAAGTAAGTTCAAGGGCGCAGTCGTCCAATTTGTCATCAAAAATGACATCGCTTTGCTTGCTTACCACAATAGCCATGTTTGCACGGAACTTGATTATTGCTACAATTTTTGCCCCGGCTTCATTAAGCGCTACGCTAATCCCACTCGCTGCCATGTCATTGGTTGCTTGCCTTTTTATTATAAGGGATAAGGTTTTAGAAGGCAAACTCACCAGCAATGATGCTCCATTAGCTTTAGATTCACCTATATCCATTAAGAAAGTTTTAGGTTTCGGTAGCTTGTTTATTTTAATAGCCATAGGTGGCACTTTGCTTAATCGCTTCTTCGGCAGTTATGGATTACTCGCAACTGGCTTATTTGGCGGATTGGTAAGTAGCGCCAGTACTACCGCAGCAGCGGCAACCATGGCCATGCATGGAAAGATCGCGGCTTCCCTTGCCGGAAACGTTGCTATTATTTCATCCCTGGCAAGCGCAGTCATTAATCTGCCTCTTGTTTGGAGAAATATTAAGGATAAAGCCGTGATCAGAAAATTAACAATAGAACTACTGGTAGTTATCGGGGTTGGTATTGCTTGTGTTGTTTTAGACCGAATATTCAACTTCTCCGATTTTATTATTAGTCACCTTAAATAGGTTATATAATATATCAGCCGTGTAATCTATTTCCTCTACTGTATTAAACTTACTGAATGAAAAGCGGACGGTGTCTTTAGATCTATCACTTTTAATAGCCTGAAGCACATGTGACGCAGACCCTGTTGAACATGCGCTGCCGCCTGATACGGAAATATTATTTTGATCAAGCAAAGCCAAAAGATCAATACCTGTTGGAGGGAAATTAACACTTAACACAGTGTAAAGACTATCTTCAGTTGCCGACGTACTGTTAAATGTGATACCGGGTAGAGTTTCCAATTTTTCAACAAGCCGACTTTTCAGATTTTGGATGTGATGCGTGTGCTCATCTATATCCCGACAAGCAATCTCAAAAGCTTTAGCAAGGCCGATGATACCGGCAATATTTTCTGTCCCGGCGCGCAGTTTTCGCTCTTGCGAACCACCATGTAATAATTGCGACAGGTTTGTACCCTTACGACAGTACAAAAACCCCACTCCCTTTGGACCATGAAATTTATGCGCCGAACAGGTAATATAATGTGCTTTTAAGTTTTGCAAATCATGGCGGTAATGACCAATGGTTTGTACCGTATCGCTGTGAAAAATCGCGCCGTAGCTTTCACACAATTTACCAATAACCTCAATATCGTTAACAACTCCAATTTCGTTATTGGCATGCATGATGGATACGAAAGACGGTACGCCATCGCTCAATAAGAGCTCCAGCTCGGCCAGATCTATTTCGCCCTTATTGTTTACAGATAGATAATGTGGTTTGTTTAACGCATGTAATACCGCGTGGTGTTCCAAAGGTGTAGTGATAACTCTCCTGCCTTCTGCCGATAGTAAAGCGGTATTATCAGCCTCGGTACCTCCCCCGGTAAAAATAATTTCGGATGGATCAGCATTAATCAGGCTTGCTATGGTATTTCTTGCTTCTTCAATAGCCTGTTTAGCCTCGCGGCCATGGGCATGATGCGAAGAGGCATTACCATAATGCTCTAATAAATATGGAGTCATTGCGCTAAATACTTCCGGGTCGAGTTGTGTAGTTGCTGCGTTGTCGAGATAGATTTTCATGTTGCTTTGCTTTAAATTAAATAAAATACTTACCACAGCGAAGCAGGAGAAATACCCATTATCAGGATATTAAATCTATCATCATCTTATCTTTCTTCGCAAGCGAAGCAGGATTTAGCACCTTGTAAGGTTACAGGTTGCTAAGACGTCATTGGGCCTTTCCCTCTGTCTTTCTGGATAAGTATTAAAGAACTATTATAATGCAAATATATTAATAAACTACAAATTCCATAGAATTTATATTTATTTTCGAAAACATGGGTTACCTTTTTAATTTTATGGTATTAACTACTAAAGTTGGGTAATTAAAAATGAGAATAGCGGCCGTGCCGATGAAGATTTTAAAAGCCAACGGAGATAAATAAGAAATAATTAATCACAATTTATATACACAAAAAACAAAAAAACATGAAAAATTCAATCAAAGTTAGCGTTTTAGCTATCGCTATCGCTTGTTCATTTGCAGCTTGCAAAAGCAAATCATCAACTGCTGCTGCAGATTCTTTAAAAGCTGCTGACTCAGCTAAATCTGCTGATTCAGCTAAACTTAAAACTGATAGCACTAAAGTTGACAGCGCTAAAGTTGATTCTGCAAAGAAAGACACCACTAAAAAATAATTAATTTTTTTTAGTGATTTTTAGTTTTTAAAAGGCTCAAAGGTCAATCATTATTTTTCTTAAATAGTGAATTGGCTTTTGGGTTTTTTGTTTTATATGGACAAGCTGCCCCCTGTTCTAACGCTTTTTCAAGCACCTCCCTGGCAGTCGATAAGAAGTTGATTAAACAAGGCGAAAAGGTAGTGTATACCTTTTATCTGTATCCGAAAAGAGATTTGAGTTATCCTGATGCAAACAGAAAACAGATATCGGATAGTGGCAACTATTGTTGAATGGTCGGCTCACAAAAAGTAAAGTTTGACGTGACAGATTGCGTAAAATTTGCCAATAGTATTGTTTTAATTGTCAATAGATAGAAAGCCCTTAATCGAAAGATTAGAGTTTTTTGCTACATCCTTAAACGCAAAGAAACTGACCGGCCTAAAGCCTGTATCAACTCCGAATCCAATTCCTGAGCGCCATCTTTCTGTTTCCAAACCAGTTTTATATCTCGTACAATACCGATTTTTTCACCGTTGAGCAATAGCTCAATTTCGGTAGTATTATGATTTATGTGTTTACTATCAATTATTTGGTAAACGTAATCATTGTCTTTAAAAGTTATTCTTAACGGTAATCCCATTCGCGTAATCCTCCGCCGTAAAGATATAAGTTCAAAGCTTATGGCGGTACGGTATTGAAAATATATTCTACTTATTTCGATAAACCGTCTTTAAATATTTCAAAATAGTAAATATTTAATCTATACTATATTTTCATTTACTTATTGATTTTTATCATTTTGACAATTAACAATATTAAGATGCCTAATTTGACATTAATAACCTAAACTAATCATTAGCTAGCGGCTATTACCAATTAAACCATAACCTAAAATTAACTCATTATGAAAACCAACAAAAAAGTAATCAAGATTAAATTCATCGCTTTATTAGTTACCTTGTTTGTATTGATATTTAATATTAGTTCAGCGAACGTTAGCCTAAAATCAGGCAAGACCAATAGCATCGCAGATAAAACAGTACCAACTTCCGCTAAGTTACCTGATGCAACGGCTTATAACCCTTTATGGTATATCCCGTTTACTGGCCCCACCATTACTTATACATTTGAGGTTTCGGCTGAACGTTGGGCTACAATCCTGTTTACCTTATCTGTAAATGGTGTAAATATTTCGGGTACTGAAAGTGTGATATCAGGCTCTCCTGTTTATGTATACGACTTTAACCCTGTTTCAAATGGCTCAACAGTAGTGGTAGATGTAACAGGCGGATCAATGCCTCAACAACCTATTGTGCTGGAAGGACCATTTGCTGCAATACAGGGGGTAGTTAGTGGCAGCACCATTACATTTTCAGACGTGCCGCTAAATAATGGCTACGATTCATGCGGCCTCATCTTCAACTAAGCTTAATAACAAATAAAGCCGCTTAAGTAATAGATGCCTTTAATTGAAAGATTAGAGGCATCCTATTGAGGGTAATATCGATTGGATTAATTAAAACGCCTCATTCAAATTCAGGAAAAAGCCCTTATTGCCAAATCTGCCGAAAGCATAATCAAGAGCCAGGTTGGTGCGGGTAGCTTTGTTAAACAACACCCTTAAACCGGCACCATAACCCGGTTGAAATACCTGGAAAATTTTTGTGCCTTGCTCATCGTTACCGGTTTGCGCGCTAACAAAGGTAACGCCACTTATAAATTTGTTCGCTAAAATAGGGAAGCGATACTCTAATTCGGTATCATTAAACTGTGTTCCTTTAAAGTATTGGGTAGTATATCCTCTTCCGCTTCTAAAAGTTATATCCCTTGCGGTTCCGGGCAATTCCAGGTAAGGAATATTACCGCTAATAAGGTATGAGCCCCAGTTCCAAAAAGCCAGCACCTCCTCGGGATTGCTATCAGAAAGACTAAAGTATTTCCTAAAATCAGAGTTTAGTTGTACCTCGTTTTTGGTACTACCTATCCAGGTTTGGTTAATGCGCAAGCCCAGATCGGCATAAATACCTTTGTAGGCACGATTAGGGTTATCGCGAGAGATGTATTCTGCATCAAACAAAAACCCGTTTGATGAATAATGATCTTGCGGAAACCCATGTTGATTGTTATATACGCTAGATGGTGTGGCATTATTAACAGTATCCTTATTAGTGATGTTACGCCTTATAGCAAAATCAAGTCCTGCACCTAAAAATAAATTTTTTGCCACATTCTTATATACCTTTTCTCTAATATCGTAATACATGGAGTGTATAGAGTAAGCTTTACGTTCCGGATCGGCAAGTATATTATCTGCTGCACTACCGCCTGTAATATCGCGCCCTATCCCTAAGCCATAATCAGGTATTACCGTTTTTGCGATGACAAGATTACCCTGAAAATTCCATTTATTGCCGGGGGTAAATATGTTGTGATTTACATAGAAATAAATGATGCCTTTACTGGTAATTGAAGCTGATGTAGCAGCAACCGACAGGTAGGTATTAGGGTCGCCACCTAACCTGCGGCCTGCTACGGCTTTAATGCCAAGCTGTTCGCCAATGGTAGGATTAGCCGCGACATTCGGCACAACTATAATACCCGAGCTTTTTTTAAGGGTATCAGCTTTTTTATGCGGATGAATGATATTCCGGGTAAGGTCGCCAAAATCATATTGCTTATTAATATTGTTGGCTATTTGCAGCTTTTTGATGCCCTTAGCATGAGCCGAGTCGGCCTTGATCGAATCCCTTGTTTCCCGAATCTGGCCATAAGCCAAGCACTGCGTGCCGACAAACAGTACAAAAAGGCTAAATTTCAATAAAGGAAATCTTCTATAAGACAGACTGTGCTGTACTGCTTTGGTATAAAGGTTCAAATTCAAATTATATTAGCTGCATAAATCATCTGTTAAACTCACGGAGCCGTTAAATGTTTTCCTAATAATATATAATTCATTGCTTATCATTGCTCAAATATCGGCCATTTATATTGAAAATTTTTATATTCGGGCAAAGCAAGTAATTATATCCTGTGTCCATCAATAAACTCATAGCAAGTTTTAACAATTATCTTCCGCTTAATCAACAGGAACAGGAAGATCTAGCTAAAAGAGTTACCGAACGAAGGATAAAACGTCGTCAGTTTATATTACAGGAGGGCGATTTATGCAACCATTATATTTTTGTGGTTGAAGGGTGTTTTAAGCTTTACCATATTGATAAAAAAGGTATAGAGCACAATCTGCAGTTTATTGCTGAAAACGATTGGATAATGGAACTAGATAGTTTCTACTCCGAAAAGCCAAGTCGGGTTTATATAGAAGCTATTGAACCATCACTTATATTGCAAATAAAAAGGCCTGATTTGTATTATTTGTTTACCAATCATCCAAAATTCGACAGAAACTTTAGGGTTATAGTTGAGAACAGATATGTGGAGCTGGAGAACAGAGTATTACAAAACATCAGCTCAACAGCCGAGGAGCGTTACCTGTCTTTTTTAGATCAATACCCGCATCTTTCCTTAAGACTGCCAAACACCCAAATTGCTTCTTATCTTGGCATAACACCTGAATTTTTAAGTAAGATCCGCAAAGAGATCGTTAAAAAATAGCTTAACCCTTAAACTATGTTAAGGGTATTTCTTAAACTACCTTATAGGCCGTTGTGTTAACCAACAGCAACCTTTGTATTATAAAATTATACAAATGGAAACTATACAACAACGCAGGGAAAGCTTTGATAAGCTCGGGGGCATTTACCCAAAAAACGAATCAGTAAACGTACAACAGGAATTTATAAACAGTGTTAATTGCTATTGGTTAACACCAGCCAAACCGGCATCAAACAAAATAATTATTCACTTGCATGGCGGGGTTTATGCTATTGGGTCAATCAATTCGCATGGGAGTATGCTGAGCCATATTGCTAACCAATTACAGGCAAAAATTTTGTTTGTGGATTATTCTTTAGCCCCCGAAAAGCCGTTCCCGGCAGCAATTAATGATGTAATGAATGTATACCGCGAGATAATCAGCACTTACCCGGGTGTAGAAATCAATTTTATTGGCGATAGCGCAGGCGCGGGATTAATTATTTCGGCTGTGTACGAAATGCTTAGCGAAGAAATTCAACTGCCCACTGCGGTTGCAATGATTTCCCCATGGATCAGTTTATCTTGTGACAAAACATCCTACGAAACCAACAAGGGAATCGATCCAATCCTTAGTCAGAATTATTTAAAAGGCAGCGCAGTTGATTATGCAGGGGATATAGAAATGGAAATAGTAAATACTGAAAATCTTAAATTTAGTGTATTCCCTCCGGTGCTGATTATAGCTGGCACCAATGAGATTTTATTGGATGACAGTATTAACTTTTATAACTATATAAAACACATCCAGCCGCAATCAACGTTAACCATTTATGACAACCAAAACCATGTATGGCCTTTGGCGAACATTCACAGCGAAGCATCAAAGCAGGCCCTTAGTGAAATTGAAAGCTTTTTAACCTTTAGCACAGATTTAGTATAAACACTAACAAATATTAAAATGAAAGCAGCAGTAACAACAACAGCAGGTAAACCTGAAGTAATTCAAGTTCAGGAACGCCCCACCCCAACTGTAAAAGATGCTTGGATATTGATAAAAATTAAGGCATTTGGCCTCAACCGTTCTGAAATATTTACCCGGCAGGGTGATTCGCCTAATGTAAAATTCCCAAGAATACAAGGGATTGAATGCGTTGGTGAGATTGAAGAAGACCCATCAGGAACATTTAAGAAAGGACAAAAAGTCGCGGCTTTAATGGGTGGCATGGGCCGGGATTTTGATGGTGGTTATGCTGAATATGCAACCGTGCCATTAGCAATTGCATTCCCGTTTGAAAGCAACTTACCCTGGACTACGTTGGGTGCTATACCAGAGATGTTTCAAACCGTATCCGGGTCGCTTACGCAAGCGCTGGATGTTCAAAAGGCTGAAACATTATTAATCCGCGGAGGAACATCATCTATCGGTATGCTGGCCTGTCAATTGGCAAAACATTACGGGCTAACAGTTATATCAACCACCAGGAACAACGATAAGGAAAAGCATCTGAAGGATAATGGCGCAGACTATGTGTTGATTGATGATGGCGATATCAGTTCAAAATTAAAGCAACTATTTCCTGATGGCGTAGATAAGGTGCTTGAACTAATAGGCATCTCAACTTTAAAGGACTCATTAAAATGTATTAAGCCTAAAGGTATTGTTTGTATGACAGGGATATTGGGCGGTGAATGGACCATGAAAGAATTTACGCCAATGGGCGATATTCCATCATTAGGTAGATTAACTGTTTATATGGGTGATGCAGTAAATTTAAGTAAAACGTTATTGCAGGATTTTATTGATGCTGTTGCTGATGGAAGTATAAACGTAACTGTAGATAAAGTTTTTAAACTTGATGACATTGTTGCGGCGCATACCTACATGGAAAGTAACCAGGCCAAAGGGAAGATTGTAGTAGAGGTATAATACTGTAACAGCTTACAATAAGATTGGCGGCGAAGACCTTTTAGCCCCGGGCGATTGTATCGCATATTTTTTAACCTTCGAAAACAATTGCTTGGGGTGAAATGGTTTGGAAATACAGTCCTCGAAACCGACTTCAATTAGCCTGGCCAGCATTTGCCCATCTATTAATGAAGCTGTAAATGCCACTACCGGGATATAAGGGTATAATTTTTTTATTTCTGTTATAACCTCATACCCGTTCATAATGGGCATTTCAAGGTCGAGCAGTATAATGTTGAAGTCCTTATTTTTGTCGAGTATCTCTAACGCCTCTTTACCATTATAAGCAGGTGTACAGGTGGCTTTATAGCCTGTGAGCATTTTACGTGCAATGGTCATGTTGATTTGGTTATCTTCAACAATCAATATATTTAAACCAGCTAACCCTTCATTTTCATTGTAACTCCGTTCAACCTTATGCGTACGTTTTTCAGCCTTGCTAAAGGTTAGTGAAAATGCAAAAGTAGTCCCCCTTCCCTTTTCGCTGGTTAATACCAGCGTACTATCCATCAGGTTTAATAACCTTAAACAAATATTTAATCCCAAACCGGTACCAGTATGCTTACGGGTGCTTTCGCTATATACCTGTTCAAATCCGGCAAATACCCGTCCCTGATCTTCTTTCTCAATGCCTATGCCGGTATCTTCTACAATAAAATTAGCTTTAACGGAGGTTGCGGTAACATTTTCGCAGGTAACACTTAAGCGAATATATCCTTCCTCAGTAAACTTTAACGCGTTTGAAAGCAGGTTGTTAATAATCTGGATAATCCTTACATCATCAGCCAAAACAAGGATATCCAGTTGCGGGTCGAGCTCAACCTTTAATTGTAAATTCTTCTTTTCGATATTGTTGTAAAAAGGCAGCGTAGAGTTTGCTAACAACTCTCTTAAATTTACTTCAACTAAATGGATATTTAATTTCCCGGCTTCTATCTTATTAAAATCAAGTATGTCATTAACCAACTGCTGCATATGGTTTGAGCAGTATTTAAGTATCTGGAAATACTCGTTTGTTGTAAATTGTGGCTGCTCATCGGTAAAAATATTCAATGCGCCTATAATACCGTTTAATGGTGTCCTTAGTTCGTGCCCCATTGTTGAAAGGAACTTTGTACGCTCGGCAATAGCGCGATTTTTTTCTGCAACTAATGCCCTGATGTATTTTCTTTCGTAATAAATATAGGCCAGGGCAAAACATAGCGTTAATAAAATAGCACAACTCGCATTGGTAAACATCATTCGGTGTGCAACATCTGCTGGTATATTTTCAACAGGTGGGATGTTATGGCCCACATAAAAGTTGACAAAAAACGCTACTATTCCCATTAAAAAATAGGTGCCTAATTCAATAAAGGAAGATTCCTTGTAATTCACTACTATCGGTATAACTACAATTACCGGGAAGAAATAAAAGTACTGCCCCGTTACCGAGCCTTCTACAAAAGAACTAACAACAAGCAGGATACATATGGATGTCAGCATTAGTGGCTGAACGTTTTCCATTATGTGATATAACTGTAATAAAAGAATTATCAGCACGCAAAAGCTAAAGCATCCAACCATTAAGGCTGATACTTTTAGCCCCAATGCAAAATAATATGCTGATATGCCAAGGCTTAGCATCAACACAATAAAGCTTAACTGGCTTGTCCTTCTGGCAACACCTTTAAACTTAAATGATTCGTTATTAGTTGTTTCGGGGTTAATCACTATATGCTTTTACGAAAACTCACAAATATAGTTTTCATGATAATAAGGTTAATAGCAGTAAATACTACTATCCTGTTTTTATATTGTTATTAAGCTATATTTCAAACAGGTAGGTATATATCGAAATTCTACTCCAAAAAATTTAAAAAAAGAGATATAAGATATATTATGTGAAAGTAATGAAAAAATTAATTGAATTACTTCATACGAGAAAACATTTCCTTTAATCTGTATTATCAACAAACTAATTTTTAGAATACAATTTTGTTGTTCATATATCTCAGAAAGAATAAAGATAATCATGCAAAAAATTGCAAGCCCTTGTCAGGTGGAAGCGGACAACAATAAATAAAAAGAACCCAAATTAGCAGGTCATAAGCGCACTAAAAACGATAAAAAAAGGTCAAAAGCAGTCTGTTTTTATGGTATTTTTATCCTATTAAAGCCAAAAAAAGCACTTAAACGAACATTTCAGATGCATTTTTTTCATAAAACCCTACCAAAATGGTATATTTTAATATCAAAACGGCAGAAACAAAAAATTAAACCACAATTTCTTTTCAATTATATACTAATTATCCAGTCAAGGTGTAAAAATTGATTGTAAAAATTTTGCAAATTTTCGTTATAAGTAAATACAACATTCTCTTTTACAATTAATTACAAACACCAAAATGACAATTCTAATGTTTTTCTAATTTCATTTTTCAAAAATATCATGTAACTTTGCACCTTCATACAGCAGATGTTCTTATCTGCTTATTGTGATAAGGTTTAGGTTTAGGCCCCCAAACAGCGAGTGTGAGGGGGTCTTATTTTTTTATAGGATTTTATACTTCAGCCAATTCTATCCATACCGGTACATGGTCGCTGGTTTTTTCCCATCCTCTAACATTCTTATCTACCCCACCTCCAATTAATCGCTTGTCCAATTTCGGGCTCAGCAAAAAATGATCTATTCGTAAACCCGCATCACGACCGTAGGCATTCCGGAAGTAATCATAAAAGGTATATATCTTCTGATCAGGGTAAAGTTTTCGGATAGCATCAGTCCATCCCTGCCCAACTAAGGAGTGAAATGCCTCACGTGTTTCCGGGCGGAATAGTGCATCCTCAACCCAACGCTCCGGTTTGTAAACATCCAAGTCGGTTG
This sequence comes from Bacteroidota bacterium, assembly GCA_026224775.1. GTDB lineage: Bacteria > Bacteroidota > Bacteroidia > Sphingobacteriales > Sphingobacteriaceae > Mucilaginibacter. The sequence continues at coordinate 66,513 of JAMFRP010000009.1, forward strand.
GTATTACATTATAATCACCTGTAATTACAACAGGTTTTCCTGATGCGAGCAGATCGGTAGCATGCAGTTTTAATCGTTCAAGCCAACGCAGTTTATAATCAAACTTTGGGCCCGGTGCGGGATTGCCATTTGGCAGATACAGGCAGGCAACAGTAATACCATTAACCACCGCCTCAATATAGCGGCTATGCTCATCCTCTGGATCACCTGGAAGCACATGCCTTACTTCCTCTATCTCGGCGTTGCGCGCAAGAATAGCCACGCCATTCCAGCTTTTTTGGCCATGCCATATGGCGTTATAGCCAGCATCCTTAATAGCCTGTTCCGGGAATTTTTCCTGCGGTGCCTTAAGCTCTTGCAAACAGGCCACGTCGGGCTGCGTTTCTTCTAACCAGCGCAGCAATACCGGCAGCCGGGCATTAATGCTGTTTACATTGTATGTAGCTATTTTCATATTATATAAATGCTTTTATGGGTAAATTGTTATTACAACACAGGTTATTCGCCTTTAAATTTTAGTCCGATGATCGCCCTTACATCATCCAGCATAGCGATCATTTGTCTTGAAATTTCATGGGTGATGATGGGGCTTTCTATTAACCCAGTCTTAATCAGTCCACAAAAATGTTCGGTTTCATAATTTAATCCACCAGCGTTAAATGGTTCATCAAGTTCAACAATTCGCCCATCTAAATAATTGATGGTAGCACGGGCCGGGTTCCACCAGTTTTTGTGTATAGTGATATGACCCAACGAACCGCAAATCAACGCGTCACCTTTACCATGTAAATCAAATCCGCAATAAAATTGTCCGTAACCTTGTTCATGCTCAGTTTGAAAGATAGAGAACATATCGATCTTATTATCGCCAAACCGACCCATCGCCTGCACTTTTTTAGTATTACCAAGCCACTCAACCGCCAAATAAGCTTCATAAATACCAATACCCATAGTTGCACCGCCTGCCAACTCATAACTAAAATTAGGGTGATCCGGACTGATGCCCGCAACCGATGACCCTGCCCGCACATAGCCAACATCACCTATTGGGTCGGTAAGCAAATATTCTTGTAAGCGCCTGTATAATGGGAAGAATGGCGGTTTCATGCCCTCCATAAATAATAGCTTTTTTGCTTTAGCTACTTTAAGTATTGTTTCCAGAATATGCAGGTTGATAGCAACAGGCTTTTCACATAACACATGCTTACCGGCATTTAAGGCAGCAATGCTGTATTCCGCATGGCTATCTGGTAAGGTGGCTATATAAACGGCATCAATATCGACCGCGAGCAATTCCTCGACACTTTTACAGGCCATGCCACCATATTGCTCAACAAAAGCAGTTACGGTTTCCGGCCGCCTGGACCACGAGGCTACCAGCGCGCAATCAGGCAATACGTTTAAACCCTGCATAAACCGGTGCGCAATGCGCCCGCAACCTATTATCCCCCAACGGATCATATATTATTCTTTAGGTAGATGAAAGTAGTAAAATAAAATGGCCGGTTTATTAAAAACCAACCATCGAATATCCTAATTGATTTGCATTAATTCAATCCCAAAAACCAATTAAAAACCAAAACGGCCCGTAAAGGGCCGCCCGGTAAAAACAACAAAAACTAAGATTATTCAACAGCGTCACCCTGCTTAATTTCATCAGACGCGTGTACTAATATTTTATCATTTGGTTTAAGGTTACCAAAAACCTCAGTAGAATCATTACCTACCAATCCTTCTTTAATATTCACCAGGTTGGCTTTGCCTAAGCTATCCTGAATCACATATTCATGTTCTGTTGAGCGGATGATAGCCACATTAGGAACAAGCATAGATTTCGCACCTGACAGTAATGGTATATTCACCTCGGCATACATACCTGGCTTTAATTGGCCGTTTTTGTTTTCTACGTCAATTTCTATGGCTTCCTGCTGCATGCTGCCTAATGAATTTGCCGAACGGCTGATCTTAGCCGTTTCTGTTTGCCCCGGCATAGCATTAAATACAAATGATACCGGTTGTGAAAGATCAACCTTGTCAACATAATCTTCAGGAATATTTACCGTAAGCCTCATTTTATGAATATCCTGTAAAACTAACATGGGTTGATCGGTTGCCTTTCCCGGTGCAACCAAAGCACCCGGTGAAACATTACGATCGATGATCATGCCATCAAAAGGCGCCGAGATCCGCAAATAAGAATTCATGGTTCTAACAGATTGTACATTTGATGCCTGTGCCTGCACCATAGCCTGATCGGCTTTCATTTTGGATTGGGCGTCATCCAAATCCAATGGCGAAACCGAACCAGGTTCTTTAGCGGCTTCTTTCAAACGTTCATATTTCTCCTTACTGGCTTCCGCGTTTTCTTTAGCCTGATCGTATTGCGAAGTAGCAGCGGCCAATTCTGATTCCATTTCAGGTGCTTCCAAAATCATTAATAGCTGACCTTTTTTTACTATCGAGCCACGGTCGACAAATAGTTGTTTCACAAAGCCGTTAACTTTAGGGAATATATTCACCTCATTAAATGGAATTAACTGCCCGGGTAATTGTGCCGAGGTTGACAGCACCTTTTCGGATACTGTTGCATATTGATATTTATTGGCTTGTTTAGTTGATTGCGCCGTAAGGTCAACCGGTTTTTGGTTACCGCTACAGGCTGCAAAAAACAAGCATATGGTTATTAAACAAATTAGGTATTTCATGATATAGTTGTATTTAAGTTTTCAGTATCGTTAGCTGCCCCGGGCATTAGTGATGGCTCGAGGTAGGTGGTTTTTTCCTGTATCCAGGCAAACATTAATGGTAAAATAAACAAGGCGGCAAGGGTTGATGCTGCTAAACCACCAATAACCGCGCGGCCTAGTGGCGCAGATTGCTCGCCGGCCTCGCCCATGCCTGATGCCATCGGGATCATACCGGCTATCATGGCAAAACTTGTCATAAGTATTGGCCTTAACCTGATAGATGCACTGGTAATAGCCGCACGGGTGGAATCTTTAAACTCTAACCTGAGGCTTTCACCATTGGTTACAATTAATATCGCGTTAGCAACAGATACCCCTGTTGACATGATCATGCCCATATAAGATTGCAGATTGAGTGTTGAACCTGTAAGCAACAAGGCTGTAATGGAGCCCAAAATTACTGCAGGTATAGTTACCAAAACCGTAAGCGATAGTTTAAACGACTGATAATTAGCCGCCAGCAACAAGAAGATCACCAGGATGGCGAAGCCCAAACCATTTTGCAAACTGGTTAATGTGTCCGTTAACAAATTCGACATACCCTCAATAGTTGCCACCAATCCTTTTGGCGGTGTACCTAATGATTTTACAGCCTTTTGCACCGCGGCGGTTGCTGTGCCCAAATCCATTTTACTGATGTTGGCACTTATCGTTATAAAGCGGCGGGGGCCGGTGCGGTCATACTCGGCAGGTGTATAGCTTTGTTTAAAGGTAGCCACATCCGCAAGGGTTGGGCTGCTTTGGCCTTTTACCAACGGGATTTCCTTTAGCGCACTCATTGAGTTCATCACATACTCCGGTATTTCTGCCTGTACCTGGTAGGTATAGGAGTTGTTTTCATCCAGCCACAAGTTCTTCGTTGTGAAACGGCTTGATGAGGTACTCGCGGTAACAGATCTCGCGACATCGCTAACGTTTAGCCCCAACTGTGAAACTTTCAAACGATCCAGTGTGATGCCAATTACCGGGTAATCCAATGGCTGGTTGATCTGCACATCGCGCAAGTATGGAATTTGCTTCAGCTTGGCTAATACCTTATCGCCGTAGGTTTTTATTTGTTGCAGATCTTTACCCGCAACCTGAACCTCAATTGGCGTATTCGCACCCTGGCTCATGATCTTTTCCGTCATGTCAATAGGCTCAAAACTGATGGTCATCTCCGGAATTTCGGCCGCGATATTTTTCCGCAGCGCATCCTTCAAATCATCCATATTAACATGATAGTTTTCATCCAGGTTCACCTGTAACACGGCTTCATGCGTACCCGTGTTAAACACATACAAGTTACTACTACCAAAACTACTTGGCACCAAACCAATATAACCCGAAGTAATTTCTACGTGATGATTTACTGTTTTATCGATGATTTGCAACACCTGCTTAAATTTATCCTCGGTAACCTCAAGCCTGGTACCCTGCGGTTCATCAATCCTCATCTGGAACTGCCCGTTATTGAGCTTTGGCATCATATCCTTACCAATAACCACAAATCCAACACCTGCTAAGCCAACAACTACTACCAGGTATACTAAAATAATCAGCTTTTTATTGGGCATCAATTTGTCCAATATCAATATAAAGCGCAGTTTCACACGTTCAAAAAAGTCGTTCTTTTCTGGCTCTTCTTCTTCTTTTTGCAGATGCTCATTTACTTGTTGCTCTTCCGATACATCAAAATCTTCGCCTGCATGCGCGTGTGGTTTGCCGTGGTGATATTGATAACGTTCGGCTTTTATCATCCAGTTACTTAAAATCGGCACCAATGTTTGCGCCAGGATGTATGACACGATCATGGTTAAACCAATCGACATCGAAAGCGGCAAAAACATTGCTTTCGGTACGCCATTCATCATAAACGACGGCGCGAACACTGCCAGGATACACAGCAAGATTAGTAACAAGGGGAACGAGATCTCTTCACACGCATCATAAATGGCTAATCGCTTGGGCTTGCCCATCTCCAAATGCTGGTGAATATTCTCAATAGTTACTGTAGCCTGATCGACGAGGATACCGATAGCCAGCGCCAACCCGCTCAAGGTCATGATATTGATGGTTTGTCCAAACAAACTCAGCAATAAAACACCTATTAATATAGATACCGGGATAGTGATTACCACTATTAAACTACTTCGCCAATCGCGCAGGAATAACAATACCATTAAGCCGGTAAGCAATGCGCCTAAACCACCCTCTGTCATCAAACTTTTCACCGCGTTAACCACGAAAACCGATTGATCAAACTCGTAAGAGATCTTCACATCGTTTGGCAATAAATTCTGCATCTCGGGCAATTTGCTTTTCAAATCCTGCACTACCGACCATGTTGAGGCTGACGCTGTTTTTACTACCGGGATATAAACTGAGCGTTTGCCATTTATAAGCGCATAATCCACCGTAATATCGGCGGCATCACTAACACGGGCTATATCTTTTATGTAGATAGGCACACCATTCTTGGTTAATACCGGGATATTACCAAAGTTGGCTGAATTTTTAATCTGCGAATTCAGCGTAGTTAAAAACATAGTATTATCTATCCTGATATTACCTGACGGCGACATTACGTTGTATTTTGCCAGGGCATCTACAACCTGATCGGGTGTAAGATTGAAACTGCGCAGTTTATCAGGGTCGATGCTGAGGATGATTGACCTCGCGTTTGAACCGAATGGCGGCGGAGCCGATAATCCCGGAATGGTTGCAAACATTGGCCTGATGCGGGTAGCCGCCAAATCATAAATATCTTTCAGGTTTTCTGTTTTACTATCCAGCACCAGTTCACCAACAGGTAATGATGAGGCATCATAACGGATTACCTGCGGAGGCAATGCGCCCGGCGGGAAGAAACTTTGTGCCCTGTTTACCTGCAATGCCACTTCGGCAGAAGCCTCGGCCATGTTGGTGCTTTCGTAAAAGGATATTTTAACAATTGTTAAGCCTTGTATGCTTTTACTGCTGATGTTTTTTACACCATCAACATATAAAAATTGGTTTTGCAAACCTGTGGCAAAAAAGCCCTCCATTTGCTGCGGCGACATACCGCCGTAGGATTCGATAACATAAATTGTAGGAAGATTAAGCTTCGGAAAAATATCTATCGGTATATTGATTGCACTGAGCACTGCAAAAATCAAAAGGCTCATAGTTATCACCACTACGGTGATAGGCCTTTTCAGTGCGGATGTGACCATTGACATAATTAATTATTTTAATAAGTTTAAAACTGTATTTACCTGGTTCTCGGTAATCGCTTTCTGGAAAAGCGCATTCGAGTAATCGTATTTGGCCTGCATATAATCTGTTTCGGCACGATAAAGGATGTTTAAGGAAGCATCCAGCGTAATAATATCCGATAAACCATTTTTATATAATGACAGGTTCTGCCTGTAACCGTCGTTTGCCGCTTTAAGCTGTTTTGGAATTTCCTTTAGCCGGTTTATAGCTGTCTCCATTTCCACATTGGCCTGGCTGGCGCTTATATCAAGCAATTGCTGTTGTTCCTGTAGTTTTTTCAACGAATAATCAGTACTGGCTTTTTGTGTGCGGAGTTTTAGTTGCTTTCTGCGCAAATCAAATAGATTATAGGAAATCCCTATCCCCACCAAATAATTACCGCGTTGAAAACCATATCCCGTTGAAAGGCTGTTATACTGCCCCGCACCATCAATACTTGACCCGCGATCCCAGGCTGCCGCCTCCAATGATATTTTAGGATTATATTGCTTTTTCACCAGATCTTCCCGTTGTAAACTATTCTGATAAACAGAACGGTAATAATTGATCAATGGGTGATTTGTGGTATCCGCAGGAAACAAATAAGCAGTCGGTTGATCGATCAAGGTCATTTCCATCGTAGTATCGGGCACTATTGACTGATATGGGAATCCGCTAACCGCCGACAGCTGCAACTGCACCTGCTTAAGCTGATTGCCGACCTCTATATAATTTAACCTTGCTTTTGATAGCTCGGCTTCGGCTATACTGGTATCTACCCCAGCCCGTACACCACTTTTTGCCAGCGACATAATGGAAGTCAATATTTGCTGCGTACGGGTAATATTGCGGTATTGAATACCCAACAGATCCTGCAAACGCAGTAATTGCAGATAATTACTGATGGTATATGCCCGCAAATCATATTTTGATTGGGCATATTGGTTTTGCTGAACCGTAATATCTGAATTAGCTACTTTATTTTCGGCGTGGTATTTACCAAAGTTATAAACCTCCCAATTAAGGGCGGCAATACCCAGATTGTCTGACACTGCGCTGGTTACACTGGTTGTATGGATACCACCTGAACTTGATGGAATAATCCCGAACCCGAAATACGGGCCGGTAGTATTGTTACTAGTACCAATATCGGCTTGATAATTTAAATTAAGATCGGGTAACCAGTTATTTCTTACCTCGGCAGCCTGATCCTGTTTAATTTTGATGATGGATGAGTCAGTAAGCAATTGGGGCGCTTTCTGATCAACGTTATTTAATAATTGCTTAAGTGTAATGGCAGATTGTTGCGCATTTGCTGTTATTGCAAACCCTAACAATAAAACAGCACTAAAGCATCGTTTTAAAATATACATGATGATTTTATAAGTTCATTTACAATCAGTTACCTCATATAGAGATAACCTATTTGAAAGAAAAAAGTTCAATAAATTAACTGCACTTAATTAGTGAATTAATATTAATGATGATTGATTGAGCCCGCTGTGAAACAGCTATGGCACAAATGAACTTCGATCAGATCCGGAAGGTGCAGAGCGTTAAATACGCGTACTGATGACTAAAAAAAGAATAGGAATCAGTAAAAACTAATTTCCGTTTTCTTCTTAAAGCTTCGAAGAAGGAGATTAAGAAAAGAAAGGAGATGCATAATGGAAAGAAGGCTGTGTAAAAGCTTATCGTTTTATCATTGATAATAACCTTATCCATGCGCCTAAGTATCAAACTGGTTGATGCCGGTGCAATTTCCTTACGTTTAACAATAGAATTGTGTGATTGGTTGATGCAGAAATTTTGGCTGCTATAAGATGGAAGCAGCATAATGTGTGTTACAGTTATAAAAGCATAAACAAACAGGACTAATATTATATTCCAATTTATTTTTTTTATACTGTTGGGATTCATCACAATAAATAATATATCCTATTTATAATAATACATAACGCAATAACCATGCAAATGTGCTAACAAATCAGCGGCTTAACCAAATGTAACACAAAAGTTGCATGTTATCGAACAAAAAACTCCCGGCAATAATACCGGGAGTTTTAAAAACAGCTTTATTAGCTATTATTATTTGTGTGTTAAATCCGTCATTCTTTTATCGTTTCCTTTTACAACAAACTCAATACGCCTGTTTAACTGCCTTCCATCCGGGTTATCTTGCCCGTTAGGTAAAGAGTTTGGTGCAATTGGTTTGCTTCTGCCGTAACCAACCGCTGAAATTCTTGTCGCGATGATTCCTTTGCTTATCATGTAATCAACACATGATTGTGCCCTGTCTTGTGATAATTTCAGGTTATAAGCATCGCTACCTATCGAATCTGTATGCGCGCTTAATTCAATAACAACTTTCGGGTTATCTATCATTGTTTTAACCAAACCATCAAGCACGGTAATTGATTCCGGCCTTAATGTTGCATAACCATAATCATATAATATGTTATTAATTACTATTGGTTTGTTAACAGCATAAGCCTGTAAGTGTATAGCAGGACTAACAAATGCGCCATCTGTTATTTTGCCGCTTATTGCTAATGCTTGAGATGAAGGCCCGTTAGTTGATGCATTAGAAGAGTCACCGTTTGAGCCGGATGGTGCAAAACCCGATGATGAACCACCAACGAATGACCTGGTTGCAGAACCGCCGCCGGTTGTGTTTCCTGATGCTGATGAACCTGCCGCCGGGCCACCTGCTAATAATCCTGATGTGCCTGCTGCATCTGAAGTCGCTTTTTGCTTAGCTAACTCGCGCTCATGCTGCAGATGCTGTTTATAATATATTGAATGCTTGTAACGGCTTGAGTGTATGTATCTCATATATCTGGCTGATAAATGATTACCTGTTGCACCTATACCAGTTGTTGCGCCATCTACGGCAGCCAATGAACCAGTTGCTGATGCACCGGTTGTTGCTGCATTATTTGCACCATTACCATTAGCAGAACTACCTGTTGTTAAACCTGCGTTTGATGAACCGCCATTTGCAAATGATGAATTATCAGCAAATATTTTTCCTTCTGATGCTGCTTCGCCTGTTAAGTTTTGTGTAAAGAAACCATTCTTTTCAACTTTTATACCAAACGGGCGTCTATCAAGCACATTAAATTCGTAGCTACCGGTAGCACTTGTTAATGTTTGTTTAACAACTTGCTGATTAGCTGAGTCAACATAACTTACAGTAGCGCCAACTACACCTTTATGCGTGTCGTTATCAATTATAGTACCTTTAAATAAGTATGGTTTAAACAAATCTGCTGTGCTTTGAGCCGGAGTTGGCGTTGGTGCTTCAATTTTTGGAGCATATATTTGGTTATAATCATTAAATGCCGCTATAATGCCCTTTGTTTCTGCACGCGAGGTGAATATTGTCCTGTTGCAAATTTCTGATAACCTTGTAAACATTGAACCGTCAACATCTGGTTGATTACCGTAAGCGCCGGTTGAATATTTTTGTAATATTTGAGGGGTATCTTTAAAATATTTGGCCAAACCATAGCTATATGCATTAACAAAATGCTTGGCATTATTCTTTTTAAAGATGATCCTGTATTTTATCATCGCGTTGTCGTTTCCGGCAGGCTCTGTTTGATCACCTTTAGGGTCAGCAAAGAAATAATCGAAAAATTCAGGAGGAGATGAATAAAACATATAGGCTACAAAACGGCCATTTGATACCCTTTCCAGCATCCATGAGTTTGAATAAAGATTTCTTAATTTAATAAACGCCTGATCAAAGTACGAAACCTTAACAAACTGGCGTGTACCTGCCTGATAAAATTTCATATCAGCTGCATAAAGCTTTTTTGGCTTCGCATTTGGGTTTGCTACAACGGCTGCAGAATCTTTAAACCAAATATACCGCTGATTTTTCCACGGAGCATTTTTATATAGCTTTATCTGGCCTCCAATACGTTTGCCATTTTTAAGAATAACGAAGCCAGGCTGGTAACTATCAGCTTTGCAGATAGTTAAGGAAATCGTTAATAATAAAATCGCTAGTAAGTAAATTTTTTTCATGTTAATGTTTTGGTTGATCACAATTGTCTACCCGATTTATCTACCAGGTATTAATTAGTCCGTTTTTTACGTGCATCACAACCCAAAAGTTTCCCACGATAATTATTTAACTTGAATAATATTTTTTTATACCCCTGCAAATACTCAGAATACATCTCCCATAAACAACCTTTTCCGCCATTTTTATACTTGATTTATAGCCGAAACCTAAAATCAGGCACGAATTGATAGTTGATAATAAAAGACAAAAAAAATGTTTAAAATATTATTCAAATTCATTTGACACTTGCAGGTAATTTGATTATTCGTTGAAATAAACACCAATATTTACCATAAAAAAAGCCCACCTTTTGGATAAAGGCAGGCTGAAAAAAGATATTCGTCAACCAAAGCAGATGATTAAAAAATCATAAGTGTAAATTGCTGTAATATTATTTTAATTTAATGCTTTACCTGAGGGTTTTTCACCGCTAACGTTGCATAATCCATTGCCTGCTGAAAAGTAGCCACCCAGATTTCCTTGCGGTGTTTTTTAAGGTAGTTTATTAGTTGTTGGTGTGCTTTAACAGAGGTGGTAATGTAATCGCCACCAATACCATGAAACATGATAACGCCCATCCCTCCGGTTTTCTCGGCCAGTTTTACAAAAGCTATCAGTTTATCGCCAGGGGTATTATCATCCAAACCATAAGACGGTATCTGCAACGGATCAAGATTTTTAAAATCGGTTACCACAGCATCCACATCCCCACCAACACGGGCATATTTAACAAGGCCATATTTTCTAAGCGTATCTACATAATCTTTACCATTGCCAACAGTGGTTTCGGTACATGGATATGCGTAGGTACGGGTATTTTTACCATCAACAGCGAATAAAAAATGGTTCATTACATCTATTTCTTTAATTATGCCATATGGAGTATAATCATCAGAATGTGTAGGGTTATCATCAGTACTTAAACAGGGATGATATATGGTATGGTTACCTAATTCAAAGCCTTTTTTACTCAAGGCACGCCATCTTGGGATAGTTGCGCTGTTAATATCGCCAGTTAAAAAAAACGTAGCCGGAAAATGAGCCGCCTCTAATTGAGGAACCGCATTATCCAGTTGTGATTCAAGCGCATCATCATAAGTTAATACTATAACTGCTTTTTTATGATGCGGCCAGTTAATTTTTTGCTGCGCCTGAGCGGTAAAACCTGAAATTAAGAAAAGGAGAACGGCAAAGTATTTCATAGGGACATTCATTATTAGTATTCGCTTTTATTTTAGTCTGATGTATTTCTCAATTATCACCCTATCGATGTTTTCATTCTCAACCTTCTCAACTCCTTTTTGAATCAGGGTATCACCTTTAACTTGCACGGTAAAGTTAAACGCTTTGTTTTCCCAATTCTTATCGGCGTAAAAATCTAAATACTCTGTGTATTGATCGCCTTTTAAAGTATAACGACCACCACCTGCATCAAAATGATTGATTGAATCCTTTTTGCTATTTGTATCATGTTTTAAAAAGGTAAAATGGGTATCATTTATAATTTTTATCATTTGCTGATCTTTGGTATAATCAGTAATGGCACTCACTCCTTTTGTTACGGTTGTACCCGATACCAGTACCCAGGTGCCATTTAAATTAATAGCTGCGCTCTGCTGAGCTTTTACCAATGTAAATGATAATAATAACACTGTAGCCAACACCGCGATGATAAGTTTAAATTTCATGAATAGGTATTTTGCTAAAATAATTATTTGTTTAAGAATTTGGATAGTTATACTATTTCAGGTTGCCTTACCTGATACACAGCTATATTTTATTCAGCAAATTAGTTTATTTTTGGTTACGATTAAACCCTGATGTTGAATTCTAAACCGACTAATCATTCCCAAATACTTATTAAAGGCTATAGCGTTATTTTATTATTCGCGTTAATATTTAATGCTGAACAAACACATGCACAAACGCCAAATATAAGTTACACTACTCCTCAGGTTTATACTGTTAATACTGCTATTTCACCATTAACTCCTGTAAATACAAGCTATTCACAAGTTGCAGCATTTGCCGGAACTGGCCAGCAGGGGCTTGTTAATGGCCTGAGATTAAGTGCTGAATTCAATAGCCCAGGCAGCATAGCATTTGATAATAATGGCAACTTTATAATTGCCGACCAAGTTAATAATGCTATCCGCATGATAACTCCAGCTGGCATTGTTAGTACTGTCGCAATTACACAACAAAGGCCAGAAAGTGCAGCAGTAGATTCACATGGCAATATATATGTTAGCGAATACAGCTATATCGAAAAAATAGATCCTTCCGGCACACAAACACTTTTCGCGGGCGATTTATTAGCTACAGGCAATGTAGATGGCTTGGGAACCAATGCCAGATTTAATAATGCAAGTGCCATAGTTATTGACGCATCGGATAATCTTTATGTATGTGATTTTTATAATTATACGATAAGAAAGATAACCCCTGATGGCAATGTAACAACATTTGCAGGGAATGGTACAAGAGGCGAAAACAATGGGTCGGCTAACGTGGCAACCTTTAATGCACCCTTCGGTATTGCCATTGATGCAGCCGATAACTTATACATTGCCGATCAAATTTTAATAAGAAAAATAACCCCGACAGGTGTAGTTAGTACATTTGCCGGCAACGAAATACAAAAAGATGTGGATGGCCCGGCTGCTTCTGCGAGCATTTCTGGGGCTTTTGGACTTACTGTTGTTAGCAATGGTGACGTTTATGTGTCTGATAGCGGCCCTTCCGGCTATCCGCTTATCGCTAACCGTATCAGAAAAATAAGCAATGGCATAGTATCCACACTTCAGCTATACAATAGTTCAAGTGTTACTGTTCAAACCTATATTGACTCCCCAACGGGAATTATTATGGACAAGGCAGGTAATTTATATGTCATTAGTGATAATGAGATACAAAAGATTGCTATTATTACCTATTCTATTGATAAACCTTTGCCCCCTGGATTAGTATTTGATACAGGAACAGGAATTATTAGCGGTACACCTACCCAAGCATGGCCATCTACAGACTATACCATAACGGCTACAAACTCAGGTGGTAGCAGTATTGCTGTTGTGAATATTACAGTTATTAAAGCCGTCGCAGCGTTGCCTGTAAGTCCCCCAAACATAAAATATCAAACACCACAAATATATACTGTAAGTACCACCATTAACCCCTTGCCGCCAGTTAATACAGGCGGCGCAGTGCCAGCTACAATTTACGGGCAGGTAATAACTTTTGCCGGCAGTGCCGCACATGGCAGTGCAAATGGTAACGGCATCGCGGCTACCTTTAACAACCCAACACGCATTGCAGAAGATGCAAATGGCAATGTATTTGTTGCCGACAGGGATAATGGATCGGTAAGAAAAATTACACCAACGGGTACGGTAACTACGTTTGCCCAGGGCTATAGTCAACCCAATGGCTTATGTGTCGACCCGGCCGGAAATGTATTTGTTGCCGATGCAGGGAGCAATTCTGTAGAAAAGACAACACCCGCAGGTGTAATTACTAATTTTGCATCAGGATTTAATTCTCCTTATGACGTTACAATAGATGCTGCCGGAAACTTGTATGTTGCTGACGGGGGTGACCATCAAATACGTAAAATAAGCCCGGCCAGTATTGTTTCAACACTTGCCGGCAGCGGTGCAGGAGGAAACACCAATGGAGCAGGCAATGTGGCGAGTTTTAATACGCCTGACTGTGTTTCGTTAGATGCATCAAATAATATATATGTAAGCGATCCCGGGAATAACGATATAAGAATGGTAACTCCTGCTGGTGTTGTAAGTACCGTTGCAGGAACTCCTGTTGGCGGATCATTAAATGGCCCTGTTTCTACAGCCACATTTTCCGGCCCATGCGGGGTTGCAAAAGACATCCCGGGTAATATTTATGTGGCCGACTTAAGCAATAATTTAATACGTAAAATTGACCCCACAGGTATCGTAAGCACACTTGCAGGTTCAGGCAATCCGGCAGCACTTGATGGCGTAGGTTTAGCGGCCAGCTTTAACAGACCTAATGATGTACAAGTTGACCCAAATGGTTTTTTATATGTTGATGATTATGGCAACAATATTATAAGAAAAGTAATAATTACCGGTTATACCATTGATAAAACACTGCCCGCTGGTTTAACGTTCGACCCAACTACAGGTATAATTAGTGGCACGCCGACAGCGGCATCTCCTGCCACCAACTATACCGTAACCGCTTATAATACTGGCGGAAGCAGTATCACCGTTGTAAACATTAAAGTAATTTTAGCTGCCCCAGCCCTTGTTTTTGGGCCTTTGTCCAATGAAACCCAATGTTCTCCGGATTTTGCCCCGGGCGCTACAGGTGGAACGGGCACTTATAGTTACAGTAGTAGTAATACCGCGGTAGCAACCATTATAAATAACAAGATACATATAACCGGTTCTGGCATTACTAATATAACCGTGACTGATGGTGTTAACACATTAACGCAGCAGCTAACAGTTGTTGAGCAGTTAACCATAACGGCGAATATTATCCAAACTGTTATTGCTAACTGCACGGGTGAACCAAATACCTATATGGTAAATTATACCAATGGGATAACCCCAACAAATTTTCAATGGCAGGTAAATAATCAAAATGTGGGCGGAAGTACTTCTACATTTAGCAGTAACACACTTAAAAACGATAACGTTATTACTTGTATCGTAACTGATGCGGCCATTTGCACAACCGGACCGGCGACATCCAATAGCCTAACTGTAGTGTTTAAGCCCAGCGTTACACCATCAGTAAGTATTCAATCTTCAGCTGTGGGATCTGTCGCGCCGGATACACCCATAACCTTTACAGCAACACCCGCCAATGGCGGCTCCTCACCTTCATACCAATGGATGATAAATGGCATAGCAATAACGGGGGCCAACAACCCAACTTACACCAATACCTGTTTAAACGATGGCGATATAGTTGATTGTACTTTAACCAATAATGATGCAACTTGTGTTATAACACCAACTGTACAGTCCAATAATATTACAATAGCAATAACAGCCGCAACAAACCCTGCAACAGTTACTATTACACCATCAGTAAATAATGTTTATGCAGGCACACCTATAACTTTGACAGCCGCGGTAACAAATACCAATGTAATAAACTATCAATGGCAAGTAAATGGTAAAGACGGTGGCAATAATAGCTCTATATTCAGTAGCTCAACATTCCATAATGGCGATAAGGTAACTTGTATGATTACCTCTCAAAACAACTGTCATACATTAATAACAAGCAATACAGTTGTGATTGAGTTACTACCTCCTTTGGTGCTTACAATTCCAAATACATTTACACCCAATGGCGACGGTATAAATGATTTATGGGAAATTCCCGGCTTGGCTTTTTATCCAAATTGCGAAGTAACTGTTTATAACCGTTATGGGTCGTTAGTTTATAAATCGAAAGGTTATTCAAAATCATGGGATGGCAATTACAACGGTGCGCCATTACCATCTTCAACTTATTATTACATCATTGACCCCGGCAACAAAAACCCTAAAGTAAGTGGCTATGTGCTAATATTACGATAGCAGCATTAAATATCAAGCCATTACGCAATAATTGATTGAAGTTATCAGTTATACAGGTTCAACCCACTCTGATGACAATTCCGGATAAGAAGCAACTTAAATTGCTGGCCATATTTTACAAAAGCACCTTACTTTTTAGCATAGCCTGCGGGGTAATGTTAGGTGCACTTAATTTCCCGCTATTCTTTGTGGCCTTTGGTTTTGGCTTTTTATCCGCCGGTACGGTAGTTAGCCTGCTATATAAAGAAATGTCAAAACAGCACGAATATTATTTTTACTACAACAAGGGCATATCTAAACAAACCTTGATTTTAACCTGCATCCTCACCAATTTGGTTATTGGGATATTACTCATCATAATTGGCAGCTATGCAAAGCATTCTTGAGATTGATAGTGTAATGCAATCGTTTGATGGGCGCAAAATACTATCAGACATCTACCTAAAATGCGAAACCGGTGATATTTTAGGCATACTTGGCCGTAATGGCAGCGGCAAATCAACGCTGTTAAAAATATTGTTCGGCGCAATGAAAGGCGACCATAAATTCATCAGGATTGATGGAGAAGTTTATGCTAAACCTTTTAAAACACCCGGCCTGGTTTGTTACCTGCCACAACATAGCTTTTTATTAGGACATTTAAGCGTTACTACTACGGTAGCCTTGTATTTAGATGGCATCGGGGTTGATGCTTTTTTGGATGATGAACTCCTTGGCAAGCTGAGGGATAATAAAATAAATTCACTATCGGGTGGTGAATCGCGGTATCTCGAAATTAAATTATTGCTCAATATGCCGTCAAAATTTGTATTACTTGATGAACCATTTAATGGAGTAGCCCCGGTGATGATAGATCAACTTAAAGCAATGATCACCCACCATTCGGCAACCAAAGGCATTATACTAACCGACCATGACTATAACAATGTGCTGGATGTTGCCAACAGGTATTGCCTGGTTTATGATGGTGGCATTAAGCACATTGAAACCAAGAATGATTTAGTTAGATGGCAATATTTAACAGTGAATAGTCTGGATTAAACCTTTACGTTATTTGATTGCGAACCTGCAATTAACAATGCTATTCCTGAAAATATTAATACAACAAACAAGCTTGTCCACCCCGTTTCGGTATGCGGACTGGCTACTACCCGTGGAATATGCAGTATGCAGAACCATATAAAAAACATGAGCGCCAATAACGATGTTGATAGCCTCACCAACACCCGGAAAAACAGGCTGATGGAAACTGCAAAGAAAGCGACCATAACAACATAGGCCCAAAGCAACCTGAATGGTAACCATGCCGGGATAAGTGTCACTATAAAATCGAGGTATTTTAGATGCAGTACAGCAAACACAAATATAGATACCCCGAAAATATAACTACCAATAAGTATTAACCTGTTACTGTTTTGTTTGATGCTGGTATTGCCCATTAATATTAACGAGCCCCCGAATATGCCCGCAACTTCAAAAGTTGGTGTCCACTCACTAGGCGAATTGTACGTAGTGATAAGTTTAGGCAGGTGCACTATCAATAATAATATCAACCATACAATCGCGCCTATACATGCACCGGTATATTGATATTTTTCAGAGAAGATTAATGTACCGATAATAACAAGTGCTGCTCCGTTTATATAAGCAAGGGTACTTCCTGCAGGAAACTTCGGATCAACAAATAACAAGCCCGAAGGAAAATGCCCGGTAGCTAAATGGATGATTCCGATAGCCAGAATAGCCACGGCAAAAAACAGCTTCCCAACAGCTAAGTAAGTACTATTGTTCATGATAAAGATTTATAATCAACGGTTTATAAATCTAATATATGAAATATTTAAATTATCAATCAACCTTTTAACGTTAATTCCGCAACCTCTTCGCCTACCAAACTCCCCATTGCTACACCCATACCATTGCATCTAACCGCACAAAACACATTTGGTTCTACTTGTTTAACGATGGGGGTAATATCCTCACCAAAACCCATGATGCCACTCCACCAGTAATCAATCTCCACTTTTTGGTTGGGTAAAATCACATCATTAAGATAAGTGATCAATTGCTGCTTTACTTTTTCGGTATGGCCGAACTCCCAGGTAGCCTCGGCCTCAAAATCAAGGTTACGCCCACCTCCGAAGAGGATGCGATTATTGATATTCCTGAAATAATAATAACCCTGATTAAAGTGATAGGTACCTTTAAATTTTAACCCATCAATTGGTTTGGTAACCAACACCTGTCCACGCCCCGGGATCACTTTCAGCTCCGGAAACAACTGATTGGCAAAGGCATTAGTGGCTAAAATTACTTTAGCTGCCTTAAAGTTACCCTGAGAAGTTATTAATTGAACTCCATTATTCTGTTGCTCTATACTGGTTACTGAACAAGAATTCAGAACCAAAATATCGGAATCATATACTTTAGTCAGCAAAGCCCGCATCATTTTTCCGGTGTCTATCTGTCCTTCAAATGGATTATAGATCATCCGGCTGACTTTATCAAAACCGAAATCAGCAATTTGGTTATTAGCAACCGAGTAAATATTATCTGTGCCGATGGCTTGTTTTAGTAAATTATTCAGATAAGGTATTTTTTCGATTTGTCCATCGGCATGAGATCTTTCATCAGCCATAAATAGCTCATATCCGCCATGTTCCTGGTAATCGATATTCCTATCACCTAAATTTTGTCTTAAACGCTGCAATCCGCGCCATTTGTAATTTACCAGGCGGGCAACCTCTTCTTCGGATGAATGTTGCAGGGATTCCAATTGCTCAGATACGGTACCAAAACAAGCAAAACCCGCATTTTTGGTACTCGCTCCTGATGGCAGGAAGCCGCGCTCCAATACCAATACTTTTAACGAGGATTCGCTTTTTTTTAAATGCAGCGCGGCACTTAAGCCCACTAATCCGCTGCCGATAATGATCACATCAGCATTATCAATAAATGAGCTGCGCTCCCAGTATGAAAATTGTGGTTCCAAACTCAAATGTAAATAATAGCATTCCAAAAATTGCTCTATTTTCTAATACAATTCTAATCTAAACCTTCGAACTTAAATTCTGTCACATTGTAGTTACATAAAAACAAAACAACAACAATGAAAAACTTAGCAAAAGCATGCTTACTTATGATGGTTGCCTTTTTTATGGCGCCCGGAGCCCATGCACAAATCAGTATTGGAATTTCTATTTCGGCGCATATTGCACCACCCGCGTTGCCGGTATATGTACAACCTGCCTGCCCAACAGATGGCTATTTATGGGTTCCCGGTTATTGGGCCTATGATAACGATGCCGAAGACTACTATTGGGTACCCGGTGTATGGGTTGCCCCACCAAATCCCGGCTTATTATGGACACCCGCTTATTGGGGATATGATGGTGGCGTTTATGGTTTCCACGCAGGTTATTGGGGCCCGCACGTAGGCTTTTATGGTGGTATTAATTATGGTGGTGGTTATGGTGGTGTTGGCTTTGCCGGTGGTGCATGGTCTGGTGGTTCATTCCGTTACAACACAGCAGTTGTTAACGTAAATACTACTGTAATCCATAATACTTATGTTGATCGTACTGTTATAAATAACAACGTTACCGTTAATAACCATACCAGCTTTAACGGCCCGGGTGGTGTAACCGCACAACCCCGACCAGAAGAAGTTGCTGCAATGCATGATCAACACGTAGCACCAACCAGCCAGCAAATGTCGCATCAGCAAAATGCCCATATGGATAAAACCGCATTTGCCTCAGCTAACCATGGTAAACCTACCAATGTAGCTATGAATAAAGTTGGTGGTGCCCATTTTAACCCACAGGGACAAAGAGCGCCACGTGCTAATAATGCAAACGCAAACAGACCAAACACAAATGGTCAGCCAAACCAACAGCAACATACACAGCAGGCTAATGGCAATACGCGCAGCAATGCCCAGGCACAGCCACAACAGCATAATGCACAGCAGCAGCCTAAACAATAACATCAAAGGCAGCCGCAGCACAAGGCAGCGCCAAAGCCTCACCCTCAAAAGCAACAACACGAGAGGTAAAAGTTGATCAATAAAACAAAAAGCCCCGCCTAAAATTCAGGCGGGGCTTTTTTGATTACGGTTCCTACTGACAAAACAGTGTCAGCACTTATCCCAATTCAATTCCCGAAATTTGAATGTACCGGTATCACGCTCTTGAGAAAGAGAAAAATCAGTTCTTTGAAATTTTAAACAACTGTGGTCAGATAAAGCAACGGCCTCCCTACACCCTCCCCCTGGGAGGGTGTAGGGAGGGGTTTATTCACTAAGTAATGATAAATCAAAGTTTTGGTAAAACAACTTTTTTAGATTTTATAATACTAAGAATCTCCGTTTCAATAGACCTTAATACATTAAACAGGTCGTTTTTAATTTCTCCTTCAGAAAATCGAGCTATTTTAATCCCAAAGCTTTCCAACTTCTTTTGGCGGATTTCATCTTTTACAAATGCTTCTTCGTTATTGTGCGACATGCCATCTATCTCCACAATAAGCATTAGTTCCTTACAATAAAAGTCGACTATATAACTATCAATACAACGTTGCCTATCGAAATCGAATCCTAAAAGTTTATCTCGCTTTAGTTCATTCCAAAGCAATACTTCGCCATAAGTCATATCTTTTATTAACTTTTTGGCAAGCGGCTTTAGATTAGGATTGTATGGAATAATTTTGGCCAAGTGATTTAGGTTTTGGTAATTTTTGATGGTAACAGTTTAACCCCTCCCTACACCCTCCCAGGGGAGGGAATCGCACAATGCCGCCCTTTGCATTAATATTGGCAAGCGACTCTACTAATTCATCCTATAAGGAGTGATCAAATAAAATTCGGGGATTTTTACGTTGAAGATGGAATTATCCATCAGGCGCATCATCTGGTATTCGCCTTTCATGCTGCCCATGTCAGTTTTTAGGTTACAACCTGACACATATTCATGCGACTGGCCGGGTTCTATCATCGGCTGCTGACCAACTACACCTTCGCCTTCTACTTCGCGTTTAGCGCCGTTAGAATCGAAAATATACCAGTGGCGTGCTAAAAGTTGAACCGCGTAATCGCCCATGTTTTCAATTTTCACCCGGTATGCAAACATAAAATGATCGTTACTCGGATTGGAGTATTCAGGTTGATAGATCGTTTCTACTGAAACTTTTACACCATCGGTAATCGTTGTAACCATTGAGGACTGTTGTTATAAATCAAATATAAATACATATAGCAAATTTTACGCCATTGTAAACGCATAATTTTCATTTATTTGCGATAAAATATCATATAATTCTTCCTGTGTGCCCGCTTTCACCAGATTCATGCGGTATTCCTTAAAATTCTCTATGCCTTTAAAGTAATTGGAGTAATGCCTGCGCATTTCAAAAACACCTGTTTTAGGTCCTTTCCATTCAATAGATTTATCTAAATGGGTTTTGCATGCATCAATTCTTTCGGCGATAGTAGGTTTATCCAGATGTTCGCCGGTTTTAAAGTAGTGCTTTATCTCGCGGAAGATCCAGGGGTAACCAATTGCCGCCCTGCCTATCATCATACCATCTACACCAAACTCCATGCGCCAGTCGGCAGCCTTTTCGGGCGAGTCGATGTCGCCATTCCCAAAAATGGGGATTTTAATACGCGGATTCTTTTTGATGTCCCGTATCAATGCCCAATCAGCAACACCTTTGTACATTTGCGCACGGGTACGACCATGTATGGTTAAGGCTTTGATACCTACATCCTGTAAGCGCTCGGCAACTTCGTAAACGTTTTTGGTATTATCATCCCAGCCTAAGCGGGTTTTAACAGTAACAGGCAAATGCGTGGCCTCAACAACGGCTTTTGTCATCGCTACCATCTTATCGATGTCCTGCAACAAACTCGCACCTGCGCCACGGCAGGCTACTTGTTTAACCGGGCAGCCGTAGTTAATATCCATCAGATCCGGGCCAGCTAATGAAGCTATTTCGGTAGCCTCACGCATGTGATCAATATCACTACCAAAAATCTGGATTCCAATAGGGCGTTCGTATTCAAAAATATCAAGCTTCTGGCGGCTTTTGGCTGCATCACGAATTAAGCCTTCGCTGCTGATAAATTCGGTATACATCATATCGGCACCATGTTGCTTGCACACATAACGGAACGGCGGATCACTTACATCCTCCATCGGTGCTAACAACAGCGGGAATTCGCCTAAATCAATATTTCCAATTTGTACACTCATGCCTTATATTCGTTGCAAAAATACAAAATTTACGCCGGATGATAAATAAGCCTGATAAACATGACATTAAGCAGAATGTAGGCATACACCCGTTTTTTCAAATGCTTATACTTTTTTCCTTGCTGATAGGCTTGGTTATGGTTGGCTTTTTTGCGGCAAGTGCTATAATTACCGCAAAATACGGTGCTAATACTATGACCGATGTAATGGCTTACAATATTGGCAACGCTCATGCTTTAAACGGCCTATGGATATTGCAAATAGTTAGCACAACCATACCTTTATTTATTACACCCATATTTTTTGCATGGATAATTGTTCGCGAACCGCATGAATATTTAAGGGATACGCCAAAGTTTCCGCTTGTTTTATTGGGCATAGCATTTATCATTATGTTTTTCTCGCTGCCGCTGATAGAACTGTTAAGTAATATCAACCAAAACATGGTACTGCCTCATTTTTTAAAGGCTGTAGATGATTGGATGCGCAGTACCGAAGCCGCCGCGCAAAAAGCACAGGATGCAATGCTAAAGATGAATACCGTTGGCGATTTATTCTTCGCGTTATCGGTAGTAGCCTTTTTAACTGCCATTGCCGAGGAGTTTATGTTCAGGGGATGCCTGCAAACCATTTTTGTGCGGTGGACCAAAAACCAACATGCGGCGGTATGGATCACTGCTATATTATTCAGTGCTTTCCACATGGAGTTTTTTGGCTTTTTACCACGGATGATGCTGGGCGTATTGTTCGGTTATTTTGTGGTATATAGCGGTAGTATCTGGCCCGCGGTTGTTGGTCATTTTGTAAATAATGGCACCGATGTGGTGATAACCTACCTATCGCAACACAAAAAAATAAACATCAACCCTGATGACCAGCATGTATTTAATTACGCGGGTTATATCATTAGCCTTATAATTATATTATTTTTGTTTTGGGTATACCGCAACATTGCATTAGGCAAAAAGCAGGTGCTGCTATAAATGGAAAAAAACTGGGTCAAAATTTACAAGTCAACAAATTTTTATCAGTCGGAGATTGTGAAACAGATGCTTTTACAGCATAATATAACAGCCGTTTTGCTTAACAAGCAGGATTCATCGTACCGCAGCTTCGGCAATGTGGAGGTTTACGTTCACCAGGAGGATTTTGACCATGCCATTGAGCTGCTTATTCTCAATCAAATCGAATTATGAAAACACGTGCTATAACAGGCTTCTTTTTTATTATTGTTATGCTGGCATCAGTGCTGTTAGGGCATTGGGTATTCGGCGGATTTTTTTTACTACTGAGCCTGCTTTGCTTAAATGAATTTTACTCGCTCATTAAACAAACCGGTATCAGCCCCAATCAATCAACCGGGATGTTTAGCGGCCTTGTTATTTATACGGTATTTGCGCTTTTTAGCTCCGACAGTTACAACCTACTATACCAAAAATTAATTTTTTTAATTATTATCGCTATAACGGCTGTATTTGCACAGGAACTTTTCAAAAAAACGACTGCTCCTTTCACCAATTTAGCTTATACCTTTTTAGGCTTGATATTAACTATTGTCCCATTCACTTTTTTCCATGCATTGGCTTACATCCAGCTTGGTTTTAATTTCCATTTCCCGTTAGCCTTTTTGCTGATGCTTTGGGCTAACGATACCGGCGCTTACCTTAGCGGTATGGCCATCGGCAAGCACAAACTATTCGAGCGTCATTCACCTAAAAAAACATGGGAAGGCTTTATTGGCGGGGTTGCTATTAGCGCCGGTGTCGCTTTTATCATCAGCAGGTTTTTTGTTGAACTGCAATGGCAGCAATGGGTAATCATGGCGATTTTGATAGGCACCGTAGGTACTATGGGCGATTTAGTGGAATCCATGTTTAAACGCAGCATTAACGTAAAGGATAGCGGTGGCATACTGCCCGGCCATGGTGGTTTACTTGACCGATTCGATGGGCTATTTTTAGCGGCCCCAATTGTATATAGTTACCTATACTTAATTTCAAAATAGTAATTTTGCATAATTATTGCTCTCATAACTTATCTTTAAAACAAAAAACTGACTAATGACCATCCATAAAGAAGGATACACTTCACTTGCTATCTGCATCCTGTTCATATTTGTATTGAATGCGGCAATACAGTTTTATTATCCCGAGGCGCATTCGTTAAAATGGTTTGTATACATTTTATCATTCCTGCTGTTTGTTATTATACTGCAGTTTTTCCGCAGCCCATCAATCAGCATCGCGCAAAACGAAACACATGTACTTTGCCCTGCCGATGGCAAGGTTGTAGTAATTGAAGAAACTACCGAAACTGAATATTTAAAAGATAGACGCATACAGGTATCGGTATTTATGTCGCCGGTTAATGTGCATATTAACCGTAACCCTATTAGCGGTGTAATTAAATACTTCAAATATCATCCTGGCAAATATTTGGTGGCATGGCATCCAAAATCATCAACCGAAAACGAGCGTACTACTGTTGTAACTGAAAACAGCGCAGGCACCCAGATACTTTTCCGCCAGATTGCAGGAGCGTTGGCCCGCAGGATTGTTTGGTATGTGAAAGAAGGAGATAAAGTACAACAAGGCGACCAATTTGGCTTTATTAAGTTTGGATCAAGGGTTGATGTTTATCTTCCATTGGGCACCGAAGTTAAAGTTGCCATTGGCGACGTTGTAAAGGGCGGCAGAACCATTTTGGCCGAACTGGTTAAGGAAGTACCTGCCAAGAAAATTAAAGTTGAAACTGCTGCTGATGATGTGGATGAAGCTTTCATAGCTACCGATGTACCTGTTAAACCGGTTACGGTAGTTGAGGCTAATAAGAAAGCCCCTGCCAGGAAAGCGAAAAAAGATATTTCTTAATAGCGGAATACATTTTATAGAAAATCCCATCTTAAAGGGTGGGATTTTTTTTATTAGAAATATTGTTTAAAAAACAAAGCGTCATTGCGAGCGAAGCGTGGCAATCCCCGACTTACAGGGCGGCTCTGCATAGCTTGGGATTGCCACGCTTCGCTCGCAATGACGATAGTTTTATCATTTTTAGATAGCTTCTTATACTTAAACTAGACAATAAAAAACCAAACGCACGAAAAAGCCTTTACAGATTTACTGTAAAGGCTTTTATATTTTATAGTTATTCCCCGTAACAGGGAATAACAGATATAATTAAACTCTTTTTGATTTAATACGAGCTGCTTTACCGGTAAGGGCACGCAGGTAGTAAAGTTTAGCACGACGTACTTTACCGTGGCTGTTAACTTCTACTTTATCAATGTTAGGAGAGTTTACAGGGAAAATACGTTCAACGCCAATTCCGTTTGAAACTTTACGAACAGTGAATGTTTCGTTGTTACCAGTACTGTTACGTTGTATAACAACACCTTGATAAAGTTGGATACGTTCTTTGTTTCCTTCTCTGATTTTATAATGAACGCTCACAGTATCACCTGCCTTAAATGAAGGAAATTGTGTTGCTACTACTGATTGCTCTTCTACAAATTTTACTAAATCCATGATTTTAAGCTCTTAAAGCGATTTTTAACCCGTAAAAATCGGATTGCAATTATAGGGATTTTTTTTTAGAATTAAAAATGGATTTTAAAATAATTGTTGATAATGTTGCATTATGTTGAAAAGGTGAATGTTTTAATAAAAAACCAGTCAACCACTCACTTAATCAACCCAATAAACCAATTACTCTAACAAATCGGGGCGGCGCTGTTTAGTACGCTCTACAGCCTGCTCAAAGCGCCATTTTTCAATTTCGGGGGTATTTCCACTTAATAATATATCAGGCACTTTAACGCCCTTCCAGTCGGCCGGGCGGGTATATACCGGGGCATCCAGTAAGCCATCCTGAAAAGAATCTGACAATGCCGAAGTTTCATCCGACAAAACGCCCGGAATCAATCGTACCACCGCATCTACTACAATTGCCGCGGGCAACTCGCCCCCTGATAATACATAATCGCCAACAGAGATTTCTTTCGTTACAAAAATATCGCGGATCCGCTGGTCGATGCCTTTATAGTGGCCGCAAAGGATGATGAAATTTTGTTTGATAGATAGCTGGTTGGCCATCGCCTGGTTAAGTGTTTCCCCATCCGGCGACATAAAGATAACCTCATCATACTCCCGCTCGGCTTTCAGCTTTTCAATACAGGCCGCAAAGGGCTCAATCGTCATCACCATGCCGCTGCCACCACCGTAAGGATAGTCATCGACGCTTTTTTGCTTGCTGGTGGAATAATCACGCAGGTTATGAACATGTATTTCGGCGATGCCTTTTTTTTGCGCACGCTGTAAAATAGAATGCGCAAAAGGACTCTCTAATAAACCGGGCAATACAGTGATAATATCGAAACGCATGTGGCAAAGATAGGTAAACCCCCCAACCCCCTAAAGGGGGAGCATTAAAAAGTTTTGCTATTATTCCCCCTTTAGGGGGCGAGGGGGTTACTCTAAATAAATATCTAACAAACCATCAGGCAAATCAATAAACACTTCATTCTTCACCACATCGATAGCCTTGATGATGCTTTCATTTAGCGGAAAAAGCACATCACAATCCTTATAATTCACCGTAGCGATCAATTGTTGTGGGAATTCGTTTATCTCGCTAATAACGCCTAATTCACCTTCGTTTTCATCAATGGCTGTAAAACCTAACAGATCTTTTAAAGTGAACTCACTTTTTTTCTTTTTAGGTTTTAACTTGTTGGGCAGATAGACATCTTTTTTTACCAGTGGGGTAGCTTTTTCTATGGTATCAATATCCTCTACATAAATATAGGCGATGCCTTTCTGCGGGTATTTTATCGATTCAACAAAATAAGGCACCAGTTTACCAGCCATGTCAATAAAAATGGCTTCGATATTTATATCGTGCAGGTTTTCAAAGTCGATATACAATTGCAATTCGCCTTTTAGGCCTCTGCTTTTTAATATGGTGCCTATCCTGAAACAATCTTCGATTTTCATAAAAACGCTATTAAAGCAAAAGGCGAAGAACCTTAAACAGATCTTCGCCTTTTGTATAAAAAATTAAAAAAAATTATTCAGCGCTTTCTGCTTCTGCTGAAGTTTCTTCAGTAGTTTCTGCTACCGGAGCTTCTTCTTCTGGAGTTTCTTCAACTACAGGAGCATTTTTAGCTGCGATTGCTGCTGCTTTTTCTTCTTTCTTAATAGCTTCTGCTGCTAACGCTGCTTTGCGGGCCTCGTCTTTTGCTGAAACTAAACTTGTTTTTTTACCGGTGATCTTACCTTCTTTGTGATCAGTCCACTCAGCGAATTTGCTTTCAACTTGTTCTTCAGTTAAAGCACCTTTCTTTAAACCACCTTGTAAGTGTTTTTTGTACAATACGCCTTTGTATGAAAGTATTGCGCGACAGGTGTCAGTTGGTTGTGCACCATTATTAACCCAATCAAGAGTTTTGTCGAAATTGATATCGATAGTTGCTGGGTTGGTGTTTGGGTTGTATGAACCTAAACGCTCAATAAAACGCCCATCTCTTGGAGCACGTGCGTCTGCCACTACGATGTAGTAAAAAGGTTTTCCTTTTTTACCGTGTCTTTGCAATCTGATTTTAGTTGCCATTTTTTAATTTTTTATGTGTTCAACATTATCCCCGGAGTTAACTTTCAGCGGGGCTGCAAAGGTAGGTAAAAATATAATAACTAAAAAGCTTTTGAAATAAAACTTTGATAGTCAATTATTCCACACTATTAAAGGCGGGTAAGTTTTATTCCCTCCCTTGGGAGGGGTGTGGCAGGATGTGAAGTGGCAGGGAGGGTTTTATACGCCAAATAAGTCTATTTAACCCCTCCCTACACCCTTCCAGGGGAGGGAATCGCTCAAGTCCGCGCTGTTAATAGAAGTATTTGATAGTCAATTATCCATCCAACAAAAACACAAACAGCTCCTTAGGGCCATGGGCACCTAAAACCAGTGTTTTTTCAATGTCTGATGTACGGCTTGGACCCGTTACATTGGTAATCATTGAGGGTAGCTGATGACCGTATTTAGTTTTGATGAGTTTAAAGCCGTCCTTTAAATCGGTAACCAGCTGCGAGGTGTAGGCCAAAACAATATGTACCGGGGGATAAATACTTAACCTGCGGCCTGCCATATTAGCGTTTGATAGCAAAATACTGCCATTACGTGCAATTAATGCTTCACAAAGGGTAAAGCCTACCTGGGCTTGCTCAAAGTCTTTATCGGTTTCAAAGTAAGGATACTCGTATTGTGTTAGTATTTCCTGCAAGGGTGGTTCCCAGCAGTAAATTTTGTGCCATTTACGTTCTTCGGCAAGGGTAAGCAGGTTTTCAATAAACTGCATCTCATCCTCACAAAAAACAAACTGGCCAGCTATGGCGGTGAACTGCTCGGCAAATAGCACTTCCAACATCTCCTCATTAGGGGCATACATCGGCAGGTCTTCTAAATTAGGGTAAGGGTTATCCCGCTTCTCGAGCAAGGCCTTACGTATCTTTTTTAGTAATTTTTCCTTAGATGTAGTTATATCCCTCATTATAGTCGAAAGTTTAAAGTTTAAAGCCGAAAGTCCAAAATCAGGGTATGACTTCGGACTTTCGACTTAAGACTAATGACTTAATTATTCTGTACCGCTGCTCGCTTCTTTTTCTTCCGGGTTTCTTTCGAATGTTCCGGAATGATCGCCAACACCTTCATGCACTAATCCATGTGCCGCAGGGTCCTGGTTTGATTCGGCAGGTGTACCGTTCACAAATTCATCGTAAGTTGTACGATTATCGAATGGACGTTTACCTAATATTTCCTCCAGATCTGATTGGAAAAGGATTTCTTTTTCAATCAGTTTGTTAGCTAAAGCTTCTAAACCTACACGTTTATCAGTCAGTAATTGTTTTGTACGTTGATAAACAGTATTGATCTGGTTACGAACTTCAGAGTCAATTAACTCAGATGTTTTTTCAGAATATGGTTTGTTGAACTGGTACTCGCCCTGGGTATCGTTAAATGAAACGTTGCCAACTTTCTCGTTCATACCATATATAGTAACCATGGCATAAGCCAGTTTGGTTATACGCTCCAAATCGTTTTGTGCACCGGTTGATATTTTACCGAAGACAATATCCTCAGCTACACGACCGCCTAAGGTCATGCACATACCATCTTCTAACTGCTCAATGGTGTATAAGAATTGTTCTTTAGGTAGATATTGGGCATAACCCAAAGCTGCAACACCACGCGGAACGATAGATACCTTAACCAATGGATCAGCATGCTCCAAGAACCAACCTGCAATAGCGTGACCGGCTTCGTGATAAGCTACGATGCGTTTTTCTTCCGGAGAGATGATTTTATTTTTCTTTTCTAAACCACCAATCACACGATCAATCGCATCCTGAAAATCCTGCATATCAACTGCCTCTTTGTTTTTACGGGCAGCTATCAAAGCTGCTTCGTTACAAACATTGGCAATTTCAGCGCCGGCAAATCCGGGGGTTTGTGCCGATAGTTTTTTAGCGTCAACACCTTCTGCCAGTTTTACAGGTTTTAAGTGCACTTTAAATATTTGCTCACGGCCAATCAAATCCGGTTTATCTATAGATACCTGCCTGTCAAAACGTCCCGGGCGCAATAAAGCCGAATCCAATACGTCAGGACGGTTAGTAGCCGCTAAGATGATGATACCTGAATCGGTACCGAAACCATCCATCTCTACCAATAACTGGTTCAATGTATTTTCTCGTTCATCATTACCACCTACAATATTGTTTTTACCACGGGCACGGCCTATCGCGTCAATCTCATCAATAAAAATGATACATGGCGCTTTATCCTTAGCCTGACGGAACAAATCACGAACACGTGATGCACCTACACCCACAAACATCTCCACAAAATCAGAACCTGAAAGGGAGAAGAATGGCACCTGCGCTTCGCCTGCAACGGCTTTAGCCAACAATGTTTTACCTGTACCCGGCGAGCCTACCAATAGAGCCCCTTTAGGTATCTTACCACCCAGGTTAGTGTATTTTTTAGGGTTTTTAAGGAAATCTACAATTTCCATTACTTCCTGTTTTGCTTCTTCAAGGCCGGCAACATCATTAAATGTTACTGATACCTGGGCTTCTTTATCAAACAAGGTAGCTTTTGACTTACCAATGTTGAATATTTGACCACCCGGGCCACCGCCTGAACCGCCCGACATGCGGCGCATTACAAACAGCCATAAGCCTACCACCAAAATCACCATCAGTACAATTTGTACCAGCGGGTTTGAAAAAAGGCTTTCGTTTTGTTTATATTCAATACCAATCTTCTGCGCATCAGGCATGCCTGTTTCAGCAGTTAAGATAGCCTGGTTTAAGCTTTCTAAAGTAGGGTACGTAAATTCATATTGCGGGCTGGCACCTGACATGTTCAAAGTGCCCTGATCTTTAGCTACATCAGCATACTGCGATTTTTTTAACGCAGCTTTTGTAAGGTAAATATCAGCAGTAATATAATCACCCGTTTTTGAGGCTACAACTTTATCTACATCACCAGCCTTAAGCATGGCTGTAAATTGCTGAAAAGTAACTGTTTTGCCGGGCACATCATTCATCATGTACACAAAGGCAAACATTGCAGCTAAAATAATCCCATAAATCCACATAAAATTGAATTTAGGTGGCTTTACAGACTTTTTATTCGATATTTTCCGTATTGGTTTGGGTTTTTCCAACTTATTATCTTTAGTATCTTTCATTTCTTTATAACAGCAAACTTACTATTTACATTTTAACATTTAAAAGGGGCCTTAAACGCTATTCTATCAGGCGCTTTTATAAAATTTAATTTCGGCATCTCCCCACAATTCCTCTACACCATAAAATTCGCGTTTATCGGTCCTGAAAATGTGTACAACAACATCAATATAATCCAGCAAGATCCATTCGCTATACTCCAAGCCCTCCTTGCGCCAGGGTTCTTGTTGCGTAGCTTTAAAAATCTCGTCCTCAACACTGTTTGCTATTGCTCTTACTTGTGTAGCCGAATCGGCATGACATATCACAAAGTAATCAGATACTGAACTGAAAATATTCCGGAGGTCTAACCTTACAATCTCATTTCCCTTTTTTTCCTGCATGCCATGTATGGCAAGTTCAGAAAGATAAGCGGATTCCTTTAACGTTTTACTTTTTACCATCAAAAAGAGTTAGTTTTGAACGATTTTGATTTACAAATATTATATTAATATACTTTGCAAAATAACATTATTTCAGGATTATTTGTTGGACAAAATTTAATCACCCTCAAAGAAGTTGACTCCACCAATAATTTCCTTAAGAATACCTTGTCAAATTCCAAGCCATTGCCTGAGGGAACGGTCATTATGGCAGAAAGCCAATATGCAGGCCGTGGGCAGCAACAAAACCGCTGGCATAGCGACGCAGGGAAGAATTTAACATTCAGCATACTGTTAAAGCCCTCTTTTTTAGCTATATCAGGGCAGTTTGACCTTACCCGAGCCATAAGTTTAGGTGTGCGTGATGCGCTTTACCCGCTACTTGGCGAGGGGTTAAAAATAAAATGGCCAAATGATATTTATTACAATGATATGAAACTTGGCGGCATGCTGATTGAGAATGCCATACAAGGCAGCCAGATAAAACACTCCATAATTGGCATTGGTTTAAACATAAACCAAGATAATTTTCCTGAAAGTGTACCAAATGCGGCATCAATTAAGCAAATCTTACAACGGGATTACGATTTAAGGCAGATATTATCAGACATTTGCAGCCATATTGAAGCCTGGTATCTTAAATTAAAGGCCGGGCAGGTTGATGTTGTAAGGAAGGAATATTTATCACGACTATATTGGTTGGGAGTGAATAAACGTTTCAGAAGCGCGACAGGTGATTTTGACGGGACTGTTAAAGATGTGTTAAATAATGGCCTTTTGGTTGTAAAAGACAGTTTTGAAACAGAATTAACGTTCAACTTTAAAGAAATAGAATTTTTAAATAAATAATTAAATAATGAAAAAGTTATTATTACTTATAGCGGTATTTGCAATAAGCACAAGCGCATTCGCACAAATTGAAACACCTGTAAAATGGGCCTACGCCGCGAAAAGGATAAGCGCTACCGAGGCGGTAGTTTTTATCAGAGCTACCATCGAGCCTGAATGGCACATCTATTCTATTAACCAAAAAGATGGCGGCCCGGTTAAAACTTCGTTTACCTTCCCTGCATCTAAGGATTATGCCCTGGTTGGTAAAGCATCAGAGCCAACACCTGCTACCAAGTTTGAAAAAGCTTTTGGTATTGATGTAAGCTATTTTGAAAAAACAGTAACCTTTCAGCAAAAAATAAAATTAAAAACACCGGGGGCAACCGTTGTTAAAGGCAGCCTAGAATATATGACCTGCAACGACCGCAAGTGCCTTCCACCGGATGATGTTGATTTCTCTATTCCAATCAACGCTAAGTAATATATCCGGCTGAAAAGATGAAATTTCCCAAAAACAGATTCGCGATCAGGTTTATATTAATGGCTTGCCTTGCTGTGGCATTTTTTGTAACCGCACCAGCTAATGTTTACGCTAAAACCGCTGATACTACATCATCAAGCGATGTGCAGTTTACCAGCATACCAACTGCTGCCGATAGCATGGCTGCCAGAAAACAGGCACAAGCTAAATTAGCAAAGGCTAAACAATCCACCATAAATAAACCTGTTAATGCAGAGAAGCCAAAAACACTTTGGGCCATTTTTTTAGCTGGGCTTTTGGGTGGATTCACCGCGGTGTTAATGCCTTGCATCTATCCGCTTTTGCCATTGACGGTTAGTTTTTTTACTAAGAAAGCAGGATCAAGGGCGAAGGGTATTTTGCAATCCTTTATATATGGCTTGTCAATTATTGTAATATATGTGGCGCTGGGTATGATCATATCGATCGTATTTGGGTCAGATGCTTTGAACGCGCTGGCTACTAACGGCATATTTAACCTGTTCTTCTTCTTATTGCTGGTTGTTTTTGGTATATCATTTTTGGGGGCATTCGAAATTACACTACCCAGTTCATTAGGCAATAAGCTGGATGCTAATGCCGATAAAGGCGGATCTGCTGGTATATTTTTTATGGCTGCCACCCTCGTTGTGGTATCATTCTCGTGTACTGGGCCAATTATTGGAACGTTATTGGTTGATGCCGCATCAAAAGGCGACCGCCTTGGACCAGCAATAGGTATGCTCGGTTTCTCGGTAGCATTGGCATTACCATTTACTATTTTTGCACTATTCCCATCAGCAATGAAGAGCCTGCCAAAATCGGGCGGTTGGTTAAATAGCGTTAAGGTAGTACTGGGCTTTTTGGAGTTGGCTTTTGCCCTTAAATTCCTTTCAAATGTTGACTTAGCCTACCATTGGAACTGGTTCGATAGGGAAATATTTTTATCATTATGGATAGCCATTGGCTTGATGATGGGTTTGTACCTGATCGGCAAGATCAAATTTTCGCACGACAGTGATACACCTCACTTATCAGTACCAAGGGCATTTTTATCCATCATCGTATTCGCATTTGTCATTTACATGATACCGGGTTTATGGGGCGCGCCATTAAAATCCATCAGCGCGTTTTTACCGCCGATAGCTACACAGGATTTTGATCTTTCACAATCACCGGGCGGTAACTCTGGCGGATCTGCGGATACTGCCTCTGTAAAAAACAGGAAATATGCCGGCAATTATGATCGTATAAAAACGCGCGGGCTTGATGCATGGTACGATTACGACCAGGCTTTGCAGGAATCAAAAAAAATACACAAACCCATTTTAATAGATTTTACCGGTTTTAATTGTGTTAACTGCCGCAAGATGGAAGCTAATGTTTGGAGCAATCCGCAAGTTTTCAATCACCTGAAAAATGATTTTGTACTACTACAATTAGTAGTAGATGATAAAGCCGCGTTACCTGCAAATGAACAATTTGCATCAACTTATAGTGGTAAAACCATCACCAATTTAGGTGGCAAATGGAGCGACCTGGAAGCAAGCCGCTTCAACTCAAATTCACAACCATTTTATGTGATGCTAGATAGCGATGGCAATTTGCTTACCGATAAAAACGGCGCTACTATTAATCCGTCTCCTGCAGATTATGATATAGCCGATTATAATAAATTTTTAGAATCAGGGATTGCCGCTTACAAAAAATAAAGCACCCCAAACTCACGTTAAGTTTAAAAAACAAAACGCGCTCACAAAAATTTAATGTAAATTCGCCCGATTTATAGATTACGGTTTAGCCGTAGCTTATCAAACCGCATATTGATTATTTAACGCTCAACAGCGCCCTTTTTAAAATGACGCAGATTAAAAATATAGGATTATACACATCAGGCGGCGATGCGCCGGGCATGAATGCTGCCATTAGGGCAGTTGTACGTTCAGCATTATACTACGATATTGAAGTTACGGGCATATTACGTGGCTACGAAGGAATGGTTAGGAACGATATGTTCAAGATGAACCGTAAATCTGTTTCCAATATTGTTCAGCGTGGCGGTACTATTTTAAAAACAGCACGTTGTGATGCATTCAGAACCCCTGAAGGCCGCAAAATTGCTTACGAGAATTTAAAGAAAAATAATGTAGACGCTCTTGTTGCCATTGGCGGCGACGGTACCTTTACAGGTGCTAAAATCTTCGGGCATGAGTATGATATACCTATTGTTGGCCTGCCGGGAACAATAGACAACGATTTAATGGGTACTGATTTTACTATTGGCTACGATACTGCTATAAATACAGTAGTTAATGCGGTGGATAAGATCAGAGATACTGCAGAATCTCACGATAGGCTATTTATTGTTGAGGTAATGGGCCGTGATTCAGGCCTGATTGCTTTAAGAACAGGTATTGCAGCCGGTGCAGAAGCTATATTGATCCCTGAAAATAAAAACGGCATGGCAGGCTTACTTGACAGGCTGGAGAATGGCCGTAAAGACAAAACATCAAGAATTGTTATAGCAGCTGAAGGTGATGATGCCGGTGGCGCCTTTGAAATAGGAAGAATAGTTACCGAACGTTTTCCGCATTATGATACCCGTGTTTCTATACTTGGGCATATACAACGTGGTGGCAAACCTACTTGCATGGATCGTGTATTGGCAAGCCGCGTGGGTGTAGCCGCTGTTGAGGCACTAAGAGATGGGCACCGTAACGAAATGATTGGCGTTATCCATAACGAAATTTCATATACCCCGTTTGAGCATGCCATTAAACATGATCACGAGATCAGTAATAATTTCCTAAAAATTGTGGAGATATTATCTTTATAAGCGATTTATTCACTTATAAAGGTTTTATTGACTATAAGCCGTATAACATCATCTATCTCGTTACCAACAACCAGCAGGTGATTAATTATTTCGATATTCTCGGGATTGCTGAAGTTTTCCCTGTCAATAATATTGATGAGGCCGAGCATGGTTGCCACCGGCCTACGTAACTCATGCGAACTTAATGAGGCAATATTCCGCAAGCGCTCATTTTGGTCAATTATTGATTTACTGGTATTAATCCGCTCGGTTATGTTTCGGGCAAAGCACCCCATGCCTGTTATCTTACTTTCAGCATTAAATATTGGATTAAAACTTGTTTCATAAAAAAGCACTCTACCTGTATTCGGGTCCAGGAGCTCTTCTTCAACAACATAAGACTCTCCCTTGAAACCCCTGGCATAATGTTCTTTCCATTTTGCTAAAACTTCATCAGTAAAAATAGTGTGCATCGCGCTATCGCCCGGTTGCGGCTCTACTCCTGTTTGCGCGCTAATTGTATTTTTATATGCCTGGTTCATATACAAATAACCCAAGTCGCGATCTATTGACCAGATCAGATCCTCTGTATTATTGATAATAGCCTCCAGACTTTTTTTCGTCCAGCTTATTTCTTTCTGGCTGTTTATTTTATCGGTTATATCCTGCCCCACTCCCTGTATACCGGTAACTTCCCTGCTTTCATTGGTAACCGCAATAAACTCCCATTCCACATCATGCAAATTACCATTAACATCAGGTTTTTTATGGATGAGATGAATTACCTTGCCCGGGTTATTAATGCAGTTATAAAAAGCCTCTTCACATAAATGCCGTTCTTCGGGCAGGGCTGTGGTTCTAAAATGTTTACCTATAACATCAGCTTTATTATATCCAAGAAC
Organism: Bacteroidota bacterium; assembly: GCA_026224775.1. Classification (GTDB taxonomy): domain Bacteria; phylum Bacteroidota; class Bacteroidia; order Sphingobacteriales; family Sphingobacteriaceae; genus Mucilaginibacter. The sequence goes on from JAMFRP010000009.1 coordinate 102,600, forward strand.
CTTAATAAAACGCTTATTAACAAACGTATATTCCCCGGCCATGTCTATCCGCACTAAAAAATTCGTTTGCGAATCTATAAGTGAGTTAAGGAATTGCTCGCGTATTTTTGCCTCTTCCTGGTAATAAAGCCTTTCGGTAACATTTGTGGCAACAGTTAAGCGGCAATCATAATGTTTGTATTGAATGGTATCGCCATACATTTCAGCATGTATCAGTTCGCCGCTTTTGGTTAAATGCCGCCAGATACCCGAATTGCTATACCCTACAAATTTAGCCTCGGCAACTCCCCTATCCTGTAAAAAATCATTCAACGAGTTTTGATCTGATTTTGGGCGAATATCCTGAATAGTCATGGTTAAAAACTCTGCTTCACTATAACCGTAGGTTTTGATAGCGACGGCATTTACCTTTAAAAACCTAAGTGAAGACACTTCATATATCCACATAGGGTTCGGATTAGTATCAAATAATATTCCGTAACCGCTTATGGTTTCTTCTTTATTATATCGCTCCTCATCTTCACGCTCCAGATCCTTAATAATGCTCAGCAAAATATTTCCCCCATACTCCTCTGTATATAAACATCTCTTTTCGTTTATCCACTTGGTTTTCCCTTCGGCTGTGGTAATGCGATAGGTTATACTGATTGATTTATCATTATCTACTGGCTTGTTATACAAGTCTTCAACCATTTTAATATCCCTCGGATCGATAAGACTAAGCCATAAGGCCGGGTTATTCTTAAAGTCAATAGGTTCATAACCTGAAAGGTCGGCTATATTGTTGCTTATATACGAGTAATTACCTTCATCCTGATTAAGGGCAAACGCATAATCATTTAAAGCCGCAAGGATATGATTGAGCATAAGGGGTGCAAACGTGAGTTATAAAGTTAGGTAATTTTATAAATAATATGGGATATAGATATATGTAGCTACATAATTTTCAGGTCTTCAAGCTTACTTTCTTCTAAAACAATTCGCTCACTTTCCTTTCCGTGTATGTAATGCCATTTTATAAGCCTGATGCAGCCATCTGCAATTTCTATCCCGGTAATATCACCATCATCAAAACAACAACAGCCACTGTTAAAATAAGTATCCAGGTATCCGGTAAAATCAGGTAATTTATCTCCTTTACTTTTTCGTTTGCCAATTTGCTTATGTAAATCAGTTATCGCGTTTTTATCACCTGCTTGTTCAGCTAATCCCAGTTCGCTGTATAGTTTTTCAATGTGTGTAAAAGATTTAAAAACGGGTTGGTGGGTATGCCCGGTAATCAATAGTGTATTTTTTCGTTTCGAACTCCATTGATACATCATACGGTTATGGGCAGTTTTTAAATCATCGTTATTAGCCGGTGTGTTGGGGTTAATCCTCAGGTACGACTGAAAAGGAGCCCAAACATCCGAAACAAACCACTTGCTGAACCAATTACCATCGCTTTGCAGATCGCCCTGGTGGCCATGAGTCATGTAGATAGAAAGTGTTTCGTTTTTTATTTTGGTTTGAAGTATAGCGCCTTCATAAATTTTTACGCGTTCGCCATATATCTGTAACAAACTAACCGGCGCCAACGGATCATTGGCCCAATACAAATCATGATTGCCAAATATTTTGATAAATGCTTTGCGATGCAGAAAAAGCTTCTCCTTTTCGAACGTAGCCTTGTTATGCCGTTTTACGGTGATAAACAAATTTTCCCAAAGCTCTTCGCTATCGCCTAAATTGATGTAGAAGAATTCATTTTTATGATAATGATCCAGCGCGGCCAAATAGTTTTTAGCCGCTTTGGCAAAAATATCCATACCATCACGCGCGCCTTTATGCTGATCGGACAGGATGATGAATTTATCTTTTTGAGGATCGAAATTTATGATCTGGCCTTTATCTCCTGGATTGTCTGTAATGTTTTTGCACAGTTCACTCAGCGCAGCATCCACGCGTTTCCTATCAGGTCTTGAAGACAAGGTGTTAGCCAGACTAACTACCCGTTTGGTTAATAACCGTTGCAGGAATTTGCGCATATAGGTGATAACGTTAAACATGGTTTTGTGTTTTGATGCATACCCTCTCAAAAAATATTGACAAATATTTATCATACTCACATTGCATTTTACTAAAAATATTAGCAATTTTGTTTTATGTCGCACGAGGATAATGAGGAGTTTTTTAAGGGAAGGGGTGCCCAGGTTAACACACATAACAAGTTTATCAAAAACAAATATGTGCGTGAGCATATTGAAGGATTGGATGAACCGCTGCTTGAAAACATTGCGACCCAGCTTTTTGAGGAGAACCCTACAAAGATAGTAAGCGAATCAAAAAGCCCCGATCTGAGCCACATGTCCTCCATTAATCCCTACCAGGGTTGCGAGCATGGCTGCATTTATTGTTATGCCCGAAATTCGCACGAGTATTATGGTTTTAGTGCAGGGCTCGACTTTGAACGCAAAATAATCGTAAAACGCAATGCTGCCGAATTGTTGGAACAGTACTTTAATAAGAAGAACTATACACCAGTTTGCATATTGCTATCAGGCAATACAGATTGTTATCAGCCGATAGAGCGTAAGCTGAAGATAACCCGCTCGCTGCTACAAGTGTTCTTAAAGTACCGAAACCCAGTGAGCGTCATCACCAAAAATAATGTGATACTGCGCGATCTGGATATTTTAACTGAATTGGCAGCTATGAATTTGGTACACGTAAATATGTCTATCACCTCGCTAAATGAATCGTTACGGCAAAAACTGGAGCCCCGTACGGTAACTGCGACAGGGAGGCTGGCAGTAATTCAAAAGTTAACTGAAATTGGTGTACCGGTAAGAGTGATGGCAGCGCCAATCATCCCCGGATTGAACAGCGAGGAAGTACCGAACATTATTAAAGCCGCGGCCGACAGAGGCGCTTTAGCTGCAGGTTTCACTATTGTAAGGCTGAATGGAAGCATTGCTGAGATCTTCAACGACTGGATATACAAAGCTTTTCCTGACCGTGCGGAGAAGGTACTGAACATGATAAAATCATGCCACGATGGCAAGCTTAACGACAGTGAATTTGGTCGGAGGATAAGCGGCGAGGGGCCGGTGGCGGAATCAATACATCAATTATATCGGATGGCTTGTGTCCGCTTTCTTTCGGGAAGAGAGATGCCGCAGTTTGATTATACTTTGTTTACACCTAAAGGTGGTAAGCAGACGAGTATGTTTTGACAAAATATTTTAATATATTTAAATATGAAAGTATTTCCTGGTATTATTTTAATTCTCTTTTTAAATACGATTTGCAATGCGCAAATTGATACCAACACTACAACAGGAAAAAAAGTAATTTTTAAAATACATCAACTTAAGGATGAAAATATTAATACCATTGCATGCTACTATGTGGAGTGTTCAAGCCGGGCGCCACGTGTTATAATGCCTGACTCGTGCGCAAGCTATAATATTGTATATATTTTGTGGGAAAATAAACATACTTTTTTCATACAAAAATTTGATGGATGCAAAACTTATAGGGCTGTTCATATGGATCCGATGTTTTTACAAATAGTAAAAAAGCATCTTGATGTAATTCTGAAAGAAAAAATATATCCCCCGGAGTACGTAAGAATACTCAATGGTAAGCCTCTCGTTTATTCATTATCGCAAGACCACACCTGCCATACAATTTTTGAAATTTACATGGGTAGTAATTATCAGGTTGCGGGCCTTAATAATTTTGAAGTGGAGACTAAATATATAAATGGCAGGCATTTAAACAGGAACTATTATCGAAATCAAAAAACTTTTCTTAATAAACTAAAGCTCATTGCTGAAAAAGAAACATTGGTTTTAAACAAAGCAGTTAATTGATTTTATACATTTGTTGTATGAATTCATCTGTCCTTTGGCCTGTATTAAATGGTTTAGTTGCGCTTACAGGTATTGCCCTGATCTATTTTTTCCTGATAAAACCTTTGTTGAAAAAATAACCGGGTCACCTGCTTTTATAGATCATTATTACTGAATCCGTTGCGACTTTACTGCTATTACTTTTAAACAGGATATACAGGTCTAATTCATTAGCAGTTAGTTTAATGACCTTATAAGCCGCATTCTTATTTACGAAAACCGTATCGTGTAAGATATGGTAAGCGTAAGCGGTTGAATTATCTTTTACGGATTGGTAGCTGAATCGCAGTGTGTCTTTATTAGTTAGATCGAGCAGGTTTTTACCTATTAGTCCGGGATTTTTCGCGACTGATCTTACGGTATCATATTTCCATAGTTTATGAATAGAAACGGTATCGGTACTGCTGCTAACCTGTTTTTTATTGTTGGAGCAGCCTGCGATTATCGCAACTATCAGAAAAAATCCTAGCCCGTATTTCATTTATACAAGTTAGGATTTTCCAGCAATATTATATCAAATCAACACTAATCGTATCAAACAAATTTTTAGTGCCCGATGAGTCTACCGTCGTAATTACAATCGTCAATTTACTTTCGGTAACCGTAATGGTACCATAACCATATGTAGACAATGATTTATCGAAAGTATGTGATGAAGGTACTGTTGTAGCATCAGTAGCTTTTACACCGTTGGCTGAGGGTACATGAGTAACCGGGCGACCGCCGCAACCTAAAATTACATAAGGTATTTGCACCTCTTTGCCATTAACAGTTATATAGCGGGTATAACATTGGATATTATGCGAATGTCCTGAAAGAAATGCATCGGGAAAAATAGACGCCTGCGTACAGCTGTCATCAATATCTATCAGCATATCGGTGCTGGAGGAGTGACTACCTGCACTAAATGGCGGATGATGCGTAGCAATAAGCAACGCCTTACGCTTTTCGGTTTTGCGGGCAGTGGCAATGGCTTGCAAGGTTTGGGTTAGCCAATCTTTTTGGGCTGTGCCGATAGTTGAGCCGGATATATAGCCGGGGTTTTCAGCAATGTTCGAGTATAAACCAATAATATCCGCAAAAGGCGTATTCAAATACCAATAAACAGCTGGTTGACTGATCATTTCCCTGTAGATTGTTCCTGCCGCAGGTGGCACACCAGTTACAGGTTGGCAAAAATTAGCCTGAAATTCTTCTAATGTTGTTGTTTGGCCTGTGCTTACCCCGTTATATTTAAATATTTCGCCATCGTGATTACCGGGTATGGCTATTATTTTGCCGGGATAGGTTTTATATGGCTCATAAAATTGAGCGTGATAACCTTGGTCTGTATTATCATAATAATCCACATCGCCTAAATGAAAAAAGAAGGCTGGTGAAGATGCTGGTTCAGCAGCATTATAATCAGCCGACATGGCATCTGCAACCAATTGTTGGGTACTGCCGGTTTCAATTCCAGTATCGCCAACGGTGTGAAATATCAATGCACCGGCTTGTTCAATTTCAGTAACACCTGCATCACCAATAATCTCTGCGAGCATCATGGTCGGGTTCCGTATCGGGGCAGGTATGGGCAAAAGCTGGGTTTGGATGTAATCCGTCATCCTGGAACCGATACCACTTACTTCGCTTCTTTCGGCAATTGGGGTTGGGGTGTAAAATGGATGTGCGAAGCGCAAAACCTCGCTGGTTGATTTTTTTTGAGTTGGATTTAGTTCAGTTGCCATAATAAATTAATAAAGTTTAGGCTAATAACAATTAAAAGCGACTAGTTGTTATTAACGTTATGATATGCTTTTATTAAATATTTAGCAACAAAAAAGGCGCTCAATGAGCGCCTTTAAATTTTGTATAATTTTCTTTCTTAGGGGAAAGGGCTTAAACTGTTTCGGCTTCCAATGCCATTTGCTCATCAACCAAAATACGGCCGCAGTGTTCGCAAACGATAATTTTTTTACGCTGACGGATGTCCGACTGGCGCTGTGGAGGTATCTGGTTAAAGCAACCTGAACATGAATCACGCTGGATAGTTACTACTGCCAAGCCGTTTTTAGCGTTACCGCGTAAACGAGTGTAAGCAATTAGTAAACGCTCATCAATTCCTGCTTTTGCTTTTTCAGCTTGTGCAGTTAGTTCGTTTTCTTCTTTTTCAGTTTCAGCAGTAATAGTACCTAATTCAGCTTTTTTAGCATCAAGGTCACTTTTACGTGCTTCTAAATCAGCAAGCGCTTTTTCGTAAACCTGTGTTTTGGTAACGATTTCGAAACCAAACTCACGAATTTTTTTCTCACTTACCTGTATATCCAAACCTTGAATCTCAACTTCTTTCGAAATTGCATCATACTCACGGTTGTTTTTAACCTCATTAAGTTGCGTTTCGTACTTTTTAATGTTCGCTTGCGACTCTTTAATCAGGTTTTTACGGGTAACTATATCGTCTTCCAAATCATCCAACTCAGATTTGATTTTCTGAATACGGGTCTCAAGACCAGCAACATCATCTTCAAGATCTGCCACTTCCATAGGTAATTCACCTCTTACCTGGCGAATTTTATCAACTTTGGTGTGGATGGTTTGTAGCTCGTATAAAGCCTTTAGCTTTTGTTCTACGGTTTGTTCCATTAAATAAAATATTTGACGGGGTTTGTATTAATCTCTGTTAAACGGACGGCAAAGGTAGTAAATTTTTTTCTAATTATTTCATACAATAATTGTTGCGTAAATTGCTCACTTTCAAAGTGCCCAATATCCGCTATTAGTATCTTTCCTTCGGCATCAAAAAACTCGTGATATTTATAATCGGCGGTGATAAAAATATCTGCTCCAGCGGCTATGGCCTGCTTCAATAAAAAGCCACCGGCTCCACCACAAACAGCCACTTTACGGATGTGTTTACCCGTAAAAGCCGTATGCCTGATAACATGCGCCTTCATCTTTTCCTTCACCTCAACTAAAAAGGCATCTTCGGGTATTGGATATTCCAATTCGCCTATCATCCCTGCGCCGACCTGTTGGTTTTGGTTGGTGAGGTTAAACAAGTCGTAAGCTACCTCCTCGTAAGGATGCGCTAATATCAGCGCCATTAATATTTTGCTTTCCAGGTTGGCAGGATATACTACCTCTACCCTTACCTCATCTTCGGTATGTCTTATGCCTATTTCGCCCACGTAAGGGTCGGCATTTTCATTGGCTTTAAAAGTTCCTTTACCCTGGGCGTTAAAACTGGCTTCGCTATAATTCCCAATATTACCTGCCCCCGCATGAAACAGGGCATTGCGTACCTGCTCCGCCTGCGCAAGCGGCACATAGGTAACCAGTTTTTTAATGGTGTTATACTTTGGGGCTAAAATGCGGGTATTGGTTAAGCCCAAAGTTTCGCAAATACGGGCATTAACGCCCGTATGCATATTATCCAGGTTGGTGTGGATGGCATATAACGCAATATTATTACGGATAGCCTTTTCAACCACACGCTCTACATAGGTTTTGCTATTGAACTTTTTTAGTCCTTTAAAAACGATAGGGTGATGGGATATAATCACCTGACAATTGTTAGCGATCGCGTCATCAACCACAGCTTCGGTACAATCCAAGGATACCATCGCCTGGAAAACTTCCTGATCGGGCTTGCCTACAATCAATCCGCAATTATCATAATCTTCCTGGTACGCTAAAGGTGCCAGGCTTTCGAGGTAATCGGTAAGGAGTGATAATTTCATGAGCAGCAAATTAATAAATTCATCTTACTTTTTATCGATAATTAAGTGAAGCGTTTTATCCATTACTACATCCTTCCCGGCAACCCTATCTTCAACCGTAGGAACAATCGTGATATCAGGTACAACACCATGCCCTGCATTTTTATTGTGCGTAGTAGTTTGCATCCAGTACTGGGGTAATCTTAACACCAGCCCGGTATTAGGAAACTTAACCCATGAAAATCCACGACCATCATTCCCGGCTTCACCACCGCCGGTTTCATCGCCCAAAATGGTGATATCCCGCTGTGCTTTTAAATTCGCCGCGAAAACAGATGCGGCAGAAAAGGTTCCGCCATCAACTAACAGGTAAACATTGCCTGTAAATACATTATATGATGATATATAGGTGTATTGATAATCATTAACTGCAGCATATTTGCGGTTGCCCAGCCGAATAAGCACGCTTTTTCTTAAGGTATCACTAATGGGATAAACGATATATTTATCAAAACTATATTCATTAGCTACCGCGGTTATGATGTTTGAGGGCACAACGAAACCTCTTACCAGGTAACGCATTATATCAATACCGATATTTAAATACCCCCCGCCATCTCCCCTTAAATCAATCACCAGATTTTTTATCTTTTCATCCTGCAGTTTTTTAAAAAATCCCGCGTCAAATTTTTTGTAATCTTTTAAATACAAAAAGTTGTTTACTTTTAAGTCTATTGTATATGGAACATCCTTAAAATAACTTATTCCTACTCCCTTTTCTAACTGGCTGTGTTTTTCTTTGACAAGTACTACCGGAGAGAGTTCGCCGATAAATTTGGTTTTAAAAGCATCTAATACAACATGCTGAACGCTCCCGCTACTATCGATAAAAGCTACATCATAATTTTTTTTATAGCCAAAAACCTGGTTATATAAATCACCAAAAGAGTTTTCAACGTTAAAATTAACAAATTGATCGCTGTAACCTTCGGGAGTAACGTAACGCTTAAGGCTTGCAACTATTACAGTACCCGGTGTTCCGTCAATCGCGGTTATACGTGCACCTTTAAATAACTTCGCCGAGGCTTTCGGAAACCATGCAGCATATAATCGGCCATTTGATACATATACACTTAAGGGTATTCTTAATCCGTGCCGAATACGCCATAGCGAATAAGTCGCAGGAAGATAGACCGCGGTGTGAGCCGAGCGCACATTAGCCACAACAGGTTCAACAATTTTCCAAAATTGCGTATCGTTTAGCGGCTGGTTAAGCTGCTGATCCGCCTCAGCAAAACGTGCGTCGAGTGTATCTTTTGGTGTATAACGATATAAACTTGGATGCGCTTCCTCCAGCACACTTTTTAAAAAAGCCAGGTCGGCATGTAGTTGCTTGGGTTGATATACAATATTGGGATTATAAGTAGTGTCAACTTGTTGCGCTTTAACAGATAGGTTGAAGCAAGCTATTAAGGCAAAAAGGAAGAAAAATTTGGACGGTTTTGTTAATTGCACAATAGTATGATAACCAGCAGCAAATTAGCGGAATATTTTCTTCACCGGAAATAAAATCTGGATTTATTTCCGGTGAAGGAAGCCTTCTTATTGTATCGGTGCCTGGTTACCCATTTGCGCTATCTGGAAACTTTCGTAAGCTACTTTTTTATTGAATTCCATCGCTAATGATTTATGGTTAACTAAATCAATTATCGACCCAATAAAACATAAGCCAGCTGTGAATAAATACAATATCCCCATACCGATCTGCCCTATTATGAAACGTTGCAGGCCCGGTACCAAAAAGCATCCTACAAGGCAAAATATCAGCATATCCTGCGGGCTTTTCCTTCTGCCGGAGTACACCATGAAGAAATATCTCTGTTGATTTTCATTTAAACCGTTGGTTGCTTGTTGTAAAAAGCCAATTTCTTCGGGTGTTATGCCAGGAAGGCTCATGTAAGGGTTTTGGAAAGGATCCATGATAATTATTAGTTTGGTTATTGTTTGTTTTAATTGCGATGTAAAACTAAGGTAGGATTAAAATTTCAGCAATACAAAAGTGGCGGGGACTTGCAATAAGTCGGTAGGTGGCGCAATAATAACGGTGAATTACAACGGCTTGCTAAGCATGTACAATGGATCTGAAAGTCGCTGCCTGATTAAATCATATATGCGATATAAGATTATGATGAGCGCTGGCACACCCAGCCAATGTGCACGGAATGAGTTACGCAAATCGCCGTGTAGTAAAAAGGCAATAGAGTGCCCCAGGCCGCAGCCGGGGCACCAGGTTATGCCCATTAATTTTAATGGGCATAACGTAAAATGTGTTGCTTGTGTTGGATGGCTTGCGCCCAGCGCTATCAATGCGCTTATCCAAAAGGTTAATTCAAAATAATTTAAGAAAAACGCTCTAATCAACTTTGTTCGACTTGGTGGTGAGTATTAATGACACAGCCAGCGCGCTTAATACGCCAATTAATAACGCGGCAAACATACGGCCCGAAAAATCGCGTGCGTTATTGCCTGCATCTACATAACTAATGTATAATATCCCGGCAAAAATGGCAATAATACCGGCCAGTATTAATATTTTAAAACACTGTATTAAAGCTTCTAAAAAGCCCATATTACCGCCAAGGTCATTATCACGGTAGCTTTTCAAGCCAAAAAACAATCCGGCGATAGGGATAATTACAGATACATATTCAAAAGGGGAAACCTGGTCTTTAGTTAAATCATACCCGGCAATGTGCATAACGAATAGCCACAAGCCGCTTAAAACTCCGATGATAACTCCGGTTATAAATGCGTTTTTCATTGTAATATAATTTGGTTTAACAATTCAGGTTTAATAGCAATTTGGTGTATTAAATCTATGATTAAAAAGTAAAAACCAAGTATATTGTTTTATTATTTGTCATAATTTGTGTTGGGATGGGTAAAAGTGCTTTTTTGCGTATCTTCGCAACGTTTTGAACATCCGTGATATATTAGAAAAGTATAAAGCTGATGACAGGATTAAAGCACTGGCGCAAGCCTTAAATGCTTCAAAAAATCCGAGGATTCAGTTACGTGGGCTAGTGGGGTCGGGCGATTCTGCTATGGCGGTAGCTTTGTATTTTTTGCAGCACCAGCACATGATATTTGTGCTGCCCGAACGCGAAGAAGCCGGTTATTTTCAGGCCGATCTGGAAAACCTTACAGGTAAAGAAGTTTTACTTTTCCCGTCATCTTACCGAAAACCATTCGAATTTACTCAGCCCGACAGCAGCAATGTGCTTGCCCGTGCCGAGGTTTTGAATGAGCTTAATCATTCTTCCGAATTTGGTCAGCTAATCGTAACCTACCCCGAGGCTTTGGCCGAGAAGGTTATTGATCGTGCATCGCTCGAAAAAAACACATTGGAGATTTCGGTAAATAACAAACTCAGCATTGATTTTATCAACGAGTTTTTGGTGGAATACGATTTTGACCGGGTTGATTTTGTGTATGAACCGGGGCAGTTTTCAATCCGTGGCGGAATTGTTGATATTTTCTCCTTTTCGCATGAGTTACCTTACCGCGTTGAGTTTTTTGGTGATCTGATAGAATCTATCCGAACTTTTGAGATTGAAAGTCAGCTTTCTGTTGAGCAGGTGAAGAGCATCACGATAGTGCCTAATGTTCAGTCCAAATTCCTAACAGAGAGTAATATTTCTTTGCTGGAGTATGTTGATGCCGGTACGCAAATTTGGATTAAGGATGTGCAATTCACTTTGGATATTATCCAGAGCGGTTATAAAAAGGCAACAGCTTTGTGGAAGGCATTATCCCCAGAGGAAAAAAACCAAAACCAGGATTGGATAGACCCCAAATTTGGCTTTACGGATGAAAAACTGATTGCCGACCAGTTAGCGGATTTCCCGATCATAGAGTTTGGCAAGCAGTTTTTTTATACGCCGAACGAAACCATCAACTTTGAGATGCGCCCTCAGCCATCCTTTAACAAGGATTTTAGCCTGCTGATACATAACTTTAAAAATAACGAGGCAGAGAAGATAGAGAATTTTATTCTTACCGATTCGGCCCGCCAGGTTGAAAGGCTTTATGCCATTTTAGAGGACCTGGATAAAACGGTAAAATTCACACCAATAAGTGTATCCATTCGCGAAGGATTTGTGGACCGGGAGCAAAAGATCGCTTGCTATACCGATCACCAGATATTTGACCGTTACTATAAATACAAGCTTAAAAAAGGTTACCAGCGTTCGCAGGCTATCACCCTAAAAGAACTGCGTGAGCTTAAGCCCGGCGATTATGTTACCCATATCGACCATGGTATCGGTAAATACATGGGCCTTGAAAAGGTTGAGGTCAACGGCAAAATGCAGGAAATGATACGGCTGACTTATGCTGATAACGACTTGCTTTATGTGAACATCAACTCGCTTAACCGCATATCTAAATACAGTGGCAAGGAAGGCGCCATACCTAAGATGAACAAATTAGGCACCGATACCTGGGAGCGCCTGAAAAAAACAACAAAAAAAAAAGTTAAAGACATCGCCCGCGATCTGATTAAGCTTTATGCCGTGCGTAAATCGCAACAAGGCAATGCTTTTTCGCCGGATAGTTATTTGCAGACCGAGCTGGAAGCATCCTTTATTTATGAGGATACCCCGGACCAGGAAAAAGCTACCACCGACTTTAAAAAGGACATGGAAGCGCCGCACCCGATGGACAGGCTAATTTGCGGTGACGTGGGTTTCGGTAAAACAGAGGTGGCCATCCGTGCAGCCTTTAAGGCTGTTACTGACAGTAAGCAGGTGGCTATTTTGGTGCCAACTACTATTTTAGCGGCCCAGCATTACAAAACTTTCTCCGAACGACTGAAAGGCTTCCCCTGTAATATTGATTATGTGAACCGCTTTAAATCGAGCAAACAGATCAAGGATACTTTAGAGAAACTTAAAGAAGGTAAGGTCGATATTATCATCGGTACACATCGCTTGGTGAGCAAGGATGTTAAGTTTAAGGATCTGGGCTTGATGATCATTGATGAGGAACAAAAATTCGGTGTATCAACCAAAGAAAAACTAAAACAGATGCGTGCCAATGTGGATACGCTGACGCTGACGGCTACACCTATACCGCGTACATTGCATTTCTCGTTAATGGGCGCGAGGGATTTGTCGATCATATCTACCCCACCACCAAACCGCCAGCCGGTGGTTACCGAGCTGCATGTGTTTAATGATAAGCTGATTAAAGAAGCTGTTGAATTTGAAATAGAGCGTGATGGCCAGATCTTCTTTATTCATAACCGGGTGAATGATCTGCCACAATTAGGTGGCATGATACACAAACTGGTGCCAAAAGCAAGGATAGGTATAGCACACGGGCAATTAGAGGGTGATGCTTTGGAAGATGTGATGCTGAAGTTTGTGAACCACGAGTACGATGTGTTGGTGGCTACCACCATTATTGAGGCTGGTTTGGATATTCCGAATGCCAATACCATTATCATAAACCACGCGCATATGTTTGGCTTGAGCGATTTGCACCAGATGCGTGGCCGGGTTGGGCGAAGCAATAAAAAGGCTTATTGTTATTTACTGAGTCCGCCATTGTCAACTTTGACTAATGAAGCACGTAAACGATTAAGTGCGATAGAAGAATTTAGTGATTTAGGCAGCGGATTTAATGTGGCTATGCGCGATCTGGACATCCGCGGCAGCGGTAACCTATTGGGTGCCGAGCAAAGCGGATTTATTGCCGAGATTGGTTTCGAGATGTATCATAAAATATTGGATGAAGCCATACAGGAATTAAAAGAAGACGAATTTAAAGGTGTTTTCCCGGATGATAAACCACGTCCGTTTATAGCATTTACGCAGATAGATACCGACCTGGAGATATTGATACCAAACGAATATGTAACCAGTTTATCTGAACGGTATAACTTATACTCCGAACTATCCAAACTGGAAAACGAGGTTGAACTGGACGCTTTCCAACAACAACTGCACGACAGGTTTGGCCCCATCCCACCACAGGTAAACGACTTGCTGAATACCATGCGCCTGCAATGGCTGGGCAAAAGCATAGGATTTGAAAAAATCTCGCTAAAAAAGGGGATATTGCGTGGCTACTTTATCACCAACCAGCAATCGGCTTATTTTGAAACGGAGATGTTTAGGCAGGTGCTTGGTTTTGTTCAGGCTAACCCACGTCGTACTAATTTAAAAGAAGTAAAAAACACACTCCGTTTGAGCATTGAGGGGGTAAGAGGCATTGATGAAGCTATTGAATTGTTGGGTGGTATTATTGAGGTGATTACTGCATAGCTCTAAAACTTGTCATTGCGAGGAACGAAGCAATCGCACATAGAACGGTGATCTTGCAAAGTTCGCGATTGCTTCGTTCCTCGCAATGACATGGTACATAAATAACATGGTGGAAGCTTACACTTTTTTATAAATATCCTTCAAATTCCTACCCATTTCCTGGTAGTCCAAGCCATATCCCACCACAAAATCATTTTCAATTTCGAAACCTATGTATTTAAGCTCATCAACCTTTTTTTGCAGGGATGCCGGTTTAAGCAACAGGGAGCATAATTTGATGGAAGCGGGTTCTTTTAGCTTCAGTTTTTCTATGAGGTAGTGGGCAGTGTTGCCTGTATCTACAATATCTTCAATTATCACAATATCGCGGCCTTTTAGGTCAACGCTGATGTCAATATCATCGCGGATCTTTAGGGTGCTTTTGGTGCCACCGTAATAACTGGCTAGTTTGGTAAAGGTAATTTCGCAGGGGATGTCAACTTGTTTTATCAAGTCGGCGATGAATAGAAAACTGCCGTTGAGTACACCTATAAACAGCGGTTTGGTATCTTTATAGTCCTCACTAAGCTGCGCGCCGATGGCTTTAACACGTTTCTCAATAGTATCGGCATCTATTAGGGGTTCAAAATCGAGGTCGGCAATTTTCATGTGTTAAATTTAGAATAAATAGGCTAAATCCACTAAAAATAAATTATAACATATATAACTATCTTTGCGCTTCATGATCGACTACCAGGTTCATACTTTAGCAAACGGCATCCGTATACTTTTTAAGCATTCACCGTCAACCATTACACATTGCTGTTTTGTGGTAAATGCGGGCTCGCGCGATGAGCCGGAACAAAAGGAAGGTTTGGCTCATTTTATTGAGCACCTTGTTTTTAAGGAAACAGAAAAGCGCAGTACCAGCCAAATACTTAATCGACTTGAATTAGTAGGCGCTGATCTGAACGCCTATACCACCAAAGAATATACCTGCATACATGCCTCTTTGTTAAAGCAGCATTTGGAGCGCACTATTGATTTGTTTGAGGATATATTATTCCACTCTATCTTCCCCGAGGATGAGATGGAAAAAGAACGTGGCGTGATATTGGATGAAATCGCCTCTTATCTCGATCAGCCTGAAGAGGCGATACAGGACGATTATGAGGAGTTGTTGTTTAAAGATCACCCGATAGGGAAAAACATATTAGGCACGCCCGAAACGGTAAGCGCTTTTGATAAGGCGGATATTAAAAACTTCATGGCCGCCACCTACAATACATCCGAAATGGTTTTTGGTGTGTTTGGTGATTATGATCTGAATAAACTCATTAAACTTTTTGAAAAGTATTTTAGTTGGATACCTGCTAATAACGCTGTTAAAACCAGGATAGCGCCAATAGCGAATGCAGGTAAAGAACTGATTTTGCATAAACCGATCTCACAAACACATTGCATTACCGGCAGCAGCGCCTATCCATCAAAACATGAAAAAAGATACGGCTTATTGCTGTTGAACAACCTGTTAGGTGGCATGGGTATGAGCAGCAGGTTAAATTTGGAGATCCGCGAAAAGCATGGCATCGCTTACACTATCGAATCCAACTATACTTCGTTTTCCGATACCGGGATCTTCTCTATTTATTTTGGCACCGATACCGAAAAGGCTGATAAAGCTATGCGGTTAGTAAATAAAGAGCTGAAAAAATTACGCGATAACAAACTTGGCACCTTGCAATTGCAGCAGGCCAAACAAAAATTCATCGGGCAGATAGCATTGGCTGAAGAAAACAGGATGAGCCTGATCATCGGCATGAGTAAAAGTTTGCTTGATTTTGGTGAGGTAGATAGTTTGGAGCAGATTTTTGCAAAAATAAACGCGGTTACCGCCAATGAATTATTTGATATAAGCAACGAGATCTTTGATGTTAATAGTATGACAACCTTACTATTTGAGCCTAAAGAATAAACCTGTATTTTTGCAGTTATGAAGTACCCGATTATAGCTTACGGCGACCCAGTTTTACGCAAGAAGGCGACATCCATTGAGCCGGATGAATATCCAAATATTCAACAGATCATTAACGACATGTACGAGACCATGTACGGCGCACGCGGCGTTGGGCTGGCAGCCCCACAGGTGGGCCTATCCATGCGTTTATTTGTGATTGACGCATCCGTGTTCGCTGACGAGGAACCAGACTTAGAGGGCTTTAAAAAGGCTTTTATTAATGCCACTATTTTAGAGGAAACCGGCGAAGAGTGGGCTTTTAACGAAGGCTGCCTGAGCATACCTGATATAAGGGAAGATGTGTACCGTAAACCAGTAGTTAAAATTTCATACTACGACGAAAACTGGAAACACCACGAAGCTACTTTTAAGGGATTAGCCGCACGTGTTATTCAGCATGAATATGATCATATTGAGGGTAAATTATTTACCGATAAATTGAGCCCAATACGCAAACGCCTGATAGAAAAAAGACTTAACAATATATCCAAAGGCGAAGTGGATGTGGAGTATAAAATGAAATTTCCCGCTATTAAAAAGGGTCGTTAATTATCGTAGTTGGTAGAATTAACATTTGCACGGGCTTTATCACCCTGGGTTATTTCATTTATAAAGCTACCCCATGCAAGTGGGTTCAATAACGGATTTGGTGTTAGTGAATGCGAGTTTTCTATAGAAGTATTCAGGCCCTGGTAAAGCCCGTCCTGTATTTCCTGGCCATCGCGTGGTAAAGTGGCAACTAAAGCCATTAAGGTTGTACGGCTAACATTCTTTTTGGCTATCTCCAAATCATCATCAGCAACTTTCAGCGCTAAAAAGTCTTTCTTGAACTCATCAGTAGTAGCCCAAGGGAACACATGAAAAGTTGGCAGGTTAATAATGATCGGTTGTATCATTACCGGTATGGTATAGCTTTTATTTTTTACATCTGCCGGTATAACAACCCTTGTAGTTGCATAACCAACGCAGGTAAATATTAAGGTATCTTGTTCGTGTGCCACAAATGAGAAATAACCTTCGTAGTTTGATGCGGTGATTGTTTTGTGTGTAGCGGCATTGGTAATGTTCACATACGGAACTATAATTTTCGCGCTATCGGCATTATGCACAATACCTGTGAATTGCACCAAAGGTTTCTCTTGCTGCGATTGTTGTGCAAAAGCTGCTGTGGTTGCTAATAAAAAGAATATGCCAATTAAGTATTTCATCCTGCTCTAAAGCCTTTCTGTCTTTCTATATCAAAATCTATTCCGAAAAACAAAGCAAAAATAGTTTATTCATATTGCTATGTATGTAACTTTAACAATACTTAACACTATCGTAAATTTTCAGGGAGTACGGCGTTCGGATCGTCGATATCCGTTAGGTTTATTGCCTCAATACTTGTAATTTCAGGAACAGCCTTCATTATAGCTTGCTCAATGCCAGCCTTTAAGGTCATGATGCTCATTGGGCATGAACCGCATGAGCCCAGCAATTTTAATCTTACAACATGATCAGGAGTGATCTCCTCGATAGAAACATTCCCGCCATCAGCTTCCAAATACGGACGAATACTGTCCAAAGCTGCTTCTACCTGCTCTAATAAACTCATTTTTACTAATTTATATAAGTAAAGTTATTAATTATTTACAACAATTATCATTGTTAATAGTGTTTTTACACGACAATGAAATTATTACAAACTAAACTACTGACTAACAACAGGCCTATTCAATGCCTTTGCATTAGATATGGATACCTGCTGCGCCACTCTTTTTGCCATATCAATAAACGCTTTTGACTGTACCGAATCTTCATCCAAAACAATCGGTGTACCTGCATCGCCTGAATCACTGATCCCTTTTACTAACGGAATTTCACCCAGGAATGGTACATCCAGCATGTTAGCTAATTTCTCGCCGCCGCCTTGTCCGAAGATGTAATACTTATTCTCAGGCAGTTCAGCCGGGGTGAAATAGGACATATTTTCCACAATTCCCAAAATAGGTACATTAATGGCATCCATCATAAACATGCCAATTCCCTTTTTAGCATCAGCCAAAGCCACGTTTTGAGGTGTGGTAACTATAACCGCGCCCGTAACCGGGAAAGTTTGCGTTATGGTGATGTGAATATCACCTGTACCCGGAGGTAAATCAATCACCAGATAATCCAGTTCGCCCCAATCGGCATCATTAAACAATTGTTTAACCGCTGTTGAAACCATTGGCCCGCGCCATGGCACCGGTTGATTAGGGTCGGTAAAGAAACCTATGGATAACAATTTTACACCGAATTTTTCTATGGGTTCAATGCGAGTTTTGCCGCCTTCAACCTGGCTGGCTTTAGGGCGTGCATTTTCCAAACCGAACATGATTGGGATTGACGGGCCGTAGATATCGGCATCTATCAAACCAACCTTAGCTCCTGTTTTCACCAAACCTAAGGCTAAATTTACCGCCACAGTTGATTTACCCACACCGCCTTTGCCCGAGGCAACTGCGATAATATTTTTAACACCCGGTACACCGGTATTCTTTTGCGTGGTAACGTGCGAAGTCATGTTGATATGGATGTCGGCCTCCTTGCTGATAAAGTGCAGGATGGCATTGCGACAGGCATTCTCAATCATCGCTTTTAAGGGGCAGGCCGGGGTAGTTAATATTACCGAGAAACTAACGCGGTTGCCGTCGATATGTATATCCTGGATCATGTTCAGGGTAACCAGGTCCTTTTTCAGATCCGGTTCCTCAACATTGCTTAAGGCTGCTAATACTTGTTCTTTAGTGATAGTCATATATTAAAGCAAATTTACTAAATCGAGGGGGATTAGTGTCATGTGAATGATAAAATGAAGTATTAACCATTACGATACACATTACCACTGGCTTCAGTCACAGACTGAAGCCTAACTGATCAGGAAAGTTTATAAATTCTTTTAATAGCACAGGGTTTGCGAGTGCGATATTGCTCGATGAATTACACCTGCTGGGTATTGTCAGTCACAGACTGACTTTATCTGTGAGCTTCAGTTACAAACTGAAGCCAGTTAGAGGCTAGGGAGTAACAAAGTACTATTCATCCGTAATTTGAGAAACATTTTCCCAATCTCCACGTTTGTCTCCTATAAGATTTAGTTTAGTTTTGGATAAATTTTTATAGATGCAGCGCCTCAAGCCTAAATATATACGTATTGCCGGTATTGTTATTATTTTATTAGTTATTCTGATTTTAATTGGTGGTTATATCGCTTATACCAAGCGCGAAGCCATACTGGAAAGGGAGCTTGCCAAAGCTGAATTAAAAGCGAAAACAGATTATAACCTCGATATAAAGATTGGTTCCGCAAGCTTTACCGGGCTTAGTACGGTGGCTTTTTCCAATATTACCATAGTACCTGATGGGCGCGATAGTCTGTTGAAAATCGACAAGCTATCCATCACCGTAAAACTAATGCCGCTGATTTTGGGTGAGGTTAAACTATCGGATGTAGCGCTTGATAACGGGCACCTAAATCTTATAGACAGCAATAAGGTTAAGAATTTTGATTTTTTGTTTAAGCACAAAAAAGACACCACCGCCACTACCTCAAAAACCAACCTTGCCGATTTAGCCAACAACCTGATTAATGAGTTCTTATATAAAATACCGGACAACCTCGACCTAAAAAACTTCCTGATAACTTTTAAGGGTGATAGCAGCAGTATAAAAATGCTAACTACCACAGCCAGCATACAAAATGGCAATTTAACCTCAAACATTATTGTTGATGGCGGCGTGGCAACCTGGCATTTTGTGGGTAAAATGCATCCATCAGATAAAGAAATTAATGTTAAACTTTATGCTGATGGTAAAAAGATTGAGCTGCCCGTTCTTGAAAACAAGTTTAAAACAAAGTTCAGTTTTGATACCATTAGCACCCAGTTAATCAAAGTTAAGCGTGAGGGTGGTGAAACACAGATCTATGGCTCGTGGTCGGTAAGTAATTTACTGGTCAATAACCCCCGATTATGTGAGAATGACATCATTGTCCCCTCCGCATCAATTGATGCCAATGTATTTGTCGGGCCGAATTATGTGTCGTTGGATAGCTCATCTGTTATCCATCTGAAGAACATTACTGCTAATCCGTACATTAAATACACACTTAGCCCTGTTAAGATATACGAACTCAAGCTTAATACCGGCTGGATAAACGCGCAGGATCTGTTCAACTCCTTCCCTACCGGCTTGTTTGAAACATTCCAGGGAATACAGGTTGCGGGTAAGGTGAATTACAGCCTGAATTTTTATCTGGACACTGCAAACCCTGATGATGTACAGTTCAGCTCGCAATTGAATAAGCAGAGTTTCAAGATCCTAAAATTTGGCAAAACGGATTTAACCAAGCTTAATCGCCCATTTTTACAACAGCCGTACGAAGTAAAATCGCAGCCATCACCTTTTGTAGTAGGCCCGCAAAACCCTGATTTTACGCCTCTGAGTGACATCCCCGCAGACACCCGCAACGCGGTAATGACTTCGGAAGACCCATCCTTTTATACCAATAATGGTTTTGTAGAGGAATCTATCCGTAAATCTATCGCTACCGATTTCAAAAAGAAAAAATTTAGTCGTGGCGGTAGTACCATATCCATGCAATTGATCAGGAATACTTTTCTCGATCGCAATAAAAACCTTGCCCGTAAAGTTGAGGAAATTTTAATTGTATGGATGATAGAGAACAATAACCTGATGAGCAAAGACCGCATGCTGGAGGTTTACTTTAACATTGTGGAGTTTGGCTATCATATTTACGGTATTGGGCCCGCGGCACGCTACTATTTTGGCAAAACACCATCCCAGCTTACTTTGGGCGAAAGCATATTTTTAGCGAGTATCTTACCCAACCCTAAAGCTGGTCTATACGCATTTCAACCCGATGGCACCTTGCGGCCGGGCCTCCACGGTTATTTTAATTTGATTGGCAATTTAATGGCAGGGCATGGTAAGGCCCAGCGCGATAGCAATGCCTATGGTTTTTATGATGTGCGGCTTAAAGAAAGTCTGCGCAGGGGCGTTGCCAATATTGATACCGCCAAAGTCGATAGCTTGATGCAGCAGAACGATGATGATAACGGCGCTGTACCGGTAATAGAGCCTGAAAAGAAATTAACCTTCTTTCAGCGCTTATTTGGGAAGAAAGATACTACCGAGAACAAAAAAAACATTAAGAATAATAAGCACTCAACGGTGGTTGATTATGGCAACGGCATACAGATTGACACAGCCGGAAAGACCAAAAAAGAGATAAGGCAGGAGAAGCGGGCCTTAAAACAACAGCAAAAAGAGCTGGAGAAAGAAAATAATCCGGGTTATTGATAGCGATTATATCCTTTTAGCAATTATTTTTTTAGTATAAATAAAATAAAACGAACAATAATTGCATATTAGGCTAATAATAAAACAACTTTATTATATTTGGTGTATAAACAAAATACAGGGCAGAATAATTTTGCCGTTTAAATTAAAGATTGATGAACATATTTGTAGGAAGCCTTCCTTTTAAGTTAGAGGAAGCTGATTTAAAAGAACTTTTTGAAGCGTATGGCGAAGTAAGCTCCGTTAAGTTAATTAATGACAGAGAAACTGGCAGAAGCAAAGGTTTCGGATTTGTAGAAATGCCTGATGATGAAGGTGCACAACAAGCTATTACAGCTTTAAATGGCAGCGAAGTTGGCGGCAGAACTATAGCTGTAAGCCAGGCTGAAGAAAGAAAACCTAATGATCGCAAAAGCTTCGGCGGCGGTGGCGGTGGAAACCGTGGCGGCGGCGGTGGTTACGGCGGCGGCGGAAACCGTGGCGGCGGCGGCGGTGGCTACTCTAAAGACAGCAGAGGCGGCGGCGGTGGCGGCAGCCGTTGGTAATCTTTTAAACAAGATTTCTTATATATAAAATAAAAAATGAACGCCAGAAGTTTATTCCGGCGTTCATTTTCTGTACTTGTATTTTCCCTAAACTTTATTGTTGCTATTTGCTTTGATGATTTATCTTAGGAGTAGCGATACGTTGTTTTAACAAAAATCCCGCAAATCAATTAGGTTATAAATAAAAAAGCCCATCAAAATTTGACGGGCTTAAAATAATAACGTTTTTTGAATAAGTTACAGAACAGGATGATGATCATCCTTATTTGTTCTCAAATACTCCAGTAAACCATCTTCGTTTACATATAGGTTGCTTTTTTCAGCAGCAGTTTTTTTGGCTTTAGTGTTTTTTGGGCCGGCTAGTGGTAGTACTATAACTGTCAGTAGCGCACATATCTCAAACACCAGGTAAAAGGTTGACATTGCTTTAGTATTAAATTGTTGAATATATTTAATACCTATACGCTAAATACATGCCAAATATTTCAAATTGTAAAAAATTGCTTTCGCAAGGGCTTAATAACCCAAAACTTAACAATTCAGTTACTAAAACAGCACTTGTATTGTAATTTTTGCAGGGGCTGAATTATCAAAATGAAATGGAGATGTATACAATACCTTTCAGTTTGATAGGGCCCTTTGGGTTTATTACGCCCAAGGCTGAGTTAAGAAGCGGTTTAACCTATGTCATTGCGAGGAACGAAGCAACCGCGAACTTTACAAGGTGGTTTTTCTACGTGCGATTGCTTCGTTCCTCGCAATGACATTTTAATAATATTAACCTGTAGCGTTTCTATTATTTGTTTCGTACTATCTAATATGTAAACTTAAATTTTCAGGAATGAAACATAAAATCTTACTACTTATAACAAGCGGCGTATTATTGTGTATGATTTATTGCAGGAAATCAAACACAGGCAACACCGATGCATTAAACGGCAAATGGCAGGAAGTAAAGTTAAGAACGTATACTTTAGATAGCGGTAAAATAACGCATGATACGACTTATCTGAGCTCATTTACTAAGCTGGATTATGCGCAGTTTAACGGCAGAGGTACTTGTGAAATATCTACCTTAAGATATTATTATACACCTCAGGGTGTTTATATAAATCCTCAAAGTATTGATACCACCCATTACACTGCTATAGGTAATGGTAAATTCACTTTAAATACCCAAAGCACGCTTATTACACCGGGAGGCTTTGTTACAGCAGATACTGTATCTGAGATTAATACTAATAATATATTAATTCATAGTGTTTTTTATTCACACGTACCTGGATATGAGTCAATATCTGATGCTTATTATCAAAAATAATTATGCCCGCGAAGAATACCAATACAAGCATCTACGTAGTAAATCATTTGTATAACCTGGATAAGATTTATGAAACTTATTTTTAATATAAAAAATAAAGCCTCCTCGCACTCGCTGCTTGGAGGCTTAAACCTAAACCTTATCACAATAAGCAGGCAGGAATGCCCGCTATCTTGAAGCTATAAATATAGCTATTTTGAATTAATATTTTGCTTAGTAACAGCATTTTTAACTTAGCTGATTTACATGTGCTAAAAGCTTTTCATAAGCACCTGTTTCCTGACTATAATCGCCGCTATTAACAGAAGAAATAATATTATTATTTTCAAAATCGAAATTAATATCTGCTGCATATATATATGATGCATTACCTATCATTCGGCCACTCAAATCATCGTTTACCAGGCATTTGGTGTAACCGCCTTTATTAAATAAGGTAATCCATTCATCTTTTTTAACATGCCCCCTGTTCACTGCGGATAGCGTGGTTGCGAACATACCTGTACCGCATGAGTAGGTCAAACCAACTCCACGCTCGTAGGTGGCAACATATATACTATTATCACTTATTATTTTCCCGAAATTGACATTAACGCCATGCGGTAATATTTGCGGCGATGAATTTGCTTTCTCGCCCAGCGTACGCAGTTCTTCCTCAGCAATGTCATCTACAAAAGCAACAATATGCGGGTTGGGTAATGATAACGCCGTGAATTTTATGGTTGATGACAATTCAGGGATCAATCCGTTTATTAATTCAGTGCTGTTATTTTGAATCAGGAAATCGCCTGAATCAAAATTCGCTTTAGGGAATGTTAACTCAAAAGCGGTAAGCTCCGGATAAAAATCCTCAACCAAATTAAGCGGGTAAGGAATGCCTGTTTTATTTTCAATAATAACCTGTGGCTTATCCAATAACTCCGATACATAACGGGCCACAATTCTTATCCCGTTACCACACATTTCAGCTTCAGATCCATCAGCATTAAATATTACCATCTTGCCATCACCAACGGCACTATTATCCACATAGAGTATGCCATCGGCCCCAAAATCGGAGTTTCGGTTACATAGGTGTATTGCAAGCTGTTTTTTCATGGCATCGGTTACAGCGCCATTATAATGCCTGATATCGATCAGGAAAAAATCATTACCAGATCCCTGGCTCTTTAAAAGTGAAAATTGCATATCAATCGTTCCAAAAAGCAATGCTTTCCATTGCCGCAGCTACAAATTTACGTTTCTACCCTCAAATATCGGATACAACGTATTATTTAATGTCATTCATAAACAACATTAACTACTCCTTCCGCACAATTTGGCTGTTTACCTCAATCTCGTTTAACAATCCCGGTGATTTTACTGTGCTGCTAAAGCTTCTGTCGGTATTAGTTTGTGATATTTTATCCAGATCGATATTGGTTTGATCCAGTTGCTTTAACAGGGTATTGATCTCTTTGAGGTGCGAGTTAAAGAATTTCACTTTATTATTATAAGTATCAATTTTATAATTGCTGGCCGTGGCCGAAGCTTGTTTTGAAGTATCAGGTGCCATATAGCTATAAGGCGATAAATTATTTATAGTAGTTTCGATAGGCACTAACGATGGTGTAGCATCTTTCGGGTCGATAGCCTGCAAACTAAGCCTTACCGGGTCGGGATTATAGGCTACCAGGCTTTTATACTCATCAACAATGGCATCGGTTATTTTGTGCTGATTGGCATAGGTTTCAGCAATTATCTTGTTTTTTACATTGTTTTTAAAGCCATTGAACAATAGCGAGGTTAAATCATAAGCTTTCGTTCGCAATACAGCGCCTTGTATAGAGTAGTAGTTACTAAGGGTTTTGCTTTTGGCATACATCACACCTAAACTAGTACTAATTACCTCGGCCGGTGTGCTTAACGACAGATCGGCTTCGTTACCTAAATTGTAGTATTGCCGGCCATAGATCTCCAGATCATCGATCCTTTCATAGGATGAAAGAAAATACAGCCGATAGCGTTGATATTCTACATCCGGGTTGTCTATCTGGGCATAGCAATTCTGCAAAAAGTCGTCTACTGCTTTATCGTTAAAAACCTGGTATATATCGGCACTGGCGGTTGGTTTCCATCGAATTAGCGAAAGTTTTCCCTTAAATTCAAGCTCAGCGGTATTATTTACATGCAGCGAATCGAACATTTTGGCAACAAAATAAGCTACCTGCGCATTGGCCATTCCCCGCTTATCCTTATCAACCATGGCATATAAACTATCCTGAATGGTAAGGTAATTCTCGCTGTTATTCCAGAATGACGGCTCTAAAGGGGGCAGTAAAAGTCGGTTGGTTTTGGTATCCACAAAAATGAAAGTTCCCAGCGGATAAACATTCTGAAAATTATTCTCGATCATAGACAAGCTGCTCATTGATGTTGAATCCATCTTCAATAAAAAATTAAGCACCTTGTTATGCTCCAGCTTAACGCTTAAACCCTCAAGCGACTCAAAGTTTGATGCCTGTTTTTCGGGGATTATGATTGGTATGTAGTATACCGTCTTTTTATTTTGAGATAGCAGGGTGAAGTCCTTTTTTACCAAAACCGAGGTTTCATCCTCCGCGTCCTGTCCGTAAAAAGCAATGGTATCACCTTTATCAACCGAAATATCTTTAATTCTTTCTTCATCGGGCTTAAGGTTTAATAATGCTTTTAGTTTAAACCCGCCGGATTTTTTATTGATGCGATAAAAAACCGCGACATTACTTTTAGCGGTATTTCTTATTTTGAATTTAAAGTTTGTGGCATAGGTGGGTAATACCAAACAGCAAAAACAAATGCAAAAGAATAATAATTTGATGATAACTTGTTTGTAGTTCGCTGGCGGCGTTTCAGATGTTTTCATTTTCGGGGTAAATAACAATAACGCCCTAAGTCTTGCTTTAGTTTCTTTTAATTAATAAAACAGTGTTTGTTAGCTATTTAATGGCAAGGTAAACCAGAACGTACTTCCCTGGCCTAAAGTGCTGTCAACACCAATTTGACCGCCATGTTTGCGGATGATCTCGGCACTAATATACAGACCTAAACCCAAACCTGAATTATTAAACCCAGCGGATTGTGCCTGGTAGTAACGGTCAAACAAAAAAGGGATTTTTTCAGGATCGATACCCGGGCCGGTATCTTTTACAGAAACTTTTACCGAATCGCCTGTTTTTTCAACCTTCATGGTAATCACCAAAGAATCGGGTGCGTATTTCACCGCATTATTAACCAGGTTTACTACTACCTGGTCAATAGCGTGTTCATCGGCATTGACTTTCAAGTTCAAATCGCCTTGTAATATAAGTTCATATTTGCCCGTAACCCTAACGTGGCTGCAACAGTTAGTAAGTAACCCGGCCATCACAAATTCCGTTTTATTTAGCGTAAGATGGCTTTGTTGTGAGCGACTAACGTTAAGCAAATCCTCAACCAGGGTGCTTATTTTCCGCATGCTTTTTAACGACTGATCAATAAGCCTCGGCACCACCGGCGCTGTTGGGTTATCTTTCAATTTTTCGAGCAGCTGCAGCGATGCTTTGAGGCTTGTGATAGGTGTTTTAAGCTCGTGGCTGGCAATGCTTATAAAGTCGTCCTTTTGTTGTTCCAGGCGTTTAAATTGGGTAATATCAAGCAGGG
Source organism: Bacteroidota bacterium (assembly GCA_026224775.1). Taxonomy (GTDB): domain Bacteria; phylum Bacteroidota; class Bacteroidia; order Sphingobacteriales; family Sphingobacteriaceae; genus Mucilaginibacter. The sequence goes on from JAMFRP010000009.1 coordinate 129,388, forward strand.
TGCCTAAAATTCTTTGCGGTTTGCCCGCTTTATCATAATACACATTACCATGTGCCCTTACCCAGTGTATTGATTGGTCCGCATAAATTACTCTTGCCTCATAAAATAACTTACCACTAATCAATGCGCTTTTATGTGCCGCTTCCCGGCCAGCGCGGTCTTCAGGGTGTACCGTATTTACGTACATTGCCCAATCCTCATGTTTATCGAATCCGAAAATGGCATCAAACCTTTCAGAGGTAAGTATTTCTCCGCTTAATAAATTTAAATCAAAAGTGCCAATCTCTGCTGCCTCTACAGCCAGTCTTATGCGCTCTTCTACATCCTCTATACTGCGCCTTGCTATTACTTTATCTGATACATCAATAGCCAATACCATTATTGCCTGTACAGTATCATCCGTAAACATTGGTTCATAAACAAAATCAAGAAAAATACGTTCAGGAACGCCATTCCGCACCAGTATCAATTCGTTTTCCTTAGCTTGATAAGCAATCCCAGTTTTAATTACATCATTCATTATCGGAGCATAAACCTCAGCGGCTTCGGGTATAGCTTTCCAAATGGTGCGATTTTCCAATTCCTCGCGCGGTTTTCCAACCAATTCAAGATAAGCGGTATTTACATCCTCAATAAAAAGATCGCTAGCCCTTATAATACATATGCCAACCGGGGCCTGCTTAACCATATTGCGAAAGTAAGCGTCGCTTTCTGCCAGATCCTGGTATAGTTCCATCAACTGTTTCCGCGATTCACTTAATTCTTCGTTTGAAGCAGTGATCTCTTCATTGGCAGCGCGTATCTCCTCATTGGCAGCCGTAATTTCCGCGTTAGCTGCTGTCATTTCTTCATTGGCTGCGCGAATTTCTTCGTTAGCTGCCCGTATCTCTTCATTGGCTGATAGCAGCTCCTCATTAACCGTCCTTAACTCTTCAATCAGATCCTGCTCCCGTTTTCTGCCTAATATAACATCGGTAACATCCTTGGCCATATGCAAGATGCAATACGTTTCATCGTTAGCATTTTTTATGGCTCGATATTCAAAATTAAAATAAAAGGTTTGCAGCTCTCCATCTACAACAATATCAGCCGGGGTTTCGACTCCTTTTATGGTGAGCCCTTCATTCCACACCTGCTTAAACAAATCAATAAATGGCTGGCCTTTAAGTTCCGGAAGGGCATCTTCCAATGATTTCCCAAAAACGTCTCTTCCTTTATCCCAAACAGCCAGCATGGCATCATTCGCATATTGAATAATCGCATCTTCGGTAACATGAATAGCAATTGCATCTGTAGAGAAAGCTAAAACTTCTAATAACTGTTTATCACTTAAAAAGTAGTCCGTATAACTCATTTATGGGTTTATCGAAGATAAAGAGTAAAATATAATAACTTATCCGTGTAAAAAATGTTTGAAAGCGTAACCGGTAATTATATTGCGATAATACTATTTAATTTTCAACAACAGCGCTTAAATTTGGTTATCGATCTATGAAAGAAGAGAAAAATCAAATCATAGCCAATCCATCCGATCATTTGGCTAACGAGCGTACTTTTTTGGCCTGGATACGTACCAGTATTGCTATAATGGGTTTTGGCTTTGTAGTGGTGAAATTCTCGCTTTTTGTCAGGCAGATTGCGCTGGTATTAAAATCTAACCAGAATATACTACCTGAAAAAGGCTATTCCGCCCCAATAGGGATACTACTAGTTGCGGTAGGTGCTTTTATGGCGATGTATTCATACTTAAGTTACCGGAACACCGAAAAGCAATTGCTGAACCAGGCTTACAAACCCTCGGTATTGCCCGCCTTGATTTTAACCATAGGCATTGTGACCGTCGGGACTTTACTGGTGATTTATTTGGTACCGGGATTATAAATCGCTAAAGCGATAAGCATACCATCAATTACTCCAGCTATCTGTTCTGAATGGCTCCATGGGTAAACCCGCTGAATTTTGCAGGTTAGTTACCGGCGCATCGGTAAAGGCGTATCTTATAGCCATTACAGGGAGGGTAAAATTAGCCGGAGCCGTAAGTACAATTTGATCGTTAACAATTTGCGCATTGGCTTTTACAAAATTCTGATCATTACCTGCAATAAAAAAGTATTGATTTAGTGCCAGATTGTTAGCTGTATTAAGCCCTGAGCTATTTTTGAAACTGATGGTTATCGTATTGTTATTAATGGCGTATGATGAAAACTGGGGGCCATAACATTGTACATTTTCATTATAAGTATTTTTCTCCGCCAGTAATGCCAATCGCTCACCAATGGGCTTTTTATCAGGTGGGTGCTGATTGTCGGGCTCACCAACATCCATGGTAATAGCCATACCTGTATTTAAAACGCTAAGCACATTGGCCTGCGCTTCCCTAAACTTGGCATAGCTGTCTTTTGTCGGGTCGCCACCAACGGGGATAGTTGTAAAGTAGTCCTGGGCAAATGGTGGCATCTGCACAAAATAAAAAGGCAGGTTCCCCTGGTTAAATATCGCACGCCAACCTACAATAAGCGCCGAATTAAGCTTGGTATAATCGCTAACGGGGTTATTGGCCTTATTGTTTTCGCCCTGGTACCAGATAAAGCCGGTGATTGATAGATCTTTTAGCGGACTAATCATCCCATTATATAACTCGGTGGCGTTATTTATACCGGAATAGCTAGCCAGATAGGGATTTGCCTGGAACGCGGCCTCGTTTGTCCATGCCTCGCAGGATGTTCCATCTACCGCTGAAACAATGATCCCGATAGGAACATTCAGATCAGTATTTAATTTACGGGCGAAGTAATAGGCTACGCCGCTTATATTGCCTGCTGTTTGCGGTGAACACACTATCCAGGATGCAGGATTGGATAAAGTATCTACGGGATTAGTTTCATAATCCGCTTGCGGTGTTAACACGCGAATATTGGGATAATTTGCTGCCACAATCTCGGCCTTGTAGTTAGTTACACCCTGGAAAGGTGGAATAGAATCAATCTGCATCACCATGTTTGACTGCCCGGAGCAGATCCACACATCGCCAATTAATATATTTTTAAGGCTGATGGATTTGCTACCCTCAGATGACACGGTAATTGTTTGGGCAGATGTATTTGCGCCGCCTACATTTATACTCACCGTCCAAACACCGGATGTATTAGCCGTTGTGGTTACCGAATCAGTAAGCCAGCTTGCCTTTATTGTAATTTTTGATGATGCCTTTGCAGTGCCCCAAACAGTTAATGGCTTATTGCGCTGAATAACCATATTACTTTGCAAGGTATTTGCTATTGTAAAATTAGTCGCTATTGGTAAGGGCTTATTTACTGGTTGCGGAAAATGGTTGTCTTTTTTACAACTCCCCAAAACAAACAATAAAGTGATTATGGCTAAGGTTAACTTTAATCTCATAAAAATATTAGGGACTAAAGATAGAAAGGCGCTTCGAATAAAGAGTTTTTTATTTAAGAATCTGCCTAAAAACGATTGAATATTGTACAAAACGTCATTGAGAGCGAAGTGTGGCAATCCCCCGACTTTACAAATGCAAAACCATGCCTTTCACCAAGTTGTTCGGAAGATTAAAAAAGGGCTGTCATGCTGAGGCACTCGAAGCATAAGCGTAAAGGCCTTTGCCCACATGCTTCGAGTGCCTCCTTTAGATTAGCATAATTAAATTTACTGGATAATTAGATTGAGAAGAAGCAGGGTAAACTATGACTAGGGCTCTGAGCTAACGACTCATATGCTGATGCAGACCCTGCCTCTTTTCATCAA
>JAMFRP010000062.1 GCA_026224775.1 Bacteroidota bacterium
ACCACGTACCGCTTTTTCAATTACGCGTGTTGGATGTTTTGCCATTAACTCCTTAGGAGAAATGAATCGCTGACCACCTGGATATCCAGTGTAAGAAACATATTGCTTTTCGCTGAATTTGTTTCCGGTCAGTTTAACCTTGTCTGCGTTGATAACTATTACATTATCACCACAGTCTACGTTTGGGGTAAAATCTGGCTTGGTTTTTCCACGGATGATCATTGCGATCTTAGTGGACAAGCGCCCCAAAATCTCGCCTTGTGCGTCAACAACAACCCATTGCTTGTTAACGGTTTTTTTGTTGGCTGAGACAGTTTTGTAACTTAACGTATTCACTTGCTTTAAATTAAATTAATTAAACGTTTATTATACCCCGCATTTTCGGGACTGCAAAGATAGATGTTTTTGCGTGATTTACAAATGGTTTTTAGGATTTTTTGTCTAACCCTCGATTCGTGGGATTTATTGGATTTTCTTGATTTGATTGGCAGATGGAATCATGGGAATCTTTGAATCCTATAAATCAAGGTTCAGACAATTCAAAAACGAACAATTGATGTTCGCTTCCGATACAATCAATTTTGATAAAAAGATGTAAATTCATTCATTATCAATCGTTTAAAAATTTGGCTTATGTTTTGGAATGTTTAAAGCTTTTAGTTAGCCACTTCAAAATCAGTTCACTATGTTAAAGAGTTATTTTAAAATTGCCTGGAGGAATTTAAGAAAGAACAAGTTATATGCCTTTATAAATATTACAGGTTTAACTATTGGTATTGTAAGTTGTCTTTTAATAGGTGTTTATATCAGGCATGAATTGAGTTACGATCGCTTTAACAAAAATGCCGATAAAATTGTTCGCGTTACCATGGAGGTTAATCATGGCGGCGCTTCCCGTAAATGGGCGTTCACCGGCACCAAAGTTGGCCCTCAGTTGAAAAGAACATTTCCTGAAATAGCTGATTATGTAAGGTTGTATAAATGGCCAAGGATTGTAGGTCACGATAACCGACTATTCAAAGAAAATAATTTTGTTTATGCCGAACCCTCTTTTTTTAAAATATTCTCTTTTAAGCTAAAAAAAGGAGACATCAATGATGCTTTAAGCTCGCCGGATAAAATTGTAATTACACAAACAATTGCTAAAAAATACTTTAATGATGAAGATCCGATCGGGAAAACCCTGAAGGTAGGCGATAAAGATTTTAGAGTTTCTGCCGTCGCTGCTGATGCGCCTTCAAATTCTCAGATAACGTTTGATTTTTTAGTTCCTTTTAACACGCTGGATCAGGCTAAAAAAGAACAATATTATGGCGCCAATTACATCACATACCTTTTACTTAAAGATAAAGCGCAAATAGGACCCTTACAACAGAAGATAAGCGATTATATGAAAGTGGTCGACGGAACAGAGCTGAATTTAACGGGCAGTCAGTTTCTAGCGCTTTATCTTGAACCATTAACAAAAGTTCACTTATATTCAGATCTGCCGGGTGATGCAGAACCAAACGGAAGCATTCTTTACATATACATCCTGACTGTAGTGGCGATCCTAATACTGGTAATAGCCTGTGTAAATTATGTAAACCTTGCGGTTGCCCAATCGGCAGGGCGTGGGGCCGAGATCAGCATCAGAAAAGTAATGGGAGCAGGCAGGCAGCAATTGTTTACACAATTTATAGGTGAAGCGCTGCTCATAGCAACAATTGGGATAGTGTTGGCTATTGGTGTTGCTTATATCGCATTGCCTTATTTCAATCAACTTTCAGGGATGCAATTTAACTATACCGTGTTCTTTGATCCGCTTATAATCATCGGCCTCATCTTATTAGCCGTTATTATTGGTTTGGTGGCTGGGGCATATCCGGCGCTGTTATTAGCAAATATTAAGTTATCAAAAATTCTCAAGTCTGGGTTTTCCTTCACTTCTGGTAAGAATACCCGCGGATCGCTGATCGTTTTCCAGTTTGTTATTTCTATATTTCTGATCATCACTACGGTAATTATATTACAGCAGCTATCTTATATCCGTAATAAAGATATTGGCTACAACAAAAGCAATGTAGCGGTTATACCCGTTGGCGATGACATGATGCCGCAGATAGACGGACTTAAAAAACAGATAGCCAATATACCGGGGGTTGAAAGTATAGCAGCTGCGAACAATGAACCTGTAAATGTAATGTGGGGAGACGCTGTAAAAACAGATGATGGTAAAAGCCTGACCGTAAATGCGTTACCTATGGATGAAGACTTTATAAAAACCATGCAGCTAAAAGTAATAGCAGGCAGTGATTTTACCCATACTGATGTTTTGCAGATTGATACTACTAATAACAATAAAAACTTCCATTATTCCTTTATACTGAATGAAACGGCGGCAAAAGCCCTGGGATGGACGCCAGAACAGGCTGTAGGAAAACACTTATCAAAAGATTTGCCCGGTGTAATTAAAGGGGTTGTAAAAGACTTTAACTTTAAATCATTTCATAGCCCTATCAGCCCATTGGTGATGTTTTTAGATCATAACTACTCACAGGATTTATTTGTGAGGGTAAATGGCAATAATACCGCAGCTACTATTACAGCTATTCAAAGCCTTTGGAAACAACAGGTGCAAAGCCGCCCCTTTGAATATAAATTTTTGGATGATGATTTCGATGCCCTATACCGTACCGAGCAACGCACAGCAACGTTGTTTTCTACATTTTCGGCCCTGGCTATCATACTTGCCTGCATGGGGTTATTTGCTATTACCGCGTTTTCGGTAGTTCAGCGAACAAAAGAGATTGGTATTAGGAAAGTACTCGGTGCCAATATATCATCCATCGTTTTATTAATCTCAAAAGACTTTTTGCTAATGGTGACCATTGCCATGGCAATTGCTTCACCCGTTGCCTGGTATCTGTCGGATAAATGGCTTCAGGGGTTTGCTTACCGCATAAATATTCATTGGTGGATATTCATTGCGTCCGGCACTATTTCGTTAATGATTGCGGCAATAACAGTAAGTATGCAGGCAATTAAAGCAGCCTTAACCAACCCGGTAAAAAGTTTAAAAAGCGAGTGAAAATTATCTGAACCTTGATTAAACGGATTTAGGGATTTTCTTGATTTTGATTAGCAAGTAGAATCAAGGGAATCTTTGAATCTGTTTAATCATGGTTCAGACTATTCTCTTTTACTATTTGATAAGATCGTCGTTATAGCTTGCAAAGTTCATTTGCACATACCCGTCATCATCAAATTGAAAAACCTGAACACCATAAGTTTTATATGATTTATCTTCTGCATCCTTCCATTCGTACTCGAACCTTACAGCCATGCGGCCTTTGAGCGCACCCCATAAATACAGTTTCAATTTAAATTGCAGGTTCTGCTGCCACTTAGCAATCAGAAACTGTTTGATTTCTTCACGGCCATTTAAAAAAGCTGTTCCAAAACGCATTTCAGCATCTTCGGTATAATTCGCGATCACTTTTTCGGGGTCAAGGGTATTCCAATCGTCTTCAATCAACTGGAGTTTCTCAGCCGCGGTTTCCATGTCCCATGGAGGCAGCGGGTATCGTTTTTCTTTTTTCATGATACAAATGTGAGGTTATGCCCGTTGAAACAACATGGACAAATTCTATATTAACATGGATATTTAGGACAAATAGCATCTTGCCCAACTATTGCAAAGTATTAAGCATTTTCCCGGTCAACCCCAACAGTATCCCTGAAAAATTGGGGTGAGATAGCTACGTGACCCTTAAAAAACCGACTGAAATAAAATTCATCATTAAAGCCCAGCTCAAAGGCAATTAGTTTAACAGGTTTTGCAGTAAGATATAATTGCCGTTTCGCTTCTATTATTATCCGGTCCGCTATCAGGTTTGACAATGTTTTGTTGAAATACTTTTTGCTTAGCCTGTTTAATGTGACTATTGACATATTAAGCAGCTCCGCATATTCCCCGGCACTATGTAATGTTTTAAAGTGCTGCTCTATCGCATCTTTCAAAATATTTAAAGCGTCAGGCTTTTTTTCCAAATGCGTACCCTGCGGATGCCGTTGCTCAATTTTAATCCGCGAAGCGTTGATAAGCAATATTTTCAAATAAGAGATCAGCAGTTCCAATTGTGCCGTGCCCGGGCTCGACATTGCAGTTTTAAGTCCTGTTATAGTTGTTAAAAGCGACTGTTTTTCTTCCTCGTTTAAATTAATAACCGGCGATTCATAGATATTGTTAAACAAAATACCATTACAGGAAACTTCGTGCCGATGTTTATGAAGGCAAAAAAACTCTGGATGAAAATTGACCATAATCCCTTTTAATTCGCCATTTGCTATGATTTTAAACGGTTGATAAAGGGAAAAACACATGAGGCTATTTTGATTGAAACTAAACCCGGAAACATCTGCGGTAACATTCCCCTCGCCTTGCAAAATCAAAATCAGTGAAAAATAATTGTACTTATTTAAGTCACTAAAATAACCGGCATCATCAAAAGAAAGAACCCTAAAGGCTACGGATTTGGTTTGCGGATTAAAAAGTTCTAAAGTATTATCGGCCATGTTTGAATTACCTAAACATCAAAGGTAGAGAAACCTTTTATTTTGTCTGAATCTTGATTCGCCTGATTTTGGGATTTTCTTGATTTGATCCGCAGGTAAAATCAAGAAAATCTTTTAATCCGTTTAATCATAGTTCAGACAACAAACCGTTAAATATAGTTAAAGCCTATTTTTATAATTGAGTTTCCTTATCCTTGTTAACCAATCTTATTAAGATGAAAGCTTTTACTTATCTCGTCTTGTTTTTATTAAGCTCAGGGAAACACTTATGCCTCTGAATTGATCTGTTCGCAGGTAAATTTCTCCCCCCTCAGATTTCAATATTTCAAAGAACGTTCTTTACTCTTCCACAAGAGCGGTTGCTCGGTGTATACAAATTTCGGGAAATGGGTTTGGATAAGTGCTGACACTGTTTTGTCAGTAGCTTGAGATTGTGGATAAGGAGCGTTGTCATGCTGGGGTTCTCGAAGCATAGGCGTAAAGGCCTGTGCTCGCCCTTCGAGTGCCTCAGGGTGACAGCCTTTGCGCGCATTGATACTTACCAACCGTCATTGCGAGCGGAGCGTGGCAATCCCCGATATACAGGGCGGCTTTGCATATTTCTCTGTAAGTTGGAGATTGCCACGTCGCTACGCTCCTCGCAATGACGTGATGGAAGAGCGTTAGGGATTGGAACGGATACCGGCCATGTGGCTAATGCCCGTGTAGTATGAGTGGATAGCCCGCTCGCTGGATAGCGGGAACGCCCAAATTGTCTGAATCAGAATTTTAACTTACCCAACGCTTCTTTAATCCTCGGGATCATCAATTGGATATCCTGCAAGGTGATTGCACCTACTGATACGCGGAACCAGGTTAAATCTTCATCGATACCAAAAGCGGAGAATGGCACTAATGCCACTTTTGCTTCTTTGATAAGATAGAAATTGATATCGGCAGGGTTGTTTAATATTGTGCCATCGGGCGTAGTTTTGCCTTTGTAATCAACCTTAACGGTTAAATAGATGGCGCCCATTGGTTCGATAGAATCAACATTAAAGCCTTCACCTTTTAATTGCTGGAAGCCTTCGTGCAGGGTAGTTAAGCTGGCCTGGATATTAGTTTTTAACTTGGCCAGGTAGTTGTTTACATAAGTGTCGTTGGCTAAAAATTTAGCCATTGCCACCTGCTCGGCTTTTGGTGCCCAGGCACCCATGTGTCCTACGATGGCTTTCATGTTGTTTACCACGTTGGCAGGACCAAAGCCCCAACCTACACGTACGCCGGTAGCTGCAAAACATTTGGATGAGCCATCAACAAATATGGTATAGTCTTTTAATTCAGGGCGCAAACTAACCGGATTAAAATGCTCGTGTGAACCAAAGGTTAATTGCGAATAGATTTGATCGTATAACAGGTACAAAGGTTTTTCGCCTGCTGCACGGGTTTTGTTTTCGGCAATTACCAGGTCGCAAATTTCTTCCAGGTCCTTTTTACCGAACATCGTACCGGTTGGGTTCAATGGCGAGCACAATGCCAGCAATGCCGCTCCCTTTAAATGCGGACGGATCTCATCGGCTGTAGGCATAAAATTATTTTCGGGGCGGGTGGCTATCATTACTGATTCAGCGCCAAGCAAATCACAATAGTGATTATTGTTCCAAGACGGGGTAGGGAAAACTACCTTTTCGCCCGGATCAACCACAGCCAAAAATATAGAATATATTAAGGGGCGTGAACCGCCTGAAATTAGAATTTGTGTAGGAGTATAATCTAAATTATACCTGCTTTTTAAAAATGAGGAAACACTTTCGCGCAGGCTCAGCATCCCATCCGCAGGCGGATAATTGGTTTGATTATCGTTATAAGCAGCTATGATGCCTTCCTTAAGTTCGGCAGGGATCGGGTAGATATTAGAATCGAAATCGCCAATGGTTAGGTTGGCAATGTTTTGTCCCTGGCGTTTTAATTCGTTTATCTCGCCGGCTATTTTGATGATCTCGGAGCCGCGAAGGCCTTGCGCTAATTTAGATACATTCATTTTGGAAAGTGAAAAGTCAAAAGTCAAAAATAAAAAGTCAAAATCAATTTTGGCGATTTTTACCTGTTTAAAGTTGCTGGCTTTAATTTGATGAGGCGTATCCAGTGCATAAACTTCATGATTGGATAAACCGGATCAACCTCGAACCAACGTGCACCGAAGTTGGCGTTGTTTGGGCGTTTGTGGTGATTGTTCTGGAATAACTCGCCTAATAATAGGAAATCAAATGGTGTTGTATTTTTTGATTTGTCGTTATTATCAAAATTTGAATAACCGTATTTGTGTCCACACCAGTTAACTATAGCACCCTGGATAGGGCCCATTAAAAAGTGTATCGGCAATAATAAAAACATCCACCAGTGTGTAGCGAAGGCTACGTAGAAGCTAACATATAGCACACCAAAACCTATACGGGTTGCCAGGCTTGAACCTACAGTATCAATAAATTTCCACTCAGGATAATGGCCACCAAATTGCGCATCAGGCTCTTTTAAACGGCTTTCGTACGCCTTGTAGCTGGTCGCGGTGTACATCATCATCTGGAACACATCCTTAAAAAAGTGTGGTGAATGTGGATCTTTTTCGGTATCACTAAAAGCGTGGTGTTCCCGGTGCATAATTGCATACGCACGAGGATTAAGGAATGACGATCCCTGGAAAACAAACGTCAGTAAATAAAAAACGCGCTCATTAAACTTATTAGTTGAGAACATTTTATGTGATACGTACCGATGAAGAAAGAATGTTTGGAAAAACAGGGAAAGAAACCAGTGAGCCAAAAAGAAAATTAATATAATCACGAAATTGGTATTGATAAAAATAAAAAACTAGTTTGCAAAGATACGATTTAATATATTAAAAAGATTTTTGAAACCATATGCACCCATACCGTAATTATAATATAGTATGTTTTATGACAATTTAGTTAGACTGCATGATCCATTTATTTTGCTGGCACTTGTAGCACTTGTATCGTTTTAAAGGCAGCCAAAATAAAAAAAACTTCATGAAAGCTGTACGCCTGATTCTTGCGAGATTTGCTCTTTCTGTTTGTCCGCAAGGGCACATAGGGACAGTTTGGCTTGATTTGATTGGGGTATTGTCCATTTTACATTCATTTTTTGATTAATACTGAAGGCAGAATGCTTACAAGTATAACTTACCCATATTAACATATTGTTAAAGAGGACTGAATAAAAAACAAAAAGCCGTACCATTATTAAAACGAGTGCGGCTTTGCTATAAATTACTCGCATGATCAAGTCATACGATACAGTCATTGTTGATCCAGATCAGATCATTCAGTACTTTAACTGAGTTTTTCTATGGTTTCTACGATAGCATATTTGCGCACATTTCGTCAAAATCTGCGCAAATATCTTGCCAGTATTAATTATTTAACTAAAAAATAAACAAAATTATCAATCAAGAAAATCACAAACAGAATCACCCCTGCTTATTCTTCATCAAAATATTAAAGTAGATAATTGCCCTTGCTTTAAAACCCAGGCTCTCATAAACCCGTAAAGCCCGGTGGTTATCCGTACGGACGTGTAGTATAGGAATATTTTTCGCAGCCCTGATGCGGTGGATATGGCTCAACAGCAATTGTTTAGCATAGCCCCTGCCCAGATAATCAGGATGGGTGCAAACAGCGCTGATCTCGGCGTACTCACCAATGTGCAGGCGTTGGCCCGCCATGGCTACCAGCCTATCACCATCAAAAACGCCGTAGTAGTGTCCAAAATTTATAGTACGCTCGGCGAAGGGGCCAGGGTTGGTCAGCTTGGTGAGCGCCAGCATTTGGGGTACATGTTGTTCTGTTAATGGTACGAGGTCAATCTCAACAGCTGGTGGATCAGCTGGCAGGTTGTATATCATCTGGAATGCTTTATTGGGCTGTATCAGCTTCCATATTTCAGGTATTTCTGTCTCTATATTGGTGATAAAACCTACAGCCCCGTCATGCCCTATCATATCATACAGCATCTGGAACTGCTTATCTGATTGATCCCTCAGGCCTATAAACGGAGAAACCTCCGGAGCAAAATACCTAACCTGATCATTACCGTGAGCGAGATGCTTATTGCCCGAGATCAGCGCGTTCCAGCCCGGGTTATCTAATACGTGTTCCATTGGCGGCAAACGTATAAAAAAGACGGAAAACAGAGGTAATTAAATTGTTAAATTAATCAACTAAATGTATCTCGGTACAAATGAAACAGCTGGTACAAGTGGTACACTTTTATGCCAAAAAATGGCCTTTTTATATCTAAAAAGGCCATTTTTAAATGCTTTTTATCTCAATTTTTGGGCAAAAAACGCTCATTTCAGCCTAAAAAACGACTAAAAAAGTCTTTTTTTTGCCCGATTTCAATCAAAAAAACACCCTTTTTAATAGAAATATTGGGGATTATTATACCAGCACGTACCCGCCGTCTGCAATTATAATTTGGCCGGTGCTAAATTGTTGCCTCATCAGGTAAATATACGTTTGGGCTATATCTTCTGCCTCGCCCACGCGTTTTACGGGCAAACCATTACCAACGTGTTCATACATCGCGTCCCTATCAGCATCCGTCATGTCCGACCATAAATTAGTCTTTATCATGCCAGGCGAAACCAGGTTTACTCTTAATGGAGCAAGTTCAATAGCCATAGCACGGGTAAACCCTTCCATTGCCGCGCAAATGCTCGCCCCTAAAGACCAACCTTTCCCCGGCCTTGCACTGGCAACACCACCTGTTAAAGTTATCGATCCGCCTGCATTTAGGTGAGGTGCCGCATATTTCACAGCCATAAAAGCGCCCCAGTAGCGCAAATCAAAAAAGCCTTTCGCGTCCTGAACGGTTACATCTTCTATATTTTTCAATACCAACGATTCACCGGCGGTATAAACCAAATGGTCAAACGTCCCTATTTTAGTAAACATTTCCTGCACCTGCTGTTCATCAGTAAGGTTAATTGCCAGCCCCTTGCTGCCTTTCGGTAACTGCGCAAGTGCCTTATTAATACGCTGTTGATTACTGGATACGATAGTTAATTCAGCTCCCGCCTGCGAAGCTGCTATGGCTGTAGCCAACCCTAAGCCCGAACTGCCACCAAGTATTACTACTTTTTTGCCAGTTAAAAATCCATTTTGTTCCGATGTTTGGTTTTTCATAATTATACTTCTTTTAGATGAAGCAAATTTCTGAAAGTGCATCCCCGATACACTTAACAAATGGTAAAAAGCGATTTTAGCGAATATTTTTTCGGATGCGACTCAGCGACTGCGGAGTGATGCCCAGATAAGAAGCAATATCACCCAATTGCACCTGCGAAGCTACAAGCGATTGCTGCGACAGGAATAGTTTATAACGCGCTGTGGAGTCGTGCCCCAGGTAGCTATTCCTCAATGCGATCTTATCCAGTAAACCCTGGTGGGTGATCTGGATGATAAGTTCTTTCAAATAAGGGATTTGGATATAGAGCTGATCCAGGTTTTTGCGGTTTATTACTAATACTTCAGCATCGCAGGCTGCCTGTATACTTTCATGGGCTACAACCCGGTTGTTAAAGCTATTTAGTATGCTGCAAAACTGGTTTTCCTTTAGAAAGAAGTGCGTTACCTCGTAGCCTTGCTCATTAATCACCATAACTCGCAGCACACCCTTGCAAACAAAAAACAGCTCCCGGCAAATTTTTCCACCTTTAAAAAGATAATCGCCCTCATGGTAAATGCGACTTTCGGTTGCCGCGGCTATCAGGGCAACGTCAGCATCCTGAAATTTACCAAAGCTTTTTAGAAAAACGATCAGTTGATTTTCCATGTGATGTGCGAAATTAATGATTTTTGAAATCATACTGCTCGCATTCGGCTATCTAATCAGGAAAATCGCTTTTAAAATTACAGAGAGCTTAGTTCTATAATAGAAAAGCCGGTTTGGGCTAAAGCCGTCTTGAATTGCAACCTTAGTCCGTTGGCTGAAGCCAACGGCAATAAAAAGACCATTTTTTATCATTGCCGTCACATAAATGTGACGGACTGGCAAAAGAACCTGCATTGGCTTTAGCCAAAAAACTCTATTACGGATAATGACTTGTTTGGAATAGTTAATATTTTAAAAGCGATTTCCCTGACTATCTAATCCACAAAACGATACAGGAAACAAGTCACTCACATAGCCGGGCTTTTAAAATCTACCTCACCACCATTTCGCTATGCGGTAAATCAAAAGTAACTTGCTTGCCTATCCAGCTTAACCATACAATGCCATCATAAATTAAACCATCAATAAATTGGGCCTTAACATTCTGGACGTTAATAGCGGGGAAACCCTTAATAGCCAGTGATCGTAAATTAGCGCTATAAATAACCGTTTTAATTTGAGGGTTAAATTCACTTGGATGATAGGTTTTAACGGCAGCCGCGGTATCAACCCTCAAAGCCGAAATGTATTTGCCATTGATGCGATAAATATTGGCACCCGCTCCGCTGTCAATACAAAATTGTAGGGTAAGCTTATTGTTCACCACTACGTAAACAAAAACATCAAGCGTTTTATCGCGCGACATGTCCAATTGTAAGGGTACGATCGATCCTTGTTTCTTTATCGAGGCAAGTGTTTTGCCGGTTTCAAATACGATCTGCTTTTTATTGTAATCGATAGTGAAGGGCTGGTTCCTGAAACTCATTAAAGATACCAAACCATCTATCTCACCAAAAATGGCATCAACAATAGTAAGCTGCGGATTTTGCTCTACAAAGCTACCTAACGATAAGGTATTCGCTTTGTAAAGGTCGACAGTCATTTTTTCGCCCGTTGCGCGGAATAATGTTAAACCACCATCCTCTTTAGTCGACCCATTAATTTTCGAGGCAAATGTTTTAGTAATAACCGTTAATCCCGCGCCGGTATCAAATATAAAATTACCCTCAACGCCGTTTATACTAGCTTTTACCATAATGTGGCCCTGCGCTGTAATGGTAAACGGTATAGACGATTGTGCATCGGCAACTACGTTTATGCACAATAGGCCGATCAGCAAAAAGAAAATCTTATAACGATTAAAATAGATGCGGGCCATAAATATTATTTAAACCCTAAATTTAATCTAAAAAATGGTACAGAAAAACAACCTCGCCAACATAAGCAGGTTTTTTCTGGCCTTCAATTTCCATGGTAACGCCAATGTTAGCTTTAGTAACGCCCCTCAGGTTAACTATACCTGCAAGCTTTGCTATAAGCCTTACGTTGCTATTTACTAGTACCGGCTGGGCAAACCGCATGCTCTCAATACCGTAATTAATTTCCATTTTAAGATTTTGCACTTGTGCTATCTGATGCCAGAAGTATGGCAGCAACGATACTGTTAAATATCCATGCGCTATAGTGCCTCCAAACGGCCCTTCACTCTTAGCCCTTTCCTCATCGGTATGTATCCATTGATGATCGATGGTTGCGTCAGCAAACTTGTTAATCTGTTCCTGGGTAATGGTATGCCAGCCGGAAGTACCTAATTCTTTACCTAAATAGGATTCAAATTCAGCGTGGGTATTGATAATGATCATGGTCGTGAGCGCTTATAATGGATAATGCTGTAAAAATAGCAAAGTGCGGGAGATTGCAAAGAGAGGGGAAGCGTTTTTGTTGAGGAGCAGTCTGAACCATGATTAAAGGATTAAAAGGGTTTTTAGTTTTCGCAGGATCTCTCGAAGAGGACCCTGCGCTCCACCCACATATCGTTTGCTTAGCTAGCATACGCAGGGTCCTCTTCGAGAGACCCTGCGGGAACGGAAAAGAGAGGGGAAGCGTTTTTGTTGAGGAGCAGTCTGAACCCTTTTGCTGGCGCACGCGTGCCGCGTGTGCTATCAACCACAGTCCATAATTCCCAAACCCGATTGCAGCGAATACCAGCCCGCGCCTAATGCCCTGTGCAATATAAGCGCCTGCCTGCCGGCAGGCAGGAAAAGCGAGATGCCGTTAATAGCAGCACCGGCACTGCTTTTCCAAATAGTCTGAACTCGAATTTTATAGAATTAAGGAATTAATCGAATTTAAATTCATTCTGCCCATTCTTAAATTCCATGAATTCGAGTTCAGACAATCAAGGTTCAGACAATCTCCTCATTAATCCCCTTCAACCGCTCTATAAACTCAGCCTGATCTTCCGGCGATATGAGTACGCTGTCGTTTTGATTATAAAATATCTCCACCCTGTCTGTCGAAAGCGCTGGCGCGCTCCGCATATCCCTTGTCGACACTACCTTTTTAATACTGCTGATATCGATCGTTTTATTGATAATAAATCCATACCTAACTTTCAGTTCATTACCTGCGATGGTATAATAAGTATTAAAATACGTGTGGATCAATACCAAAATCAAAACACCCATAATCAAAACCGCGGGCCAGGCTCTCGTTAAAATCATAGCTATAAACATCCCCCCAACAGTACACAGCGGGAAAATAATGGGCGGGCCAATCTTCGATTTATAAACGTCTTTCATAATTGGCTAAAGGTATCCTATTTGAGGGAGAGTTGGGCGCGATTAAGCAGCCATAATATATTTCACCAAACTCCTCTTAGCTACTGGCAATAAAGTTTGCTCCAGCGGAAAACTAATATCGCTTTGCACGTAAAATACCGCTGGGTTGGGCAAATGCCTGCGCTGATTGATCAGGTTTAGTTTGATGGATTCGGGCGTATTGCTGATACTTTGCTCGTAGGTATCCACAAACTGTACATTTATGCCACGGTATTGGTCGTCCTTATTTTCGAAGATGGATAATTGATATTCGTATATCCAATTAGTTCTATCACTGCCGTTCCGTAACGAAAAATATCCCGAGTAAGGCAGCAGTGGCACCAGGCCAACCGGGTCAATATTGAGGCGACTCTCCACAAAATCGTATATCTCTTTGCCGATTTGGATAGCCGGGTCCATCTTTTTCAGGGCATAGGTAATAATACGCTCAATCTCCTGCATCGAGCTATCATCCTCCACAATCTTTTTATAGGTAAGCTTTACGGCCTCAATATCCGCCTTGCTTAAACGCCGCGGAAAGGTTTGTTGCAGGGTGGTTTTATGCTGTTTAAAATCGAGCAGGTTATTATAATGAAACACCAAATCGGTAAGGTTTGGGTAGAGTTTACTCTTGTCGAAATGGCGGTTAATTTCCTGCAGATAATTTAAAAGCACATACTTTTTGTGCTCGAAATCAAGCGAACCTTCAATAAACCAATTTAATCCTAATGAATTCAATAGTTTAGCCTCCTTTTCAATAGCTTAAATTAAATAAAAAAAGCCAATTTTGCAATATGCCTTACGGAACACTATATTTAATACCCGTCCCCCTTGCCGAAAACGCGGCAGCCAAATCATTTACGCCCTATCTGGTTGATACTATCAATAGCATCAAAGAATACATTGTGGAGAATGAAAAAACCGCCCGCAGGTTTCTGAAAGAAGCCGGGCTAACAACTCCGCAAAGCGAACTGACTATCCACGATTATGGCAAGCATAACCGCGAAGCCGGCAGCGGCGAATTTTTCAAAGGCCTGCAAGCCGGCAATGATGTTGGCCTGATGAGCGAAGCTGGCTGCCCCGGCATTGCCGATCCCGGTGCTGATATTGTGGAGAAAGCGCATCGCATGGGTATAAAAGTGGTGCCTTTGGTTGGCCCAAGCTCTATTTTGCTTGCGCTGATGGCTTCTGGTTTTAACGGACAAAGCTTTACCTTCCACGGGTATTTACCTATTGATAAGGTTGAACGCGCCCGCAGCATAAAAGAACTGGAAGCAGCTGCCATCAAAAACAATCAAACACAATTGTTTATTGAAACACCATTCCGCAACAACCCGATGTTGGAAGAGATATTACGTACATGCAGCCCCAAAACACGTTTGTGTATAGCTTGCGATTTAACTTCGGCAACCGAACTGGTACAAACCAAAACCATCGCCGAATGGCAAAAGAAAGTACCCGAATTGCATAAACGCCCAACTATTTTCCTGTTGTTCCGTTAGTATTAAATGCTGATAATACCCCAACATACCAAAGTACTCATCATTGGCGCCGGGCCATCCGGGCTGATGATGGCGGCCCAACTATTGCGCTATGGTGTGCAGCCAATTATTATCGATAGCAAAGACGGTCCAACCAATCATTCCAAGGCATTAGCCGTGCAGGCCCGCTCGCTGGAGATTTACCGGCAAATGGGCATAGTTGATAAAGTATTACAGAATGGCAAACCCGCAAGGGGTGTAATGTTTAACCAGGATGGCAAAAAAAAGGCATCGCTATCATTAACAAACATTGGCGAAGGGCAAACATTGTTTCCTTACCTGCTGATGTATGAACAAAGCAAAACAGAACGCCTCCTGTTGGATTACCTTACCCAAAACTGCTGCCCGGTTTATTGGAATACCTCATTAATATCGCTAACCCAAAAAGTTGATAGTGTTGAAGTCCAACTCCAAAACGCTGATGGCAACCATACCTTAACCTGCGACTGGACAATTGGTGCCGATGGCGCACGCAGTATTGTTCGTAAAGAGTTACAGCTATCATTTCAGGGAGATACCTATCAGCATCTTTTTTATTTATTGGATGCTAAGCTGGATACTACCACTCTGACTGAAGACTACCTGAATATGTACCTCGGTGCAAATAACTTTTCGGCATTTTTCCCGATGCCCGAGGAAGATAGTTTTAGGGTAATAGGAAACTTGCCCGTTGAGTTTACAGATAAAGATGATGTTAATGTAGATGATATCCTCCCTTATATCAAGCAACTCACCAAATCAAACATCAGCATCACCCAAACCAATTGGTTTACTACCTACAAACTGCACCACCGCATGGCTGATAAATTCCGGGTACAGCGTTGTTTTTTAATTGGCGATGCGGCACATATCCACTCACCGGTCGGCGGCCAAGGTATGAATACCGGCCTGCAGGATGCCTACAACCTCGCCTGGAAATTAGCTGCCGTAGTAAATCAACAAATAAAACCCGCTATCCTCGACACCTATGCCGATGAGCGCATGCCTGTAGCTAAAGATCTGCTAAAAACTACCGACAGGGTATTTAACATCATCATGTCGAAAAACTTTTTTATCAGGCTATTCAAAAAATGGGTGCTATTCAAATTGCTGAAAAGGATTTGGCAAAGCGATAAGATCAGACTCGCTTTTTTTAGAAAAGTTTCACAAATTGATATTTGCTATACCAATAGCGACATCAGCCTGCATTTAAGTAAGGACATCAAAATAAAAGCTGGCGACAGGCTGCCCTATTTAAAGGTTTTCGACGAGAAAAAACACGAAGAGACCGATATACACGAGTGGTGCAGCAAACCCGGCTTCACGCTCATTATCCTAGGCAAATTCGACGAATTATACCTGTTCACCATCGCCAAATGGATCACCCAAAAGTATCCGGGGGTACTCAACTTTTTCTATCTGCCGCCATCAGGTAAAAACACATCTGTTTTTGATGGATTAGAAGCCAATCCTCATGGCCAAAAAGCATTCATCGTTCGCCCCGATATGTACATCGGCTATATTAACGATGTAGTTGATATTGCCATGATGGATAATTACCTGCAAAACGTAGTAGGTGTACTTGCCTAACTACCGCATCACCAACACCCATCCCGAAAGCACATTCCCATTTTTCAAATCGATAACATAGTAATAAGTACCAGCGGGCACTAGCTGGTTATTGTACTTCCCATCCCATGCTATACTGTAGCCCTTGCTTTTATAAACCAGCGTGCCATAACGGTTAAACACCTGTGTTATCGCTTCCGGATAAGTATTTAGTGCTACAATATCCCAGGTATCATTAATACCATCGCCGTTAGGCGTAAATGTATTGGGGATAACAACCTTTTTATACACCCGTACAAATACATTATCCGTTGCCTCTGCCCCACAGCCAACGTTTGATACCACATGCAAAGTATAAGTAATATCCTCCGGCGGGCTGGCAACCGGCCTTAGCACAGTATCGTTATTTAAATATTCATTTGGCGTCCAGTAATAGCTCACGTTTGATCCTTTTGCCGTGCCATCAAGCGTTACACTTTGCCCCTGTGTAATAAACTTATCAGCCCCGGCATTGGCAACCGGTTTTTGCAATACGTTTACCATCACGGTATCCGTAGCGGTACAGGCATTGCTGTTGCTTACGGTAACTACATATTCAGTCGTATCAGTAGGGCTAGCGACAGGATTAGCGATTGTTGGGTCTGACAGCCCGGTAGTCGGCGACCAGCTATAGCTTAATCCACCTGAGGCATTCAGCGTAGTGCTTTCGCCCGAACAAATGGTAACATCATTACCCGCATCGGCCACTGGCTGGGCATAAACACTAACCGTTACCGAATTTGTCGCGCTGCAATTACCGCTGGTAACGGTAGCGGTGTAAACACCTGCGCCAGCCGCAGTGATATTAGAAATGACAGGATTTTGCAAGGTTGAGGTAAAGCCATTAGGCCCCGTCCAGCTATAACTGCTCCCGCTTGATACCGACAGATTTAACGTATTGCCTGTACACAAAGGCGTATTAGCTGTAACCGTTGCCGATGGCGCGCTATTAACAGTTAACGTAAGTACATTTGAAACTATTCGGCAACTTAGCGAACTTATATTGGCGCTTTCAGCACTTGCCAACCGGTATAAATAAGTACCTGCTGTTGTGGGGTCAATCGTTAAAGATAATGCGGTAGCACCTGATATATCAGTCCAGCCACTACCAGTATCTATTTGCCATTGGTAGGCCGGGTTGGTATAACCTGTTACCGGCGGAACAGTTAAGGTTTGGGGTGTAGTTTGCCCGGCACACTCTGTTGCTGTGGTTGATGACGTGCTGCCACTAAAGCTGGCTACCAAAGCCGGCCCATACGGGCTAAACGTAATATCGTCAAGTGCCAAATCATTCGCAGGTGCGCCGCCATTGCTGTTATTAGTCATCTTAATAATAACATTTGATGTACCGTCAGGCAGGCTAAAATTAAAAGCGAATTGCACCCATTTAAATCCGGCAGTTTGTAACGGGATACTGCCCGTGGTATAGCTTTGTATTAACGTAGTGCCATCAGTTTGATATAGGCCAAAGGTTATATTGGGCGGACTAAGATCCTCGCTCCTCAATAAATTACCAATCCATGCCGAAAACTGGTATGTTGTTCCCCCGCAAAGTCCATCCACCTCTCTTTTATAGAAATAATCTGTTTTTGATACGGATGCGTTTACGACCATCATATAGCCGCCCGTATTCCCGGTATGATCTGTTGTCGACCACCATACATTACCGGCACCTGCCGTGGTATTCTCAATAGTATAGGAGCCATCCGTAGGGAAATCAGCACTGGAATACGTGTAACTTGTTGTACCCGAATCTGCGGCCAGCGCCCCTGCGTGTGTACTTGTCCCGGCACCAAATGTAATGTGAACTACTGGGTCACCCAAGCTTTGCGCGTGTGTATTTATCGAAGTAAACATCAGCAAAGCAAAGATCAATATAAGCAGCCTGTTTACCATGTTGCGCACATTAATAAAACTAAATAAGCGCCCGCATTGCTGCAGGCGCTCTCGATTAAAACACACCATCATTACAAAACAAAGCTTTTTATATGGTTAAACATTAGGCAAAAACCTCCTTATTATAAGCCTGGTAACTTCCTTTATAAGATATAACCGACAGGCCAGGCTGCATCTTCACCGTTATTGTTTCAGCAACCGCCTCAAGGTTTACATCACCAATAGCCAATATCAAATATTCGCCTATAACACTTAGCAGCGTCAATACACAAGTGGTATAGTTTATAGCTACTATATGTGCTTCTTTATCTTCGATGTCCGATTCTATTAACTCAAAAACAGGCACATCAAAAACCAAACTATTACCGGCATTATCCTTTATAAAAGGTATTTTATTATTTAAGCTTTTTAAAAAATCGCCAATAGTAAAGCTGAGTTTATAATGCAATGAATTCGCCCTCCCGTCCTTTGCTTTTAGCTGGGTAAAAGTTTTAAGTTTCCTGTCAGGATTATACGCCTGCGATTTTAAAAGAAACTCCTGGTACGTAGCGCTAAACACTTTCTTTTCAAAATCACCTTCATCTTTTATAGCTATCACCTGCTTGTAAGCGAGTTTTATTAACGTCTTTTCCATTTTTGGGGTCGATGTTTATAAAGCCAATCCTATGTTATGTGTAGTGCTGTAACCTGCCGATATACTGCCCGTTAACGAAAATATTTCATTAGCCAGATCAGTTGTTGAATCACCAAATACGTGGTCGGCAGCATTGGTAGTTGTGTTAACGCCATGTGTGGCATATATACCACTTACATGTACAGCGTTTGATATCGCTTCAGGAAAAGCAAATTGTGTGGTCTTTTTTAGAACACCATCTATATAAATCTCAGCATGAACATGGGTTGCCCTGCCACTGTACCAACCAGGATAAATGGTGCTAAACGTTACCACACCTGCAGAATTACTTAACTGGTAACCACGCAACCACGTTTGGCCTGAATAGCTGTTAGACACACTGCTTACACCGCCCGCCTGGTTATCATAACCGGAATAATAACCATATGGATTGCAACTCCAAATATCAACGCGAACATTTTCTACGGTATTACAACTGTCATTAGTATTTACCACAACAAAGTTTAAGGTTAACGCAACACCAGTTTGGCCTCCGGTTACATCTGACCGGTCGAGCGGATCAGTTAACTCCCCACCTGGATAAGGGAATGGGCCTTCTTCTTCTGTAGGGGAAACAACACAACTGCTTGACGTACTTGTTGATGTAGTAGTTGTTGTACTGCTGGTTGTAGTTTTTGTGGCACTGCTGCTATCTTTTCCACAAGCGTCTAATAACATAGGCCCTACGGCGGCGGCTACTGCAAAGGTTCTTAAAAAGTTTTTACGTTCCATCTTCTTTATAATTAGATCAACATTCGTTAATTACATTATAAAAGTCAGGATAGTTGTGCGGCTATTCTATAAGGTATCGTTAAACAGGGTTTTTGTACCGATAAATATTGTTTTTACCTATATTTCATCCAATCACGGATAAATGATACATAACTTTCGCTTACAGGCAATTCAATATCAGCCAATTGTACCTTACGGCCTTTTATGGATATGATCTTATTCACCGGAATAATATAACTGCGGTGGATGCGCTTAAACTTATCGGCAGGTAATTTTTCGAGCACTGTTTTTAAGGGCATTAGCGTCAAAATGGCTTTAGCATTACGTATGTGGATTTTGATATAATCCTCCATGCTTTCTATATATTCAATATCCTTCAGGCTAATTTTCACCATCCTATACTCCGAATATACATACAGGCTTTCATCCCTTTGCTGTGCAACAGGGGTGTTTTTATATTGATGATAGGTTATTGCTTTTTCCACCGCTTTAGTAAACCGGTTAAAGTCAATCGGTTTTAAAAGATAATCGAGTGCCTCCAGCTCAAAGCCCTCATAAGCGAAGTTTTTGTAGGCTGTAGTAAAAATAACAATGGGCTTTCTCTCAAGCGATCGCACCAAATCAATCCCGGTTATATCGGGCATATTAATATCAATAAACAATATATCAACCGGTGATTTTTTCAGAAATTCAGCCCCTGTTATCGCATCATCAAAAGTATGCACCATTTGCAATGATGGCGTGCGCATTACATATTCGCGCATTAGTTTTAGCGCCAGCGGTTCATCATCAATAGCTATACATTTAAGTGCTGCCATACTCAGGATTGTAAAACAAGCTGAACGGTATAAAATTCATCATCATTGGTTATGTATAACAAATGCCTGCCGCTATATAAATGGTCTAACCGTTGTTTGGTATTTTTTATGCCGATGCCCATTCTTTGTGTATCCGAATTTCTGATAAATATCCTGTTTTGGCAAAAGAATGAAACGGCAGACTCCGCTACATCAATATTTATATCGATGATTGATGGCTCCTGTTTGCTAATACCGTATTTAAAAACATTTTCAATAAAGGTCATCAACATTAACGGCGGTATGGTTTTATGCTGCATATCGCCTCTTACTGTAAAATTCACTGGCGTCCTATCATTCATCCTGATGCGCTGCAATTCAATATAATCGCTTATACAATCAACTTCACTTTGCAATGGTACAAAATCAGTCGTAACCTCATCGGTAACATAGCGCATAATGTTTGATAGCTTCATAATGCTATCCGCGGCACTTTCATCATGCGTAACAGCCAACGTATAAATATTGTTAAGGGTATTAAATAAAAAGTGAGGGTTGATCTGCGCCTTTAAAAATGATAGCTCCGCGGTGGCCTTATCTGTTTCGGCGCGGGCGGCGCGCTGCTCTGTCAGCTGCCATTGCTGTACCACTTTTATAGCAGTACTTATAGCCATTATCATTAAAAAT
Source organism: Bacteroidota bacterium (assembly GCA_026224775.1). Lineage (GTDB taxonomy): Bacteria > Bacteroidota > Bacteroidia > Sphingobacteriales > Sphingobacteriaceae > Mucilaginibacter. The sequence continues at coordinate 21,002 of JAMFRP010000062.1, forward strand.
ATAAACAGGCTGGTACTATCAAAATGCAGCCTGTTCGGCGGCCCGGTAAAATGATTGCCCGGCGGCTGATGTTGATTATTAAATTGGGACGTGTTGTTGTTTGCTGATGGTAGCGAGTCATCTTCCTCATCTATTGGTGGTTGTTGCATGGCATCTGGCGAAGAGCCTTGCGGCGGCGGACCAAATTCAGACCCGCCTTCAGGGGATGAAATATCTGCACGGATTTCGGTATTTCTTACTAGCTTATCGTATGGTTTAATTACATAAACACAGCTAAAAAACACAAAAACAAGAATAGCGTAATCAATATACTTTTTGCGTAAAAACAATCGGGGAATGAGCAGATACCCATTAATATAAAATAGTATGATATACGTACCGCCAAACAACCAGTAGGAATAGTTTTTTAATACAGATATGGCGCTGCTGTTCTCCCCTCCGTTTAAAAACAAAAGCGGGAAAGCCATAAATAAAAGCCAACCCGCTATGTGTATGGTAACTATAAATATCTTAAATCTCGACATGTACAAATCAAGCTATAGTTAACAATTTATTAAATGGAGTATCGGTAATCAGCCGTTTTGTATAGATAAACTACCCATGTATACGTTCCATCTTCCCATAATTTTGTATCACTACAGCCTCATGCGCCAAGTATTCTTTCCAGCGCGCTTCCACATCAATATCGCCGCAATACTTTTTAGCTAAACGAATAAACATGGCATAATGCGTGGCCTCGCTTACCATCAGTTCGTGGTAAAAAGCAGCCAGTTCCGCATCATCAATATTTTCCGAGAGTACTTTAAACCGCTCGCAGCTCCTCGCCTCAATCATCGCCGAAAAAAGCAACCTGTCAACCAACTGCGTGGTACGGCCGCCACCTTTTACAATAAACTTTTGCAATTCGCCTACATAATTATCTTTACGCTCCCGGCCTAGTACGAAACCGCGCTGCACAATTAGTTCATGTACTCGTTTAAAATGCTCCATTTCCTCCTGCGCTAAAGCGATCATCTCCTGCACCAGGTCAGATAAATTAGGGTTTTGAACAATAAGTGTGATGGCATTGCTGGCGGCTTTCTGTTCACAAAAAGCATGGTCGGTTAATAGTTCTTCAATGTTGCTTTCCACAACATTCTTTACCCAGGTTGGGTCGGTAGGTAATTGCAGTTTAAGTATGGTTTTCTCGCTCACAAAGGCAAAGGTAAGCGTTAAAGCTGATACTTAAAATGCGTGTTGGTTATGAGAAACCGGCAAGAACGATAAAACTATCGTCATTGCGAGGAACGAAGCAATCTCTACATAGGCAAATCGATTAGAAGGGTGGTGAACCTGTAACATGACTCTGTATAGCATATAGATTGCTTCGTTCCTAGCAATGACGTTTGGAGATGAGCCATTCCCCAAGCGCGCAATGACGATAGTTTTATCATTTTCAGACAGCTTATGGTAATAAGCTTATTTAATTTCCCCGTACAGATTTTTACTCTCGATAAACTCCAATACCGGATCAGGCAGAAAAAAACGTACATCCTTTTTTTCTGCGATTGATTTACGAATGAAGGTTGCGGATAGTTCCATCTGCGGTGTCATGGTGATGGTTACGGATGGATGAGATGCATACTCAGCATTTTCATATCCCGGGCGCGGGTAAACGTATATTTTATAATCGCGCAGTATCAGTTTAAAGTTTTTCCATTTTGGTAATGATACCAGGTTATCTGAACCCATAATTAGCGCGAACTCATGCTGCGGATATTTTTCTTTTAAATGGGCGAGGGTATCAATAGTATAAGATGGCTGCGGAAGCTTTAGCTCCACATCACTAACTTCTAAATTTTTAGCGTTATCGGTAGCCAGCTTAGCCATCTCCAGCCTGTCGTAGGTATTAATCAGGTCGCCGTATTTTTTTAGTGGATTTTGGGGTGATACAACCAGCCAAACTTTATCAAGGTCGGTGTAGTTGGCCATGTAGTTGGCAATAATTAAATGGCCTACATGAATGGGATTAAATGAACCGAATAGTAAACCTATCTTCATTAGTTTGCAGTTTTAAGTTTGCAGCAAGCAGTTACTTTGCGCCGAACTTTTCAGGATTACTAATCATATATTAAACAATTCGCCCAATCTCGTCCGACAATTTATATAATTTATTATAAACTTCCTCTGTTATGTAATTACATGCCTTTGAAAATTCCAACCATCCCTGCGTTTCACTATTTTCCATATCCACGTCTGTAAGTTTGCTTATAAAATGATTGGGATAGATTCGTTTCCTGTATGCTTCGACGGTGCAAATATTAACAGATCTTGATGACCTTCTGATCTGATCCGTAAGGGAATACATTTCTTCTTTAGGAAATTGCTTTGTAACATTGAATATCTCCATAACCAAGGCAAAGCTTTTTTTGTATAGTAATAAATCTTTGTATGTACCCATACTTTTAAGCAAACTGCAAACCAGCAACTGCAAACTGATTGCGTCAGTAATATAATTAAAATTTATTGATCTAAAAAATTCTTTACCAATACTTCGGCGTCTTTACAAGCAACATCTAATTCATAATTTTTTAGGATGACATCAAACTGCGGGGCATAGTTCAGCTCCTTCTCAGCCTTGGCAAAGCGCTCTTTCAATTTCTCAGCACTATCGGTCCCTCTACCGCTCAAACGCTCTTTTAATACTTCAAGCGATGGCGGCTGAACAAAAATAGCCAATGCTTGCCCATCATACTTACGTTTTAAGTGCAGGCCACCTTCCACATCAATATCAAATATTACGGTTTTGCCTTTTGCCCAGATACGCTCAATTTCTGTACGTAAGGTACCGTAAAACGTACCCGAGTATACTTCCTCAAACTCTACAAATTCCTTTTTAGCAATACGGTGCAAAAAGCTTTCTTTACTTATAAAGTAGTAATCTTTACCGTCAACCTCGTCGCCACGAGCCTCACGGGTAGTAGCTGATATGGAAAACTCCAGGTCGCTCATCTTACCAAGCAAATGATGTACTATAGTAGTTTTACCAGCTCCGGATGGTGCAGAGAATATAATTAATTTACCTTCTTTAGCCATCTACTACAATACGTTTAAAAGTTGTTCCTTCATTTTTTCCAACTCTTCCTTCATGCCTACTACCAGTTTCTGCATGTTGGCATCGTTGGATTTTGATCCCAAAGTATTTATCTCCCTGCCGATCTCCTGGGTAATAAAACCTAATTTCTTACCGTTGGCATCGCTATTTTTAAGCGTTTCTAAAAAATAATCGCAATGCGCTTTTAGTCGTACCTTTTCTTCGGTAATATCCAGCTTATCAATAAAATAGATCAGCTCCTGCTCAAAACGGTTTTGGTCGATGCCTTCCTTATTAGTGGCTTCCTCCAAAAATGAGTTTAAACGCTCACGAATAATCGGCACGCGTTTAGGCTCTTCAATCTCAACCAGTTTAAGGTTTTCAAGGATGATATTGATACGATATTTCAAATCCTGCTCTAAAACATTACCCTCATCCGAACGGAATTTTTGGAACGCGGCAACAGCCTGGTTAAACGTTTTCTCAACCAATTTCCATTCATCTTCTGATACTGTTTCCTCGTCGTATTTAACTACTTCGGGTAAACCAAGCGCCAGTTGCATCAGGTTTGTGGTTGGTTCACCTAATTCAACACTCACGGCCTTTAATTGCTCATAGTAATTTTTTAGCAGAACGGTGTCAATACCGGCTGCTTTTACCACGCCGTTTTGTTGTTCAACGGTGATGGAAAGATTTACTTTTCCGCGTTCTATTTGCTTATTGCAATCGTTACGTAACTGGAACTCTTTATCAGAGAATATTTTGGGCAACCTTAACGATAGCTCAAGAAACTTACTGTTCAGGGATTTTATCTCAACGGTATATTTTGTGGTGCCCGAGTCGGCAGCAGCAATTCCATACCCTGTCATGGATTTTATCATGTGCAAATTTAGTAATTAGTGATTGGAGTTTAGACTTTAGGCTAAAATAATCATATTTTTCATGAATTTTCGCCATAATCACATCCAACTAATCTTTAATTAACTAACCTCTAATCTCCACCCCAAACTTTTTTACATTTAATGCGATATACAATTAATAAGTTTACGTTATTATTTAAATGAACACCCGTTATCTCACAATATATCCTGCGTTATTCGCTTTTTTTTTCTTGCCGGTATGTACGCAAGCGCAACAGGCATTTACCCTAAATGGCATCTTTTTCAAAAAAAGCAGCGACGAACGTATTGCCTCGGCAACCGTTACCAACTTAAAAAGCCAGCAAATTATGATGAGTGATGAACTTGGCGGCTTTAGCATACCTGCATCAAAAGGCGATACCCTGCTCTTCAAAAAAACCGGCTATACCGAACAAAAACAGGTAGTAAGCGGCCCAAACGACATCATAGTTTACATGCAGCCCATTATTGTGTTGCAACAAGTTACCATACAAGGCCAAAGCACCAAGCAGGAATTAAACGGTGTAATGAATGATTACCGCAGCAAAGGCCTGTATTTTGACGGGCATCCGCCGTTAATGGCATTTATCGCATCGCCTATTACCGCTTTTTATGAGCTATTTAGTGCCGATGCTACCAACGAACGCCACTTCGCTAAATTTTCCAAAAACGAACTGGAAGCTGTAGAAGTAAGTAAACGTTATACCCCGCAACTGGTAAAACAGGTTACCCATTTACCGGATGCCGATGTGGTGAAATTTATGCAGCAGTACACCCCATCATACGAAGACATGCGGGGTTGGAATGATTACGAACTCATTAGCCACATAAAACATTACCTGGAATATTATAAAACACACAAAGATGGGGAGGATTTACAAAAGCTGTATTAGGTTTTAGAAGCTGTTAAAACCAAAACGTCATTGCGAGCGAAGCGTGGCAATCCCCTACTTACAGAGCGGCTCTACATAGCTTGGGATTGCCACGCTTCGCTCGCAATGACGCTTTGGTTAGTTTTAAATCCCTAAAGATTCACAAGCTTTCTCAGCGGCCAGTTTTTCCGCGTTCTTTTTACTGAATTCTTTGCCTAAGCCTACTATTTCGCCGTCAACACTGGCTTGTACCGAGAATAGTTTGATGTTTTCACCTTCGTGATTACTCACCAAATCAAAGGTAATATCCTTGCCATGGCGCTGGCACCATTCAATCAGCTTGCTCTTAAAGTTAGTTTCGGTTTGCTCCAGTTTATGGATGTCGATATGCGATTTGATAATGTGGTTTATCAAAAAATTTTTAGTGAAGTCGTAGCCCTTATCCAAATAAACAGCCCCAATCAAGGCCTCAAAAGCATCGCCCAATAATGATCCCTGGCGTTGTGAATTCAAAGCGCGGTTATCAAACTCTATCAGTTTATCAAAGCCAAGCTTTTTACCTAACTGGTTAAGGTTAACGCGACTTACAATTTTCGACCGTAATTCGGTCAAGAAGCCTTCGTCCTCGTAAGGGTAAAGTTTAAACAGCACCTCGGCAACAACGCTTCCTAAAACGGCATCACCCAAAAATTCCAGACGTTCGTTGCTGTTCTTAACACCCTTTTTTATGTTTTGCGCTGCCGATTTATGGCGAAATGCCAACCGGTATAACGACAAATTGCCCGGAACAAATCCGAGCAAATTCTTTAAAATTTTAACATATTTTCTGTTAGGAGAGATATATAGCTTGTAGAAACGGCTTATAGGCATTTAATACAATTAATCTTCTAACTTCCTGAATATTACCGACGCGTTGTGGCCACCAAACCCAAAGCCATTGCTTTGCGCGGTTCTCACTTCTCTTTTCTGAGCCTTGTTAAACGTAAAGTTTATCCTTGGATCAAAAGCAGGGTCATCGGTAAAATGGTTAATCGTTGGAGGGATAATGCCATTTTTAATGGCCAATATCGTAGCAATCGCTTCCACAGCACCCGCTGCACCCAATAAGTGCCCGGTCATGGATTTGGTTGAGCTTATATTAATGTTATAAGCATGATCGCCAAATACAGTCTGTATAGCTTTTATCTCCTGCGGATCACCAATCGGGGTTGATGTACCATGCACATTCACATAATCAATTTCCGATGCCTCAATACCCGCGTCGCGCAATGCTTCTTTCATTACTAAAGCCGCGCCAAGCCCTTCCGGGTGAGGTGCAGTCATATGGTAAGCATCGGCACTCATGCCCCCGCCTATCATTTCAGCATAAATTTTAGCGCCACGTGCTTTCGCATGCTCATACTCTTCCAAAATAATAGTACCTGCACCTTCGCCTGCCACAAAACCATCACGGTCAAGGTCAAACGGGCGCGAGGCCGTTGCCGGGTCATCATTTCGGGTTGATAGCGCATGCATCGCGTTAAAGCCACCAATACCTGCCTCGTTTATAATAGCTTCTGACCCGCCGGTAACAAACATATTAGCTTTACCCATACGGATATAGTTAAAAGCATCAATTAATGCGTTGTTTGATGAAGCACATGCAGAAACCGTAGTAAAGTTTGGCCCGCGTAAACCATATTTAATAGAAATATGGCCCGGCGCGATGTCGGCAATCATCCTTGGGATAAAGAAGGGGTTAATGTGTGGCGCGCCATCACCTTTAGCGAAATTTACAATCTCATCCAAAAATGTTTTTAAGCCTCCAATACCCGATCCCCAGATAACGCCAATACGGCTGGTATCCAATTTATCGAAATCCAAACCTGCATCCGCAACCGCTTCAGCAGTGGAATATAATGCGTACTGAACAAAAGGATCGAGCTTTCGCGCGTCTTTTCTGCCCAAAAATGCATCCGCATCAAAGCCTTTCACTTCGCACGCAAATTTGGTTTTGAACTTTGAAGTATCAAAACTCTTAATAGGCGCGGCGCCACTTACCCCATTTATCAAAGCCTCCCAGTATTCAGGAACGCTGTTGCCAATTGGAGTAAGTGCTCCAAGCCCGGTTATTACAACTCTCTTAAACTCCATTTAAAGGGTTTTGCGAGTTATTTAACGTTTTTTTCAAGGTAAGCAATGGCCTGACCTACAGTACCAATTGTTTCTGCCTGATCGTCAGGGATAGCCACATTGAATTCTTTCTCAAATTCCATGATCAGTTCCACGGTGTCTAAAGAATCAGCACCAAGATCATTGGTGAAGCTTGCTTCCGGGGTTACTTCGTTCTCGTCAACTCCCAATTTTTCTACGATTATAGCTTTTACTCTTGAAGCGATATCAGACATAGTCTTATAGTTTAATGATTAATAAAAATTCTGTGCAAAGAAAAATAAATTCTGTCAAATATCAAATCTAAAACTTTTTCATTATTAGCTCAACAAAATTTAATTTGAAAAGGTTTCAATTTGTATTTTTACCGGCGCAAATGTAATGATTTTGAATAGAAAAATCTTAAAGTATGAGATTGATCTTGATTTTGTGCTAATTGCAGTTACAACGTCGTTAAAAGATTATCGTATTTGTTATCTAATTAACAAGTATTTGAACTTTAATTTGGTAAAATCTGCCGATTTAGCCATTGATATTAATCCGAATCCCGAGCCTGTTTATTTTTCACAATACGAATATCACCTGGAAGCAGGCCCTACTGATTTTTATTTTATCGCGAATAAAGGCTCAGATGGGTACTTAATTCCTGAGATGCGCAAGACGGATTATTTTATGATTATAAAAAATTATATCAGCGAGGATGAGCTTGATAACATCTTATCGGCCCTTAACCGCGTACCTGAAATAGTAGCCGCGGTAAAGATTGAGCCAAAAAAAATAAAATCACGTGAAAATCTCCTATTTTAGCGCAAATTTTGAAAGTGTTATTGCTACACTATATGAGGCCGTAAAGCCAGTTTTAAACCGATAATTATGAATTTATATTATAACCGTACTAAAATTGTTGCCACCATGGGGCCGGCATCGGCGCCAAAAGAAGTATTATTAGCCATGATAAAGGCCGGTGTAAATGTTTGCCGCCTCAATTTTTCGCATGGAAAGCCCGAAGAACACAAAAAAGTAATTGATACCATCCGCGAAATAAATGAAGAATACAAAACCAACGTAGGCATATTGGCTGATTTGCAGGGCCCAAAAATCCGCATAGGCCTGGTAAAAAGCGGCGGTATACACCTGGTAAACGGTACCCACATTAATATAACCACGCATGAATGCGTGGGCGATGATAACCAGATTTACATTACTTACGATACTTTTCCGCAAGATGTACAAGCCAATGAAATTATTTTATTGGACGACGGGAAAATACAAATGAGGGTTATTGAGACCAATAAAAAAGATACGGTAGTTTGTGAAATTGTGCATGGCGGCATTTTAACGTCGCGCAAGGGCGTTAACCTGCCGAACACCAAGGTATCAATCCCCAGCTTAACCGAGGAGGATTTGATAAACCTGAAATTTGTTTTGCAGTTTGATGTGGAATGGATAGGCCTTTCGTTTGTGCGTAACGCGCAGGATATTGTTGAACTGAAACACATCATCAGCCAAAGCGGCAGCAAGGCCCGTGTAATAGCGAAGATTGAAAAACCCGAAGCTATTGATAATATTGACGCCATCATAGCGGCAACTGATGGCGTAATGGTAGCCCGCGGCGATTTAGGCGTTGAAATGCCGATGGAAGAAGTGCCGTTGCTGCAAAAAATGATTGCCCGTAAATGCCGGGATGCATCAAAACCGGTGATTGTGGCCACACAGATGCTGGAATCAATGATAACTACCCCTCGCCCTACACGTGCCGAAGTAAACGACGTGGCAAACTCTGTGCTTGATGGCGCCGACGCGGTAATGCTGAGCGGCGAAACATCCGTTGGCGAGTTCCCTGTGATTGTGATTGAAACAATGGCGAAAATTGTGCGAAATGTTGAGGAGTATGGTTACGCGTTCAATACCTCAAAAATAGAAAACACCGATATTGCCTCTACAAACTTTTTAAGCGATGCGCTTTGCGGCTCGGCAGTTAACCTGTCGGAACGTACTAACGCGGTGGGTATAGTATCCATGACCATATCAGGCTATACAGCGTTTGAAATATCGAGCCACAGGCCGAAGGCAAGCACCTTTATTTTTACATCAAACAAGCAACTTTTAAACGCTTTGAGCCTGGTTTGGGGAGTTAGGGCTTTTTACTACGACCAGC
>JAMFRP010000010.1 GCA_026224775.1 Bacteroidota bacterium
ACCAGCTTTTACTAAAGCAGGTTACGCAATTAATGCTGGAAGAACTCAATAACGAAAAGCCGGGAAGCGGGGTAATGCTGAAATGCTTGTCGGAAATTATGTTTATCAATATCATCAGGACCTATTTAGAACAAGCTGTACCCGACAGTGGTTTTCTTTCCGCATTAAACGACACAAGGATCAGCAAGGCGCTAAAACTGATACAGGATTCACCCCAAAACCACTGGACGCTGGAATCTCTTGCATCGGAGATTGGCATGTCACGTTCTGTTTTCTTTAATCAGTTTAAAAAATTAGTGCATGAAACACCGTTGAGCTACCTTACTAACTGGCGCATCAGACAAGCCCAAAAGTTATTAACGACGGATAACAGCAATATATCAGAAATTGCAGCAAGTGTTGGTTATCAGTCGGAATCGGCTTTTAACCGGATCTTTAAATCAAAAATAGGGCAAACTCCCGCAGTGTACAGAAGAAGTAAGATTATCGAATAATTTTTCGCATGTGGCCTGCACTTCAGGTCGTATTTTTTAACGTCAGCGGATTGAAATACCAAGGACCAGGTAATTCCTTCCACAATGAGTTCACCTTTCTTTTAAAAAATTGCCTGCAGACAAACACAGACTCCGGATGTTTGTATGATTTTTACGGATTCGGCTAAATCAAACGCAGATTTGGATAAATCCTGCCGACCAAAACAGCCCATCTTTGTACGAACAAAAGAAAATCAATTATGCGCGTATTTGTCACCGGAGCCACAGGCTTCATTGGTACTGCCATTGTGCAGGAATTAATAAATGTCGGTCACCAGGTATTGGGACTGGCCCGTTCAGACGCATCAGCACAAAAACTCATCGATACTGGTGCAGAAGTTCACCGGGGTGACCTGGAAGATCTTGAAAGCCTGCGCAGCGGAGCCGCTCAAGCCGATGGTGTGATCCACGCCGGGTTCATCCATGACTTTACCCGCTTTGCGGAAGTATGTGAAGTAGATAAAAAGGCTATTGAAACGATCGGCCAGGTATTGGCTGGTTCTGACCGCCCGCTTATTGTTACCTCGGGCACAGCCCTGGTTAGTCCGGGAGAACTGGCCACCGAAGATATTAAGCCACCGGTTAACCCTGCGTGGCCGCGAGCTTCGGAGCAAACAGGAGATTCGGTAGGTGCAGCGTCAGTGCGTTTGTCGCCGTCGGTGCATGGAGATGACGATAAGCATGGCTTTGTGCCGATACTGGTCAATATCGCAAAAGAAAAAGGTTTTTCGGCTTATATCGGCGAAGGGCTGAATCGGTGGAATGCGGTACATCGGTTGGATGCTGCGCATCTATTTCGTTTAGCTTTGGAAAATGCGACACCCGGTGCCCGTTATCATGCTTCGGCTGAAGAAGCAATTACAGTCAAGTCTATTGCCGAAGCTATTGGCAAACAACTTAATCTCCCTGTAAGATCAGTTACGCCGGAAGCCGCAGCCGAGCATTTTGGCTGGTTTGCCCATATGGCCGCGATTGACTGTCCGTCTTCGAGCAAGTGGACACAGGAAACTTTGAACTGGCACCCTATGCATTCGACCTTACTTACGGATATTGAAAACGGCGTTTACACCCAGTAAAATGAAAATCATTGTAACAGGTTCTTTAGGGAACATTAGCCAACCGCTGACAGCAACATTGATCGCTCAGGGACATCAAGTGACTGTGATTAGCAGCGATTCTAAAAAACAAACTGCTATTGAAGCTTTGGGCGCGGCGGCAGCTATTGGGTCGATAGCCGATGTCAATTTTTTGACGAATACTTTCAAAGGCGCAGACGTGGTTTACGCGATGATCCCGCTAAGTTTTACAGAGCCGGATCTGGGAGCCTATATGCACCGGATGGCGCAGAACTATGCAGAGGCTTTAAAGGAGGCTGGTATCAAACGGATCGTGGTCATGAGTGGCTGGGCTGCTGACCTGGTCAAAGCCGAAAACGTAGAACACCTATTTGATGGACTGGACGCTTCCATTACGATCATGCGGCCCGGTTCATTTTACACTAATTTCTACCAGTCTATAGGCCTGATCAAAGGCAAAGGTTTTCTCGGCAAATTCCTGACGTTACGTTATTCCGGCCTCTGGGCTTTGCTGACCGGTAAGACCGGCCTGCTGATGGGGAATTATGGCGGAGATGATCGTATCGTTTTTGTATCGCCGAAAGACATCGCCGATGCGGTAGCCGAGGAACTGCTATTACAACCAAAAGAGAAAACCATCCGATATGTCGGCAGCGAGGAAATGACCTGTAACGAAGCGGCAAAGATTATCGGTAGCGCAGTAGGAAAACCCTGGTTAAAATGGGTGCTGCTTTCGGACAAGGAAATGCTGCAGGGGTTAAAAATGGCTAAGTTACCTGAAAAACTAGCGGAAATTTTAGTGGAAATGCAGGCGGCGATGCACATCGGTAAAACGCTGGAGAACTTTCACCGGAGCCAACCCAAAATGGGCAAAGTTAAACTTTCCGATTTCGCTAAGGAGTTCGCAGCAGTCTACCATCAAAAATAAGTATCTTGTGTTATGAATAATCACCAGCTATTCCGTTTCCATACGATCACCGAATATCACCGCGCCGCAGGCCTGCCTAAACCGGCACACCCGCTGATCAGCTTGGTGCATATGGAAGACCTGAACCGGCCTCTGGCAGAAGGCCCGTTCAGTTTAACCTATGATTTCTATTCGATCTCACTGAAAAGGATGAAGAACGCCAAATTTAAATATGGCCAGCAGGCCAGCGATTTTGATGAAGGTGTACTTTTCTTTATGTCACCCGGCCAGGTCTTTGGCATGGACATCGAAAAGGGCGGCGTGATACACCGGCCCGAAGGCTGGATCATCCTGATCCATCCGGATTTTTTGTGGAATACCTCGCTGGCCAAAACCATTAAACAATACGAGTTCTTCAATTATTCAGTTTATGAGGCGCTGTACTTATCGGACAAGGAAGAGACCATGCTCACCACCATTGCGCAAAATATCTAGCAGGAATAACATGCCAATATCGACCGGTTTAGCCAAAGCGTAATCATTGCCCAGTTAGAACTTTTGCTGACTTATTCCGAAAGGTTCTATCAGCGCCAGTTCATCACTCGTAAGATCGCCAGCCACGAAATCCTAATCAAACTGGAAGATTTACTCACCAATTATTTTAACAGCGGTGCGCTTGCCCAAAAAGGATTGCCGAGCGTAACCTACATCGCCGAAACCTTAAATATTTCACCCGGATACCTGAGCGGTTTGCTCAAATCCCTAACCGGACAAAACACCCAGCAGCATTTGCACAATAAGCTGATCGAACTGGCCAAAGAAAAGCTGTCAACAACGAATCTGTCCGTCAGCGAGATCGCCTATGAATTGGGATTCGAGCACCTGCAATCTTTCAGTAAGCTTTTCAAGACCAAGACCAGCCTCTCGCCAATGGAGTTCAGGCATTCCTTTAATTAAACCATACTAAAAGCTATTTTTCGATCAAAGCGCAATACATATTCCCTGAACGATAAGCAGAGGGGCATTCACTGACTTTAACGATCTTATGATAACCAAGCGTCCCGAATAAAGTCTGCAATTGCTTAAAAGTAACAGGAAAGGGTACCCACGGATTGGCGCTGTCAGTATCATATTCAATCATGATAAAACGGGGCGAGCCTATAAACATCGGTTCCAGCTTCCTGATCAAGGCGGTTTTTTCCGCCACATAATGAATCGCATTGGCCATCAAAATACCATCCAGTCCTGAAAGCTTTAAATCATCCCGCTCAAAATTTGCCCGCAGCAAATCAACATTCGGCAAATCTAATTGCTGCTTTTCCCGGTCAACTGCAATGATATGGCTTCCAGTCGGCAGTAAGGAATTTAAAGCCTTAGTAAAAGTCCCGCTGCCACAACCCAAATCCGCCCAAACCTCTGGTTCATTCCTACTTACCGCCTTTTCGATCAATGAAATAGCATCCTCATCTCTCATGTAAACAAGTTAACAACTTATTTTACAAAATATCCAAATCACGCGCCACATAATAGCTTGGTACCAACGGCCTGAAGCCGGTCCTGCTCCTGAGTTTTGAAACATCCAGTATTCCTTCAAACGGATCAGCTAATGGGCCTTCTGCAGGGTCAAAGGCATCAGCCGCTTTCCCTACAGAATCGGCAAGCTCGTATAATGTAATGGGTGCATCGTCAACCACATTGAATATCTCTCCGTTCAGTCCGTTGATATTGAGTAGTAAAATTAATGCCTGGGCAACATCCAGATGGTGCACCATGTGCATTCTTGACCCGGAGTGACGTTTCATTTTTTTCAACAGCGGAATGATCTCTTCTATATGCGGATCTCTATCGCCATAAACAAAACCTAAACGCAGTACACGTACATCAAAGCCTGTGTTTTCATGAAGCGAAAGGAGCTCCCGCTCAGCTGCAATTTTGCTGGACGAGTATGCCCTGGGGTCGTTAATGTTTACTACATCATCTTCCTTCGCAGGATGCTGGTAGCCTGAGCTATATACGTTGCCGGTGCTCGCAAAAATAAATCTTTTTATGCCTGCTGCAATTGCTGCATCTGCAAGTGCCACAGTTCCTGCATGATTTGTCTTCACAATGCCTTCATTATCAGTAAAGGTCCGGAAAAGTGCGGCCAGGTGTATCACTGCATCAATACCTTCTACCGCGGGTGGCAAAGTATCTGCATTAAATAAATCTCCAATAACAACCCTGGCGCCGAGTTCGGCTAATCCCGACGCTTTCACGGCATCACGCACCAGGATACTAACGTCATGGCCTTTTGCTAAAAGGCGTGGAACAAATCTGCTGCCTACCTTTCCGGTGGCGCCTGTAACTAAAATTTTCATAGAACAAAGTTCTCGTTAAAACCTGCACGTTACTAACGATAATCAAACCAATAAGTATGATTTTCAAACTTTTTCTTTTCGAATAGATTTAGGGTTAGTACCGGTTATCCGTTTGAAATAGTTGTTGAAATAGGTAGGATATTCGAAGCCGAGTGCATAGGCAATCTCTGCCACGCTCCAGTCGGTGTACTGCAAAAGGGCTTTTGCTTCAGCGGTAATACGCTCTGCAATGTGCACAGATGTAGGCTTACCGGTCACTTCTTTTATGGAGCGGTTAAGGTAATTTACATGTACAGCCAGGCCCGCGGCAAAGTCCAGTGCGGTGCGTAGCCTGAGGGGTTCGCCCGTACGCTCTATGGGGAACTGCCTTTCCAGCAGATCCATAAATAAATGACTGATCCTGGTGGCTGCGTTTTTGAATTTCGATACATTTTGCGACGGCTGGATTCTCAATGCTTCATGAATGATCAGTTCTATGCAGTTCCTGATCAGTTCGCCCTTGTAAGGATAATCACCGTTGTACACAGCCAGCATCTTTTGAAAAATGCCGGTCATAAAGGCGACCTGTTCACTATTGAGCGGAATTACAGGTGTGTCGCCCGTGTGAAATAAGGGGGAGTTTTTCAATACCCCTGTCCGTTCCCTTCCTGTAATAAAAGTTTCGGTAAAAATACAGGCGTAGCCGGTGGTGTTTTTAGAACGGCGAATAACAGAACGAGGTACGTTGGGGTTGACGAAAAAGAGAACCGTATCATTAAGTTCTAAAATTTGATCGCCGTAGCCAACAGTCATTTCACCAGTGACTAAGCCCATTTTATAAAAATCACGCCTGCCACGGGAAACTGGGATATCTACAGATACGGGCAGCTCATGCACCTTAAAACCTTTCAGTCTCAGGTCTTCCATATTCACCCCGGGAATTTCAGCTAACACATCGACGGCCATGCCCCAAAACTAATGAAATCAAACCTTTAAAAGAATTGAATTAGGATTATAGATAAAATACTTTTTGAAGGCCAAGTAAAAATGGGGAAGGCCTCCAAGCCGGTATCGGGATAAACTTCAGAAACGATGATTTGCCTCATGGTAAGTTGGTTACCCCCGAAACACTCACAATCTTTTGATCTCTTGTTCGAGCCCATATGGGTACACCCCTAAAAGATCTTAGTTAAACTAAGACCTATCCTATTTTATACCTTTTTAAACTGCTGATTTACCTTACATCAAAGGAGGTTTCGCATTTTCCCTCTGCCATTACAAAAAAGCTTTCGAAGTGGGGTTTTCCGGGTAACCTGGCCAGTTTTTTTAACAGGATCTGGCTGTATTCATCCATGTCGCTGATGACCACACGCATCAAAAAGTCATAAGCACCCGACATATGATAACATTCCTTTACTTCTT
Source organism: Bacteroidota bacterium (assembly GCA_026224775.1). Classification (GTDB taxonomy): domain Bacteria; phylum Bacteroidota; class Bacteroidia; order Sphingobacteriales; family Sphingobacteriaceae; genus Mucilaginibacter. Next base: position 6,275 of record JAMFRP010000010.1, read on the forward strand.
TCAGCTTTACGGCTTCTGTCATAAAACTACTCAGGCTCTCTTCTGTATGCTCAATCAGCTTTGCCTGTACATAGCCAATCAAACCATAACCAACCTTTTTGGCATCTAAAATAGCTGTAAACCGCTTGATATAACCACCCTCAAACAGATGCTGAATGCGTACCTGCACGGGCGTTTCAGACAAGCCGATCTGTGCCCCTATTTTCTTACAGGATATACGGCAATCCTGTTGCAGAATATCCAGAATACCCATATCAAATTTATCTAATTTTTTTTTCATTCGCAAACAGGCTTAGTGTAATAAATACATTTATACTTATCCTATAACCCGTGGGTCTAAGATAAGTATAAACGACTAAATAAAGTAAATAGACTTTAAAAACCGATAAATACACGTATGAATAAGTCAATGACATAGTGTACTGAAACCATCAAAATACCTATAAAACCACCTTTTAAAGATTCAAAAAAGGTGTTTTAACTAAAAATAAAGTATCAAATAGGCGAAACACCTAAATATAACTCACTGTATAGGTAATAAGCCTCAAATACTGAAACTTTGCAGCGTAAAATAACCAATTATTTGTACGATGTCAGCAATCCTTAAACATAACTTTGGTGCAGGCCCCTGTATCCTGCCGCAAACTGTTTTGCAACGTGCTGCCGAAGCCGTAAAAAAGTGGGAGCCGGTAGGTTTATCCATCCTTGAAATTTCCCATCGATCCCCCGAATTTGAAAGCATTGTGAAAGAAACAGAAATGCTGATCCGCGAACTGCTGAATGTTCCGGATGATTACAGCGTGCTGTTCTTACAGGGTGGCGCCAGTATGCAGTTTTGCATGGTGCCTATGAATTTTTTGCAGGGCAACAAAAAAGAAGCTGCTTACCTTGATGCCGGATATTTCGGCGTTAAAGCGATTAAAGAAGCACAGTTTTTCGGAAAAGTGAACATTATCGGCTCCAGTAAAGATGCTGGCTATACCCATCTTCCGGAGGACTACACGATACCTGAGGATGCTGCTTATTTCCATTACACCAGCAACAATACCATTGAAGGCACACAAATGTGGGGAGCGCTGAAATCACCCGTTCCCGTAGTTTGTGATATGTCCTCGGATATTTTCAGCCGCGAGATCGATGTCTCCAAGTTTGACTTGATTTATGCTGGTGCTCAAAAAAATACCGGACCAGCGGGACTGACCATCGTGATTGCAAAAAACCGATTCCTAGATAGTGTTAAACACCCTATTCCGTCCATGCTGGATTACCGCATCTACCGTGACAATGGCTCGATGTATAACACACCTCCAGTATTCGCGATCTATACCGCGATGCTCAATCTGCAATGGCTGAAAGAGAAAGGCGGCGTGCAATTCATAGCTAAAGAAAACCTTGCCAAAGCGCAATTGTTATATGATGAAATAGATCGCAACCCGTTGTTTAAGGGTACTGCTGCCCGCGAACACCGCTCGCTGATGAATGTGACTTTTCGTATGGAAAGCCCTGCGAATGAGGCTGACTTCTTAACATATGCAGCAAAATCGGGCATGGTTGGCATCAAAGGGTACCGCACGGTTGGTGGGTTCCGGGCTTCGCTTTATAACGCCTTGCCTTATGAAAGCGTAAAGGCTTTGATTGGGTGTATGCAGGCTTATGTCGAAACGGTTATACCATCTCAGTCAACTTATTAAGCTAAGCTATGGCTACTATAAAACCTTTTCAGGCAATACATCCTAATCCGTTTTACGCCGATCAGTTGGTCTTTGCCAAACCACAGGCGGAATCTGTTGCGGGTAATGCTGAACTGCCTGAAGGTTTACCGCCATTGAAAACACTGCTCGAAACTGGAGCGCGCCTAAGACCCGAAACCCCGGAGATGCAGGCATTAGCCTATGATGACATCAATAATACCTTAAAACAACTGTTGGAAAGCGAACGTTTATGGCTCGACGCAGCTCCTTGTTTTTATGTTTATGAAGTAGCGCACCCATCCTACAAACAGGTTGGAATTTGGGTACAGACCGACCTTGAAGAACCCATCAAAACGCATGAACTCACATTTGACGATAGTGTTCGCCGCATCAAAAACTATCGGGAACATACTGGCTTGGAAGGTAGCCCAATTCTGTTAACCTATCCACCGGACCGTATAATTGATAACATTATTGCGGAAAATAAACAAGGCTTTCCCGATGTGCGTTATGAAAGTGCTGCGGGTATCCATCAACTTTGGAAAATTGAAAAACCTGAAATACTGGAGCAATTGATTTCTGCATTTGCGGGCATTAAATCTGTATACCTGGCGGATGGCCACCATCGTACACATTCTGCACAATTGCTTTTGCAGGAACAGGCAAAAAACGGGAAGCCGCTTTTTGATACCATTTCCGCGCTCTATATGTCAACACAAGAGGTCAAGATCCGAAAATATAATCGAGTGGTTCTTCCTGATGTGCCCATCAAGAAGAAATGGCTTTTCGATCAATTACTGCCGCATTTCTATATACAGGAATCATTTAATAACACCCCGGTACAACCTTTTGAAGAACGAAAGATGGGAATGTTTATACAGGAAAACTGGTATCATTTAAGAGCTAAGCCAAACACCTATACTTCAAATACCAATATTTTGGACGTATCCATTCTGCAGGATTTCATCTTATCGCAGTTGTTTCATATCACCGATCCTGCTACTGACCACCGCTTAAAACATACCGGCGGCGAAAAGGCTATGCCCGAAATGGAGCTACTGTTTCGGGAAAATCCAAACGCGATTGGTTTTACACTTTGCCCGATGACAGTTGATCAGCTTTGCACAGCTGCGGATGCTGGCCTTAACCTCCCACCAAAATCAACCTGGATCGATCCAAAAATACCTTACGGCTTATTACTCTATAAACATGAATAGTATAATGAAAAAACAAATCATACTGGTTATCGGCGCAGCCGGACAGATCGGTACCGAACTTACGATAGCCCTTCGGCAGGAATATGGCCGCGAAAATGTGATTGCTGCCGATAAACACATTAAACCTGGTTCTGACAGTATTGAACTGGATGTGCTTGATGCAGCTAAATTAAGGCAGGTTATTCAGGATATGGAGATTACCCAGGTTTACTTATTAGCCGCGATGTTATCCGCTACGGGCGAACAACATCCGGATATGGCCTGGAAACTAAATGTACAGAGCCTGCTTTCTGTGTTGGAAATCGCCAAAGATTTTCAACTGGATAAAGTCTTCTGGCCAAGTAGCATTGCTATATTCGGCCCAAGCTCACCGAAATACAACTGCCCTCAGCATACCCGTATAGAACCCAATACCGTTTACGGGATTAGCAAAAGGGCGGGTGAATATTGGTGCCAGTATTACTTTGATAAGTTTGGCGTGGATGTGCGCAGCCTGCGTTATCCCGGCTTGATCTCTTATAGCACCCCACCGGGCGGAGGTACTACAGATTATGCAATCGATATTTTTCACCAGGCATTGGAAAACAGACATTACACCTGTTTCCTTACCGAAGATAATTGCCTGCCTATGATGTATATGCCCGACGCTGTCCGGGCGACGATGGAACTGATGCATGCGCCAAAGGAAAATATCAGTATCCGCACCTCCTACAACCTTGCCGGGATGAGTTTTGCCCCTTGCGACTTAGCCACAGCAATCAAAACGCATTTACCAGAATTTCGCATCACTTATGAACCTGATTACCGGAACGAGATTGCAAGCAGCTGGCCCGCCAGCATTAAAGATGAACAGGCACGCAAGGACTGGGGATGGCAACCGCAATTCGACCTAAAAAAGATGACGGCAGATATGTTGCTCCATATTGGTGAAAGCAAAGGAATTGTAACAGATTATATTGAGGCATAGGGAATTTACATTTCACCCAAACCCAATCGTGTCACTCTCCTTTTTATGACCAGAACCCTTTTACCATAATTTGATCAGGAAGATACCCCAGCTGTTTTAAAGACCGACGCAGCTGGCTTACCAGTGTATTGTTACCAGCCAGATAGAAATAAGTATGCGTGCTGCAAAAGCCCTGTAACTTCACCCAAGTAATCAGGCTTTCCATCCCGTATTCATCTTCACGGGCAAGGGGCTCCAGTGGCGACCTGAAATACTGGGAAAATTCGTCCCGATGGTCTTCATTGCCTATGGCGATAGCACCAATAAAACGGGTAACCGGATGCACCAATTGCTGCAGGCCAAGCAAATGTCCCGTACTGCTTTCATCGCCCAATCCAACAATCAGCGCAGTTGGATTCGGCGCATGGCGCGTCATCTCAATCTTCAGGTAATTCACTACATCATTTTTCCGTAGTTCCCCGGCCCAATCGCTACCCGGGCCCGGATGCGCAGCATCGATGAGCAATGTACAGGTGCGCGTTTCTGCATCCCACCCAGTCGGTGTATAATCCCGGAAAGTCAGGTCGCTCACCCTGAATTTAACAGCAGGCACTTCCGACCATTGCAGCATATCAGCTTCGGGCAGATGAAGGTCTATCTCGATCATGGTACCAGATTTCCAATAACGAACTTCCAGCACACGCCCTGATTTTAATAAAGCCGGTTCGATCAGCCTCCCGGCGCGTTTTTTTATATTTTGTAAAAATGATGTTTCCATACAGGTTGTGTTTACCCGTTTAGACGATTGAGGAACAAAAACATTTTAAGCCATTGTGCTTTTTTACATTCAAGCCGATGTTTCGAGAGGCTAGCACCTCAGTTTCATGCCAAAATCACCAGGATTGTAGTTAGATAGATCGTAGACAATCCGTTTATCATCATTTCAGAAACGAACGATTGATGTTCGCTTATGATACAGCCAATAGTTATAAAAATATATTAATTCATTCACAATCAAATACTTACTATTTTGGCTTATATTTTGGCATGATTGAAACTTTATTAGTTATATTTATTTCAACTCGGTTATCATGATAAAAAACTATTTAAAGATCGCCTGGCGCAATATTTTAAATAACAAGGTTTATAGCCTTCTGAATATTCTTGGCCTGGCAGCTGGGATGGCTGTGGCGCTGATTATTGGCTTGTGGGTACAATACCAATATTCTTATGACCGGAATTTACCGGAATATAAACAATTGTATCAGGTATGGCGAAACTTTAACAGTAATGGCGAAACCCTCACTTTTAGCAGCACATCCCTAAAATTGGCGGACGCCTTGCGTAACAACATCCCCGAAATCGAAAACGTAGCCGAATCAGATTGGATGGGATCACACGGGCTAAAAGTTGATAACCGTAAATTCTATCTACCAGGAGCGCAAATTGGAAGTGCGTTTTTGACAATGTTTCAATATCCTTTTATTGAGGGAAACGCAAAAACGGCACTGCAAGACCCCTATTCTATTGTGTTAACTGAATCAACCGCGAAAGCTTTATTTGGCAACGACAATCCTCTCGATAAAACTGTAAGAGTAGATGACCAGCACGACTTAAAGGTAACGGGTGTACTTAAAGACCTGCCTGCAAATTCGTCTTTTCAGTTTAAATATGTTATCCCCTTCAGTTATTTTGAACAAACCCATAGCTATGTGAAGGCGTCGCGGACCGGCAGTTTCGGGGCTAATGGTTACCAGTTGTTTGTTAAATTAAGGCCGGGCATAAGCTATGCACAGGTTGAGCCTAAAATTATAGATATTGAAAAAAGCGAACCTGAAAGCGTTAATGCCCGTAATTCAAAAGTTATCCTGCATCCGCTAAAAAACTGGCATCTATATAATCAATTTAAAAACGGCGTAGCCAGCGGCGGCTTTATTGATTATGTACACACTTTCACCATTATAGGCTTGCTGGTGCTGGTTATCGCCTGCATTAATTTTATCAACCTGTCAACCGCCCGGTCTGAGAAACGCGCCAAGGAGGTAGGTGTACGGAAAGCAATCGGATCCTTACGGAAGGACCTTATCTACCAATTCCTGATAGAATCGGCTTTGGTGACCTTTATCTCGTTTTTATGTTGCATCGTGATGGTAATTTTAGCATTGCCGTTGTTTAATAGCCTTACCAGTACATCCATAGCTATTCCATTCGGGAGTATTGTTTTTTGGCTTGCAATGATTGGCTGTGTATTACTGGTGGCATTGTTAGCAGGCGGAAAACCGGCTTTTTATCTTTCATCATTCAACCCGGTAAAAGTTTTAAAAGGATCTATAACTGGTGGCAAATCAAAGTCACTATCCCGCCAAATATTGGTAGTTACGCAGTTCAGTTGTTCTATTGCTTTGATTATTAGCACTGTGATTATTTACCAGCAGGTGAGGTTTGCCAAGGATAGGCCGACTGGTTATAGTATTGATCGCCTGATGGCAACAGATATGAATAATGACCTTGACCATAATTACACGGCGCTAAAAAATGAACTGTTGCAAAGTGGCCTGGTACAATCCATGACAACTGCCACCACCCCGGCTACAGATGTTAATTCCCATGGTGATATTGATCAATGGCCCGGCAAGTTGCCCGGCGAAACTGTAGAGATGGGTTATATAGGTATATCGGACGATTATTTTAAAACACTGGGTATGAAGCTTATTGCCGGCAGGGATTTTATTAACGGTGCAAAGTCGGATACCAGTAACGTTATATTGAACGAAGCGGCAGTAAAGCGCCTGCGTTTAAAAGATCCGGTCAATCAAATAATGACTATCGGGAAGCAGCAAGTCAGAATCGTTGGTGTGGTGAAGGATGCTTTGATGATCTCGCCATTTGCTCCGGCTGATCCATCATTGTTCTATCCATCCACAGGTGATAATTTGATCTATCGGCTGTCGCCTAATGTACCGACACATGAAGCTATTGAAAAAGTGACCGCAATATTTAACAAATATGATCCAGGATTTCCTTATGGTTACCGTTTTGTGGACGAGGATTATAACAGCAAATTCCAACTTGAAGTGCTGATCGGCAAGCTATCCGGCATATTTGCTGGGCTGGCCATCTTTATTTCCTGCCTGGGCTTATTTGGCCTTGCTGCTTACGTAGCGGAACAGCGTACCAAGGAAATAGGCATCCGCAAAGTATTAGGCGCTACCATAGCACAGGTATGGCTATTACTTTCAAAAGATTTTATCTTACTGGTTTTAATCAGTTGTCTGATTGCCTCGCCTATAGCTTATTACTTTTTGCAAAACTGGCTACTTAAATATGATTATCGTATCAGCATAGGGCCGGGAGTATTTATCGTGTCAGCATTATTAGCGATTACTATCACATTAATTACGATCAGTTTCCAGGCAGTAAAAGCCGCGTTGATGAACCCGGTAAGGAGTTTAAAAAGTGAATAATAAACTATGTAGCTATCCTCCAGCTTATATTTTATTGAGAACGGCCTTTACAATATTGTAAAGGCCGTTCTCAGTTTCAGTACAAAGCACTGCGTTTATCCCCCAAATACGGCATTCCTGTACTTTATATTTTAAGTATAAAGTATATTGTGTTGTTTTGATTTATAATCAGCGCAAGAACATTTGAAGAAAAATATATCCATATCGCTTTATTGGAAATGCCAGCTCATCGGATGGTCGGTTGCCGCGCTATACTGGAGCTATATAGGATATTCAGCCGGGTCTTTCAATATCTTTATCGGTCTGCTTCAGTTTTTATCTGATGTTTTTATTTACATATTAATCACCAACTTATATCGTAATTTTTCAATCAGGCACAAGTGGCAGTTGCTAAATCTTAATCAATTACTAAAACGAATTGTCCCGGCAATTTTTGTAATGGGTTTGGCTTATCTATTGGTAACCCTAATTAAAAGTTATTTATTCCGATTTTGGCTTACGCCTGATCATGTACCTGCATTTCCGCTTTTTTTTAAACTCAACTGGGCGACTATGTTGATGGCTGGAACCAGGCTTATGGCCATTTGGCTGCTGGCTTATCATTTATACCACTATGCACAGCGGGAGATCAATATTGCAAAAGAAAATGCCCAACTAGCCATCATCGCCAAAGATGCGCAGCTTAATAGTTTGGCAGCACAGCTCAATCCCCATTTCCTGTTCAATTCTTTAAATAATATCAAAGCATTGGTGATTGAAAACCCGAAATCGGCACGCAGGGCTATAGACCTGTTATCCGATCTGCTGCGGACTTCGCTTTATAACGGAGACGTATTATTAACCACTTTTAAGGATGAGCTTGCCCTGGTAAAAGATTATTTTGAACTGGAAAAACTACGCTTTGAAGAACGTTTGCAATTCTGTATTGATGTTGATGACCAGCTGAATAATACATTAATCCTGCGCTTCAGCATCCAAACGCTGGCAGAAAATGCGATCAAACATGGTATCGCTAAACAAAAAAATGGTGGCCTCATCAGCATAAAAATTATCGAGATTGATAATTTTATCAGCATTAATGTCCAGAATCCGGGCGAGTTTAACATTGATGCATCAGCCGAAGGTTTGGGGATTAAAAACTTAACCGAACGGCTACTACTTCAGTATAAAGGGAGGGCGAAATTTGATATTATTCATGAGGCGGGAGGAAATGTTTCATCAACCATACTTATACCACGCTCATGAAAAAGATAAAGACCATTATTATAGATGATGAGCGTACTGCGAGGGATGAAGTAAAAAGGTTGCTGGATAATTATCCGGATTTTGAAATAATCGGCGAAGCTAAAAATGCGGATGACGCTAAATTATTGATCGAACTAAAACAACCTGATTTATTGTTCCTGGATATACAAATGCCGGAAAAATCAGGGTTCGACCTTTTAGAATCTCTTGACAGGGTGCCACAAGTGATATTCATTACAGCTTTCGATCAATATGCGGTTAAAGCATTTGAAGTGAGTGCTATTGACTATTTAATGAAACCGGTACGGGAAGAACGCTTTGCCAAAGCTATTGAACAGGTAAGAGCAAAAGTGGCCAACAACACAACCGAAAGTCAGATTTTTGTTAAGGATCGCCAGCAATACCATTTCATCAGCTGGAGCAAGGTGTATTTAATAGAATCGATGGATAATTATGCCCGCTTATATTTTGATGATAAAAAGGTGTTCCTCAAAAGCTCATTAAATCAACTGGAAAACAAGCTTGACGAAACTGTTTTTTTAAGGATAAACAGGGCGCAAATGATTAACAGGCATTTTATCGATAAAATAAGCATAGCACCGGGCAGTAAAATGACTATAAGCCTTAAAGCAGGTGGCGTATTTGAAGTATCAGAAAGGCAGGCGGTAAAGCTCAAAAATATGGGGCGTACATAATCAACAATTAAAAAATCAACATTAGAATCATGAACAGAAAACTCTGTATGGCATTGCTATGCCTGATTATAACTAATTATTGCATAGGACAACAATCTTATTTTCCAAAACCAACCGCGACTGATAGCGTAGCCCTAACCAGGCAAATGCCGGTATTAGCTACTGAAGTTTTATCAAAATATAAAGATCAGGGTAACCTCAAAAGCTATTTTGATGATTTATTCCGGCTACAGATACTTGCAGGGGATTATGCTGATGCGAAAATTTCTATTAATCGCCTCAAATCTGAATCAAAGGCTACAAATTCACCCTATATACAACATCAGCTATTTTTAGAAACCAAGATCAAACAACACATAAGCAACGCCTCCTTTAAAACAGCATTTGATGAATTGTTCAATAATATGTTTAAAAGTTTGGATGATAAAAGTGCCTATAAAAGTTATAATTCATTCGCTTCGAACGATGGCCTTGATCAGCTGAAAAGCGATTTTCAAAACTCGTTAGCAGCTACACAGAAGAAAGACGGTCTTAGCATTACTGACGCGATATCACTTTGTAGGAACTATTATGAGCTTCAGCTTTACCAAAACATAGAGGCTATCTCAAAACCATTAATTAAGGAAGATTGCAACAGACGCTATGTTATCGAGGATAAACTCATCAAAACTATGGACGGCGCATTGATTAATGCTGTAATTGTACTAAAAAGAGGGATTACTACTCCGCAGCCTGCTGTATTACAATATACTATTTATGCTGATAGCGCCGACTGGACAAGGATTGTTGAACCTGCGGCCTACGGCTATGCCGGTATAATTGCCTACACAAGGGGGAAAGGTCGTAGCCCTGAAAAGATTGTTCCATATGAAGATGATGGCAAGGATGCCAACGCAGTAATTGATTGGATAAGCAAACAATCCTGGTGCAATGGCAAAATAGGCATGTACGGCGGTAGCTACAATGGCTTCACCCAATGGGCCGCCGCGAAGTATCACAACCCGGCACTTAAAACTATTGTGCCCTATGTAGCCGCAATCCCGGGCTTGGGGTTACCTATGGAAAACAATGTGTTTATAAATGCCAATTATGGCTGGGCTTTTTATGTTACCGATAATAAATATCTGGATGATAAAATATATTATGATCCCAGTCGCTGGCGTAAGATAAATTTCAATTGGTATAACAGCGGTGCGGCCTATAATAAAATAGACAGTGTTGACGGTACGCCCAACCCCTTGCTGCAACGCTGGCTGAAACATCCAGATTATGATAAATTCTGGCAGGATCAGGTGCCTTATGAAAAAGATTTCGCAGCGATAAATATCCCCGTGCTAACCTTTGAAGGTTATTACGATGATGGGCAAATCTCAGGACTGCATTACATGCTGGAGCATCTGAAATATAACCCAAAAGCTGTTCATTACCTGATAATAGGCCCATACGATCATTTTGGCACACAGCGAGGGGGCGTACCTGTGTTACGCGATTATAAAGTTGATCCTGTGGCATTAATCAGCACCAGGGATATTACTTTCCAATGGCTGGATTATATATTGAAAGGAGCCAAAAAACCTGAAATACTAAAAGATAAGATCAACTATGAGGTAATGGGTAGCAATGTGTGGAAGCATACAGTAACCATACCAAAAATGGCTGATCATCAACTAAAGCTGTATTTAACAAACTTGAAAGTGGGAGATAATTATAACTTATCAGCAATAAAACCCAATAGAAAGGGCTCACTAAATCAAGTAGTGGATTTAGCCGACCGCAAAACCAGCAATGGCGATTATTATCCATATCCTATTATAAAGGATAGTCTCGACAGAAGCAACGGGCTGGTCTTCATCAGTAAACCGTTTGATAAACCGGTGGCTGTTAACGGGATGTTCAGTGGTGAACTGAAGGCGATGATCAATAAAAAAGATATGGATGTATGCGCGGCATTGTACGAAGTAACGCCCGACGGTAAATATTTCGAGCTATCTTACTTTATAGGGCGGGCCAGCTATGCAAAGGATATGAGCAAAAGAACACTGTTGCATCCGGGCAAAGTTGAATCCATTCCGTTCACCAGAACGAGGCTGGTAAGCAGGCAGATGAGCAAAGGCAGTCGGTTACTGGTGGTTTTAAATGTGTTGAAAAGTCCATTTTCAGAAATTAATTATGGCACAGGTAAGGATGTTGCTAAGGAAACGATCAGAGATGCTCAATCGCCTTTAAAAATAAAATGGTTCAACGATAGCTTTATAAATGTTCCTGTTTCGTACTAAACCATGTACCAAGTGTACCATGGCACAGGTGGTACACTTGGCACACTTTTCACTCCAAAAACACTCTTTTTGATAGCAAAAATGGCATTATTAGGTCGGAAATTGAGGTAAAATCAGTATTAAAAAGGTCAAAAACAGCTCATTTTAGCCCTAAAAACACCTAAAAAAATAGCAAATTTCACCTAAAAAAGCACCAAAAAACGTGCTTTTTATAGCTTTTAGAAACACTGTTGAAACAAAAAAGCCCGGCAAAACCGGGCTTTTTTGTTTCATTTTGTATCGCTTAATTAAGCAACCTTCAACTTTTTCAAATCTGATTTTTCGAATTTTTCGTGGGCGTAATCCAACGTTACGGTTAGTTGTTTCACATCTTTTTGTGATGGGAACTCAAACATCGCGTCAATCATAATCGCTTCACATATCGAGCGTAAACCACGGGCGCCTAATTTAAATTCCATTGCTTTATCCACAATAAAATCCAGCACTTCAGGTTCAAACTCTAAGGTTACACCTTCGTATTCAAACAGTTTTTTGTACTGTTTCAATAACGAGTTTTTAGGCTCTGTAAGGATATTTTGTAACGCTTCCCTATCCAAAGGATTCAGGTAAGTTAAAATCGGTAAACGACCAATTAACTCAGGTATTAACCCGAACGATTTTAAATCCTGTGGCGTGATGTACTTGTACAGGTTTTTCATGTCAACCTCGCCATCCTCACGTTTCATTTTGTAACCAACGGTTTGGGTACGTAAGCGGTTGGCAATCTTGCGGTCGATACCATCAAACGCGCCACCGCAAATAAACAGGATGTTGCTGGTGTTAACGGTTATCATTTTTTGGTCGGGATGTTTACGGCCGCCTTGTGGTGGTACGTTAACCATGGTTCCTTCCAATATCTTCAATAAAGCCTGTTGTACGCCTTCGCCTGATACGTCACGGGTTATAGAAGCATTATCGCTCTTACGTGCTATCTTATCCACCTCATCAATATAAACAATACCACGTTCCGCGGTAGCTACATCATAATCGGCAGATTGTAGTAAGCGTGTTAAAATACTTTCCACATCCTCCCCTACATAACCGGCTTCGGTTAATACGGTAGCATCGCAAATACAAAAAGGTACGTTTAATATTTTAGCCAGCGTTTTTGCCAGTAAAGTTTTACCTGTACCCGTTTCGCCAACCATTATAATGTTCGATTTTTCGATCTCAACTTCGTCTTTATCAATACGTTGATTCAGGCGTTTGTAGTGATTATATACCGAAACGGATAATACTTTTTTAGCGTCATCCTGGCCAATAACATACTGGTCAAGGTGGCTTTTAATCTCGGCGGGTTTTAATATCCCTGGGGTTGCCGGCGTTGTTTTAACCTTACGCACTTTCAGCTCTTCAGCCAATATTTCGTTAGCCTGGTTCACACACTTATCACAAATGTGCGCGTCAAGCCCGGCTATTAGCATCAGGGAGTCCTGTTTTCCTGCTCCGCAGAACGAACATCTTATCTCCTTGCTGTTTTTATTCATCTGATTTCCTTTTGTTTAACAAAAATAACTATTTGTTTTAATATATAAAGACTTTGTTGAGTCTATAGTCTAAAGCCCTGAGCCTTAAGTCAAATCAGACTTAAAACTCAAGACTTCCGACTCAATACTAATAACTAATATTACTTAGTCTTAGTACTGTTACCGCGTAAAATCTCATCTACCATACCAAATTCTTTTGCTTCTTCAGCAATCATCCAGTGGTCACGGTCTGATGCATCCCATACTTTTTCGTATGATGTACCGCTATGGTCAGCTATGATCTGGTACAATTCTTTTTTAAGCTTCGTAATTTCATGATACGAAATTTCAATATCCGACTGTGTACCCTGCGCACCACCTGATGGTTGGTGAATCATTACCCTTGCATGTGGCAATGCTGCACGTTTACCTTCGGCACCTGCACATAATAGCACTGCACCCATTGATGCCGCCATACCTGTGCAAATAGTTGCCACATCGTTTGATATGAATTGCATCGTATCATAAATACCTAAACCGGCATAAACCGAGCCACCCGGAGAGTTAATATAGATCTGGATGTCGCGTTTACTATCCGCCGACTGAAGGAATAGCAATTGAGCTTGTATAATGTTTGCGATATTATCATAAATAGCATCACCTAAAAATATAATACGATCCATCATCAGGCGCGAAAACACGTCTAACTGCGAAATATTTAAAGGGCGCTCCTCAATAATGTAAGGCGTCATACCATTTGGCGTAACTATACCACTTGGCATGCGGCTACGGTCAACATTAGCAATATATTTATCTACATATATACTGTTAATGCGGTGATGTTTAACCGCATATTTCCTGAATTCATTTTTATCAATAGTATCCATGTTATTTGTTTTTTGTTTTAATGTATCGGCAGGGTTTAACCGCCCTAAATATAGTTTTTACTTCAATAGTTTTTGCAATGGAAAGTTTGCAAAAAGTAAATTTATTTGGATCCGGTAAGGATCTCTCCTATTTGTCATTCTGAACGCAGTGAAGAATCTGTAAAGTAGTTTACAGATGTACAGATGCTTCGTTCCTCAGCATGACAATTCTTTTTACCAGTCAACTTTGTCATTCTGAACGCAGTGAAGAATCTATCGATAGACTCACCGCTTGCAGATCAGCGGATAGATGCTTCGTTCCTCAGCATGACAATTCTTTTTACCAGTCAACTTTGTCATTCTGAACGCAGTGAAGAATCTATCGATAGGCTCACCGCTTGCAGATAGCCGATAGATGCTTCGTCCCTCAGCATGACAAAGGCGCTTAGAATAACAAACGAGCGTATAAAACACCAAAAGCAACTTCTAAAGTTGCTTTTGGTGAATATCAAGCAGCAATGTCTTGCTACTTGATACTAAATACTTGATACTAAATATTAATGTTTATGCTCAGCTACCAATTTGTTAAAATCAGTAATGGCAATATCTTTATTCTCTAAAGTAACAACGCTTTTAATATAATCAAACGTTTTAAGGGCTTTTAGCTCTTCAAATATTTTGTTCGCGTTTTCTTTGCTTTGCAGATATTGTACAGTGTATTGCGCTAACTGCTCTTCAGCAATAGGCTGCGGGCTGTACATTTGGAACTGTTGCGCTAAACGCTGTTTTGCTAAAGCGAAAACTTCGTCGTATTTAATTTCAACGCTGTTTTCTTTCATGATCTTGTTTTCGATCAAAGTCCATTTAAGGTTCTTCGCAAAATCATTATAGCCGCCTTGCAATTCTTCATCGCTCAACTTTTCGTTGGTAGCTTTTAACCAGCGTTTCAAAAATTCATCAGGCAGGTTAAACTCAACTTTATTTAAGCTGTAATGATAAATTTCATCCTGTAGTTGGCGCTCAGCATCCTGCTGCATCATGCTTTCTAACTCTTCAGTTATTTTAGCTCTGAATTCTGCTTCAGTTGTTACGGTACCTTCACCAAATAATTTGTCAAAGAACTCCTGGTTCAAATCACCTTCTTCTAAACGGTTAATGTTTTTTACCGTTAATTGGAAATTCGATTTTAAATCAGCTGCCACATCCTCGTCAACCTTTAAAATGGCCGCGATACGGGTCGCGTCATTGTTATAAGCTTTCTGAATATCCAGCGTTACCACGTCATCTTTTTTAAGGCCGATCAATGATTTTTTAATCTTATCATTTTGGATCTGGTCTAATCTAACCGATGTTGTATTGCTTATTCCATCCTCAAAAACAGAACCATCCGGAGAAAGCTGCACTAATTCTGAATAAAGCACATCATCATCTGCCGATACGTCAGGATTTGTCATTTTGCCATAGCTTCTGCGGATATTTTTGATACGTGATGCCAATGTTTCTTCATCAACTTTAATCACGTATTGCGTTAATTTATCTTTTGAAGTGAATTCGATATTAAACTCAGGCGCCAAACCAACTTCATAATTAAACTCAAAGTTATCGGCAAAATCCCAGTTGTATTCTTTACGCTCGTCAACTTTCGGCAAAGGCTGACCTAATACCTCTAATTTCTCTTCTTCTATATATTTATTCAGGGTATCTGATAGCAAAGTGTTGATTTCGTCAACCAAAATGCTTTTTCCGTACATTCTTTTAATATGCGAAGTCGGCACCATACCCGGACGGAAACCCGCTATTTTAGCTTTTTTAGCTTGTTCTTTTATAGCCTTCTCAACGCGTGGCTGGTAATCGTCAGGGTTAAGGTTGATCTTTAAGATCGCATTCAGGTTATCAATTTTTTCCTGTGAAATATTCATCTTTTTTTGCGGATAAATTTATTTTTAAATCGTTTGTAGCTTAATATCAATAGCAATGCCAACAAACATTTTTAGAGGCGCAAAGGTATTAAAAAAAATTAAAAAGGTAAATTCAACTCACCCCGACTACGCTTCGCTGGTCGGGTCGACCCTCTCTTCGCCTTTGGCGGAAAGAGGGCGGAGAATTTATTTATTTTCAAGATGAGTAATAATTTCATTAATAACAGATTCCGGATCAGTTATAATCTCGTCGTTATTAAACCTAAGGATGGTTAAATCAAACGATCTTAACACATCGTCGCGATTTTTATCGTATTCCTTTTTGTATAGATGAACGGAACCATCGGCCTCTATCACTAATTTGCCCTTGTGGCAATAGAAGTCAGGAATGTAATATACATTCTTGCCACAGGATGATAACGCACAAATAGGATATTGTCTTAGAAATTTATATTTATAGTTTCTATTTCGCAGATGTTCCCAAAGGACTTTTTCAGCTTCGGTTTCCCGTTTTCTTAGTTCGCGGCATAAATCTGTGATAGAAGGCATGATAGGTTGAAGGTAATAAATTTATTTTTACCCTCTTTTCCGCAAAGCGGAAGAGAGGGTCGACCAGCGTAGCGCAGTCGGAGTGAGTCAAACAGCACAATGCGGTTTTCGCTCCGCGATAAAGAAGGCAAAATCTTTTCCCAACCCTCTTTCCGCCGAAGGCGAAGAGAGGGTCGACCAGCGAAGCGTAGTCGGGGTGAGTCAAACAGCACAATGCGGTTTTCGCTCCGCGATAAAGAAGGCAAAATCTTTTCCCAACCCTCTTTCCGCCGAAGGCGAAGAGAGGGTCGACCAGCGAAGCGTAGTCGGGGTGAGTCAAACGAAGCGCGCAAAAGCAATCTCCCCTTAATTCACCTTCTGCAAATCCGATGACCCGGACTTATCATTAGTAACATTCGATGGATTGCCTTTATACTTAATACTAGATGATCCGCTGGTGCTTACGTGTAAATTGTGCAACACATTCACCTCGCAGTCGCTTGATCCCGATGTTTCAATATCATAATCACCCACTATGAACCCATAAGCCGAAAGCTTGCCATCACCGCTAAAATCAATTTTGTGCGAGCTGGCCTGACCGGTTAAATACAACTCAGATGATCCGCTGCCTTCGGTAGTCACATTAGCCGCATTAAGGTTAAGTGTAATCTTGCTATCGCCCGACATACCAATTGCCAGGTCCTTAGTAACCAATGTGCCGTTAGAAGACACCTCGTTACTACCCGAAGTACTGATCTCGTCCAGGTTATGTACGCCAATGGTTACAACCGTTTCGCCTGCGTTACAAGCGCCCCTTTTATTTTTAATGTACAATTCATCGCCTTTTACCGGTGTTTTTATATGTTGGATGATATTATCATCGGCAGTAATCGTTACCGTTAACGAGCTATCCTGTTTAAGGTAAACTTTAAACGCGCCCGAAATATCAATCTTTTTAAAATCAACCACTCTACGGGTTTCAGTCACCTGGTGACCAGATCCCTGTATGCAATCCACATCACAGGATGATAACGATGCCATACCAAAGCCGACAAAAACTAACAGGGCAGATACATATACTTTTTTCATAACAATGTTTATAGGTTTTTAGCGTTTAGACAACTAATATACAATTCAGGTTTCATTAAAAATAAAAAAAGCTATTCCCCGTAGGGCATAGCTCCTGATATATGATTGAACTTTTGCAAAAGTATTGGTTACAAAATAGCCAGTTCGTCAGCGCTATTGTGTTGAAGCGGTTTTACAATTTGTTTTACACTGTTGATGGTTCCGGCTCGCAAAGCACTTTGGTTAACTGTAGTCTGGTTTGAGTATTGCAGGTCGCAGTTATCAAGGTTGCCGCTTAAGTTTGCTTTAGCACGGTCATTTACGTTGATGCTGGCGCTGTATGAATCAAGGTTCAGGGTTGCAGTTGAAGTGTTGTAAAGGTTTACATCAAGGTTGATCTCTGATAATTTACCGAAAGATTTTACTTCGGCGTTATCATAAACGCTGATTGAGCGTAAATCATTAGCGGTAACCCAAACTACCAATTTATCTTTTGTGTATGATGATATGCGTAACACGCCGTTCTCATTTTGTACAAGGGCATTTTCTGAATAGTACTTGTTGTAAACTTTAACCTGGTCGCTGGTGCCATCGCTTACAAATACTTGTACGTTTCCGTGGATTTCGATTTTGTTTATTTTGCTAACGTTGTTTAAAACTACTGCGGCATTGTTATTATTAGTTGTTGTTGCTGCATTACTTAAATTTACTGTACCAAGAGCTAAAACTGCGATAGCTGCGATGGTGATTAGTGAGGTTTTCATTTTTTTATGATTTTGATTGTCAATTGTTTGTATTTCATTAATTACAACCATAAGACGACCCCGAACCTATTACGTTACAGCAAATTACGGCCTAATAGACGTATGACATTAATATGTCGGTAAACCCCAAAAAAACATCGGTGAAACGGGTAAGAAAAAATGTGCAGATGTGTGGATATGCAAATGTGCAGATGAAAAATTGATGTGTAAATGCTTGGATATGGAGATTTGTTTACCTCAATTTGCGAAGCGTCATCTGCACATCAGAGATAATAAGCCTCACCATCACTCTTCAACTTCCCCGCATCCAACAACAAACGAATCGTCTCCATCCGCTCCTTTTCTACCCCGCTCTTGATCGAAGTAACCAACCCACCAATATCCAGCGGACCAACACTCAGCAGCTCCACAATCTCATTAGTGATCACATCTCCGATTTCGGCAGCGTTAACCTGTCGCTTTTCTTCCAGACAAATATCGCAGATGCCACATTTAGGCGCGTTATCCTCATCAAAATACGCCAGCAACATCTGGCTGCGGCAGCGGCGGTGCAAAGCATAAGCAAAAACAGCTTCAATTTTGCGGCGATAGGTTTCTTTGCGCTGCGCTATTAAATGCTTGTTAATATATAAGGTATTGGCATGTTGCCGCGGTTTTAAATAAGTAACCTGCGGATGATCCGTTTGCGGCAGGTAATTCAATATCCCAACCTCCTGCAATTGCTTCAAGGCATCAATCACCTGCTGCGTACTCATATTGGTGCGACGGGCAATATCAAACTCACGCAGGCGCACATAATTTTCAAATGCCCCCCCATATGAGCGAAGCAATGTTTTTATAAATGGGTCCCAACCCTGGTTCTGTATCTGGAAATTGTATAACTGCTCATTAAACACCTCAAACCTGAACCGCGATGGCAAAAACACGCTTTCGTTAAACGCCAGGTATTCATCCTGCTCCAAAAACTTCAATGCATTCATGGTTTTAACCGGATCGAGGTTATACTTGCTGCAAAATGCCGCTATATCCAAGTCAAAGCTTACCCCTTCGCCAGCGTCATAAGCCAGCTGGTAATAATTGGCCAGGCTGTGGTAAACCTTCTTGATCTCATCCACCGTAGGGAAATTAAACTCCAGTTTACGCAGTTCCTTTTGCCGGTCAGCTTCGGTATATAATAATATAGCGTAGGCTTTATGCTCATCCCGCCCCCCGCGACCTGCCTCCTGGTAATAAGCCTCCAAACTCTCTGGCATATCCTTATGGATCACAAAGCGTACATCAGCCTTATCAATCCCCATCCCGAAGGCATTGGTGGCTACAATAATCCGTGTACGGTTTTTCACCCAGCTCTCCTGCCGGGCAGATCGCTCAGACATAGGTAAACCTGCATGGTAGTAATCCGCGCGGATGCCGTTATCATTGTAAAACTTCGCTATCTCAACCGTTTCTTTCCTGCTGCGTACATATACTATACCCGTGCCTTTTACGCCATTCGGAATATCCAGCAGCTTCTTAAGCTTATTTTCGTCGTGTAGAACCACGTAGCTGATATTCTTCCGCTCAAAGCTTTTTTGAAAAACACGGGCATTTTTAAATCTTAATTTCTCCTGAATATCAACCCTTACCTCGGCGGTTGCCGTTGCGGTAAGCGCCAGTACCGGCACATCAGGGTGTAAATCCCGCAGATCGGCAATATGCAAATACGGCGGCCGAAAATCATAACCCCATTGCGATATACAATGCGCCTCATCAACCGCTATCAAATTCACCTTCATGTACCTGATGCGTTCCTGCACCAATTCCGATAACAAACGTTCAGGCGATAGGTACAAAAACTTCACATCGCCATAAACACAATTATCTAAAGCGATATCAATCTCCCGCTTACTCATACCCGACACGATGGAAACCGCGTCAATACCCTTAGCCTTCAAACTCTCCACCTGGTCTTTGATCAAAGCGATCAACGGCGATACCACAATACATATCCCCTCTTTAGCCAATGCCGGTATCTGGAAACAGACCGATTTACCCCCTCCCGTAGGCAGCAGCGCCAAAACATCATGCCCCAGCAAAACAGATTGTATGATCTCCTCCTGCATCGGCCGGAAGGCATCATGTTTCCAATACTGTTTGAGGATTTGCTGAATGGTCATTTGTACCAAAACTATCAAAATGCTTTTATTAATAATTAGCCTTATCAATAAATGTTTTTAATCCGCTTTACAAAACAGGCCAATATTGGGTTATCATCATATTATTAATAAATAGCCGGGCCAAAAGCATTGGATTAGATTACTTTATACCCTGTATTAATAAAATAATGCCAATGTCAGAAACGTAATATTCCTATTACATTTAGACTGTTATTTATATCTTTGCAATAATTTTTTTGTGAGAGATTTCCGAGGTACAAACAATTTCGGTACTTGAACCCCACTGATCTTGTTGTCCCTAACAATTTATGAAAGTAACGTATACACGCCATCTTGCCAGAAAGATCCTTATTGCCCTCCTTACTTTTATCATCATCCTATCAGTAGTCGCCATTTTTGTTCGTAGCTCTATAACCAGCAAACTTGATGTTATCACCAAACTAACAAACACCGTTAACAGCGATCAATCTCAACCCGAAAAAGCACTGGTAATACTGCATAAAGCCGACAATGATTTTCAAGAATCGCTAATTAGTCCCGATACAAGTTTAAAAAACGATTATAAAACCGAATTATCCCTTGCATTTGGCAAAATTGATACCTTACTAAAAACACAAACAGACACCAATAATTTAAATTTACATCAAAGAGGTAAAATAAGATATTGGTACGGTGAGAAACTGGCGTTATCAACCAAATTGCTTTTGCTAAGGCATGGTTTTGATTCTTTGTTAACTACTTATTCAGGTTTCAGCGTACCTACTGTTGTAAATACCCACGTACTAAGCAGTAATTTTAATAAAGGTAAAAAGGAGGTAAAAGTAACTTCAGATACCATTAGAAAGGCCATGCAGAAAAAAAACTTGCTTGTGAGATTAAAAGAAGCTATCAGTAATAAGCAAGCAAATCCTCAAGGCATTATCGAGATAAATCATTACAGAAACAGCAAGGAAACTAACCTAACTACCCGAAAAATAGTTAAACAAAAAGTCATCGCCTACAATAAAAAACTACAGCAGCTACAACTACAGAATATTAAGCTGCTTGATGCCCAAAGGCAGCTTATTGTACTTAATACCAGTATTATTAATGCTTTAGATGGCATTATTAATGAGCTAAAAGAAATTAATTACAAAATGGCCGATGATTTTAAAAGTACGGCCATAAAATCATACCAGGAAAGCACCTCATTATTAAATACGCTGTATTTAGTAGCGCTATTTCTGGTATTGGTATTTGCCGCCTTATTAATTGTATTTATTGTACAACTCGATAATTCAGAACTTGGACTGCGAAAAGAAATTGAGCGTTCGGTTAGTATGGCAGAGCAAAAAATGGAAATATTGCACCATATGAGCCACGAGATCCGTAACCCGCTCACTGCCATAAGTGGTTTCCTGTACATCTTCAGCAAGCAAAACATGTCGCCTAAACAGGTGGATATGCTGGAATCCATAAAGCTGTCGTCAGATATGATGTTACGCACATTAACCGATACGCTGGACGCTGCAAAAATGGAAAGCAGCGAGCTTAAAATTAACAATGAGCCTTTTAACCCCGACTATACTCTAAAAAAGGTGGTGGAAAGCATGATGTTTAGTGCCATAAGAAAGAAACTGTCACTTGAGTATGTCTTTACGGGCGATAAAGATATGGTGCTGATGGGCGATAGTTTCAGGCTTAAGCAAATTGTAATAAACTTAGTAAGTAACGCCATAAAATATACCAGCGAAGGTAGCATTACAGTAAAAGCATATGGTAAAGATGATGGTTTGCGTGTAGAGGTGATAGATACCGGCCACGGTATTAGTCAGGAGCAACAGGCAAACCTGTTTTCAAAATATTATCAAACCAACTCATCAAAAGGGCAACTGGGCACTGGCCTTGGCTTATTTATTTGCAAACAATTAGTTAAGCTGCAGGGCGGCAGAATAAACGTAAAAAGCAATCCCGGCGCCGGCGCTGTATTTACTTTTTTTATACCTTATCCAAAAGCGGCCAGTGGTACTGTTATTAAAAAGGATAAGAATCAAACAACATCATTGGTAAATGGCAAAGGCATACTCGCGGTAGATGATAACCCACTAAACCTGCTGTTTTTAAAAAGAATAACAGAGAAATGGAACATTATATTTCACCAGGCAGCCAATGGAACTGAAGCACTTGATATCATTTCAAAAAATGAAATAAGTGTAATATTAACTGACCTCCAGATGTCCGAGATGGATGGACAAATACTATTAGCCAAGGTGAAGTCCCTGGATGAGTCACCAAACAAAATCCCGGTAATTGTTATTAGCGGAGCAAATATGATGACAGATAAAGAAAGCATGCTAAAAATGGGTTTCGACGGCAGCATTAGTAAACCTTTTAACGAAAAGGATTTATTAAACCAGGTAACCGCCGTATTGAAATTGGGTTGAATAAGTTAACCTATCGTCATTGCGAGGTACGAAGCAATCGCACGTAGAAAAGCCGCCTTGCAAAGTTCGCGATTGCTTCGTTCCTCGCAATGACAAGTCGGATCAATCGTACCATCCATCACTTAAATCATTCCATTCTGAATTTGATTGATTAATAAGATCAATCTTAGTTTGTCTCGAACCAGCTTTCAATTGTTTTTCGCGAGCTATGGCATCTTGTATCCATTGATACTCTTCATAATATATAAGCTTATTACATTCATATTTCTTTGTAAAGCCTTTATATATTCCTTGCTTATGTTCTAAAGTCCTGTTTTTAATGTCGTTGGTAACGCCAGTGTAAATTACCGTATTACCTTTATTGGTAAGCATGTAAACGTAGTATTGATGAATTTTAAACATTAAGCAATATATAATTTATGGATAAAACAGTCAATTGTCATTGCGAGGAACGAAGCAATCGCACGGAGAAAAGCCGCCTTGCAAAGTTCGCGATTGCTTCGTTCCTCGCAATGACAAGATGAAGAGTTTGATGTCACGGATATTTATCGTCGTTGCGATAGTGTGGCAATCGCACGGAGAAAAGCCACCTTACATGGTTCGCGATTGCTTCGTTCCTCGCAATGACAATTTATTTTTCTCCGCCCAATCAACTAATTCCAACTCCCCCAAACAATTGTGACAATCCCAAAACTATCTATTTACAGCAATAGTTTTAACTTCGCGCAGCAAACATTGTAAAATAATGAAGTTTATCTGCCTCTCCCTAATTGTTTTGTTAACCGGAACTACCGCTTATGCACAGAAATGGAACGTAGAGACCCCTCCCGGCCCATCAAAAAAAGTAACCCTTACACTTAACGAGGGCACCTGGATGGATCTGGATGTTAGTCCCGATGGTAAAACAATTGTATTTGATCTGTTAGGCGATATTTATAGTATGCCCATAACAGGTGGCAAAGCAACTTTGCTGGCTGGCGGCAAGTCATGGGAAATACAACCACGCTTTAGTCCGGATGGTAAACAAATTTCCTATACCAGCGATAAAGAAGGTGGCGACAATATCTGGGTGATGAATGCCGACGGTAGTGATAAACATTCCGTTACCAAAGAAACTTTCAGATTGCTGAACAATGCTGTTTGGACACCCGACGGACAAAACCTGGTGGCTCGCAAACACTTTACCAATACCCGTTCCTTAGGCGCGGGCGAACTTTGGCTGTACAACAAAGCTGGTGGCGATGGTATCCAGCTAACCAAACGTAAAAACGATGAACAGGATGCAGGTGAACCCGCCGCGTCGCCGGATGGTAAATATATTTATTGGAGCGAGGATGTTACACCCGGCCCAAACTTTCAATACAATAAAGACCCGAATAAAGGCATCTATGCCATAAAAAGATTGAACCGCGAAACAGGTGATATCAATACTGTATCCAGCGGAACAGGTGGCGCATGCCGCCCGCAAATATCGCCGGATGGTAAACTGATGGCGTTTGTAAAGCGCGTCCGTTTAAAATCGGTAATATTTCTGCATAACCTGGATACCGGCGAAGAATGGCCTGTATATGATGACCTTTCACACGATCAGCAGGAAACCTGGGCCATATTTGGTGTATACCCTAATTTCGCATGGACCCCGGATAGTAAAAACCTGATCTTTTATGCCAAAGGCAAGATTTGGAACCTGGACGTCAACGTCTTAAATACCACACCTATCCCCTTCGAGGTCACATCAACCCAAAATATAACCGAGGCGCTGCATTACCAGCAAAAGGTTTTTCAGGATGAGTTTACCGTTAAAATGATCCGCGAGCTCACCACTTCGCCCGATGGCAAACAGGTGGCATTTAACGCGGCGGGATACATCTATCTAAAAACATTACCTAACGGCGTACCCACCCGTATCACCACTACCAACGATTTCGAGTATTCGCCCGATTTTAGTCCCGATGGCAAATCAATCGTATACATAGATTGGAGCGATGAATTAAAAGGTTCGGTTAACATCTACAACATCGCTACCAAAACCGCCACCCGCTTAACAACCGACAAAGGTTTTTACTACACGCCAAAAATCTCCAATAAAGGCGATAAAATAATCTTCCGCAAAGGCGAAGGTAACGAGGTTTTAGGCTTTGCCTTCGGCGAGAACCCAGGCATTTATGTGATGCCGATAACTGGCGGAGTTCCGCAATTGATCATCAATAACGGCATCAACCCACAGTTTTCTACCGACGACTCCAAAATTTACTATCAAAGCACCGATGGTGATAAAAAAACTTTCCGTGTGATGGATATTACCGGCGCTAATCAGCGTACGCTTTATACATCAACCTATGCCACCCAGTTTAACCCGAGCCCGGATGGTAAATGGATGGCATTTACTGAGCTGTTTAACTGTTACATCACACCAATGGTAAGTACCGGTAACCCGCAGGATCTTTCAGCGGCAAACAAAGCTATCCCGCTGACTAAACTCACCCGCGATGCAGGCACATACATACAATGGAGCAAGGATAGCCAAAAACTAATGTGGACACTCGGCCCACGTTATTATACCAAAACCGTTGCCAGCGGCGATACTACAGGGATTGACATTGGCTTGAAACTAAAAACAGATGTACCTGATGGCAAAATAGCCTTCACTAATGCCCGCATTATCACCATGAAGGATGATAACGAAGTGATAGAGCAGGGAAATATTATCATCGACCATAATAAAATTGTAGCAATTGGCAAAGCTGCCAATGTACCTGTCCCGGCTGATGCCAAAGTATTTGACGCGACAGGCAAAACCATTATGCCGGGTATTGTTGATGTGCATGCGCATTTGCACCCCAGTGTTGATGGCATATCCCCACAGCAGGACTGGAACTATTATGCCAATCTTTCCTACGGGGTAACCACCGCGCATGACCCATCTACCAATACCGAGATGGTATTCAGCCAGTCCGAAATGTTGAAGGCTGGCAATATGGTTGGCCCGCGTGTTTACTCCACCGGTACAATTCTTTACGGTGCCGATGGCGATTTTAAAGCGGTAATTAATAGCTTGGATGATGCGCGATCAAACCTGCGCCGCCTAAAAGCAGTGGGCGCGTTCTCGGTAAAAAGCTATAACCAACCCCGCCGTGATCAGCGCCAGGAAATTATCGCCGCTGCGCGGGAACTGCAAATGCAGGTGGTACCCGAGGGTGGTTCAACCTTTTTCACCAATATGAATATGATACTGGATGGCCATACCGGCATAGAGCATAACATACCTGTTTGGCCGGTTTATAAAGATGTGATTTCATTCTGGAATGCCAGCAAATCAGGCTATACACCAACACTTATTGTTAGCTACGGCACACAGTTTGGCGAGAATTTTTGGTACGATCGTACCGAGGTTTGGAAGGATGAGCATTTATTAAACTTTGTTCCTCAATACATTGTTGATGCCCGCTCGCGGCGCAGGATGACATCCGAATATGGCGATTACGGCCACATCGATGTATCAAAATATGTTAAACAAATTGCTGATGGTGGCACAAGGGTAAACTTAGGATCACACGGTCAGCTGCAAGGCCTCGGCGCACATTGGGAGATGTGGATGCTGGCCCAGGGCGGCATGGCACCGATGGATGTTCTGCGCTGCGCGACTATCAACGGCGCATCCTATTTAGGGATGGATAAAGAGATTGGCTCCTTAGAACCCGGTAAACTAGCCGACCTGATTGTGATGGATGACAACCCGCTTGACGACATCCGAAACACCGATAAAATTAAATATGTAATGGTTAACGGCCGCCTGTATGATTCCGATTCCATGAATGAAATTGGCAACCGCGAAAAACCACGCCTCCATTTCTGGTGGCAAATGGGTCGTGGTGATATGATCAGCCTACCGGTTGATAATACAGAGACCTATTTGTACGGTACGGAGGATGGGGATTAGTCCATTTGTCATTGCGAGGTACGAAGCAATCGCACGTAGAAAAACAGTCATGCAAAGTTCGCGATTGCTTCGTACCTCGCAATGACATGAAGATAGAATGAGCGTCGAAAAAAAATGTCATTCTGAGCATGGCGAAGAATCTGTAAAGTGGTAAACTACTGTACAGATTCTTCGCCATGCTCCTTTAGATTAGCATAATTAAATTTACTGGATAATTAGATTGAGAAGAAGCAGGGTAAACTATGACTAGGGCTCTGAGCTAACGACTCATATGCTGATGCAGACCCTGCCTCTTTTCATCAACGT
>JAMFRP010000011.1 GCA_026224775.1 Bacteroidota bacterium
TCGCCGGAGAATAGGTTAACCATTTTGTTTCCAATTCCAGCCTTTCCAGGTTCATCGTCGTTTCGAACTTTATCTGAAGATAGTCCTGTCGCTGAACAGCTGAAAGTGTGGACAGCTTATATTGACGCAATTGATCTTTGATACTATTAAAAAAAACGATTTCTTTTTTGATGGTATCCTTTGGTTCTATCTCGTGCAGATCATCGATGTAGCCATTTGCTAATCCTGGTATAGGAAGAGCATGGTAACCATTAACAAAGCTATGGGTAAATGTGTCGAAACTTGGTTGCGGTTTCGGATTAAACAAGGAACAATCGGTAAAAATTAAGGCAGTGTGAATTTTCATGGAGTAATATAAGGTGGATAAATACGTCAATCCCCTACTTTAGACTCGCAAGGGCTCAATATAGACAGCTATTTTGTTTATTCGACTAAGTATTACACTCCTTGTTACATAAAAATACTATTTTAATAATTATTACAGCCAATCCTTGGTTGTTTACAGACTGAGTCTGAATCGTTTTATAAAGAACCTGTTTGATTGGGAAAGGATCTATTATAACTTATCGATATTTATTAATGATTTTTTAAGAATTGGTTAATGATTTGGATTTTATTTGTTTGACATGATATTGTAAGCCTCATTGATAATCTTCTATATGAAAAACCGCCAGTTAACCTTATTGATATTCGCATGCCTGTTAAATATATCTTCTTATTGCCAAACTACAGGCGATACGGTTGCTATCAGTGAAAATATAAACTGGAAAGAGTTTTTAAACCGTAGCGACATGGTTTGGAAAGGCAAACTGCCTGATAACTGGGATAGGGGTGTTTTTTTGGGTAACGGCTGCTTGGGCACTATTTTTTGGGTTAACGATAAAGGCGCGTTTAACTTTGAGGTTTCAAGAGGTGATCTTTACGATCATAGGAATGATGGTGATGGTAAAGCGGTTCTTTATTATACCAATCGCTTGCCTAACGGGCATTTCGAATTGAAATTAAGTAATGATATACCCACCGGCAATATTCGTCTTGATCTATGGAACGCGGAAGCGCTGGGAAATGTAAAAAGCGGAGCAAATAATTACAGTATCCGTTGTTTTACCGCTGCAGACAGGAATGTGATCGTTTTGGAGATCACCGGAGACACGGGAAATCAACTGCATTGGTTTCCTGATACGGCAAAGTCCACCCGGAAAAACCCTCCGAAGGGCTATATGCCTTATCCTCCTCAAATTATTGAGCATAAAGATGGTATTTCGGTAAGTGTTCAGGAAATGCCGTCGGATGATCAATACCATACTGCCGGTTTACCCGAAGGGGAATATGCTACCGCCTGGTTAAGGCAGGTACAGGGTAATAAGGTTACTTATTATATGAGTATGGGTTTATCCTACCCTGGCAGAACGGCAGCGAACGAAGCCGTTAGGTTGATTAAGGATGCGCAAAAAGCCGGGACACTTAAATTGGAATATCTTCACCGCTCATGGTGGCATAGTTATTATCCTAAAAGTTTTGTGTCTATACCCGATGCCGCAATGGAGAGCTTTTACTGGATACAGATGTATAAAATGGGATCAGCCTCCAGACAAGGTGGGCCTATTTTAGATCTAATGGACCCCTGGTTCAGGCCTACCGTTTGGCCTGCCATTTGGTGGAACCTGAACATTCAGCTTACCTATTGGCCTTTTTATATGTCAAACCACCTGGATGAAGCGGAACCATTGTCAAGAACGGTTTGGAACGACCGGTTTACCCTGGCAAAAAACGCCGCGCCATATCAAAATGATTCTTTCGCGATAGGCCGGGGAACGGGGCCTGACGGAAGAACTCCGGTAGGTGGTGAAGTGGGTAATTTACCTTGGGTTATGCACAATCTTTGGATGTATTATCGGAGTACAATGGATGATAAGTATCTCCGGGAGCAATTATTCCCTTTAATGAAAGGTTCCTTTAATTATCTGCAGCATATCGTCATCAAGCAACCGGATGGAAAATGGTCATTGCCTAAAACGGCCTCACCGGAATATACCGATGGCGTAGAAAACAGCAATTATACACTGGCTTGCCTTCGTTGGCTTGCCAATACATTAATTATTGCCGATGACCGCCTGAAATTAAATGATCCGATAGTGAATAATTGCAAAGCGATGCTGAACAGGCTGGTACCTTATGAAATAGATAATGCCTCAGGTTTTATGGTTGGCAAAGGTATGCCTTTTATTAAATCGCACAGGCATTGGTCCCATTTATTCATGATCTACCCCTTTCACGAATACAGATGGGATAATCCGAAGGAAGCGCCATTAATAAGCAAATCGTTAGAAAACTGGATAACCAAGCCCCAGGCCTTTGCCGGCTATTCATGGTTAGGCGCCGCCTCCATTCTGGAAGCCGGCGGGTGGAGTGATGAAGCACTAGATTTTTTGCATTCGTTTCTCAGAAAGTCACCCCAGCCTAATACACTTTATCGGGAGGGCTCGCCGGTCATCGAAACACCGTTGGCATACGATCGTACCTTGCAGGAAATGCTAATGACCAGTTACAGCGATACGATCAGGATATTCCCCGGTGCACCATCTGTCTGGAAAAATATTTCCTTCGCAAGTTTAAGAGCCGAAGGGGCCTTCCTTGTCAGCGCCAGAAGAACATTCGGTGAACTAGATTTCATCGCGATAAAAAGTCTTGCCGGTGAATCATGTATAATTAATACGGGATTTAAGGGGCCGGTTAAAGCAACAAATAGGGAGGCTGGTTCGATGAAAGATATGGGCAATGGCATAGTGCGCATATCTCTAAAAAAGGGTGAATCTACTATTTTATATACTGGGCAACATATTCCTGACATGAATTTACAGCCAGTTAGCCTTCCTGATCAACAAATATCATGGGGCGAAAGAAAACCACTGTAACATATACTCTAAATAAATTAACTTATCTGTTCATCGTTAGCCTGGCTTAGCATAATGCTGAATTAATGGTAAAGGGCCAGTCTTGGGCATCATTGTCTGCAAGACCGGCCATTTGTTGCTGATTATATTCCCTTTACTTCGCCACCATCCATTCTAACGGCTGTGCCGGTCATCCATTTTGCTGCCGATGATACCAGGAAGGCTATAAGTTCCGCGATTTCCTCCGGCTCCCCATAACGTTCAATGTGCGCATCCACCAAAAACTTTGCTTTCGCTTCATCCATGCTCATATGATTAGCTTCAGACCATTTTTTAAGAAACCCGATGCGGCGATTACTCATTACAGGCCCTGGCAATATACTGTTTACTTGAACACCGTCTATAATTCCCTGTTCTGCAAATGCCTTTGCCAGAGCGACAATAGCAGCATTAATAGTAGCTACTGCGGCAAATCCCGGTTTAGGATCTTCAGCTGAATTTCCGGAAGTAAGGACTACTGATCCCTTGGATGCTTTCAAATAAGGCCATGCTTTGATGGTCAGGCGGCGTGCACCATGTAGCTTCATTTCTGCGCCGTCATTCCATTGCTCATCAGTCATTTCAAATAGATGGATCTGTGGCACAGCACCGGCAATATTAACTACCGCGTTAATTTGCCCAAATTTTTCGATGGTTTTAGCAACAACTTCATCTACTGCCGACACTTGCCTTAAATCGGCTGCTATAATCAGCGGTTCAGCACCGGCTGCTTTTACAGTTTTTGCTGTTACCTTTAATTCTTCTTCACGACGGGCAACCAATACGATTCCTGAGAAATCTTTGGCCAGCCTGATAGCGGTTGCTGCACCAATACCAGCACTTGCTCCTGTTACAATTGCAATTGAATTTTTCATAATTGATAATTAGTTTTTCTAAATACTGTTTTACATTTTTATTTTTAATCTCGGTGGCGCCGGTTTCAGATAGAAAAGCAATGCGCACCATATCAAACCCAAGCTCCAAAGCGGCAGTCTAAAAGCAAGCAGCATAGCAATAATGAAAAGCCCGATGGTAAAAAATGACCGCATATTCATAATCCGCATGGTTTTCATGGTTATTCCTACAGATTGGTCGGTACATAACGCTTGCCATACCAAGATCAGATAAGTAATATTCACCATTAAAAAAATAGCCGCATAAATGAATACAGGAACCGGGGCCAGCCGGGTCTGCGCGATCCATGCTGTGGAAAATGGTACCAGAGATACGGAAAACAGCTGTGCGAAATTGCTCCAGATCAAAGGGATTGTTGCGAGCTTGGCGTGCCTTAGCAAATAGTGATGGTTAACCCATGCGATGGCAACAAATAAATAACTTAACCCATAGCTTAATGCCGTGGGCCACAACTTCCATAATTCCGAAAATGTTGGGTACTGAGGCGGTTTTAATAAAAAAACCATAATTGTAATAATTACTGCAAACACACCGTCTGAAAAGGCATTAAGTCTTTGCGGTGTAGCAAGGTCATCAGTTGTGTTTTTACTTTCACTTAACATATAGATATGAATTAGTGTATTTATTATATTTATTATATTTTTCCGAGGCATCAATAAACCATTTTCAGTATGCATTTTTTTTCTTTAGTGAGGCGATGCATTCGCAACCGCCTCACTAAAGGAGGCTCTGAATTTTATTATTTACGCAGCGTTGCTAAGAACGTAAGGATTTCTTCGCCGATCTCATTTACATGGGTTTCCAATGCGAAGTGACCTGTATCAAAAAACTTTACTATGGCATTTGGCAGGTCCTTTTTGAAAGCCTCAGCACCCGGCGGCAAAAAGAAAGGGTCCTTATCGCCCCAGACGGCTAATAAAGGCACTTGGCTTTCTTTAAAGTATTTATGGAAGGTGGGGTAAAGCGCTACATTGGTGGCATAATCTTTAAACAGATCAAGCTGAATTTCCCCATTTTCATCACGGTCAAGGAAAAATTGATCGAGTGAATAGGATTCCGGCGCTACAAGGCTCTTGTCACTTACACCGGTAAAATATTGCCATTGTGTTGTCTCTGCTGTTGACATCCCCTTTAGATTATTCCGGTTCTCCTCGGTTGGTTCGGCCCAATATTTTTGTATTGGCTCCCATCCGCCACTCAGCCCTTCTTCATAAGCATTACCGTTTTGTGAAATAATACCGGTGATCTTTTCAGGATTAGCTACAGCCAGCCTAAAGCCAACTGGAGCACCATAATCAAATACCTGAATGGCAAAACGTTTTAAACCTAATAGGTCTACAAAGCCCTGAATATATTTTGTCAGGTTGTCGAATGTATAATTGAAGGATTTGTAATGAGGCGCGTCAGAAAAACCGAAACCGATAAGATCGGGGGCAATGACATGATATTTTTCGCTCAGGATAGGTATCAGGTTCCTGTACATGTGAGAAGATGTTGGATATCCATGTAATAAGAGTACCACAGGAGCATCTTTTTGTCCTGCTTCACGATAAAAAATGTTCAGGCCTTCTACCTGTACTTTGCGATAATTTACTGCTGATGTTTTCATGATCTTGACAATTAATATTTGGTAGTGGATTAGTTTATTTAAAACAGACAAGTATGTTTTAAATAAGTTAAAAAATTAAGCTAATTTGCAGGCATTAAAAATGCCTTGATCCTCACGGCGATGCCTTCGTGGTGTTCCTCAAGTGCTAAATGACTGGTCTCATAAACATGTAATTCAGCGGAGGGCACGTCTTTTTTAATCGCCTCGGCGGCCGACAGCGGAAAAAAAACATCGTTCTTTCCCCATACCAAAAGTATCCGGGGTTGCTCCTCCTTCAGGAATTTCTGCCATTTGGGGTATTCTTCGATATTGGTTCGGTAATCATAAAGAAGGTCCAACTGAATCTCTTCCTGACCAGGACGGCTTAAATAATATAAGGCGTTCAGATAACCATCCGGATTTATATTGGCTATATCTTTCGCACCATTCAGGAAGAATAACTTAATGCCCTCCAATGTCAACAAAGGCTTAACCAGTTTCTCAGTTTCTTCATGGCGATCTTGAAGGAAAGGCGCAGCATTATGCATTGCCGGCCCCAGGCCTTCTTCATACATATTAGAATTTTGAAGAATATAATTATTAAATAAATCCGGTCTTCTTGATGCGATGCGGAATGTTATTGGTCCACCATAGCCTAAAGCATAAACATTAGGGTGAGTTAGCCCCATTTGGGCTATAAATTTTTCGATGCTTAAAGAAATATTATCAAATGTATAATCGAAGTTTTCTTTGTTGGGTATATCGCTGTTTCCGAAACCGGGGAAATCTGGTGCAACCAAATAAAAGTCTTCTTTCAGGTCATGAATCAATTCCTGGAAAGCACTGGATGCGTTAGGGATTCCATTCAATAAAATAAGCTGTGGTTTGCTTTTATCACCTGCCTCCCTGTAAAAAATGTTGATCCCGTCAACATTTATTGTTTTGTAATAAATCGCTTGTTTTCTCATTTTTCTTTTTGAATTATTGCTGTTTTTTAACCTTTAGTACAATACAGATAGGTCTGTTTTTTTAATTTTGTTGCTTATGATTTATTATTAATTACTATATAAATTAGTTGGTTTATTTACTATCCAGGAGTTTTTTAGCTATGTTTCGCGCACTGATTACCGGCCAAACGTCATCATGTACCTTATTCGCGCTTAGAGCACCTTCAAATAGGATATACATTTCATCCGCCAGATCTTCTTTTCCAATTGGTTCCAGAATACGGGAAAACAATCTGCGCACGCCATTTTTTTGTTTTTTTATCTGTGTCCGTATCCGTTCATCTTCCTTGGGTATCTCTGAAATAATATTTAAGAAATTACAACCGTAATATTCTTTTTCTTGAACCAACTCAATCAGAAAATCGAAAATTGCCAATACCTTTTCTTTAGGATCAGAAAATTTGTCTGCGGCTCCCTTTAATGCCTCATCTGTAGCCAATCCCGAACTTTCCAGGTAAGTCATTAAAATATCTTCTTTCGAACGGAAACTAGTGTAAAGAGATGATTTGACAACCCCTGATTCTTCAACTATCTGATTAATACCCGTATTTCCATATCCCTGTTTGTAAAATAAACGGGATGCAGTATCTACAATTGTTTGTTTGACGGCATTCTTTCTTTCGTTACGCATAAGGCAAACATAAAATAAATTATTCAAACAGACAAGTCTGTTTTTATAAAAAATATATTTTTATAAAATGCTTAAGTAGGCCAGGTTACACTTTAATATGATGATTATTTTGAAAATTGATTCAGTGGTTTAGCCAGGTTCAGACGATCGAGAACGGTGCCCGGAGCATATTTATAAGGTACCAGGCCACGGCGTTGAAGCTCAGCAATCACCTCATTCATAAACCGCAGCCAATCCTCAGGTATGGTTGGGAACATCAAAGCAAAGCCGTAGGTAGCATCGGCCACAAACCATTCTTCCAATCGGTCCGTAATCCCTTAGGAGTTCCGCCTATTATCGGTGTGCTACCCGTATTGGCGACTATATAGGACACTTCGCTTAGGGTGCGCCCCTCGTTTTTATGTTGTTTTACTGATTGTTTTTTCTGATGACCATTGATCTAATGAAAATAAGCCTGGCCCGTATGACATAGCAATTATTTGCATAAGATAACTCATTGTCCTTAGCACATCGGGATAGGCATACGTATGCAGTTGTAAAAAATCATTGTCAACTCTCAAAAAACTGTATATTCACATTGCCAATTGTGACATTTTTAAATTTCATCAGCCTGTTGAAATTAAAACCCATTATAATGAATACCCGAGTCCTCAAAAAAGGTTATATACTCAGTTTGTTTTTTATTTTGCTTTTCTGCCAATTGGCCGATTGTCAATCTTTCGGACTTGGCTTTGCGGGATATGAAGCACATCAGGATAAAAGGACAAGCCTTGACTTAAGCCCGGAGAGAACCTTGTCTTTCGGAAATAATTTTGAGCTGTCATTTGATTTAGCCTTCCGTCCAAATTTCAGAACGTATTATGGCTATATCATAAGAATCATTGAAAATGGCAATAGAAATATTGATATCATCTATAATGATGCGCCCTTAGATCAAAAACATTTCAGGTTAATTATTGGGGATGCTTATTCAAAAATTGAATTTGAAATTCCAAGAGAAAGACTTTTCGGCCAATGGAACCATATTCGGCTGAAATTTGATTTCGATAAGCAGTTATTGTCCCTATACTCAGGCAATAAAGTATATGCCCAATCAATTAATCTGAAAAAAAATAATAGTTATAAATTTTTGTTCGGTGCAAGCAGTTACCATTCGTCTCAAATTATTGATGTACCTGCAATGATTATCAGCAATGTACGAATTGCGGAAAATGGTGCAATTAAATATAAATGGGAATTGAATGAATTTAACGGAAACATTGCCCACGAGGATGTAAAGCAGGCAAGTGCAGCAGTTAAAAATCCTATCTGGATGAAAGAAAAACATTATGATTGGAACCTAACTAAAGATTTAACCTTAAATGGTGCGGTTGCTACAGCATTTGATCAAAAAAATGAGGCTATTTATATGGTCTCTAAAGATTCAGTATTTTGTTATCGGTTATCAAAAGATAGCCTGATCTCCAATGCCTGTCTTGATCGGCAATTCATGATCCAGGGTATGCAGTCGATATTCATACCCTATAAAAACAGTTTACTTGATATAAATGTAGACCGGAAACAGATTGCCCGCTTTGATTTTAACCGAAAGATATGGGATAAGAAATTGGATGACTCCTTGCTTATGACGGGTTTTTATCATTACAATAAATTTTTCTCTGTAGCAGATACTTCATTATATATGATAGGCGGTTACGGCTATCACACGTTTAAAAACACAGTACAGTGCTATCATTTTTCATCCAAGCGATGGGAAATAGTTAAGGCAGGCGGTAGTTTTCTCGCCCCACATTATCTTTCAGCTTTGGGTACAACAAAATCAGGCGCTTATATTTTAGGCGGGTATGGCAGCAGGAATGGAGAGCAAGATCTAAATCCACGCTATTTTTATAGTTTGATATTTTTCAATATTAAAGATAGATCTTTTAAAAAAGTATATGATCTTAAGCTCCCTCCGTCAGACTTTGTATTTGCCAACTCTATGATAATAGATGAATCGGATAGCACATATTTTGCATTAATGTTCGATAAAGACAAATATGAATCGAAGCTTCAATTAATACATGGATCATTAAAAAAACCTGAGTTTAAAAAGCTCGGAAATTCGATACCGTATGATTTTGAGGATATACATTCATTCGCGGATTTATTTTATAGTAAAGCAGATAACCGTTTTATTGCCGTTACCTTAAGTCACGGAACTAATGATAAATCAAAAGTAAATATCTATACACTATACAGTCCAGCCATCACACTAATCGTCCCGATGATAACAATCGGCAACAAACCATCAAGCAATAATGTTATTTACCTAATTGTAGGTTTTATAGTTATTTCTATTGTCTTTTTATTTTATAAAAGGACTTCAATATTTTTCCGATATGCCGATGCTATCGTGGACAGTGATATTGCTGATGGGGTTGCAATAGTCGGTGAAAAAAAAGGGCAAAAGAAAATCAGGAACGCTATTTTTTTATTTGGTGACTTACAGGTTTTTGATGCTGATGGAAATGAACTAACGAAATTATTTACTCCGCTGATTAAAGAATTATTCTTAATAATTATTATTTACAGCATACGCTGGGGCCGGGGTATAAGCTCCGAAAAACTTGAGGAACTTCTCTGGTCTGACAAGAGTTCGGACAGTGCCCAGAGTAATCGTTCTGTTAATATTGGGCGGTTAAAAAATATACTCTCAAAAATTGAAAATTGTACAGTTTCAAAAGAAAGTGGACACTGGAGAATTGACATTGACGATAATCATTTGACGGTGGACTACAAAAATTATCTTAGGCTGGCCCAAAATAAAAAGAGTATTACCAAAAAGGAAATATTAGACTTTACCAGCATTATTCGCAGAGGGGCTTTTTTATCCGATGTTGAATATGAATGGCTGGATGTTTTTAAGTCTGAGATCATGAACGAAATTGTAGATATCTACCTGGAATTTTCCGCTTCGGTTAATCTGGCCGATGATCCCAAGTTTATGATACAACTGGCCAACTATATTTTCAATTTCGATCCCGTTAATGAAGAAGCCATGATGATCAAATGCAAAGCGCTCGCTCACCTTGGGAAACATTCACTTGCTAAAATTGCTTTTGAAAAATTTTCTAAGGAATATGAAATAATTTATGGTGAACGATTTAAAAAGAAGTTTCAGCATATTATGGACCCCGACACTGGTGTTCAATCTTAATACCTTCCGTTTTGTCTCAAAATCAGTATTTTAATTCTATATAATTTCATTTTTTTAGGATTTTTTTAGGAAATTTTTATCCTTCCTCGAGACATTAGCTTTCATATAAGTTAATTATAAACCAATAACATACTCATTTTGATATTAAAAAGCATTCCACAGCTTAAAATAGTTGGAGGGAGTAATGCCATTTCAGATCGAATATAAACTGCTGCTTAAAATTATACCAGTGTTTAAAGCGAAATACTTATTTGAAACAAGTAGGGTTCCCCCTTAAGAGGAATGGTTAATGCGAGTCTGATGTTTCGTAAAAAGGTGATATCAATTAAAATAAACCAATTAAAATCTAAATAAAATGAGAAAAAATTATTTTCTAACACTGTCTGCGCTGACAATGATCTGTATCGGCGGTTGTTCAAAAAATACGGCAATTGATGCAAAGTCCCCAAAACTTCTAAATACCGTATCAAAAACCTCTTCTTTTCCCTCCTCACCCGGCGACGTGGTAGGTAAGGTAACTGTTGGATACCAGGGATGGTTTCTAGCAGCCGGAGATGGTTCAAGTTTCAACTCTTTCCAACATACTGACCTGGAGTGCTGGCCGGATGTCAGGCAATACCCCACCACTTACGGTAATGTTCAATTTAACCAGGATGGTGTATTACAACCTGGGTTCACAGGAACATTGGGTAACGGCCAACCTGCAAAGATGTTTTCAGACTGGGATCAAAGTACAGTCAACGTGCATTTTTTATGGATGCAGCAGAATGGTATTGATTGCGCCGCTTTACAACGATTCGGTTCCCACTTCTCAGACCCGCGTGTGGTCAGCCAAGAAAATGGTGTAGCCGATAGGGTGCAAAGCGCAGCCCAAACTTATGGCCGAAAATTTTATATCATGTACGATATCAGCGGCTGGACTAATTTTCAAACAGAGTTGGAGCCAGACTGGACAAATACCATGCAGGCTCATACTACTTCCTCTGCCTATGCCAAGCAGAACGGAAAACCTGTGGTGTGCATCTGGGGAATCGGTGTATCTGGCAGGCCAGGAGATGTAACGTCATGGACAGCTCTAATTAACTGGTTCAAATCACAGGGTTGTTATGTCATTGTTGGGGTAAAAACCGGTTTTGCCACTGATACAACCAATCTTGCTGCTTACAGTGCTGCAAATATGCTAATGGATTGGAGAGTGGGAGTAAACGCGTCGGCCAACTTTCAGGCGGATGATGCCGCGGCTTTAAC
The DNA here is from genome assembly GCA_026224775.1 of Bacteroidota bacterium. Taxonomy (GTDB): domain Bacteria; phylum Bacteroidota; class Bacteroidia; order Sphingobacteriales; family Sphingobacteriaceae; genus Mucilaginibacter. Next base: position 11,522 of record JAMFRP010000011.1, read on the forward strand.
CTTTTGTAATGCGCATGATATTGACTACCAGACCGATATTTATCCAGGCACATCTTTTTATAACGGTAATGGAACTGCTAAAAATATAATTCCTAGAAATCATGGAGATTTTATGTGGACACAATTCGCTGCAGCTAAAAACGCGGGAGTTCAAAGTGCATATATTTCTATGTTTGATGAGATCAATGAAGCTACGGGTATAATGAACTGTGCTGAAGATGCTTCTTCGATACCAGTTGGTAAATATTTTCTGACACTTGATTATGATGGTACACATGTATCTTCCGATTATTATTTACGCTTAACAAACGATGGGGGTAAAATGATGAAAGGAACAATACCATATACTGCTACGGATCCAACACCTTTTGTTCTTACTCCGCCTGCCAGTCTTACCCCGCACGTGTTATCAAGCTCATCAATACAAGTCAACTGGTCGGCGGTGACGGATGCACCTTGTTTCAATATTAAAAGGTCAACAACTACTGGAGGCCCTTATACGACGATATCATCAGGTATTACAGCCAATACGTTTACAGATACCGGGCTGACAGCCAATACAACTTATTACTATGTAGTTACAAGTGGTCGAATTAATGCGTCGGAAAGCATAATAAGCAGAGAAGTAAATGGCAAAACCAATCCTTAACCAAAAACAATCAGAGGTGCAATTTTTAGATTTAACATTATCACTGCAAAGATGGAAAACAGAATTTCTTTAATCGTAATTATAAGTATTTTATTATCCGTTGGTTGTTCCAAGAAGGATGCTTCTGAACAGCAAATAGTATTGGGGGGGCATGGTACACCCCGATCTTCATTCAATGCGGCATTATCCAATGGCAGCCTTAGCGACGGTAATATTAAATACTATGGACGTTGGGATTTCAGCAGCACAACTCAATATGTGAGCTATTGGGGCGGCGCTTATATTAAGGTAAACTTTTCGGGAACTACTGTGAAGGTAAAAGTTGGCAATACCAGTAACTTTTATGCAAAAATAGATAATGGAGCCTGGGTAACATACAGCGGTGCAAGCGGAACGATCAATCTTACGACAACGCCCCTGGCAAGCGGAACTCATACATTAAGTGTTGCACAAGGCAAGGATTACGATTATGTATTCAACTTTCAGGGCCTGGTGCTGGATACGGGGGCGGTAACAAGTGCGCCTTCGGTCGGGACAGATCTTATCGAATATATTGGCGATTCCATTACCGCAGGTTATCTTGATCCTCAGGCCGATGTTTCCGATTATGCCTGGGTATGTGCCGAATCTTTAAGTGCCGAACATACACAGATCGCTTATCCCGGAATCGCCCTTGTAAACGGCTATGGTGTCAACGCCACCAAAATCGGAATGGATGTACAGTATTTTAAGGCACAATCGCTGGCTTATCCATCCTCCGCTAATTGGAATTTCACTCAATACACGCCCAAAATCATTGTGATTAATCTTGGGCAGAATGATGATACCGCTGGCGTGCCGGATAGCTTATTTCAAAACGACTACGAAAACTTTTTGATAAATATAAGAGCGAAGTTTCCAAGCGTACCAATTTTTGTAATGCGGACTTTTATGGGCGTAAAAGCAGGCCCGGCACTGGCAGCAGTTAACGCCAGGATTGCAGCAGGCGATAACAATATTCATTATATAGATACCGGGGGGTGGTTGACAGCCAATAGTGCGGATTATGTAAATAATTCAGGCGTTCACCCAAGTGTCAGCGGCCATATTAAGGCGGCCAATTTCCTAACACCCTATCTGGCACCCTATTTATCTTCCGGTACATCATTGTACCTGGATCATTGTGACGCAACTACGGGATGGGTTTCCGGTAATTCATTAACGCTTAATACCACTGACAAAAAAGAGGGAACGGCTTCGCTGCAATCTGTCGGAAGTTCTACCCTTGAATTTCAGAAAGTATTTACGCCCGTGAATACTGGTACAACAGCAGCTAACGGTTCAATTGATTTCTGGTATTATGTTTCTGATATTACCAAGTTCGGCACTTCAAATCAAATTGAACTTGGAAGTGGTGGTACCAATGATGTCAATGAATATAACTGGAATATGGGTACCCTGACAAACGGTTGGAATCACATTACTAAAACATTTAAAACCGCAGGTGTGACTGGTGGAAACCCCAATTTAAATGCAATAAACTGGTTTCGGGTTTATCATGCCAAAACGGGTAGCATAACTACCAAAATTGATGGAATTAGAATACTACATTAATTTTTTTATAAATATGATCACGAAGGCATTGGCGATAATAAAATGCCATAAAATCGTGTAGATGCTCTTCGTGATCTTATTTAATTTTAATAACTCGTTGAAGACAATAACGGAAACAGGGTCCTGATAGGTAAGCTAAATTTGTACTGAACGGTAAAACTTACACACTCTATTTAAATAATGGCTTTAACACGCTTCACGGCGGCAAGAAGAGGGTTTTCAGGATGTGATGTGGGATGCAATGCAGCTGGATAGCTGATCAATTGAGTTAAGTTATTTATCTGAAGATATGGAAGAAGGCTTCCCCGGCAATTTGAAAATAAAGGTAACTTATACTTTAACCGATAATAATTCGCTGAAGATAAGTTATCAGGCAACTACAGATAAAACTACGATTGTTAATTTAACCAATCATGCATTCTTTAACCTGAATGGTGAAAACAGCGGTACAATCTTAGATCACAGGGTGCAAATAAAAGCAGACCGCTATACGCCGATCGATTCAACTTTTATCCCAATTGGATCGCTTGAAGATGTGGCAGGAACACCCTTTGATTTTCGTAAAGGGTACTGAATTGGTTTGCGGATAAATGACCATATTGAGCAATTGCGCAATGGCAAAGGATATGACCATAATTTTGTGCTAAATCCGCGCAGCGCCAGAACATCTGGAGCCAGTGTGATTGGCGATAAAAGCGGTATTGTGATAGAAGTTTTTACAGATCAGCCGGGTTTGCAGTTTTACAGCGGGAATTTTATGCAGGGAAAAATACGATGTCGATTTCTGTCAAGTCAGCCACTTTAAAATATTCCACAATACCAAGTTTTTGGCGATCGCTCAATACGGCAGTTTTCCTGGCAGACCGGCGCATGGCCTGTTTTACCTCGCCATCTTTGCGAAGTGTCGCCGTAAGCCGATGCGGCTGTCCACTCCGCAGATGCCCATCAGGTAAAATCAGCTACGTATTGTGCTGCATTATCACAGGTTTGCGGGCTGGCGTTGACCTCCAGCTTTTAAACCGATAATATTCTTCCCTTCATTAAACTGCTGTACGCGGTAATGAAATGCAAAAGGCAACTTTAAGTGGACAGCCGCGCCGCCCCTGATTTTAGAAAGCAGCCCCAGCTTACCCAGCTGCTCGATATCCCTGCGAATGGTATCCGATGACACATTAAGCTTGACTGCAAGATCATCAAAACCAACTTTACCATCGGTTTCCAGGATCCTACCAAATCAAATTTTATGATATTTTTTCTTTTTTACCTTCCTGTTAAACATCTGTTAAGGTTTGCTTAAGGTTCATATATACCTTTAAACATCAATTTACTTATCTTACCTAATTTATGAAGAGAACCAAACACTTCTGTTTACATTTACCGTTGATTTTTGCAACTGTGTTATTTTCATCAGCTGCGGCAGCGCAGTCGGGAAAGGATGCTGCGCAATCGATCATTACCAAGATTGATACTTTCAATTTAAAAATGCCGGTTGAGAAACTTTATATCCAAACAGATAAGCCCTATTACGCTGTGGGGGACACGATCTGGTTCAAAGCCTATCTTTGTAATGCATCACTTTCTTACTCACCGCTAAGCAGCCGTTTGTATGTCGAGTTGCTAAACGACAGCGGGAAAGTTGTCCAGCGGATGGCTGCCCCGATGGCATTAGGTATATCCTGGGGTGATATAGATCTATCGTCCTTCCGTGAAGGATCATATACCCTGAGGGCATATACCAATTGGATGCGTAATTTTAATAATGATTATTTTTTTCAGAAAGCCCTTTATATCGGGGATCCTCAAAAACAAAAATGGATCGCAAGTGAGCATAACGCTTTTAGTTCGGCATCACCGAATACAATAAAATTGGAAGTCCAGCTATCCAAAATAAATAGTCAACCCGAATCAGTAAGAGAACTTAAGTTGAGCCTATTGGATGGGAAAAGAATAATCAATACTGGATCCGCACGGACTGGTATCTCTGGCGAATTTAACACGCAATTCAACCTGTCCGATCAAAAAGTTGTAAGAAACCTCTCGCTCCAGGTCGCCGATGCAAGTGACCCCAGTCAAAAAATAAATATACCGTTGGCCATCAACCGGTTAAGTGATATTGATCTGCAATTTATGCCAGAGGGGGGATATATGGTTGCGGGCCTGCCAAGTCATATCGGTTTTAAAGCGGTCGGCGAAGATGGCCGGGGAATCGATGTCAGCGGCAAGATCATCAACCTAAAAAACAATCAGGAGGTTACCGATCTTCAATCTGTTTACAAGGGATTGGGCACGATAGACCTCGCACCTGAGACCGGCGATATTTATGTCGCTAGGTTGTCCTCCGGAGGAGTGACACGTGACATCAAATTACCCGCAATAAAAATCTCTGGCTCTACGATCAGCGTGAGCAATCTGCTAACCCGCGATACGATGAATGTCCGTGTATTTCTTTCACCCGATCAGCTACAACCCGGTAAAAATCTTTATCTGGTCGGACAAAGCAGGGGCATTATTTGTTTTGCCGTCCCCGTATCAGGAGGGAAGACTTATACCAGCTTACGTGTCCCTAAAAACAATTTCCCAACTGGCATCGCACATCTTACTTTATTAAGCCCGGATTACAAACCGCTCAACGAACGTCTGGTTTATATTGACCACAAAGACAATTTAAAGATCGATGTTAGCGGTAACAACCAAAGGTACATGCCGCATGACAGTATCCCTATTCACATTAACGTACAAACAGTAAAAGGAGAACCTGTTGTGGGCAGTTTTTCGGTAGCCGTCACCGATGACAGCCAGGTTAAAGCAGATAGTGTTGATGAAGATAATATTTTATCCCATTTATTAATCGCTTCAGATCTCAAAGGAAATGTTGAAAGTGCCGGTCATTATTTTTTAAATGATCCGGACGATTTAAGAGATTTAGACTGCCTTTTATTGACTCAGGGTTGGGTGGGATACGATTGGCCAGCTATCGTGCAAGGGCCTCAAAACCCTGTTTTCCCAGCCGAATATCAATATATGGTCAGCGGAAAAGTCTCCAATCTGGTTGGTAAACCGATTGCTAATGCGGATGTTTTATTGCTCGCGACGGGTAAATATAAATTTGTTAAAGATACGACGACAAATGGTGAAGGACGTTTTACTTTTAAAAACTTTGCCTTGGTTGACAGCGTGACCTTTGTCCTGGAGGCAAGAAACGCCAAACGCAAGGTGATCAGCGCAGGTATAAACATAGATGAGAAACAAGGCCCGGTGATCAATTTACAAAATCTGCCACGGGCGATGCCATGGAATGTAAATAGCTCGGCGCAAATGTTAAATTATATTAAAACAGATTCGAGTTACCGCACACAATTGGAATATGCACAATATGGTGTAACGGGAAGAATGTTAAATACGGTTACAATCAGGGATAAGGCGATTATTAGAGGGTCTCAAAATCTAAATGGCGCTGGTGAGTCCGATCAGACGATAGACGAAGAAGCACTGGAAAAAGCCGATAAGATGAGCCTTACTCAGCTCTTGTTGCAAAAGATAACAGGTTTCCGTATTGGTTTTAAAGCAAAAAGTACAGAACGTAATTTCTTTTTGAAAGATAAATCTGTTCACTTTGTGATCGACGGCATCGATATTAATCGATTTTTTGAAGTGATCGATGGTGGCCCTCCTGAGCAACTCTATAACTATGACAAACAATACCTTGACTACTTTACAGCAGAAGATATTAAAGGCATCGAGGTATTCTATTCGATAAAATATACCAATAACTATAATAACAAGAACCTGACCACGGATGAGTTACAAGCGGAGGCCCCAACAGGCAGCGGTGGCTTAACCACTGCTACGATTGAGATCACGACCCGGTCGGGTAACGGCCCTTTTACCGAACATGCTAATGGCATCTTTGTTTATAAACCGATGTTCGTCACGCACGCAAAAGATTTTTACCGACCGCGTTACCAGAAGGGTGAAACACCAAAGTTCGGGGATCTCCGGTCTACCATCCATTGGCAGCCGTCTGTCGTTACTGCGAAAGATGGGACAGCGAATATTTCATTTTACGCGGCTGATAAACCGACAACTTATACAATTATCATACAAGGCACCGACTTCAAGGGTGATATAGGTTATAAAATGGTTAAGGTAACGATCTCAAAATAAGATAGAGGACATTTACATAGATAGTAACAGAGTTTCAGTTAAATTTTAGGACATTAAAAGAAAGAGACGATACCAGCGGATCGTCTCTTTCTTTTATATAAAAATGCTGCCACAGTCTTAAAGTAAGAGATGTCAGACGCTTACGATCGCATGGAAATCCGATTTAAATTGTTCACCATAAAGATCTTTGAATTCTTTACTAAAATTTTCATAGGTGGATTTGGCCAGTGAATGTTTACCAAGAATGAAAAGAGCCCGGCATTTAATCATCATTGCCTCTTCATTAACAGGATCAAAAACAAATATGGCATCAGCAATTTCGATGGCAAAATCAGGCTCATGTTCCACCTTGATGTGCTCGAGATAGTTTAAATAGATATCGATCGCATCATTTGCAATATTTGCTTTTATTTGATCTAGCCACGGATAATCAACCCCATAGAGAAAGCTTCCCCTGGTAGTAATAGAGCAAAGTTCAGCGATTTGGTCTTTGGTAATACGCTTTTTATGTTCGAGAATCGCAAGAAACTCATGGAGATCGACATGCACCTTTTGAAAATCAATCTCCGTACGCCAATTGCCGGTGTCCTTTGACAGATGAATATGATCGAGGAAGTTCAACAGTGTTTTTAATTTCGAAAGGTTGGCGGAACGGTTATTACGTGCACTTTCGTCGGTTTTGTCAGCCCATAACAGTTCGATCAACTTATCCGGGCTGATGCCACTTTTTGATCGCAAGCTATAGATTATGATCACCAGAAAAAGCTCTTTAACCAGCGCGGTAAAATTTCCAGTTATGTCTTTACCATTTTTATCCGTGATCTTTAGGTTACCAAAAAGATAGATCGCTGACCCACAAACCGCTGATAACCCATTCTCTTCATCCTCACCTGTTAAAACTGGTTGCAGCATAGGAGGTACGTGTGCAACAGAGGAAGTTTTTTCGGTTTCCTTCCCGTGTGGTATAGACATCCTCTTTCTAAAACGCCAGAGGTATCCGGCAAGTGTGAAACAAATCAAACCAATAAGTACATAAATAATTGTCGCTAGATAATTAGTTTGAGTTGCTGAAACAGTACGGTTTTCCGCAGGCCCCGATAAACTGTAAACCTGTATAAAGGAATCGTGATCATGCTCAGGTGCGCGATACATTGATACAGCGATGTATTGTTTGTCTTTTGTATTATAAAAAAGCTTTAAGAACGAGTGAGTATCATAAAAATCGAATGGTACCGGGTCGCCAAGCAGCTGATAATTGGGGTTGGTCAATGAACCTGTTAGTAAGCGGAAGTTCGTGTTAAATTTTTGGTTTGAGTACACTAATACTGCATAAGTTTTGCTCCGCTCATCGATCAACATATTATTGCTGCAAACAAAGCCATTTATTGGAACTTTTAAATCAAAGATTTTTTTAAAAGTCCTATTTTTAACATCAAAACGGATTAGGTCGTACATATTTCGCGCGTTCAGCATCTGTTCCCCGGTAGTGCTGCCATAGCCACCCAGAAAATAAGCTATGTCGCCATGATTGGTTGTCCCGCAAGCAGATAGGTAACGCGGACAAAATTTATCTCCTTTCGTTATTATTTTTTCCCACTTGCTATTGCTCAAAGAACAACGAAACACCTCGTTTTTATAAGTCATCCGGCCGTATCCGCCGACTACATATATAGAAGTATCGCGTTCACAGGAAAAACTATTGGTTTGCCAATAATCGATCAAAGGCATTAACGAGGAGCTGACTGACCATTGATTAGTAAGCGTGTCATAATGCTCAAGTTGCTGATGCTCGTTATCAATATAATAATTATACAGCTTGTGTTTAAAAGGTACAAATATGCTTTCATTACTTGGTAACAAGTTAAATGACGTTTTATAAGTGATAACCTTGTCCGAATAATCAACAACAGATATCTGGTGCAGAGTATTTGTACCAATAAGATAAAGCCTATTGTTTACCTGATCAAAGGCTGCAGAAGTAATCCCGTCAAGATGAATGTTGTTTTCCAACAGCCAGTGCTGATGATCCTCTTTCATCCAATGTGGGTTATTGACCACCGCAGATTGGCCGGACAGCGCTTCATGTGCAACATCTCCTGATTCTTCATCTAACGGCCATGAAAAATGTTTGGTGTTATCTTCAAAAATTGACACATTACGCAGCCTGAATGCCGAACAATCGCTAGTTTTGAAATCCGGATTATCACAAATTCCAAAAAACATTTTATAATGTCCTGTATGTACAAAATTAATATATTGTTGTCCTACATCTCGACCATTTACGATGACTATAACGGTATGATTGATGCAGTCAAACTTTAAAGAAACTTTATTCCAGCTATTATATAATTGTTGGGGCGGGATGACAAAATCAATGTTTGCATAACTTTCCCCAGCTACCAATCGGAAACGGTTATGAATTGAAGCCCCTTTAAGGATGAGCCGGTTATTATATACCAGGTCGATATTATGACTTCCGGTTATTATCCGGCATATATAGCCAAAATAATCTGCCTTATTAGGAAGGAATGACATTTCAAAATTCAGATCAAATGTTTGCCTTCCCTGGAAATCATCTCCTGGAAATAAATTCAAAGACGTTCGTTTGTCTGCGATGACTTCGTGACTCGCAAAACCCAATCCATAGTTTTGCGCAAAGCCTGGGGATATAAAAAGACAAACCAATCCCAATGTGATTAGCCATTTACAATAGTAGGATTGCGCTTTCATTAATAAGAAATATTTAGGCCTAAGCTTTGAAGGAAAGTCTAATAAACTTGCTAACAGCTTTCGGAGAATTGGTTAATCAAATCAAAAATAATCATTTGATACGCATATTTCAATAACAAATAAATTTTACTGAGATAAATCAAAGCAATGAGGAAGCGTCAGCTATAACTTCCGTAGTAAATCGATCTTTACAACCTGTTGCTATAGTAAATAGCTTTCGTTTTGCTAATCGCAAAAAAAGATAGTAATGTAAGTTTTTTGACCACAATAGCTTTAGTTAAGAAAAATAGCAAAAAGGCCATTTATCAAAATATACGCATATACTTGCCCGTAGACAATACGATACACCAATACCAATCAATGTCAGAACCAGTCGCATAAACGATTATGCCGCAGAACATTCAATTTCTTCCGGATCAGAAATCAAAAACAGTTAAAACGGATAAATTATTAAAAAATTATGTCACTTTTTATTGCCTGTTAAGATTTGCTTAAGGTTCTGTTAAGATTCAACGCTTATTTCGAAGCCTGTTTAGATAACAAACCAATTATAATTTAAACCAATTCAGCATGAGAAAACTTTTATTATTCTTTTTGCTTTTATGGTCCTCGCTGGCCGTTAAAGCGCAAAACCACGTCGTCAAAGGTCAAGTTGTCGATGAACGCGGAGACCCTTTACCCGGCGCGACTGTTTCCGTAAAGGGTGCCGATCTTCACTCCGCTACCAGTATAGATGGTAAATTTTCCATCAATGTTCCGCCGCAGTCAAGTAACATTCTAGTCTTTACGTCTATCGGCTACGAACCATACGAAGCTGACGTGAAAGCAGTATTAGGCCCTGTAAATGTTAAAATGAAAACCAAAGCCAAAGAAATGGACGAGGTCGTTGTGGCGTTAAATCTGACACAGAAAAAAAGATCACTTGGTTTTGACCAGGTAGATGTCAATGTCAACCAAATGACGGAGGCAAGAGCAGCCAATATCACCGACCTTTTAGATGGCAAGGTTCCGGGCATGCAGTTGACAACCAGTGGTTACGCTACAGGCTCAACACGCGTCACGCTCCGGGGTACTGCCTCTATCACCGGCGATAATCAACCGCTATGGGTGGTCGATGGTGTTCCGATCTATAACAACGATGGCCAAACGACCAACGGCAACACCAACACCGGTGCCGTGGATTATGGAAATGGCGCGTCGGCTTTAAACCCGGATGATATCCAGAGTATTGAAGTTTTAACAGGCCCGAATGCTGCTGCGTTATACGGTTCTGCGGCAGCAAACGGTGCGATCCTGGTCACTACCAAAAGAGGAAAAGCAGGGTCTGGTGTCGGCGTTAGCATCAATGAAAATTACATGGCGTCCCGCGTTCTTCAATTCCCTGATTTTCAAAATATTTATGGAGAAGGGGGCAATAGTCAAAGTTCTGGTACAAGAAATCAGGCAGGTGTGCTTGAAGAAGGAACGGCCGGCGGTTCAAGCTATGGTGGCCCATTGCTTGGCCAGCCTATAATTGGTATAAACGGCCTGCCAACCACCTATAGTCCAAATCCGGATAACGTAAGCAGCCTGTACAAAACAGCGTATGCATTAACCCAGAATTTTGCAATATCAAACGCGACATCTACGCCGGGTTTGAACGGGCAACCCAACCTGAACACATCAATGCGAATCTCTTTTACCCGTGTTGATGCAAATGATGTGATTGATAAACAGGATTTACAAACAAAAAATAACCTTTCATTTAATGTATCGAAAGATTTCACTAATTTTCTAACGATCGATACGCGCATGCAATACCTGCAGCAAACGGTACAAAATCGTCCGCAACGGAACGAAGACCCAAACAACATCCTAAACGTATATAATCATCTTCCGCGTGATGAATCCATCGCTTCTATGCAACCTTATATGGATGTAACGGGCAACGAGCTATCCAATGGTTCAACAGGCTTGGATAATCCGTATTGGATCATCAATGAAAATTATAATAAAGACATTACTAATACGATCATTGGTGGTATTGGGGCTACAGCAAAGCTTTTGCCGGGGTTAAGTTTCCGTGGACAAGTTTCTGCCAACTTAATATGGGGTAGCCGGGATTACTTCCTTCAAAAAGGTGCCGTAAACGCCCAAGGTAAGTTGGGCTATTTCAGTGAGTTCAGCCAAAATAATCAAAACTGGCAGACAGATGGTTTGTTTATATATAACAAACAATTCAACAAATTTAGTCTGAACGCCAATCTGGGCACAAGCGTCCGAAAGTTGGATAATTATAACCAAACATCTACCATTACGTCTTTACTTGCCCATAGTGTAATGAGCCTGGCGAACAATGCTAGTGTTCCGCAAGCCGTTGAGGCATATGGTAATTCTCAAATCAACTCTGTTTATGGTACACTTACAGCTGGTTATAAAGATTATTTATTTCTTGAACTGACAGGGCGGAACGACTGGACGTCGACGTTGTCACAGGCCAACAATTCATACTTTTACCCGTCAGCAAGCGCCAGCTTTATATTTACCGACGTCCTGAAGATTCCTGATAATATTTTGAGTTTTGGTAAACTACGCGCATCAATTGCGGAGGTAGGTAACAGTACATCACCCTATAATCTGATCAATGAATTTAATTATGTAAATTCGTTTAACGGCCAACCGTTGGTGACTTTTGATAACACGCTTAAGACTCCGAGCTTGAAACCAGAGCAAACGGTTTCAATCGAACTGGGGACCGAACTGCGATTTTTCAAGGATAGGCTGTCTTTAGACGCTTCCGTATATCAAAAGAATACAACAAATCAAATTATTTCGGGAGCCATTTCAAATGCCAGTTATTTTAGCTCAAAAATCATCAATGCGGGAAGTGTGTCTAACAAAGGGATTGATCTTGCGCTAAGCGGCACCCCAATCCAAACCACAAACTTCAGTTGGGGCGTCAATGTGAATTTCGGTATGAACCGGAATAGGGTTAATTCACTTATCCCCGGTTTGACAACTTTCAACATTGGCAGCGCCTTGCTAACAAATGTTAATGCTGAGGTTGGTCAGCCGATTGGTGTTTTACGAGCTGAAGACTGGCTGAAAGATGCACAGGGTAACGTGATTATCAACCCGACAAATGGTTTGCCTTATAGCGGAAGTACGCCGGGTACCGTTGACGGGAAAGCACAGACAATCATCGGGAACTATCAACCAAAGTCATTGGAGTCGTTTGGATCAACATTTACCTATAAACAATTTGACTTTAATTTCCTGTTAAACGCCCGTATGGGTGGCCAGATATTTTCGGCAACACAATACCGTGCGGATGTTGCTGGTGTGACACAGCAAACACTTCCGGGGCGTGATGCCTACGAACAATCGGCAATCGTTTACGGTGAAGCCGGGCTTCCGGTTACCAACGGCATTACAACCGTATACGGTTTACCTTATCCGGATGCCGGGCGCGCTAAAGGACCGATATTTCAGGGGTACTACCCGGAAACAGACAAAAATGGAAATATCGTTTATGATAAAAATGGTTTGCCGATCGCCGATAAATCAAAACCAAATACTTATTACCTTAATTCCAATGTTTACTTTGTGCGATTTAATCATATCAGCAGCTTGTTGACATTTGACGATTCGTTTATCAAATTATCCCAGGTGATCATTGGTTATAACCTGCCAAAGCGTTATCTGAGTCATACTGTCTTTAAATCAGCAAGATTCTCGCTTGTTGGACGCGACTTGTGGACAATATTACAGCATACTCCACGTGGCATAGATCCCGAATCAGCCTATTCGTCCGGTAATGCGCAAGGTCTTGAAGAGGGTGGTGCGTTACCTTATTGCAGCTACGGCGTTGACATAAAATTATCATTATAACGACATGAAAAAATCAAAATATATCGCAATGATGCTGATCCTCGGGTTAGCTTCTTGTACAAAAAATTTTCAGAAAATTAATACCAACCCGGAACAATTTAGCGCCCCTGACCTGGAACCGGTGATGAGTGAAGTTTTTAAAACTACAGCGGACAGAATAGAAACGGATAACCTTACCTATTTCTGGGATTATCAAAATATCATCCAGGCATTTGGGTATGATCGTTATTCGACCAATGATGATGCTATGTGGAGTGATTTTTACATCAAGGGGCTTGGCAATATGTACCAGCTGAATAAGATTTATGGAAACAACCCCGGTTATGCAAACCGCAATATCATCGTGGATATTTGGTCGTGTTACCTTTATTCGTATCTGGTGTCAACTTACGGACCGGTTCCATACACGGCTGCTGGAACAAATTCATCTGTCATTCCCTATGATAGTGAAAATACCGTGTGCACTGCCCTGTTAACCCGCTTAACAAAAGATTACAATGGTATTAATCTTACCGGCGATAAACTATCAACAGATTTTGTATTCAATGGAAATTTGACGCAATGGAAAAAATTTGCAAATGCCCTTCGCTTGCGGTTAGCGCTGCGCTATCAGCGAAATATCCCAACCTTGGCAGTAGCAACTATCAAAGATGTTATGGCGCACGAAGTAGATTTACCGACATCGGATGCAGATGACGCAAAATTCGCATATGGTACAGCCGACGGAAGCCAATCGCCCTATTGGACCAAGTATCTGAAAGCGGTTACCGTTGATGCAAACTGGCCAACTATGGGTGATTTTGTTTTTACCTGGTTCCGTTCTTATAAAGACCCAAGGATGCAGGCTTATTTTAATTCCTCCGCAACTGGTTATAGTATTACAGATACCTTGACCAGCAGTGCTGATGCCCTCCATCATATTGTTACTTATAAAGTGCCTTATCTTGGTTTAGATAAAGCGTCAACGCTGCTTTCAACCTGGGGTGTAACAACACAATTGTATTCCGGCGCGTCACAGACAGATAGTTATAGTACATTACCGGGCGCAAATGGCAAAACACCGACTACGCCGACTGGAATCAATGTACTGGCCCCGGACAAACCATTTTATTTTATGACCTATGCAGAAGTTTGTTTTATGGAGGCAGAGGCTGCGCAACTTGGTTACGGCGGCGCGCTGACACCGGACAAATACTATTACAATGGGATCAGTGCCAATTTAACGTTATGGGGAGTTACACCAACACAAATTATTGCTTATGAAGCTACACCGGGTATACAGTGGGGTACAACAGGCAAAGGCTTCAACTATCCGCTAGGGTTAGTTAATGCTAATATCCCCGCGGATAATTCTTTTAAAATCTATCTCCAGGAATGGTTGAGCGGATATCCTGACGGCGGGTTTGATACGTGGTGTTTATTCCGTCGCACGTTATTTTTAAATATCCCACCCAATACTAATCCTGCTACGCCTATGTTATCTGCTACGTTGTGGGGCACACTACCCGACCGCTGGCAATATCCCAAAAGCGAGAATACTACGAATCCGCAAGGAGAGCAGGGGGGGGTTAAACTGTTAGGCGGATTAGATTATCCGCAAACCGTGTTACAATTTGCAAAACCATATACACCTGTAAATTGGGGTGCGGCGAAGGTGTTTTATGACTACACTGAATTTGAAAAATGGTATGGAACCACAATCCAGAGTTTGCAGACAAACAGCATTACTTACACCGAAACTGGAAAGTATTGATTCTTAAATTTTAATAAAATGAAAACAAAAAATATTTACTTATATGCATTGCTTGGTTTTATACTCATTACCTCGGCCATGTCTTGCAAAAAGAAAGACCCAAGCATCGACAACTATTTCTTAAATTATAAGATACCCGAAACACCCGCGACATTCGATTATATGGTAGGGGCATTTTATTACACATTTACTACATACAACGCAAATATCACTTATACGCCTGACAGCCTGGGAAAATATACGACCTCGACAACTGGTGTGATTCCGGCGAATGTGATTAAAACACATATTAACGAGGCAATTAACGCCAAAATTGATTACTTTATCTTTTCGCTTCGTTCGCCGGATCTTGATTTTAATAACTACAAAATCGACTCGGTATCACTGGGTTGTTTTTTGAGCGCGCCAAATTCTTCAAAGATGAACTTTGCGGTTACCTACAACTTAAGCCAGGGTACTTTAGGCATCACTGATGCCGGGAACCCGAATGCCCAAGGCATAGCCCAGGGCACGCCCATAGAGGCAAACGCTACCAAACTGGCAGGTTTTTACAAAGACTTTATCCGGCTGGCTTACTACATGAAAATGCCCAATTACCAAAAGGTTGACGGTAAGCCCATCCTTATTATTAACAATGCCTATGAACTTAATTCAAACATGGACCCCAAAAATCCGGGGAGCGACGCGCCTCTATATAGCGCGATCCGTAAAGAATTATCGACGTTAGGCCTTGATGTTTACATCATCGGTATGCAGACCAATTGGGGCGTACCGAATAACTATTTTTTCCGCTATCAAAACTGTCTGGATGCTTTATACGAAGCAAATATGGCAGATACAAAAAATATTTATGACCGTTGGTTTGCGTTCGGACCTTATGTTGATCAGAATTTCGCTTACTGGAAACAGGAACTGGAATCATGGCCTGCAGGCGGGCTGACACCAGGTCAAAAAAATATGCAATTCGTACCCTGCATACAAGCTGGTTACAATTACCAAATCAATGCACCGACCAGCACCAGTTTTAGTATTGTAAAAAGCGCCGACTGGTATCGTACTTATACCAACGTCGCTAAACGGAACGCTTCCGGCAAACTTGTGCTGATTGATTCCTGGAACAATTTTTCAGTCGATACCCAGATAGAACCCACAACCCAATATGGCACCACGTACACGGATGTCACCCGGCAAGAATTCAAAATTAACCAGTAATTATTAACTAATCCCCGGCATTTTATTAATGCCGGGGATTATGATGTCCTTCAAATAAACTCCAATATTCTTAATATGCCCAATTATATAGCGTGGCGACACCGACTAAACAATTTGCTTAGGTTTAGTTTAATCATATCTATGAGCTTGTACTGTGGCCGTTTATCGGCACAAGACACCAATGCAGCCGATTCGGGCAATGGCAATCTAAAATACATCGACCCGCGGATTGGAAATGTGGGCTGGCTGTTGCAACCAACCCGGCCGACCGTACAATTGCCAAATCAAATGATCCGCGTGTACCCCGAACGCAATGATTATATTGATGATCAGATATCGAGCTTTCCTTTAAGCATTGTTTCGCACCGTCTTGGCGAGGTATTCTCTATGAAACCCTGGTCGCAAACGATAACCGTAAACTCCTGGAAACAAAAACAGGCCTATGATCACGATCTTGAAGTGACACGTCCGTGGTATTATTCAACATATCTTATCGATGATGATATCACTGTGGAATTTGCCGCAGGAAAAAAAGTGGGTTTTTACCGTTTTAATTTTGGTGGCGATAGCCATAAACGGGCACTTCTTTTTGATCTGTATAACAAAGGCAAGGGTTCCTGGAAATTTATAGACGGAGAACGGATTGAAGGTACCGAAACCTATCACGATGATATAAAAGTTTATTTATACGGAGAATTTAGTCAGCCTGGTAAAACTGGGACGGTTGTTGGTAATCGCTTGACTGATGCGACAGAGATAGCGGGTTTACCGGCCCAATCTTTTATCAGCTTCAGCGACACGACCCACCAGTTGGATTTCAAATATGCCATTTCTTATATCAGCGCCGAGCAGGCAAAGAAAAATTTTTCAGAAGAGATTCAAACAGAAAACTTTGAAGATTTAAAACGAAATGGCATGACCGACTGGGGAAAGGCAATTGATAATATTCATATAGAAGGCGGTACCGAAGCACAACGCCGTTCCTTTTTTACGGCGTATTACCGCTGTAATGAACGTATGGTCGACATTACCGAAGATGGAAAATATTACAGTGGTTTTGACAAACAAATCCATACAACCACAAGGCCATTTTATGTGGATGACTGGACCTGGGATACTTATCTGGCGCTACACCCGTTGAGAGCTATTGTAAATCCGTTACTTGAACAGGATATGGCGAATTCGTATGTTACCCAATATGAGCAAAGTGGCTGGATGCCGACTTTCCCCGTGCTTTTTGGAGACCATGCGTGTATGAACGGGTTTCATTCGACAATCATGCTGTTAGACGATTACCGAAAAGGCCTCCGCAATTTTGATACGGATAAAGCCTTTGAAGGGATGGTCAAAAATGCAGATGAAGCAACGATGCTGCCCTGGAAAAATGGTCCAAAAACCCGCCTAGAGGATGTTTATTATAAAAAAGGGTTCTTTCCGGCACTTCGCATCGGTGAAACGGAAAGTGTACCAGAAGTTGATGGGCATGAACACCGACAGGCCGTTGCCGTAACGCTTGGCGCTAGTTATGATGACTGGGCTGTCGGTCAAATGGCAGCCGAGCTTGGCAAAACCGATATCGCGCAAAGATTTTCAAAGCGGGGATATAATTACAAAAATCTTTGGAATACCAATTATATGATGTTTATCCCAAAAGATATTAATGGCAACTGGATTAATATAGACCCCAAATTTGATGGTGGTTCAGGTGGCAGGGATTATTATGATGAAAATAATGGCTGGACTTATTTATGGCAGGTACAGGAAGATATTCCCGGGCTGATCGGTCTGATGGGTGGCAAAACAAAATTTGAAGCACGTTTAGATCAGCTTTTCCGTGAACCACTTGGCCGGAGCAAATATGAATTTTGGTCAAAATTCCCTGATGCGACAGGTCTTGTGGGCGAATATTCTATGGGAAACGAACCCAGCTTTTTTATACCTTACCTGTATAACTTTACAAATGCACCCTGGAAAACCCAGGAGCGTATCCGTCTTTTGATGGATGTCTGGTATAAGGATAACATATTTGGTATTCCGGGTGATGAAGATGGTGGCGGGATGTCAGCATTTATGGTATTTTCTTCCATGGGTTTTTACCCGGTAACACCAGGCCTTCCGCTTTATACAATCGGCAGCCCGGTTTTTAGTAAAGTCACGATCGATTTAACAGACGGAAAACACTTTACTATTATCGCCAATGGTGCATCGGTGATCAATAAGTATATACAAAGCGCCCGTATGAATGGCGTAGTTTTAAATAAACCCTGGTTTACACATCAGCAACTTGTTGATGGAGGTACCCTTGAATTGGAGATGGGGCCAAAGCCAAATAAATCCTGGGGCCACGATTAACTTTAAAACACATATGATGAAACGCATCAAAATATCTGCTTGGCTTTTTCTGGTTACACTGACAGCGCTAACCACTTTTCCGTATCAAGGGCGCGCACAGGCGGTCAAATTTAATGCGCCCTTTGCGCCTTCTGCCGGTTATACAAATGACACGGAAAAACCGTATCGCCAAAGTATTTCATTAAACGGTTTATGGCACTTTGAGCCATGCGCCCTTCCTTTCGGTTTTAAAGAAGGCATCGACGTTACACCAGAATTGCCGGCTTTCTCCGCAAATGACGTAGATAAGATACCTATCCGGATACCTTCTCCCTGGAATGCCAATGATTTTGCAGATCATGATGGCCTCGGGGGTGACTTTAATAATTTTCCATCCTATCCAAAATCATGGGAAAAAATAAAAATGGGCTGGCTTTACCGGAAGTTTACTGTCCCGGCGGAATGGAAAGGCAAAACGGTTATCCTTCATTTTGATGCGGTTGCCGGCGACGCACAGGTTTTTGTAAACGGAACAAAAGCAGGCAGTCACTTTGATATTTTTTTACCCTTTGATATTGATGTGACCCGATTGGTGAAATATGGAAAAGAAAACGAAATCACCGTTGGCGTACGAAAAGCATCGCTGTTTGACAAACAGGGCAAATACGGTCGCCGAACCTACCAAGGTGGCTCTTTTTGGGGCCAGCATATCGCCGGTATATGGCAGGATGTAACGCTGATCGCAAAACCCATGCTAAATATCAGCGATATTTATGTCAGGCCACAATTAGATTCGGATTTATTGGTCGAGCAGGTAACACTAACCAACAATGATCCCGATACTAAACGGATTGGTTTGCAAGGTAAAGTATACGGATGGGTAAATCACGCTGGAAGCGACGTGCTTTCCGCACCGGTCCCGGTTTCATCCCTTGGAAAAGCACCCGTGTTGCAGCTCAGTCAGCAACAAATCGTTATACCTGCTGGCGGAACAGTGACGGTCACGCTACAGCAAAAAATAACCGGCCAGTTAAAAACATGGTCGCCTGATGCCCCCAATTTATACGGGATGGTTATCAGCATCAACGACCACGATGTTGTAATGGATAATAAATATGTGCGATTTGGCTGGCGACAGACAAAAATTGTCGGTAAAGACTTTCTTTTGAATGGTTCACCGATTATAGTAAGAGGGGATTCCTGGCATTTTATGGGTATACCCCAGATGACCAGACGATATGCGTGGGCATGGTTTAAGGCATTGAAAGACGCCCATTTAAATGCCGTTCGCTTACATGCCGAACCCTACCCGTCATTTTACCTGGATATGGCGGACGAAATGGGCGTTATGGTGCTTGACGAATCAGCAATGTGGGCAAGCGATGGCGGCCCAAAATTTGATGATCCGGCGTACTGGAAAGATAGTGAGCGTCATCTTGCCGATCTTATACGACGGGACAGGGATCATCCGAGCGTTTTTGGCTGGAGCATATCAAATGAAATCGTCCCGGTAATCCGGAATGTGATGCATAACCCGCCCGGTCTGTTGGATATCCTGATCAGCCATTATGCTATATGGGCGGATAGCTGCCGACGGCTTGATCCGTCCCGGCCATGGATATCTGCCGATGGCGAAGACGATGGGAGCGGCCGTTTGCCGACATATATTGTTCACTATGGTGGCTTCCAGGCAATGGACCGTGGTTTAAAAAGCCCAAAGCCATGGGGCGTTGGCGAAGCAGGCAATGCTTATTATGGTACGCCAGAACAAGTCGCCGGAACAAACGGTGACCGTGCCTACACTTCCTTTGAAGGACGAATGGAAGGTGTTGCTGCTTCATCTTATCAATCCCTTGTTGCACAACGCCAGCGAAAAGCTGTCTATCGAAGTGTCTTTAACCTCGTTTGGTATGGTTTGCAACCCCTTGCCCTTGGATTAAAAGATACCAGTCGCGCGCCTCAGGTAAACGATGGCATTTTCTTTTCTTCGTTTGTCGAAGATGTGGCGGGTGTACAACCCGAGCGTCTTGGACCATATTGTACCACATTGAACCCCGGCTATGATCCAAATTATCCGTTGTATAAGCCATGGCCGCTTTTTGAAGCGATAAAAGATGCCTCAGGCGATACGACTATCGTCAGCAGATGGGCAAATATTCATCCGGCGGCAAGAAAAACAACTCCGACGGTAATCGTACAACCCTTTAAGATTATCGGCGGCCCCGGTAGTGAATTGATTTCGAACTTAAAAAAACTTGGTATCTTGGTTGACCGTAGCGTTAATACCGGTGAAAAAGTGTTACTGATTGATGGTTTACATCCGCCCGGTGAAAACATCAAAAAAGAAATCAACGAAGTAACGGCCTCAGGTGGGCGAGTGATCATTTTTGGTGCTGACAATGGCAGGCTTTCAAAACTAAATAAACTTTTACCATCCCCTCTTGAAATCACTGACAGAAAAGCCTCCTCACTGGTTATCGAAAAAGACAATCCTATTGTTGCCGGGATCGGGCTGGCCGATCTGTATTTTTCTGAACAAAGTCCGGCTGACGTGATATCAACGGGACTGGCAGGACCGTTTACCAATGAAAGCAATACGGTGTTGGCGGATTGTAACACTGACTGGCTGCGCTGGAACAAACAGCCCGAATATGCCAAAACGATCAGCATTCTGCGATCAGAAAGAGAGAAAAAACCCGCAGGAGCGGTAATGATCAGTAAACAGATCGGTCAGGGAGAATTGCTGGTTACTACCTTTCCGCTTGATTCAAGATTGTTAAAAGTGGAACTGGCTGCCCGTAAAATTTTATCAAATCTTGGATTACCGCTTGATGCCAATGTAAATTCGGGGGCGGCTATAACGGGCAACAATTTGGTGCATGTACTGTCCAGTGATGGATTTACGCTACCATCCTTACAGGAAGCGTTAAGCAAGATCCACGTCGACCCGGCAAAAGGGGCGCTTATAAAAGATGGCGTACAGACTGATGGCCATAACTGGTCATCCAGTTATCAGGATAATGGTGTTTTTACCCTATCTGGGAAAAACAAAAAGACTGTCAATAGTAATGAAATCGTATACCTGAGTTTCTGGGTATCCAGTCCCAGGTCGTTAGAAGACCTTTTGCTGGAGCCTAATCTGCCAACTGTAAATTTTACTGCGATGACCACCGGAGCCGTACAGATTTGGTTAAATGGCGCACCCGTTCTGGAAAATACGGCTGACGGGCAACAACTAAAAGCAAGTGTCCAATCTGAACCGCTAAAATTAAAACAAGGCTGGAACCACTTCCTGATAAAGCTGATCAGGACAGGTGATCAGTGGACCTTTAGTGGTCATTTCACCAGCAACCAACCGGAATTTTTAAAACAGCTTGAATCTGCAATTGAAAAACCTTGATAACGTCATGAAATTAAAAAATATCTTTTTCTGGTTGATCCTGTCCGTCGCTTTATCTCTGTCAGGGCGCATTCTATTTCAAAACCAAAAACAGGTCAGCCCGGCGACCAAAATATTCAGTATTTCGGGCGTTGGGATTTTTCAAATAAGAATGAGTATGCCAGCTATTGGGGCGGCGCCTATCCACCAACTTTAACGGGACAACCGTTAAAGTTGGTATTGCCAGCCGTCAGGTCATTGAGCTTTATCAGCCATCAGGATATTATCATGCGTGGCGGTACACTAAAACCGATAATGGGAAAAACGCCGAATTATAGTTTTGGCACAGCTTTACAGGACAGACCTTAAACCAACACAAAATTTTTTTACTATTATGATTAAAAAGTTCAAAAAATGTATGATCGTCGCTGCGATATTCGCTTTGCTGACCTTTCCAGCGGTGGCACAGGATGTCGTGGATGCCACGACGATGAACAACAAAGTTATGGCAGGGTACCAGGGATGGTTCCGTACGCCTGATGACCGCAGCGGCAACCAGGGTTGGGCGCATCTTTTTAATGCCGCTACTCCGAGTCCCGAGAAACTGGCTTTCGATATCTGGCCAGACATGAGCGAACTCAGCAAAGCCGAAGAATATATCGTACCCGGTTTTAGTTATAGCGACAAAAGCCCGGCTTATTTATATAGCGCACAAAACCCAAAAACGGTGTTGCGTCATTTTCAATGGATGAAAACATATGGTATCGATGGCGTCTGGCTCTCGGAGTTCTGCGGACATTTTCCGGGTGCTGGTGGTGAACGCGATGCTCCAAATGTACAGCGAATTATGGAAAATGTACGAAAAGCAGCTACAGCTACAGGTCGGACATGGGCCTTTATGTGGGATATGAGCGGTTTTGGGCCAAAGCTGTCCAAGCAACAAGTTTTTGATATCATCATTAATCAATGGAAAAAAATGGTAGATGATGGCATAACAGGTGATACCCGCTATTTACACCAGAATGGCAAACCTGTGCTTTTATTGTGGGGGTTTTTCCCAAACCGCCCGGCTTCTCAGCCAGATTATATGACCGCTGTATTGGATTCGTTGCTTGCCCCCGGAAAATACCAGGCAACACTTGTGGGTGGAGTTGATCCAAACTGGCGGTCGCTGGGAACGCCCGAATTTCAGGCTATGCTGATGCGTATGCAGGCTATACAGCCCTGGAGCGTTGGGCGAAGGATCAAGGATCCAGCAACAGGTTATGACGTACAGAATACTTCTTTATGGGAAGGCGATATCGCAAAATGCAAAGTAAACCATGTTGTCTTTATACCCGTATTTAATGCCGGAACAAACGTAGCCGGGCCACCGCCTGTACCACCGAAAACGCCGACTGTACCAAGACGCATGGGCAATTATCTTTGGGAGCAATTTGTAAAAGCCTCCAAAATAGGCGGTATTAACAGCGCTTTTATAGCAATGTTTGATGAGATAAATGAGGGGACACAAATCATGAAAATCGATATTCATCCACCTATTCAGGCACCCTTTCTAACATATGACGGTGCAACCGGAGATTACTACCTCCGTCTTGTTGGTGCCGGTGCGAAATTGCTAAAGACCGGTAATCCGATCACACCAATCCTGCCGGTTTCTCCTTTTGATGAAGGGAATTATTATCGATTGGTCAACACTTCCAGTAACGAGCTTCTTGGCCATACGGAGTGGCAGATTATTTATGAGCCATCCGGTTATTATCGTTTGGTCAGCAAAAATTCAAACGGAAAATTAACGTTCGAAGAAAACTCGGAGTGGCATTTTGAGTGGGATGGCACTGGCAGCTGTCAGTTGATCAGCAAACGTACGGGTAAGAAACTAGGGTTGAACGGCCAGTATGAAGAAAACCCGCCGGCCGGCACGGATCATTGGATGATCCTTCCGGATTAGCTGATAAAATAACTTCCAGAAATGAAAAAGACATCTTATTTTCTATTGTTGGTATTAGTTACAATCGCCGCTGCAGCATTTAACGCCCATGCACAAGATACCACTTTACGTCTCTGGTACAAACAACCTGCGGGTAATGTATGGGAAAAAGCGCTGCCTATTGGTAACGGCCGTTTGGCCGGAATGGTTTTTGGTAACCCGGGGGCCGAGCTGATTGAATTGAATGAAGCATCGGTATGGACCGGGGGGCCGAATCGTAATGACAGCAAAAATGCACTTACCGCTTTACCAAAAATACGCGAACTGATCTTTAATGGTCAACATAAGGAGGCCGCGCAACTGGCACAGCAAACTATAAAATCGAACAGGATCAATGGCATGTCTTATCAGCCTGTTGGAAGACTGGTGCTGGACTTCCCTGGACATAATTTATATAGCAATTATTACCGGGAACTTGATCTTCAAAATGCTGTCGTGACCACGCGGTACCGTGTGGGCATTATAAATTTTAAAAGAGAGTGTTTTGCATCAGTCCCTGACCAGGTTATTGTGATGCGGCTTACCTCTGATCAACACGCAGGCATATCCTTAAATGCCCAAATGCTGACCAGCCAGCGATTGGATAAAAATTTTGAATTCCCGGCGAATATTATGTCAGCGCTTGACGGCAAATCCCGGTTACATACCCGATTATCAGGAACAAACCACAAAGATGAACTCGTGCTGTCCGGGATCAGTGACGACAAAGATGGTGTGAAGAGCGCGATCCGGTTTCAGTCCCTGGTGAAATTTAAAGCTGATGGTGGCCATGTTCACACAACGGATTCAACGCTAAGCATTACTGGAGCGGATACTGTTACGGTTTTTATCTCAATAGCGACAAATTTTGTCAATTATCAGGATGTCAGCGCTGACGAAAAAAAGCGTGCTGCGTCTTATCTCAACCTCGTAGCGAGCAAGTCTTACACGCAATTACTCGCCAGCCATGAGAAAGCCTATCATAAATATTTTAATAGGGTAAAGCTCAATCTGGGTAGCTCAGACTCCATAAAAAATCCAACAGATATCAGACTTGACGATTTTTCAACTGATAACGACCCTCAATTAGTTGCGCTTTATTTCCAGTTTGGACGCTATCTCCTGATTTCGTGTTCGCAACCGGGCGGGCAGCCTGCAAGCCTGCAGGGGTTATGCAATGACAAGATGATACCACCGTGGGGTAGTAAATACACGATCAATGTCAATACAGAAATGAATTATTGGCCGGCTGAGGAGACTAACCTCGCCGAGATGCACGAACCGCTAATTCAAATGATAAGAGAATTATCAGTCGCCGGTCAGCAGACTGCAAAACAAATGTATGGTGCAAAGGGGTGGGTTGCCCATCATAACACAGATATCTGGCGGATCACAGGCCCGGTGGATGGAATCTTCTCTGGCATGTGGCCATCGGGTGGTGTCTGGCTTAGCCGGGATTTATGGGACAAGTATCTGTATAACGGTAATAAAGAATATCTCCGGTCCGTTTATCCTGTGCTAAAAAGCGCGGCACTGTTTTATCTTGATTATCTCGTTGAAGAACCGGAACACCACTGGCTTGTACTATCGCCATCGATGTCACCTGAAAATGCGCCGCAGGCATATGGTGGTGTATCTATTGATGCCGGTACAACCATGGACAATCAGCTTGCTTTCGAATTATTCAATAATGTCATCCATGCAGCCAATATCTTAAATGTTGACACAGCCCTGGTGAGTAAAATACGGGTTACACAAAAACGGCTTCCGCCGATGCAGATCGGCCAGTATGGCCAATTACAGGAATGGCTCCACGACCTTGATAACCCTGGTGATCATAACCGACATATTTCCCATCTTTTTGGTTTGTATCCCAGTAACGAAATCTCGCCCTATCGTACACCGGAATTGGCCAGTGCGGCAAAAAATACGTTAATTTATCGAACAGATGTTTCTACCGGGTGGTCGATGGCATGGAAGATCAATTTCTGGTCAAGATTGCGGGATGGTGATCATGCTTATCAACTGCTTAAAAACCAGCTGACTCCGGCAGGAAAAAATCATGGATCTGTCAACAACGGTGGCGGCACCTATCCCAATTTGTTTGATGCACACCCACCATTTCAGATCGATGGAAACTTCGGCTGTACCGCCGGTATCACTGAAATGTTATTACAAAGCCAGGATGGTCTTGTCGATCTGCTCCCTGCATTGCCCGCTGCATGGCCAGCGAGAAGTATTTCCGGTTTACGTGCGCGGGGCGGTTTTGAACTGGTCGATATGGAATGGAAAGATGCCAAGCTTATAAAAGTAACGATCAAATCAAATCTGGGTGGGAACTGCCGTTTGAGGTTACCAAACGAAATGCAATGCGCTGACGGTAGCTTAAAAGAAGCAGTGTGAGAGAATACCAACCCATTTTACAAATTAATAGAGACGCCAGCACCTATAGTCTCTGTAAAAGCCACGCTTACAAAACTTGTAATCAAATCGACATTGGTATATGATTTGGCAACCAAACCGGGTCAGACGTATAATTTGTATGCACGGTGACCGGCATAGCCCATATAAACGAAATAAAAATATAAAAGATGATCCTATGATAAAAATCGTATCAAAAATAATCATTGTTTTCCTATTGATGATCTTATCGGCCGGCGCTTATGCACAAGAAAAAGACTCATTGCTAAACGGTGATGTCATATTAAAAACAATGAAACGGGTTACAAACTGGCAGTTGGATAACTGGCAAAAGGATGGATCAAAATGGCCGCTCTACGATTGGACGAATGCCACCGGGTATGTCGGCTTGCTGGAATTAGGTAAGCTTGCCGGCGATTTAACCTATATAAATTATCTGGTCGGTATTGGTGAAAAGCTGAATTGGGAGACAGGTCCAAAGAAGTTAATGGCCGATGATTATTGTATCGGACAGGTTTATGCCGGCTTGTATTTGATTTACAAACGCCCGGTTATGATCAGTAAATTTAAATTACAGAGCGATACGCTCATTAACTTACCGCATACGGAATCGCTTGCATGGAAAAACAATATCCAGAACCGGGAGTGGGCATGGTGCGATGCCATGTTTATGGGACCGACAAGCTTATGGGCTTTAACAAAAGCAACGGGCGATTTGGTTTATGGTAACGAGGCAAATGTGCTTTGGTGGAAAACAAAGAACTATTTATACGATGATAATGAACATCTTTATTATCGTGACAGTAGTTATTTTACAAAGCGTGAAGCAAACGGTCAAAAGGTATTCTGGTCGAGAGGTAATGGATGGGTGCTTGGCGGGCTGGTGCGCATCCTCCAGGACATGCCTGTCAATTTTCCTGACCGCCCTAAATATGTTGCCCTGTACCGCGAAATGATCGCCCGGATTGCACGGTTGCAACAACCGGATGGAAGCTGGCATGCATCACTCCTTGATCCGGCAAGCTATCCCGTAAAAGAAGCAAGCGGAACAGGTTTTTATGATTATGCCATTCTGTGGGGTTTGAATCACCACCTGCTCGACAGAACGTTATACTGGCCGGTCGCCCGCAAAGCCTGGCTCGCGCTGAATACCTGTATCCAACCTGATGGGATGCTTGGTTTCGTGCAAAAAGTAGGCGCCGCTCCCGATAAGACGGATAGGAGCAGCACGGAAATATATGGCGTTGGTGCTTTTTTACTTGCGGGGACCCAGCTGTATGAATACCAGATCCATTACCCGGCAGACCGTTAGCTTAATATCTTTTAGTTTATTGTTTACATAACGGGCCATGTCATCCACGGCCCATTTTATTTTCAGCACGCCTATCCAGCAAAGACCAAAAGCGCTCTGGATTACAGCAAGTCTGCCGCATTCCTTTAAGTGCCGGAATCAGGTATACAATTGCTGGTTGGGCGCCGCAATTATATGACTACAGGTCTGCGTTATGAAGGTACGGCAAAGTTTGACCAAAATGATAATAGCAGTAAATTGAGCATATTGGACTTGCGTGTTGCTTTCGCTTTTGAGGCAAAATAAAGAAAGATTTTAAATTTAAAATATTTGACTTATAAGAAGATTGTACCGGTTTGTTAATGTTTTATTAAATAGCTGTTAGGACTATCCGCTACATTTGTCGGATATGATGTACCGCTATCTGTTAATTACGCTACTTGCGTTTTCATTTTATGGCACTGCAAGCGCCCAAAAACCAAACGATTTTGATACGGTCAAAGTTCGGTTAAGAAAGTTGTTGCTCTCTGATACTGCGTATGCAAATGAGCAAAGCTACCGGGTTACGGACGACATTATTTACAACAAAGATGCTGCCGGTTATTTGTCTGATCTGACCCCAATGGGTAACTGGCCTGATATTAACTATTTCTCACAACAACCCAGCAGCTGGAAGCCAAGCTGGCACCTTTATCGTACAATGTTGCTTTGTCGTGCCTATTTTAAAACACATGACGATCATTACCTTAGTGCTGTTCACCGTGCATTAACCTTTTGGATAGCACATGATTTTCAAAGTAGCAATTGGTGGCAAAATCAAATCAATACGCCTTATGCATTTTCATCTCTGCTGATCATGCTTAAGGAAAATGCCTCGACAACGGAATCGGATTATTTTCTGGAAAAACTGGCTAAACGGATCACAATCTCGAACGCAACCGGGCAAAATTTGCTGTGGCAGTATGACAATCAGGCAAGGCTGGCGATAATTCTTGACAATAGACAAACTTTTGAGCGTTTGATGAAAGGAATGCAATCGCTTATTAAAATTACAACGGGTGAAGGTATTCAGCCAGACTATTCTTTTCATCAACACGGCGCCATGTTACAGTTTGGTAACTACGGATTACATTTTTTAAACAACACAGTATTTTGGCTTAATGTCACAACCGGTACAAATTTTGCTTTTGACTTAGAAAATCAACGGGTACTTTTTGACTATTGCCGGAGCGGGCTAAAATGGACAGTGTTCAAGGGAGCGATGGATGTTACGGGTATAGGCAGACAAATCCGGCATGATTATACGGATAAACGCGGTACCGACCTGCAGGATGATTTTCAACTGATCAGTTTCGCGGATCCGGTCAAGGAAACTTGTAGATATTCACTTGACGGTTTTGATAATGGTAACGGTACAATATGCGGATTGTGGGGCGTTAATGGTTTTTGGTGTAGTGATTATATGCTTGGACGCTCGGGTCGCAATTACCTGATCAGTGTTCGTACCCATGGCAATGGCGTAAAAAAAGTTGAATCCATCAACGGTGAGAATTTGAAAGGCGCTTTCTTAAACGATGGTGTAACGCTCATTCAACAAACCGGAAACGAGTATAAAAATATCGAACCGCTTTGGAATTGGTCGATGCTCCCGGGAACGACATGTGATACGCTGGTTAATTTAACAGCGGCTTTTAATACAGATAATGATGACTCGCATTTTGTTGGTCTTGCATCCAACGGTGTGATGGGTATAAGCACCATGGTTTATAACCGGCTTGGTTTAAGCGCAACAAAAAGCTATTTCTTAATCGGCGATATGATGGTCGCGCTTGGCGCCGGTATCACGACAGCTGAAAAAGAGCATGTAGTTACAACACTCGATCAATGCTTTCTCCACTACCCGCGGCAGTTAAAAAGTGGCCTGACCAGTGATGGTCGCCAATGGATATTGAAAGATAGTATAGCTTATTGGTCCCTTGACAAAGATCAAAAAATCAACGTAGAGATTTCCACCAGGAAAGGCAGGTGGTCCGATATCGATAAAGCTTCTCCGGCAGATATGATCACTGATACTTTACTTACATTATATCTGCCGCATAATGTCAATAATTTTTATGCTTACGCGATAAAACCGTCAGCAAGTTTAAAAGATATTGCAACTACCATGCAGCCTACAACGATTAAGATCCTCACCAATACAGACTACTGCCAGGCTATCGCGGTAAAAGAAAATGTGCTGGCTGCTTTTATAAAAGAGGGGACGCTAAATGTTTTTGACAACTCACTTAATGTCGATAGTCCATGTCTTCTGCTTTGTAAAAAAACTGATCATGGCACAAAATTTTGGATTGCTGACCCAACAAAAAAAATGTCTGAGATAAAAATTCATTATGGCCTCAAGAGTTTAACCGTTAAGCTCCCAAGAGGAAATCTGGCAGGATCAACAAGCCAAATAACTGAATTTGACTAAGCTTTTGATAAATAGTCCCATATTGTTAGTGATTAGTTTCTTAAACATGAGACGTCAGACTTTCAACGTTGGAAGGATTAGTAATCAACCCAGTCTGTTGCCGTAACTAAAATGATTTTATCGACTCGACAGCGAGTAAAAAAGCCTGCAACAATTATTAGATAAGCACAATCAACTGGTGCGACCTTGAAAGTTAAAGAAGCAATAAATGAAAATAAAAATCATCCAATAGTGTAATAGTATGAATTTGAACAGAAATGGAAAAATTTACGATAGCTTTAAAGTTTTGTTATGCCTCTTTTTAGGCGGAATTTTGACTTATCCGATCGTATTAAAAGCGCAAAATGTAATGGCATTCGATGGTAAAAAAAGTACCTGGCATGATGGCTTTATACGTTATGATTTTATCATGGACGATTCAACCTTTGCCATCACGCCGTTCAAGGCCCCTGATGATGAACATTTCGGTGTAAAAGATCCACCGCCGGGAAAGCATCGTTGCATTGTTATCGCCCCAAAAGTTGCTGCGCCGGGTAACCCGTGGTCATGGCAGGCCTGTTATTGGGATCACCAGCCCCAAACAGAAGTAGAGCTGCTGCATCGTGGGTTCCACATTGTTTATATCTCGGCAACAGCAACACTGGCGCCAGGCAAACAGTGGGACGCCTGGTATAAATACCTGACCAAACATGGCCTGTCACCCAAACCAGAATTTGTGGGCATGAGCCGCGGTGGTCAGTATGAGTACACTTGGGCAACCGAACACCCGGATAAAGTAACCGCTATTTATGCCGATAACCCTTACATCCCAACCGATATACTGGCAAAAATTGGCGAACTAGCCAAAAATGATGTGCCGCTTATACATGTTTGTGGCAGCTTCGACCCACTGTATAATTTTTCTACGCTCCCTGTCGAGGCCATATACCAAGGCTTTGGTGCAAGGATAAGCGTACTGGTAAAAGAAGGCTTTGGCCATCATCCGCACAGCTTACACAACCCAAAGATCATTGCCGATTTTATGGAGCAAAGCTTTAAGGAAACCAAGACCACTATACCCGACTATGCCGGTAAACATGCCGTTGCATCGTGGTTTTATAGCAGCAACTATATCTACACCAACTTTCCCAAGGAAAGTGCTTATATCACTTGCCGTGGCCCCATATTTGTGCCAGCTTACCGGCGCTATCAAGTAACGCTGCCCGGTGTTGATGCATTTACCACTATCATCGCCCCTAAAAACCCGGCCGCTGGCAACCCATGGATATTCAGGGCCGATGCGGTCAGGCGCGATGACACTGTTTCCTTTGACATGCTGAATAAGGGCTATTTCATTGTCACCGGCGCCGTGTCATACAACGCCGACGGCCCGGTTTTGGCCCAGTGGAATAAAATTTACAAATATCTTACCGGGTATGGTTTTTCGCCCAAACCTACAATAAGTGGTAACGGAGGCGCAGCAGGCGAGGCATTGGCCTGGGCCATTGCCAACCCCGATAAAGTAGCCGGCATTTACATGGTAAACCCCATACTTAAAAGTAAAGGCATACTGAAAACCATGCCAATAGATACACTTGCACCACTGGTAAAAGCCAAAATACAGGTACTATTTGTATGTGGAGCCGATGATCCGTCGCTCGATGAACAAGCATTGGTTGCACAAAAACGCTATAAACAGCTTGGCGGCAAAATAACTGTGATCGTTAAAAAAGGCGAGGCGCATTACATCCCTCAAGGTGATGCAGAGGCAGTTACTTTTATAACTACCCAGTCTAAATAATTTGTTGGCTCTCAAATAAACATTGTAAATTGAACTAAACCGTCACCACAATGAAGATCAGATCAGCGTTTTTCTCGCTGCTTTTATTTCCGTTCACAGTGCTTGAATAGGATACCCAGATCAAATACCTGTCGGGCAGGGATAAAGGCCACACCGGAAAGTGGGATTTTTACTGTACCGCTGCGCTGGTCACATCAGCGGCAAGTGGTCTACCATTTTCCGGTGTCCTCAAACTGGGAGCTGCAAGACTTTGGCAATTACATGGGGCTTAAATTAAATAAAAACTGGGGCAAGCAATAAAAAGTTCTTTTTGTTAGCCGGATTACGACGGCTTTAATGCCATAACTTAATTTAAATATGGCGCTATGATAGGTTCAAGCAGTTTGGCAGCTTTTTTATGTCCGTTAATACTTGGGTGAAGGCCGTCGGTATAGTCATCGGATTTGCGCGGACCAAGCCAGCCGTTGGTATCGATAAAATGGACCTTATCATCGCCGGCGGCATTGCGGACCTTTACTGCAGCAATAGTGGGTGCGGTTTTCAGGTCAAGAAAAGTCCGCAATGCAAATATTTCCGCTTTCGGGAACTTCTCACGCACCCTTGTCAGCAGCTCGATATAAACTCTTTGGAAAACAGTATCAGGCACGCGGTTGTTATTATCATTTGTGCCCAGGTTAATTACAATAACATTTGGCGTGTAAGTCTTAAAATTCCAATCAGGAGAATCCTGAAATTTGAATGATCGGGCCTTAAAATATTGTATAATAGTACCGTTGCCCTTATTGGGCCAGGTAACTAGGTTAACGCCCGGGTAGGCAATTTGTGTATGCTCAACGCCAAGGTCTTCCGCCGCTACCCAGGCATAGTCGGATACTTCTGCCTGAGCATCCGTATAGCCGGTTGTAATGGAATCGCCTATATATTCGACCATCTTCTCGGATACTTTTGGTTTTTCAGTCCTTGCGCCGTCATCAAGCACTAGACCATCAAACTTGAAAATATAATCATAGTCCTTGCCTTGAGCGATCACAAGCGTATGTAAACCATTTAATAAGGGTTTTGTGGTAAGGTCGACTGTATCTTTTCCATTAAGGTGACTTACCCATGGTCCGTCATCTATTCTTGAGTAAAAATTACTTTTATTGCCTGCAATGAGTTTTACAGTTGTACCTGTAAAATTAACCCTGATGTATGCGCCTCCCCAATAACTAACATATTGAGCAGAATTACTCTTGTCCCAACGACCAAAATATACGATGTGTTTGTCACCCGGCATCCCGGGCTGCGTTTGGGCGGCGAAAACCTTATGGGTAAATAATAAAAGGACTAAACCGTATAGCAATAGTATGGTTTTCTTTTTCATGCAGATGAAATTTTTAGTTAGTGATTAATTAATTCCTAATTAGATATAACGGCCGCAAGCGAGCCGGCCGGAACAATGAATTTTATTTACTTATAAGATGATGACATATTCACAACGAAATAAGCACATTTCCCAATAATATTTGATTACGGCCGGTATTCCTTTGCCGCGCCAAATTTGTAGTTTGGTTTACTTCCCATTATTATTTTTAGCAAGCCGCCCTTCATCATATCTTTATAAGTAATATAGCTGTAAGGGTACGGCTTACCGTTAAAAGTTATACGTTGTATATAAATATTAGCATCACTGTTGCTTACTGATTCAATCGTAAAAGGTACGCCTGAAGTCGTTGGAATGGTTGCTTTACTTACTACAGGACTACCGATGATATATTTGCCTGACGCCGGGAATACGGGGTAAAAGCCCATTGCCGAAAAGACATACCATGCTGACATTTGCCCGCAATCTTCATTGCCGATTACACCATCCGGATTATTCGGGTAGAAATTTTTACTGATGTAACGCGTTTTTTCAACAGTTTTCCATTGCTCTCCACTAAAGTTATACAAATAAGCTGTAGCATGACTGGGCTCGTCGCCGTGGGCATATTGCCCTATCTCGCCGGTTAGATCAGCCAGATCACCTTCCGGAGTCGGTGCTTTGGCGACAAACAGGCTGTCAAGCTTATTATTGAAACCTTTATCACCGCCTAACAGTTCGATTAAGCCATGTACATCCTGTGGTACCAGCCACAAATATTGCCAACCGTTACCTTCAGCATACAAGCCATTCTTAGTGCTGAAAGGTGAATAATTAGGTGCGAAACTCCCATCAGCAAGTTTTCCTTTTATGAAGCCGTCAGCCGGGTCAAAATACATTTTATATTCCTTGGCCCTTTTGGTATAATATTCGTAATCGGCTGTTTTACCCATTTGTTCAGCCAGCAAAGCAGTACTGCCATCGCTCACGCCGTATTCTAACGCACGTGCTGTAGAACGATTAACTCTGTCCGATGGCATATATTGAAGTTTTTTTACATAATCCAAACCGTAACGGTCACTTTCAGACGTGTTTTTCACGGCTTCGTAAGCATGGTCGGCATCAAAGCCCCTGATACCCTTCAGACAAGCTTCATCCACTATCTGCATACTGCTGATGCCTACCATCGTGCCGGTTTCCCATCCATCCAAAGGCCAAACGGGTAGATATTTTTGTTGATCGTATATCGCAAGCAAGCTGTTTACCATGTCGCCAACCCGGTTGGGCTCTAACAAAAGATAAAGCGGATCGGCAGCGCGATAGGTGTCCCATGTAGAAAAAATGGAATAATTAGTAAAACCTGGGTGATGGTACACTTGTTTGTCAGTGCCTCGGTAGTCGCCGTTATGATCGTTAAATATTGCCGGGTCTATCATGGTATGGAACAGGGCAGTATAGAATATTTTTTTGTCAGAAAGCCTACGTGTTTCGATCTTTATCTTTGAAAGCTCCTTATTCCATTTGTCATTAGCCTCCTTAACTACCCGCTCAAAATTCCAGTCAGGAATTTCTGTTTGGATATTGTCCAACGCATTCTCTGGGCTTACCGGCGATATGCCCACTTTCAGCATTACAGTAGCCGGCGCTTTGTTGAAAGTGATCAGGCCTTTAATGTTATCGCCGGTAGCATCGTCGCCATCCACGGCATTGTCGTTGCTGTAAGCCATAAAATTCGCAATAGGCACTGAAGACTTGATGGCGAAAAATATCCATCGGTTTTTGGCCCAGCCATTTGATCTGCGACGACCAACCAACGTATAATTATCTATCTTTTTGATATTGCAATCAAAGGATTTGGAATTGATGCCCGTTTGCAGATCGATGATGATATGGGCTTCTTTTCCTGCCGGAAAGTGATAGCGATGGAAAGCTACACGCTCGCTGGCGGTTAACTCGACATCAACATCATAATTAAGCAATTTAACCGAATAATAGCCTGGTTGAACCTTCTCTTGTTTGTGCGAATAGCGCGAAGAAAATGAATTTTCCGATACCTGCTCAACCTCCCGTCGGCCATTTGCGGCTACCTGGTTCCCGGTTCCGGGGATTTTAACCACAGTGATCCCTTCATCTAAACGCACATGACCCGTATAAGGCATGATCAGTATGTCTGCCAGGTCGCCGATACCTGTACCACTTAAATGAGTTTGCGCAAAGCCGATCGTCAGACTATCGGCATAGTTATACCCCGAGCACCAGTCCCAGCCCTTATAGTGATTGTCGGGGCCGACCTGTACTGCACCAAATGGCACGCTGGCACCTACGAAAACGTGTCCATGGCCGCCGGCACCAATGTAGGGATCGACAAAAGAAGTCGGTTCCGGGACGGCACTTTTTTGTGCATGGGCCGGGTATACCAAAAGAACGATCGCAAATAAAATAATGTAATTCTTATAAAAAAATCTCATGGTAATTAATTGGGTTATTTAGTTAAATCAAATTTTAATTGGCTCCAGGGTTCCAGGCTGAATAAACCGTAGCCTCGTAAACGCAATTATTGTCAGATACTGTCATTGCAGATTTTTCCTTTACATACCGTTGTCACTCAAAATATTATGTTGTAAAAGCGCTTTTTCTTTACTCGCGATGCCTTTGGCTGCATTGTTACGGCTGATATTGCTGTTTATCTGTACATTTTCGCCGTTTGCATAAATGCCATTCTGGTCGTTGCCCTCGGCAAGATTGTTTATTATATGCAGGTTTTTCACATCCAGGCAGTAAATCCCATTCAGTTTATTGCGTTCGGTTTCGTTTCCTGAAAAAATGATGTCGTTGCCGGCAATAATGCTACAGCCATTACCCCATGGAGAGCTATCCAAACGCGTATCATTAACTTGTACATGCTCCACATGCAGCAGGCGTAGGTTGTGGTGTTGCCCGCCCCCTGGAACCGTCCATGAACCATTGTCGCTGAAGTCACAGTTATGGATGGTGAGATTAACACACCCGCTGATATAAATGCCACTCTTAGTGCAGTTTTGCACAGTGATATGGTCAATAACAATATTGTGGATCAGGCTATCAGATGTGCCTGCAAACAATATCCCGCCACGGGATGGCGAACTCTCATAAGCGCGTATGCGACGGTCATTATTCGGGTCGGAACTTATGGCAGCGCTTGTTGCCCCTTCGATCAGTAAGTCACGGATCGTCACATCGTGCATGTTTGAGACCTTGTTTTTCAATACAATGTCATCGCTGACTGTAGGGGCGAAGAATAGGATAGTTCCTAGTCCCTCGCCACACAAGGTAATATTTGACGGGACGAGCAGGCCCGCACTTATGGTGTGGACGCCTTTTAATAACAGCACTGTGCCGCCGGGCTTGCAATTATCAAGCGCTGATTGTATCGGTTCACCGGGTTTTACGCGAACAGCATCAGCCGGTAAGTCCTCAACCTTTTCAGAAGCGCCCGCTCGAATGGCATCTGTTCCCGGCTCGGGTAGATTACTGTATTTTCCATCTTCATGTGGTACGGTATGTATATTAGTAAGCAATACCTGTGATGTCTTAGCCCTTGTACGTTCCATCATTTTGCCGGTATAAGGCATATTGAGGTGATCTGTGAAATGATAATGATTATAAACATTTTCATAAATATCCCTCAGCGTTCCGCGCTCACGTTCGGATATCGGCCCGTAAACAGGCACGTTTCCTCCCAATAGATATTTTGAAGCATATTCAAATCCCCGCGCAAGCCTGTTGTCAGCAACACTGTATAGGTCAATTCCTTGTGTCCACGCAGTTTGTGCGGCTTTGGCAAATTCGCCCAAACCCAGCTGCACATGGCCCCAATCCCTGGTAGCTTCTTGTATCTGTCCGCCCGGGTAGATGTACTTAGTGATGCCGCCATTACCGTTGCCGATGTAGAACTTGGTAACCGCGCGGTTAAACATCGCATGATCTTCGCAAAAAACAGCAAGGCACATCATGGTATTGATCATGCTGGCATCCCAGTTCCCGTTTGCTTCGGGAAAGAAATCTTTAATCAGAGGATAATAAACCGTAAGCATCATGAACTTAAATTGCGCTGCGTCTTTTACTTTCCAACCCGAATTACTATATTTCAGTATCTCAGCAGCGTTAAGCAAAAAATGCCCGGATAAACCGGCCAGCAATTTAGCATTGTTGCCGCTTAAATCCCATAATGTATAGGACCATGCGTTGATAATGCCCGTAGCTTCATTGGCATATTCCTGTTTACCTGTGATATACCAGAGAATAGCGGCGCTGTAGGCAATGTCGGAAGATTTCATCAGTTCTTTGCCGCCTAAATCAGATGATCCATAGGGTCCCTGTGACAGATGTGAAACAGGATGTGTTATATAGTCAGTCGGGGTTGATGATTTTAAACGGTCGAAGGCAGCCTTCCAAGGCTGCACGCCCAAAAGTGCTTCCTTTTTCATCAGCTCCAGATCTTGCCTGTTTTGTGCCATGCCGGGATGAACAAATGCTTTGCTGTCGCTGAGTTGCTGAATTTTAGTTTGCGCTTTTACACTTAGAAATGCGCCGGTGAGCAGTAATATAATTATATGTTTCTTCATCTTTCACGGGGTAAATTATTTCTCAATGATCTGCCAACGCAATTCATCATGTGTTTTAGGATCGAAAGGAGTACTTACGTCGGGAACCTGTATTACCCGTGTTCCGTTAGTGGTTCTGTTGTTACTGCTTAGCGCATATTTATCGGTTTTACTTACAATACGGCAATCGCCGGTGCCGTCCCACTCAAGGTGCCATTTAACGATATCGGTTTGTGTGTCGGTTACTTGTGTGAGCTTGTCATTTTCGGCAGATGCAGCCAATGCCTTACCTGACATGCGGTTTTTAATGGTAAAATATCCTTTTCCGTCTAAAATGATCTGCCATTCGGCTTCATCACCCGGGGTCTGCACGACGGTTGTGTTGTCTTTATTGTGCAAGGCCATTCCGCTTGCCTTATTTTTAATGATATAAGTTTTTTTCAAGTCAAACGGTGACACTGGTATCGGGAAAGCGACAGGTGAATGGCTTCTGAGCAGTTTTGCCCCGGCCCCGGTCAGACGCAGATAATAGTCGCTTGTCGCACCTTCATAGGTTAGAAATGGCGCTTGGGTTGGCGGATGGTTGCTTATTTTCTCAATCTGAGTTCCCTCGTTTATTTCATCAAACATTGCCACAAATGCGCTGTTGATTACACCTGTTTTTGAGGCTGCAACAAAATATTGCCATAGGTAATCACCTTGCCGGCGTGGGACTGCCGGCAGTCCTGGCCAGGGCACCTTAGCTCGGGCGTTAGACGCGTTTAGCACCCCCGGAGGTGGCCCGGCTATATTAGTACCGGAGTTGATTACCGGAATAAATATTACATTGTTTTCCTTGCATTTGACGATATCCGCAGCCCATTCATCGGTAAAAGGCACTCGATAGCCCGTTGCCGGATCTGTTGTGACGCGCCCTACACTCCATGGCTGTAAGGCCGCGCAGCGCATCAGCATTGCCTGAAACTCGGGTGTGCCCTGCCTCCATTTATTATCTGCGCCGGCTACTAATGTTGCCTGATATTTACCGGGGGCAAGCAAAAAATCAAGCACAGGGGTCATGTAATCAGGCTGAGACGCCGGACGACCCGGGAAAAATCCCCAGATAAGCAACACTGGCTTGCCGTTGTGATGTAAATAGCGCGGATCAGAGGTTACACCCTGGTCAACCATGTTTTTCCATTGTGTTATAATGGTATTGTAAACATCCGCTTTTGTACTGCGAGGTCCGAATGAACTCATGTCCCACATATAAGCCCATGTTCGCCCGGTTACAGTCGCTGCCTTTCGCACATTGTTCATAACTGTCAGCATCGCTGAATCGGCATGCCCGTTGCGGAAACTGCCGCAAAATTCTGACAGCCATACGCCGTCGATACCATACTCTTTCATCCATTCAAAATGCTTAAGAACCGAGTAATAGTTTTGCGGGCTATACATATAGGCTTGATTGCTGCTTGGGTCGGTAAAACCCGGTACGGGGAATAGGTCCTGTTTCCTGAATTCGCTTACATCAGGCCAGGTGTCAAAGGCTAAATTTTGCGCTGTAATGCCGGCATGGTTAAACACGTGCGCCCAGCTGGTGCTTCCGGGTCTGTCACCTGGACAGCGAAACCAGCCTTGATAGCCCGCCATTATTTTATTGTTCAGGCTAGTGGCATCAACCACACCCTGCGCAATTAGAGGTTTATCGCAAGCCACTATTAAGCTGATTGTGATTGCCAGGTATCTAAGAAGCTTCACGCAGTTAGCTCCGTTGACGGATGAATTTTGAGATGACATATTGATATAGTTGGTAACATAGAGAACTGCAAATTACCTGTGATCTCTTAATCATTGTTTAATAATTCCTTAATTGGATTTATAATTTTGCAACAAGAAGGTTACAATTACAGGAAAACTCGTTATATCCTCTTTAATATCTAATAATAGTATCTTTAAAGCGGCAATCAGGCAAGCTTGAGCAAGCTGCTTAACGAGCGGAGATATGTTTAAGATTTACTTTCAAAACAATAGATTAAATCTCTGCCAGTATTAGCAAACTAAATGAACCATAATTAACTATAAGGAACATGAGCACCCCAAATAGCCTGTAAAGCCCGGTTTTGAAAGGGCCTGGCTTTTGTTGTTTTGGTATTAGATAGTTAGAATTTGCACGCTTAAATGTTCTGGCTAACACCTATAAAGCATATCTTTGCCGGACCAGCCATCACTATGCGCTTTGGATCATCAGCAATACTTTCAACCGAAGAATCCCTTGGTCGAATGAAAGCGCATAATCGCGGTAAGCCAGACCCGTCACATCCCGGTACAGCCAGAGGTGAACACGCGAATGTTGCTCTAAAAAAGGCAGCGCGCGGTCGAACAAACCCGCGCCATTCAGCACTACAAAATCAACCGTGCGCGGGTCTTCATAAGGGTGCAAAGCCTGGTAAGAAAGGAAGTCCATAAAGCCCTCGAAAATATGTGCAGAAACAGCGCCCGAACCCAGGTAGGTAATGCCTTTGGGCGCACTGCTTTGCTTGAAATTTTTGTTGCGGATCTCTCAGCCGCCCGCATCGTTCTGAAAGCCGATACCTTAGTAAGAATGACCATTAATTTCGTAGGAAACCTCCTTGCAAAACTGTCCGCAACCGCTATTGGAATTGACCGTTCATGCAGGTAATTTTTAAGCGGGTAAGCATAAAGCGGCCGTACGTCTTTTACCGTTAATTTGCTATCCGACCCGGCACGCCCCCCATGCAAATCCGGTTTATGCAAATCGAGCTGGTGAGGGGAAAAAGAAGCATTCATCCTGTCCAGCAGTTCCGTTATGGAACAGCCGTGGTAACGGAGTAAAAAGTCTACCGGGTTACCGCCTGCCATCAGCCCGAAATCATACCATTCATTGGCCACGCGGTCAACATGAAAACTTGCCGTCCGCTCATTCCGTAATGGCGACACATACCAATAATCGGTATCGCCTTTCTTTCGCGATACCACCTCATGGCCCAGCATCTCTAACAGATAAGCCAGGTCCAACTCCCTAAGCCGGGAAAGCGAA
This sequence comes from Bacteroidota bacterium, assembly GCA_026224775.1. Lineage (GTDB taxonomy): Bacteria > Bacteroidota > Bacteroidia > Sphingobacteriales > Sphingobacteriaceae > Mucilaginibacter. Next base: position 52,099 of record JAMFRP010000011.1, read on the forward strand.
AACACCTCACTTGTAAAATCCATTGCACAAATCCCTTTCAAAATCAAATCAAAAGTAAAGTGCCCATCTCACATTCACCTATCCTCCCCAAATATTGATGAGGATCGTTTCATTCCGCCCAACTACCTTTGAGCTATTAATTAACCATTAAAATCAAATGAATATGGCAACGAATGTGTTGGGAAAGGTCTATGAAACTTTGTTATGTAGCCCAGGGATGAACGAGGCGGTGAAAGTCGATGTCAAGGTTAACCGAAAAGCAATCTTACTGTTGAGCAGCGTAGTGGAAAACGGATTGAGCAAGGATGAAAACTATGCACAGGAATTATTAGCGCTGGTACCTGTAGAAGATCTGAATGAACTCAAAGGCTTTGCAGAGGAATGCCTGAAAAAGGCAGGATTAACGGAATTGAGTGAAAAAATGAAAAGCCTGCATAAGTAAGCGGCAAAATAAATAGCATGGCTGCCAACAGCTAAATAACTTTTGCACTCTTTTCAGTGTTTTTGATCACGATCATTTTAACGATCTGATCATTCTTTACGGTAAAAAAGTAATCCAGGTAGGTCGGGTCTGGGGCTTTGGATTTATCGTAATTTCCGTCGGTAAGGGCGGTTATTAAAAAATCGCCGTAATGTTCAATGATCTCGTCTGCCTTAAAAGTGACTTTTGGCGCGATAATTTCCTGATCAGCCCAATCCCTGATCTTTTCTTTACCCCAAAAATTCCGGGCAAAATCGTTGACTAAGGCATCTTCCGAAAAGGTAGCTATATACGCTTTGCTGTCATGATCATTTGACGCTTTGATAAAGGTTTCGATAACTGCGGGTAATTTAACTTGCTTTGACATGGCTATTGAATTTTGATAAATAATAGGTCAAAGGTACCCGGTATATAACAGGTCGCTTAATTCAAAACGTTCAAACTATCTACTCATCAGCTCAAATTTGCCAGTTGGTACGCAGTCGGTGTCATGCCATATTCTTTTTTAAAGGCAAGGATAAAATTGGACTGATTGGCATAGCCCACTTGTGCGTAGACAGAGCCCGGCCGCTCCTGCGGCTGTTTCAGCAAGTTGGCCGCAAGCTGCATTTTTTGCCGGGTCAACCATCGCTGCGGAGACGTACCATAGCTGTTAAAAAATTTACGTTTGAACGTTGATAGGCTGGTATTGCACAAAAAGGCTAACTCATCTACGGAGATCGGGGTCGTGATATGACTTTCGGCTGCTTTACGGAACCTCATATCCTCGTTATCCTTTGCGATCATCGATAACGACTGTAGTTTCTCAGGGTTGGTTTGAAGCAGATATAACAACAATTCTTCCAGTTTGAGCAGTTTAAGTTGGTCTGAGAATTTCGACGGTGATTTTAATAACAGCAAAACGGAATTTATATAATTGCTGATAAATACATCTTGCCGGTAAGTAATAAAGGGTTGTTTGGGATGCATTTTTGAGTTGCCGTCACGCTCATATTTAATGCGGAAGTCAGCCAACACTTCATTGGTAAAATAGATCGCCAGGTTATGGAAAAGGCCTTGTTCCGGTAACGCCTGGGAGACGAGCGAACTGCCTTTAGCAAGGATCATGATTTCGCCGGCGTCGAGCGCGGTGATATTGTAAGCATCGATAATTGTCTTTTTTCCCGCGATGATGATATCCACCATATTCTGATGAATGATGCTTTTGTTGTTTGCCGAACGGGTCGGTGATTGGTAAGAACGTATGATTACCGGTTTTCCCTGCTCTTCTACTGAATTGAAATCGTCGGGAAGATTATAAATTATCAATGCCTTTCTGATTTGAGATAGACAAATTTATACAATTAACTTAATGATTTTTTTCCTTTCCCTTTCCCGAAATTCAGGAATAACGTTTCACCATCCGGGCCAGTTCCTGCTGTAGCGTACGGGTTTTATCCGCGTCATACCAGCCATGAACTTTGGGGATCAGTTCCCGGAGCTCCATCCCGTCGTCCTTCCATTGCTTCATCAACTGCTGTAAACCCGCCGGGCGCGGCCCCCAAAAACCAAGCGGTTTGAGGTCATCACTTAAAGCGATCAGCTTAGGTATCGAACGGCCGCCATCGGTCAGATGGGCATCCATGATTTCAGGATTGCTGTCACGCAGCACCAAACGCAGCTTAACCTTTTCCGGCACCAGTTTTTCCAGGACATGAAATAGCGGCACATTAAAAGCGGCATCGCCGCACCAGCCCTCGGTAATGACCAACCAGGTAGTGGCCGGACCCGTATTTACCGCATCCAACAGCGCTGGAGTTATCCGGTAGTTTTCATCATAGTCGTCCATCAAAGCCGAGTTACTCTTTAGGTAAGGTCTCATTTTTTCAGCCGTCGCATCGGCGGGCGAAGAGGCCAGCGTTGCCATAATCACCCTCCGGTAATCCGGGTAAGTCAGGGCCGTGTCTATAAGTTTTGTCGTATAATGGTAGGCCATCAGCGTTATTTTTAAACGAAAATAAGCTATTCATAAAATTATCATAGCTGGCGCGCAAAATAGGACATCTCTATGGCAAAGCTAACCGTCTAACATGAAACAATCACGGGTTTCCTTAACCGGGGTTAAAGGCAATGCCAAATAAAGACGATAATCGTTTGACTAGCGTCAATAAATTTGGTTAATATCCTTTGTTAAAATAAAGTCAGCTGTACAAGGCTAACTTCATAAGCAGCTATCGCTTTCAATGTTTTCTGCAATACATCCTGCTTGTAATTGGTGGTGTCTGAATTACCTAAATATTTTGTCATCTGGCTCTTCATTTCAGCCAGCGCAGTAGTCAACGCGACATCGTAGTTTGGATATTTTTTACAGAAAACACAAAGCGGCCCGCTACTGCCGGCAGTACCGTAATTACAGCTTAAAGCATAAGTCCAAATGCCATTCGGCTCACGCCCGATACGAATTTCGCTTTGCTCCAGTTTAATATTCTCACGGTCTAAAAATTTCGGTGCTGTATACCAGCCGTATTGATTGAAAGCAATTTCCGTAAATCCGAACTCTAGTGCCCTGCGGTGTTCATTTATATTCATTAGGATCTGTCGGAAACTATCACCAAAACCTGCGAACCAGGCTAAAGATTTCGTGTCACCTTTTTCAATAACTGAAACAATTTCAGCCATAATCTCCCGGTCGAAGCGCATCAGGTGGTTACTGGCCATGTGCTCGTCAATGGCTTTTTTGGACTGAAGGGTTAATGCAAACTTTTCCATAAGCTAAAAATTAAGTTTATATATACCCTTGACTGGCACCTGTATAGCGCGCTACCTTTGTGGTAAAAACTTATTTTTAGCGAAAAAGTGTGCTAACCAGAAGACAGCGCTTTATAGCATTGCCTGATTGAACATGCTCACCAGTATTGAAGTCGTCATTAATAAGCCAATAAAGGCAACTGCCGTGGTTTTGGTCATCGCAGGGACGGCCTCAGCCGCCTGCGATGGCGAAGCGTAACCAAAACGGCGGCTGTAGCCCTCTGCCGGTAAAGCGGGTGAACCGCAGTGACGTGCGCGAAGCGCGCAAAGTGGAGGTGAACCGGCTTTACCGGTATGCAAGTCAACAGTCATTCAATATTATGCTGTCATTGCTTATTTTTGCATACCAATTGAAAAATCATGAGACAACGAATAAAAGAAAGGTTCTGTCTGCTACATCAGCAATTAAACACAAAACCACGAAAAGAAAACGTTCCAGCAATTCGGATAGTGTCCAAACCCAGCGAGATGGCATAAGCAGGGCTGTCCGCTCAAAAAAGATGCTAAAAAAACTATTGAATAACCATATTCAATACAAGCCTTTACCCGGTTAAAGGAAACACGAGGTATCGAAGGCAACTACTGGAAACTCATTTATAACACGCCTAAATCTTAATAGGCTAGTCTAATGATCGGGCTTTTTACAACCGCTTTGTATGCAGACCAAAGTGACCTCTGACCCACTATTTCCTTAAATATCGAACACAGAACAGGTGGCTAAAGGCAGCAAGACGACTTACATAGACATTATGCACAATGAGTTGCAAAACAGCTCACAAAGATTTATGAGGTGAAAGACACGCACTTCTCAAACAGCTTTACATTACCATCAAGGTTTACCAGAAATCTATAACAAGTCCTGGCGCGAAAACAGCTTACACGTTCGCCGCCGACATCAGCGCATTTCTGGAAAGAAGTCGAGAGTCGACTTCCTGGCCTTTTAGCTCTTCAACCGTTGTTAAACACCCGTTATGAATCGCACAAAACCAAGCACAAGACTCAATAGGATTAGGTAAATAATATTCAGGTTAAACTTTATTAAAAGTATCAGGGAAATTAGCACCCACATTAATGAAACAAGGTTAAGATGCGACAACAGGACTCCGCCCGGAAAAATAACATCTTTTCCAAGATAGATGGTTAAGTTAAGAATAACCCCTACTACGGCAGCAGTAACCAGTTTCAGAACGGCGCTGACGGTCTCATTCCCGTGTGATTTCTCGATCAAAGGGCCGCCGGCAAAAATGTATAAAAAACACGGCAGAAAAGTATAATACACCGTGAGCAACAAAGCTAAAATGCCCATGAGTAACGAGGCGTGAAAATGATTGTAACCCGCCATGAAACCTACGAATCCAACCACTATGATTAATGGTCCCGGCGTTGTTTCGGCCAATGCAAAACCGTCCACCATTTGCATTTTAGATAACCAGGCAAACTTTCCTACCGCAAACTGCGCCACATAGGGTAAAACTGTATAAGACCCGCCCACGGTAAAGAATGCGGTTTGTGTAAAAAAAAGAATGAGTTTTTGCCAGAACGAGCTGACCGGTAAAAAAAACAAGCAGCAAACAAATGGCAATAACCATAGCAAGAGAAAGACACTAAGTTGAATAAGCGTATTTTTCCAACTAAAGCTTTCCGACCGGGTTGCGGAAGCTTTATTAATATAATAACGCTGTTCATCGGCAAGTTCCTGTTCTTTAGCCAGTCTATTTCCCAGTAATAATTGTGGCCGGAAATAATGTATCATAACGGCTATAACAATAGTTGCGCTAATGATCAGCAAAAGTGAAATATTGAAAATAAAAATGCAGATGAAGGCTATACCAGCAACCAAATAATGCAGTGAACTTTGTAATGATTTTTTAGCCACGCGGTAAAGTGCGACAATTATCAGTGCGATTACTGCCGGCTTCAGGCCATTAAATAATGAATAGATCCAGGGTAAGTTTCCGAATGACACGTAAATACTACTTAGGATCAGGAGGATAAACATAGATGGCAACACAAACAAAACTCCAGCAGCTATACCTCCCTTTGTCCCGTGCAAAGCCTTGCCGGTATAGATGGCTAACTGCTGGGCTTCAGGACCCGGTAAAAGCATGCAGAGACTAAGCGCATGAAAAAAACGACTATTGCTGATCCACTGTTTTTTGTCGACTAAGAAATCATGCATCAGCGCAATATGACCAGCTGTTCCGCCGAAGCTTATCCAACCTAATTTAAACCAAAAACGTAAAGCTTCCTTAAATTCAGGAGTTTCCTCCGAGGGGGGATTTATCATTGTTAAAGATACGAAACCAGCTTCGGTTTACCTTAAAAATAGTCCATTTTCAGCCCTTAAAAACGACTTGGTTAAAGAATATTATCAGGTGATAGTCATCGTAAAAAAGTCCCGTCAGAATCACCGTTGATTATTGATTTTATCAGCTAATGTTTTTTTTAGGGTTCTTTTATAGTCATCATCCAGCTTAATCTCAATTGTAGGGTCTGTTTTTAAAAGGTTACGCACCATATCGCTTATTAACAGGCTTTGCTGCTCATAAACGCGGCAGATATAACAACCCGCCAAATGAATTTTCAATTCCAACTTTTCTCTGTCAGAGAGTTCCTCGCCCTGTTTTTTTTCTATCAGATAGGTCGCCTGTCTACAGTTGTAGGCAATTTTTTCCAGGTCTGTTTTTAATTCCTTTTTCATTTGCTTAGATCCAGTTTTTTTGCATGCAAGATCTCAAGTTTACCTTTGCCCGGTGAATGATCACCCAAAAGTTAGCGGATGTAATCTTCAGTTCTTTACAGATGGTCACCGTAACGGTTTCATCCAAGTGTTTCATTGTAAATACGGAAAGCCATAGCGGAGGAAGTTTTGCCATGCATTTTTGAAGTATAATATTAAACTCTTTATGATGCAGCGGGTCTTGTTCCTCTATGCCGAAAGGTGCCGGCCAGTGTTCTTTTTTCCAATTGTTCAGATCCGGATCAAAAAACTCCATATCCTGCTCCTTAACATCTGCAGCATTCCGGCTCATTAGTCTGTTTTTTTTCCGGTAAACATCGATCACTTTATATTTAATGATTGCCGTTAACCAGGTACGTTCTGTACTATTCCCTTTAAAGGAGCTTGTTTTTTCCAAAGCGGATAAAAAGGTTTCCTGAACAAGATCTCTTGCCAGCTCGTCGTCATTCAATCGCCTTAGTGCATAGGCATACAAATAATCAGCATGCAGATCTACCCATAAATGTGGCTGTAAATTGCCCTTATTTATGTGTAGTGTTTCCCCAGCCATTGTTAGTTCGGTTCCCATAATGCCTCGTTGTGAAATTGTAAGCTTTGCCTGTTAGTCGGACATCTAAACAAATCCTTACAAAATAAAACGTTTTTTCGCTATTTATTGGACACGCTATTATCCAATGTTACCTGGTTAGCTAATGCCAGCAGTTGCGCGGCATCTAAAAAGCCCTCTGACTTTTTCAGGATCTGGCCGTTGCTATCTATGAAAAGCAGTGTCGGATAGCTATCCACCGCAAATTGATCGGCAAATCCCACACCGTCACCCTTTTCCATATCCATAGAAACATTGATAAAATGCGCATTGAAGTAAGCAGCGACTCCTGCGTTGGTAAATGTTTGCGCTTTAAGATCCTTGCAAGGGCCGCACCAGGCTGCATAAGCATCAACAAAGACGACCTGTTTTTTTTGTCTGGCCATTTGAAGCACTTTAGTCCATTTCTGATCTGTGAAACTGATCTTTTCTTTGGCTATTCGATTGTTTTGTGCGAGGGTGCTTCTCCCAACCAGTAGGCAACACCCGATAACCATCAGGCAGCTGAATAGCCGCTGCAACGAGGCATGTTTACTGATCTTATTTCTCATTAGCTTTTGCTGCATTTTCTTTGACCAGTGCCGCAGCTACCGATTGTAAAAGATCCGAACCGATACGCTGCTTAAAATCAGGATTAATGTACTCAAACTGGATAATGCCCTTTTGATCAAGGATGAATACAGATGGTACAGGCAGCAATTTATCGACATTTTTTCCATCAGACCCTGCCACTAATATACTGCTATAAGCGGCAGGCGCTTTGAAAGCGATGCCGAATTCTTTGGAAACGGTCAGGTTAGCATCCGATAAGAGCGTATAGGTTAACTGATGTTTTCCGATGCTCTTGGTGAGGTTATCCGGGCTGTCAGTGCTAATAGCGATTAACTGGTAACCCATTTTAACCAGGTCACCCTGGACAGCCTGCAGTCCTGCCAATTCTTTATTGCAGAAAGGGCACCAACCACCACGATAGAAAACCAGGATGGTCGGCTTTTCGCTTATTTTGGCATTCAAGTCATAAGATTTCCCACCGGCATCTGGAACCACAACCGCCGGAATGGATTCGCCGATCAGTAAGGGGCTGATACCAGTTGGTTCGGCAGGGATAGCATTTTTTGTCATAGTGGTATCGGATATCTGGTTACGCAAAGTGTTGGCTTTGCTAACGCTGTGTATAAGCGCTGCGGGCAACAGGGCGCAAAGCAGGCATTGGATTAGTTTTCTTTTCATTAGCGTTTTTCATTAATGGACTAAAACAGCGGGCCATCACAGCCCGCTGTCATCCGCCTTACATTTTGGTGGAATCTTTTTTCATTTTGTCGTTGGACATTTTACTCATTTTCTTTTTAGACATTTTCTTATGGTCCATCTTGGACATTTTTTTGCTTGTGTCCGTTGCCATTTTGTCTTGTGCCTGAACATTTACAGATAAGAAAAGCGCTACCGCTGCTGCTGCGCAGATCATTTTTAAATTCGTTGTTTTCATTTTCTAGTTATTGATTTATGGTTTAGTCGGGCAACCGTACAAAACCTTACAAAGATTTTTAGCTATTTTGAGGTATTACTCAAGTGCCCTAACCTCTTCTAACTATTTCTAAAAAAACAAAATATTTTTTGTAAGGATATCGTTTATCTTACGACGAACTGACTGGGAATGATTATCTCCGGTAGGTGGAATTATCATTTTTCTTTAGTATTAACCTATTCGTAAACTAAATTTCAAACAACGTATTATGGTAAAATTCGCTTTATTGGCTCGTTTAGAGGCCAAACCCGGAAAAGAACAGGAAGTCGCCGACTTCATTAAAAGCGCCTTGCCGCTTGCGCAACAGGAAACACAAACAGTTAGCTGGTATGCTTTGCAAATTGGTCCGTCTACGTTTGGTATCTTCGACACTTTCGAAACCGAAGAAGGAAGAAAGGCACATTTAGGCGGACAGATCGCAGCCGCGCTGATGGCTAAAGCACCGGAACTGCTGGCAAAGGATCCTATTATAGAACAGGTAGACTTACTGGCGGTTAAGTAAAAAAGAGCTTCGGTCATTAGCCGAAGCTCTTTTTTTATAATGCTAAACCCTTTAGAGTTCCGGTGCAGTAGGAAAATCTACCGGCAGCTGGGTAATTTTATGCAAATAATTGCTGATGATCTTGTCGCCGATCACGACCAGGATATCGATCAGGTTAGCCTCCGTATAGCCGGCTTCAAATAATGCTTCAACCGCGTCAGCAGAAGGCTCACCATGGGTTGCAGTGGTTTCTTTTACAAATTCTGCCAGCATTGCCAGTTTACTATCAAAGCTGATGGCGGCCTTCCGTATTTCCAGAACCTGCTCGTCGGTAAAGCCATTCATTTTGCCAACCACCGTATGTGCGGCCAAACAATACTTGCAATTATTGACCTGACTTACCACCAGATTGATCACTTCACGCTCTTTGGCGGTAAGGGTATTTTTGCGCATCTGAAGAGCCAGGTAGTCGGACAGGGCCGTTTCATTTTTTCCGAAGTAAGCGTACAGATTGGGAACCATGCCCATGTTTTTCTGAAGGTTGTCAAATATGTGTTGATTAGTTTCCGAAACTTCTTCTTTCGTTGGAACAGTGAATTTTTTCATGTGGTTATATATTAAAAATTGAATAAATCCACGGGCTTGAACTTGTTCAGTCCCGTGGGATAAGCTATTTATTATTGAAGAGTTACTTTAATGATCCCGGAAATGGCCGGCAGGGTGGTAAACGGATTTGGGTTTGGCACAGCTGAGATTGGCTGGCTTATTTTCAACGGTGTACCAGCAAGGTTAAACTGGGTAACGCCTGCACCGGGGAACTGGTTAACCGCTGTGCCATCGTCAAACAACGCAATCGAAGACGAAATATCACCTTTCTGTGTGGGATCTACACCGTTATCGGTTGAGGCAAAAAACCAGTCGTTAGAAAATCCGTACATGGTAGCAATAGCCAGCCTGTCACCCTTACTTACGGTTAATTGCTGGGATACAATGCCACCGGGTTGCCCGCCAATTTGGGGTAATAAAACGGTAGTAGTTGGTGCCGGTAAAACATATACCGCTTTAATACCGGGTTTACCTTTCAGGTAAGCTGCTAAAGTATCGGCATTACCTTGCTGGGCAATCGCTTTTAAGCCCTGGCCGCGGTCAAGCTCGCCATTTTTGTAGATCGGATTATCGATGCCGTTATAAACCACAACGAGGATCGGTGATAACGGGGTAAATATCCCGGTTATCGATTTAACGTAAGCACTTAAAGCCGTGTTATCACCAGCCTCGGCAATGTTAGTCAAACCATTCGCTGTTGGCTGGCCACTAACATACAACGGGTTTGGAGCTTGTAAGGTCCCGCCTACGATGTAAGAAACGGACCAAACACCCGGGCTTAAAGGTGTTTCATTCGCGGTACCTTCTGACGTATTTTGCAGGGTAAGTGTAAATACGGAATTACCGTTATATTTCAATGTGGCCGTAACCAATTTAGAAGCGGCCAGATAGGTGTTGCCCTGGGCATCTGTTCCTACTACTTCGCTAATGTTTTTGGTTTCGGCAGTGCCCGGATGGCTGACCGTAGTGCCTGGTTTCTGATTTATCCGCGTGCCATTATCCCATAATTTTACTTGGGCAGATACATCACCTTCAATCGGGTTACCATTGGCATCATATACCTGTATGCCCGGATTTGAAGGGGCAAAAAACAGGTCGTTTGATGCGCCGTACATCGTTGCAAAACTTAAAGCTTCGCCTTTTGCCGCGGAGAAAGTAATTGTAGTAGATTGGCCAGGTTGAATCAAGGCAGGCGATCCTGTTCCCTGGAAAGTGCCTGATTCAACCAGCGGTTCAGATTTCAATACATTCTCAACCGTGATCGTCGTTTGCTGATTAGCTGCGCCCGTAGCATTATTGTCTTTTTTGCACGCTGTAAAAGCAAGCGGCAACAAAAGCATCATTCCTGTTTTCAATAGATTGTTGTAGTTCATAAGTTTATATATTTTGCTTGTTTGTCGTCCTATCGGGATATTTCTTACAATAAAAATTCTTCTATAAACGGAAGTGACTTTCTGATGACGATTCAATTATGATGTGCTATCAACGGAAAATTTTTTTGAAAAAGATTGTAAGGGTTGGCTTCGCCATACGACTAATCGGCCATCTGGTCATTAACTTGCTTTAAATATTGCCGGGATGAACCGGAGGCTTAAAAACTAATAACAAATACAATTCTTATGAAATCAACTGAAAAATGGGCTTCTTTAATCTTACGATTAGTAGTTGGCTTTGGGTTTATGGCTCATGGCTGGGCAAAATTAAGCGCGGGTACAGCAGGGTTTGAGAAATTGTTGATTCAGACCGGAGTGCCGCTTCCGCACATAACGTCATACATAGTACCTTATGTTGAGCTATTAGGAGGTTTTGCCATTTTTATTGGCGCGCTGACCGTTATCGTGGCCATACCGCTGATTGCCACGATGCTGGTAGCCATAATTACCGTGCAATTCAAATTTGGCTATAGCTCTGTAAAAACCATCGGCCTGACAGCAGGCGGACCGTTATTCGGGCCACCTGGATATGAGATCAACCTATTGTATATCGCAGCCCTTATCGCCTTGATGTTATACGGGCCGGGCTTGTATTCGGTGGATCAATGGTTGGCAAGCAAAAGGAAATAGCTGATCCTCCGATTCGTTAGTATCATTTATTACCTTAGTGGATATTTTATCAGATGAAAAATATATTATTGGTCGAGGATGACCCCGAGATCACCAAATTATTACAGCTGCATTATAAAGAACCCAATTATGCGTTAACTGCGACGGCCAGCGGCAGTGATGGTTTGGAAAAAGCATTGGACGGCAATTTCGATCTGGTCATACTGGACTTGACCTTGCCAGACATGGATGGCATGGAGGTTTGTAAAGGCATCAGGGACCATAAAGTTTCCAGCGCTATTTTAATGCTCACCTCCAAATCCGAAGAAATTGATAAAGTACTCGCCCTGGAACTGGGTGCGGATGATTATGTGACCAAACCGTTTGGGATCAGGGAACTGATGGCCCGGTCAAAGGCGCTCATCAGGCGTTTTGAGCAAGTGCCTCAGCATATGCCGGAACAGGAGAAGGAGATTCTCGTCAAAGACCTGGCTATCGATCAGAATTTAAGAAAGGCATCATTGAAAGGCACCCGTCTGGAACTAACTCCGAAAGAGTTTGACCTGCTGGTATTGCTTGCCTCGAATCCCGGCAAGGCCTTTACACGCCAGGAATTACTCGAACAGGTATGGGGATATACTTTTTCAGGATATGAACATACAGTTACTGCTCATATCAACCGGTTAAGGATTAAGATAGAAGCCAACTTGGATGAACCCGAATATATATTAACCAGCTGGGGTATCGGCTATAGATTCATAGGATGAAAATAAGACGAACAGGTATCTTCTCGCGCATCGGGATCTTCGTATTCCTGATCATCGCAGTGTTGGGCGTATTGTTTGTATATGTGACCTATACCGCGACCAGTGATTATTACCAAGGCAGTACGCAGTTACTCAATAAAGACATCGCCCAGCATATCGCCACATTGTCTGCTCCGTTTTCCAGCGCAGGTATTGATCACAAAAAAGCCGATTCGGTTTTTAACAGCACGATGATCATCAGCCCCAATACAGAAGTCTATTTTTTAGATACGATGGGGAACGTAAAATATTATTACGCCCCGGATTCGCTGATCAAAGAACGGAAAGTACCTGTTGCTCAAATCGAAGCTTATTTAAGCGACCGTTTGCACCTGATCAAAAATACAGATCCCAGGGATCCGGAAACGCCCAAAATATTTTCTGCCGCGCCGGTGATGATAGGTGATCAAAAAATCGGTTATATCTATGTAATACTCGTCAGCAAGGAGTACCGGAATGTTGCTGAGTTTGTTTTTAAATCAGAAGTGGGCGGTTGGGCAACCAAGGTTTTCTTTATCATTATCCTGGCTACGGTTATATTTAGTTTATTATACACCTCACGACTGCAAAAACGCTTTAACCATGTCATCCATGTATTGGATCAATTTAAGGATGGGAATTTGAATGTGCGTTTCGACATTGGAGAGAAGGATGAGTTTTTTCCGATTGCGGATGCCTTTAATAAAATGGTGGCAATGCTTGACAACAATTTCACCCGTTTAAAGATGCTGGAAGACGAACGCAAAAATTTCCTGGCTAATATTTCTCATGACCTGCGGACACCATTGGCTGTGGCAAGAGGTTATACCGAAACCTTATTGATGGAAACTACGGCCAGCCGAAAGGAACAGGAAAGCCATCTGGATATGATCCTCAATAAGATCATGCAGGTAGAAAAGCTGGTATTGCAGCTTTTTGAACTTTCCAGGATGGAATCGGTAAACTTCACGCCTCAAAAGGAACCTTTCGTGTTTTCTGAAATATTGCAGGAAACCATCAGGGGCGCGGAATTACAGGCAAAAGCAAAAAACATAAAAATCAACTGCGAAAATTGTGAGGATAGTACGCTGATCGATGCCGATATCAGCATGATGGAACGGGTGGTACAAAACCTGCTGGAGAACGCACTTAAATATACCAGCGAGAAGGGTTACATTAAGATAACGTTATCCCGTGAAGCCGATCATTTACTCATGCGGCTGGAAAACAGCGGAAATTTGTTATTATCTGAATTGCTGAATTGGGTCAATAACGATACCGGGGAAGACACGATCAAAAGACCTAAACAGGCGGGATTAGGCCTGGCGCTGGTTAAACGGATACTGCAGTTGCACAGTTTCGGTTTTGAAGCACGTATCCTGAATGACAAGGTCAATTGCTTCATTATCAAAATAGATAGTTATAAAATTCCAATTAAAAAAGTACTATAAACGGAGGATACGTTATACTTCTGTGATAACTTGTAAGGGGTGAATGAGCGAATTTTGGAGACATAAAGTTTTCAAAAAAGCTCATGAAAAAATACATAAAAACCCACCTGAAAAAACTGCCCGTATTACTGGTATTGTTTTGCTTGCTTTCGGTATCAACCTATGCAAGCCCTTCTGCAAAAGCTGATACCGCAAGTACTGCCGGTGTACAATTTACCCCTATAGCTGCTGATACGCCAGTTATTGCTTCGGCAAGCGCTATGGTAAAATCACCAGTTGTTAAACAAGCACCCGCTAAAATATCGCTTACGATTCCTGCTAAAGCACCATTAAGTTTATGGACGATATTTATAGCCGGGTTTATCGGCGGCCTGGCTGCCTTATTGCTCCCATGCATTTTCCCGATGCTGCCACTTACCGTGGGCTTTTTTACTAAACGCCATACCAATCCTAAAAAGGGAATCTTGGATGCAGCCGTTTATGGCCTATCCATAATCCTGATCTATGTAGGGTTGGGTATGCTCATCACCGTTATTTTCGGCGCAGATGCATTAAATGCCTTATCGACTAACGGCATCTTCAACTTTGTTTTCTTCCTGCTATTGGTAGCATTCGCTGCTTCCTTCTTTGGCGCTTTCGAGATCACCTTACCTAATAGGTGGGCGAATAAAGCAGAAGAGAATACAGAACGAAAAGGCTTTGCCGGTATATTCTTTATGGCAGCTGCATTGGCATTAGTTTCATTTAGCTGTACTGGCCCGATCATTGGCACCCTACTGGTACAAGCAGCAACCTCCGGCGCGCGTTTGGGCCCGGCTGTTGGTATGCTGGGGTTCTCTATCGCGTTGTCGTTTCCTTTTGTATTGTTCGCCCTTTTTCCTTCCTGGCTAAATAACCTGCCTAAATCTGGTGGTTGGTTAAACAGTGTTAAAGTATTTTTGGGGTTTTTGGAACTGGCGCTTTCGTTAAAATTCCTGAGCAATGTGGATTTAACCTATCACTGGCACTTATTCGACAGGGAAGTGTTCCTGGTATTGTGGATCGTGATCGCCGCATTAACAGGCTTCTATTTATTAGGTAAATTAAAATTCGGACATGATTCTGATGTAGCCTATGTTTCCGTCCCAAGATTATTCCTGGCTATTATCGTGCTTTCCTTTTCGGTTTACATGGTACCGGGCTTATGGGGCGCGCCGTTAAAATCCATAGCGGCTTTTCTGCCACCGCAAGCCAGCCAGGATTTTGATTTGTACACTCCAACGTTATCCGGCAGCAGCAACACTGTAAGCTCAGCATCTGCTGACCAGGCTCCGCATAAATATGCAAACCTGTTTGATAAGCCGCTGAACCTGAATCCATTTTTTGATTACAAGGAAGGCATCTCATATGCGCAGAAAGTGCATAAACCTGTGATTATCGATTTTACAGGCCATGCATGCGTCAACTGCCGTAAAATGGAAGCAACTGTTTGGCCGGATAAAATGATATTGCCATTGTTAAAAGGCAGCTACGTGTTGATCCAGCTTTATGTGGATGATAAAACAGAACTGCCTGAAAACGAGCAATATGTAAGCAGTTTTAGCCATCGGAAGATCACCAATATCGGTGCCTTGAACAGCGACATCCAGGCTACACGGTTTAATACCAACTCGCAACCCTATTATGTACTGCTAAACCCGGTAACAGAAACGGTACTGGTAACACCTGAAGGTGCTGATTATAATATCGCCAGTTTCGCTAAATACCTGCAATCAGGCCTTAATCTTTTTAAATAATAACATTGAAAATCATGAAAAATAAAGCAATTATATCCGGCGCATTAATGGTAAGTGCCTTCCTGTTTTCCTGCAAGGATAATACAGCATTCACCATTTCCGGAACGATAAAAAATCCAGCGAAAACTAAAAAAGTCTACTTGTTACAAGCCGACAGCGCGGCGCAATACACCGTGGTTGATTCAGCAAACCTGGCTCATGATGGCAGTTTTAAATTTAAACGCGGGTCGGCATTTGTGAATTTGTATAAGGTAAAGGCTGATACGCTTCAGTTTGAACTGGCTGCACAAAATGGCGATGCAATTGAACTGAACACAGACCTGGCTGATAGTCATCATGCTTATACAGTAAGCGGCTCAGACGTGTCTGAAAAAATCAAGGCTTTTGATGATTTCAGCAAAGCTTACACCGACAGGAATAATAAAATAGTTGCCGAATTTCAGGAGAAATCGCAAAAGACTGGTCAGCAAGCAGATTCTTTGCTAAAGATTTACCTGCCTGTTTTTCAAAAAAATCAGGTAGATTACAGCGGCGCTGTTTTGAAATTTATTGACGAAAACAAAAGTTCGCTTGCAGCTTTATTTGCTTCAACAACATTGGATCCTGTGCAATACGAGCAACAGTTGATTGCTTATGCAGATGACATTAAAGGTAACGCCGAATTATCCAAAAACCCGGCGGTACAAAGCTTCATCAAAGTTATGGACAAAGCAAAACCACTATCAATCGGCCACCATGCACCTGATTTTACCATTACCAGTATCGACGGCAAACAGGTGAAATTATCTGATTATAAAGGCAAAGTCGTAATGGTTGATTTCTGGGCTTCATGGTGCGTGCCATGCCGCCAGGAAAACCCGAATGTATTGAAGCAGTATCAAAAGTTTCATGCCAAAGGGTTCAGCGTTTTAGGCGTGTCACTTGATAAGGATAAAGCTGCCTGGCAAAAAGCCGTTAATGATGACCACCTGGAATGGACGCAAACATCCGATCTGAAAAGTTTTGAAGGTCAGGCGGAGCAATTGTACCAGATCCAGGCTATCCCCTCAAATTTCATTATTGATCCGCAAGGAAATATCATCGCTAAAAATATCAGAGGAGCCGACCTGGAAGCATTTCTTAATAAAACTATTCATTAATCATCAACCCATTTAAATACAATAGACATGAAAAAGATCATTTGTTATATATTGTTTACCATGGCAACTGCGGGTACTGCTTTTGCCCATTCCATTAAAGAAAAGAATCAGCCCAACTTAAAAGGCACACACTTAGACACTGCTACCCTGGCTACAGGTTGCTTCTGGTGCGCAGAAGCCAAATTCAAGGAACTGCGCGGCGTCGTTAAAGTAACTTCAGGCTTTGCAGGCGGCCATACCGTTAACCCGACCTACGAACAGGTTTGTACAGGAACAACCGGGCATGCCGAAGCCTGTAATATTGTGTTTGATCCCAAACAGATCAGCTTTGATGAGTTGTTACAGGTTTTCTTTACCGACCATGACCCTACGCAGTTAAACAGGCAGGGTAATGATGTAGGCACGCAATACCGCTCGGCCGTTTTTTACCATAATGCCAGCCAAAAACAAAAAGCGGAATATTATATAAAAAAGATCAATGAAGAAAAAGCTTATCCTAAACCGGTGGTGACCCAGGTAGTACCATTTACTGTATTTTATAAAGCCGAAGGCTACCACCAAAACTATTTCAGTAAGAACGGCGATGTGCCCTATTGCAAACTGGTGATACAGCCTGAACTGGATAAATTCAGAAAAGCATTTGCTGATAAACTAAAAACCTCAAATAAATAAGACCATGAAATCAATTATCATTATATCAGCCCTGATGCTTATCACTATAACCGGTGTTTTTGCACAACAATTAAAGTCCGCCAATGGACATGCCAATAATCCTTATTATTCCAATACGGACATTAAAAAACTGAATGTATCAGATGCAGAATGGAAAAAGATCTTGTCGCCTGCATTATACGCAACAGCGCGCGAGGAGGCTACTGAAAAGCCATTTACCGGCCAGTACTGGAATAAAAGCGCTAAGGGCACCTACTACTGTGCTGTCTGCGGCAATGAACTTTTTAAATCTGATGCTAAATTTTCGAGCACCTGCGGATGGCCGAGCTTTTTTGCGCCAACCAGACAAAATAGCGTGATCTACCGTGAAGATCATTCATTTGGCATGGATCGTACAGAAGTGATCTGCGCCCGCTGTGGTTCACACTTAGGGCATATTTTCGACGATGGCCCGGCACCAACTTATAAAAGGTATTGCATGAATTCCATATCGCTGGATTTTCAGCCGGATAAATAATAGCCCATATATCAAATTCAAAAAACATAAAAGATGAAAAAAATACTGTTTGTTATAATGGCGGTTCTGATAGGAACGAACGCCTTCAGTCAGATTGAAAAACCTGTAAAATGGTCTTTCGCCATAAAAAAAGAAAGTAAAGATCAGGCCGTTATATTTTTAAAAGCGGACATACAAAACAGCTGGCATATTTACTCACTGGATCAACAGGATGGTGGCCCTATAAAAACGGCCTTTACTTTTTTACCGGATGCAGCTTATTCGCTGATCGGCAAAGCCAGCCAACCACAGCCGCACACCAAATTTGAAAGTGCATTCAATATGAATGTATCGTATTTTGAAAACTCAGTAATCTTTCAGCAAAAGATCCGGCTAAAATCAGGAAAAGGGGTGTTGCACGGCAAACTGGAATACATGACCTGCAACAATCAAAAATGCTTGCCTCCTGAGGATTTAGACTTTTCTATCAACCTTTAATCTCTTAATAATGTCACCAGATACAGAACACGTAAAATGCCTGATCATCGGATCGGGCCCGGCAGGCTATACTGCCGCGATATATGCTGCGCGAGCAGATTTAAAACCAATACTATATACTGGTATTATAGCAGGCGGACAGCTTACACAAACCACCGAGGTTGAAAATTACCCCGGCTACCCTGATGGTATCCAAGGACCCGAGATGATGGAGAATTTCCGCAAACAGGCAGAACGGTTGGGGACTGATATTCGCTTTGGCTATATCACTTCTGTTGATTTTTCCAGCTTGCCGCATAAGGTGGTAGTAGATGAGAACAAGATGATCACTGCGGATTCGGTAATTATTTCCACCGGCGCTTCGGCCAAATGGCTTGGGCTGGAATCGGAACAAAAATACAATGGTTTTGGCGTTTCAGCCTGCGCGGTTTGCGACGGGTTTTTCTTCAAGGGACAGGATGTAGCTATTGTGGGTGCGGGTGATACTGCTGCCGAGGAAGCGACTTACCTGGCTAAACTTTGCCGCAAGGTTTATATGCTGGTCAGGCGGGATGAATTTCGCGCCTCGAAAGCGATGGTCAACCGGGTTTTAAATACGCCTAACATTGAATTGTTATATGATACAGAAACCAGGGAGATTTTAGGCGATGGTTTGAATGTTACCGGGGTTAAAGTGCTCAACAATAAAACCAATCAGGAAACGGATTTGGATGTAACCGGCTTTTTTGTAGCAATAGGTCATCATCCCAATACGGATATTTTCAAAGACTGGATACATATGGACGAAGTAGGCTATATTAAAACCACGCCGGGTTCAACTACAACCAATGTGGAAGGCGTTTTTTGTTGTGGTGACGCGCAGGATCATATCTACCGCCAGGCGGTGACCGCTGCAGGCAGCGGCTGTATGGCAGCTATTGACGCGGAGCGTTATCTGGCTGCTAAGGAGCATATCGTTACTGCCTGAATGGCTATAGCATTCTTAAACACAAAAACAGATCATTTAACCCCAAAATGCAGAACAAATGTTGCCGAACCAATTAGAACTAAACCCGCAGGACTGGGTGGATTTGCATGCCGACTACCTATACGGTTATGCCATAACACGCGTTAGAAATGAAGAACAGGTACGTGACTTGATACAGGAAACCTTCCTGGCGGCACTGGAAAACATCAATAAATTTGAGGGCAGAAGTTCTGAACGTACGTGGCTGGTTGCCATACTAAAAAATAAGATCTTTGATGTTTACCGTAAACAAGCCAGATCAGGCGCGACAACAAGCATCGGAATAACTGAAGAAGAAACCGTGTTTTTTGACCCGGATCTGAACAATTGGAAAAAAGAGCACTGGCCGTCGCCTTTGGGCATCGAGGAACAAGACCCGTTACATAACAAAGAGCTTAAAAGTATCCTGGAATTGTGCATGCAAAAACTGCCTCCATTATGGTTGTCCATATTCACAATGAAACATATGGATGATGAATCCAAGGACACCATTTGCACACAGCTGAAAGTTTCCGATTCAAATTTTTGGGTGATCATTCATCGCGCTAAAGTTAACCTGAGATCCTGCATTCAGAAAAACTGGTTATAAAGTTCTTTCCTCATTTCGGTTATAACTTTTTTTATAAAAGTGACCCGAATTGTTTGTAAGGTTCTGCGGGAATAACCGACTAAGTCCGGACATCACTTAAAAATGAAAGCCATGAATTTTAAAGAAAAAAAGATCCTGATCACCGGTGGTTCAAGCGGAATAGGTAAAGCGATCATCGCTGAACTCTATCAATTAGGGGCAAGAGAAATTGCCGTTGTGGGACGCGATCCGGAAAAATTTAAAAAGTTAACAGCAGAATTTCCCGGTGCAGCTTTTACTTATCTTGAGGGAGACGTGGCAAGTCTCGATAAAATTAAAGAGTTTGCCGCAGAACTTAAGGCCACATGGGGCAAGCTTGATATCCTCATTAATAATGCCGGAGTGGTAAGCGCAGGCCCCTTGGAACAAATCAGTGATGAAGATATTATCGCCCAGCAAAATATCAATATTACGGGATTGATACTGTTGACTAAATATGCTTTGCCACTGTTGAAAGCGAGCAATGAAGCAGCAATTATGAATGTTTCCTCGGGCCTGGGCGTGATCGGAATGCCTTTTTATGCACCTTATGCCGCGACAAAAGCGGCTGTGAGGCAATTTTCTGAAGCACTAAGACGGGAATTAAAGGACTTCCCTATACACGTAATGACCGTTTACCCCACCGCTACGGATACGCCCATGATGGCGTCTGCAGATACAAACAATATGGATACACCTGAAGCTGTAGCAAAAAGCGCTATAAATGGCCTTGTACATCATGAAATTGACGTGTTCAGGGGCGGTGAGCAAATGCAAATAAATCGCAAATTAAATTTTGATAATCCCATTGAATATGATGAAAAGGTAAAGGGAATGTATGATGCCATGTTGAAACGTGCGTCTAAACATAGATCAATGTAGTTTGGTTTCTTTTCTATCATCATAGTTTCTACCCTTTTTATTGTTTGTAAACTTTACGACGCGTCTGTTGGGGATAGGGAATGCCTTAAAAAAATCAGGACCTGAGGATGTTCTGATTTTTTATCCCTAATGATCACATCGGTTCCTGAAACAAGCATTTCCACTGGCTGATTAGATTTAGTAATCGTAATTACAACGGGTTTCTTCCTCCAGCACAAGCTTAGCCTTTTTAATATTTTTGGAAGTAATGTGTTTTCCGTCATCTGATATTTCAAGTAGTGACGCTATAAAAATGTGAGCCAAGGTTCTTATGCGATTTTTATGATAACGTATGGTTTTTTCCCTGTCGGATGAATCCAAAATTGCATTTCTCAGAAATAAACTAATTTTATTCAAGTCAAAATGATGCTCAAACAAAAAAGCATAGTCTGTCAAATCCACCGGGCTGCTTATTTCCCAGGCGCTAAAAAAGGCTTTCCTAATATAATTTGACCAGTCGTCAGAAAGGTCACTCATTATCTTTTCGTCCATTACGTTATTTAAATTGACGACTACCCTGATATCTTTACCTATGTGTTCAAAAAGGCTGACCTCCAATAGGAGGAGGCAACCTTCTCTATCAAACACTCAACTTAAATGGCAGGCGCTATTGGAAAATCAATGGGAATGCCTGTTAATGCATAAATATAGTTGGTGATTGTCTTATCGCCAACTACAATTACTACATCAATTAACGAACCTTCATTATAACCGGCAGCGTAAAAGTTCTCAACCACTTGTGGATCGGCGTGCCCTTTATTTTCAGCAATGCTTTTGGCCAGTTTAGCTAACGCATCTAACTTGCTGTCGAACGTTATATTTACCCGACGGATTTCCAGTATTTGGTCGTCGGTAAATCCTTGCATTTTAGAAATCGCCGTATGAGCGGCAAGACAATATTCACAACCGTTTATCTGGCTCACTACGAGATTTACAACTTCTTTTTCTTTCGCCCTTAAAGAAGTTTTGGCACTTGACAAAGCAAGGTAAGTGCCTAAGGCATTTTCTGAATGTGCGTATACTGCAAAAAGATTCGGGACGCTTCCAATAGTTTTGGTCAGGTTATCAAATAATGCTTGATTTGCTGGCGAAACTTGTTCTCTGTTTGGAACTGATATAGTTTTCATGATTAATAGATTAGATTATTTTATTATATAATTTTTCGTTTTTGCTGGATATTTCCAAAATTATTTGGCATTATGCGCCGCAACAATAGCTTTATGTCCAAATTTGCTAATCAGGTATAATGACGAACCCAGGTTAAGCACATCCTTAAAAAGGAATAAACCAAGGAAGCTCATGTAATTGATGCCGTTTACATTAGTAAGTGCACCTGGCGTGGTAATTAGCATGGTGCTGGTTATAAAAAACATTACTGCTGCAATTGCTCCGCCTATAACACCTGCCTGTGGTTTGAACATTCCAATAATAATGAATATAGCCGCAATGACTTCAGTGAGACCGATCAAATCGGAACCATGATAGACACCAAATAATTTGAAATGCCAGCTTATCAACGGGCTGTTATTTACTAACGGCACAATGCCTTCAGCACCGGGAGCTGTCATTTTATAGGAACCGGCCCATAACAACATGATCACCATGCCGGCACTAATCACGATGAAAGGCAGATTCCTGTTTGTTACCCATGAAGAGAATTTAATAATTACATTGGGGCCTGTCTTGTAACTGGTTTGATTTGCAGCACTGATTTCTGAATTTCTCATTTTTATCGGTTTTTATGATTTAATGATTCAAAGGTCACACAAATAATATCGCTGAAAAACGACTGGGCTGCCCGAAGAATGGACGATTTTTCCCGATGTTTAAGTTTTTACTCTATTGTACTCATTCAACTGCAGTTACATTCATTTTTTTAAAATCTGATGTGGTTAATCCCGTATGTCTTTTGAAAAATTTCCCAAAATGCCCGGCGTCTTCAAAACCCAATTCGTAGGATATCTCCTTAGCACTCTTTTCAGTGTAAAACATTAATCTTTTAGCTTCCATAATAATGCGCTCGTGGATAATTAACAGCGGGCTCTTATGATTATAAAGTGCAAATAGATTTGAAAGTGTTTTGGGGGATTTATTGAGTTGATCTGCATAGAAACTCACCTGATGCTGCATACGGTAATGGGTTTCTACTAAAAAGTTATATTTTCTGACGATATCTAATTTTTCACCAGGCAGGTCTTTTTCGTTAATAAATTGATCTTTGGCAAGTCTGGTCACGATGATGATCAGGCGTTTCAATAAAACCTGCATCATTTCGCCCTGGATATGATCATGTGTATTAAATTCGTCCTGTAACATAACCAGGATCATATCTACTTTCTTTTGATCACCCTCATTCAGACGGATAAACATTTTTTTTGGCGGACCATAAAAAATAAATCCGAAGCAACTTACTTCCTTATCGTGATCTACAATGCAATAAAAATCCCTGCTAAATTGCCAGGCAACAATATTTACCGGGTGTTCGAAACTAAATGATTCGCTTACCATCAGACAATGGATGGTGTTAGCGGGAAAATTAAAGTCTACAGCATCTATTGTTATCTTCTGATCATCACCTCTATTCCACGCAATAGTCAACAGTTTGTCTTTGTGATCCCGGCCGTAAAAATTCCGGTCAAGCACGGATTCATCATAAACCAAGCGGAATAATCCGTTGGTCTGTTCATTGTGGAATTGGTTCGTCATTAATACTGTAGTCTGAAAGGTTTATTACCAATTTCTTCCGAGGATATTTTGGATATCGCTAATAGATTAAAATTAATAATTGTTTTTAATCTATTTAGTGCCTGTAAAGCAATAAACCTTACAAAATATTTAACCTCATTTAAGTAAGGCTAGTCAACTTGAAGTAGAACAACATTAAAATGCTGTTCTACTACCATTATTTATCTCAATGATTTGTCTGTCCAAATAGCCAAAGAAATAAGGATAATTACAGCGTTGGAGGTAGTTGAAAATTTGCAAACATGAAGGCCTGATAATTACGATATCAGAAGCACAAATTGTTTTGGATTTCATGTATTAATTCAGTAAATTAAGCTTAGAAATCGTTATTCAACAATGGAGGCTGCTGACTTAGATATTAGGGTAAGCACCCTTGAACAGGCGGATAAAAGATACTCCCAAAAAGCCAAAGAGATTGTTTTACGGAGGTATTGCGAATATGGCGACATCAAAGTAAGAAAGGTGATCTATGAAGACCATTCGCCCAAAACTTTCATGCCTCCCGAATGGACTAAACTCCTAATTATATAGTGAATTAAACCACATGATAATTCATTTGTATTCCAGCCCGATAACTGGTTTAGTCTGACGGCGCACCTCTGCCACTTCTTCCGCAGCATGAAGGTTCGCCCAATCTTCAAGGGCCGCTAGCGCTGGGCCCAGGGATTTACCCCGTTCTGACAAACTATAATAAACCTCGGGTGGAAAAGTGTGTTTTTCCTCCCGAGTAATCAGCCGGTTAACTTCCATATCCTTAAGGTGTTCCAATAAAACTTTTTTTGCCACCTTTGGAATTACTCGCCAAAGCTCCGTGAAGCGCATCTTTTCATTGTGAAAAAGATAAAATAAAATAACAGGCTTCCATTTTCCTGATAGCATGTTAAGTGTGACATTGAGTCCGCAATGCCTGAATTGGTTTATAGCCATGGTTACCAAATGGTGAACAGTATACTAAAAGGTGAATTTCTTGGCCATAGCTGACCTTCCTGCCATCTTTGTGCATCAAACTTAATGTTTTAATATGAAGTTACAATTATTACGTAATGCAACACTGGTATTAACAATCAATGGCAAAAACTACTTGGTTGACCCGATGTTGTGTCCAAAGGACGGTTTTAATGCTATCCCAAATACAGCAAATACTTTAAAAAATCCCTTGATAGATCTTCCTTTAAATGATAAAGACCTCCGAGATCTTATTGCAAGGACAGAAGCCGTTTTATTAACCCATATCCATCCTGATCATTGGGACACCATCGCTCAGGAGATGATCCCAAAAGGGATCACTCTTTTTTGTCAGCCAGAAAATTCCGAGACTATAGAACAGTCAGGATTTTCAAATGTAAACCCAATAACAGATGAAATAACCTGGAATAACTTTAGCATTTACCGCACAGGTGGGCATCACGGAACAGGCAAGGAGGGCGAACTTATGGGTGTGGTATCTGGTTATGTGATCAAAAACGAACAATATCGGCTCTATATTGCTGGTGATACAATTTGGTGTGATGAAGTTGCGGAGGCCATTGAAAAACACAAACCAACCCACATCGTATTGAACGGCGGCGCAGCACGTTTCGTAACTGGTGACCCAATTGTAATGGACATCAATGATATACTTACAGTTTGCCGTATCGCTCCTGAGGCAAAGATATATGTAGTGCATTTAGAGGCACTTAATCATTCTACTGAATCGCGCGAGGAAATAAAAATAGCGTTGAAAACAAATGGTTTTGCAGATAGAGCGTTTGTGCCAAATGACGGTGAATCAATAGTATTTGGAGATTAGAGGTGCTCCCGGAATGCTATTAGGATAGTAATTCCCAATAATAAGAAAAGGATCCGTCCCCAGGAATGCTTTTTCTATTAACTATTTAAGAACGATATAAAGAAATTACGATTAAAATTAAACATATTCAGAAATACCAAAACGATGGCACTCTATTTAATTTACAGAAGTTTAAAATATGTCAAAGTAATTTGTGAAAAGAACATCTTGCAGGCCAATTAATGATAAAACCTTATTTAAGTATGACCATAATCTGATGATTAAAAACCGACTTGTTTTTAACTTAGACCTCCATGAAATTAACCCTCACTGATCAAAAAACTGGCGGCGACCTGTTACTCTTAAAAGAAGAGCAGAACTTTGACCGTTTTTTCTATTCAAGGGATAAGGACAAGAAATATTATACCATTGCCTGGAATAATGGCGCAAAGCAAACTGTAAATATTGATGGCGTGTGGCATGATTTCATGCCGCATACAATCATACCACTTTTCTTTAACCAGTCATTTAATTTTGAAAAACCCGCTGAAATCATAGCCTGGCAATTTAACCGTGAATTTTATTGCGTCGTGGATCATGATGCGGAAGTTAGCTGTATAGGATTTTTGTTCGCTACAGTGAATCAATTATTCATTAGCCTGGACGACCCCACTCAGCACAAGTTGAAAGTATTGCTTGATACATTTATCGAAGAACTGAAAACACCGGATAGTATCCAAAGTGACATGTTAATGATGCTCTTAAAAAGGTTGATTATCACGATCACACAACTCGCCCAAAAAAAATACATACCAGAATCACAGCCGGGTGACCGCCGTTTAGATGTATTTCGTAAATTTAATTTATTGGTTGAAAAAAACTTTCACAGAGAACATGCCGTTACTTATTACGCGGGGTTATTAAATAAATCACCTAAAACCCTATCAAACATCTTCGCACTCTATAACGAAAAAACACCTCAGCAAATCATTTCAGAGCGCATAATAATCGAAGCAAAAAGGCTTTTAAACTACACATCTAAACCTGTGAAGCAAATTACTTACGAACTCGGGTTTGAAGAACCCGCTTATTTTTGCAGTTTCTTTAAAAAACGTACCTCGATGTCTCCAATTGAGTTCAGAAATCAAATGGTAACTGTGGCAATCGGGAAATAAACATAACTTATCGGGAATTCTTCCCTATCTTCTCCTTCGTTTTTCAAGCCACCTTTGTACTGTTGATCCAAACAAAAATCAGCAGACAAAAAATGAAAAACTTAAAATCAAAAAATGGATTTAAAATTGGCTTTTTAACGGCCATAATTGCAGTGTTAACAACGTTCGGTGTTGTTTCGAACGCAAAAGCGCAAGTGGTAAAAAATATCGTGCTGGTACACGGCGCATTTGCAGACGGTTCAGGCTGGCAGGGTGTATTTAACATTCTTACCAAAAAAGGTTATCATGTAACTATCGTTCAAAATCCAATGACCTCCTTAGAAGATGATGTTACAGCAACAAAAGAGGCGTTAGCCAATCAGGATGGTCCGGCTATTTTAGTGGGTCATTCGTGGGGCGGAGTGGTAATAACCGAGGCGGGAAATGACCCGAAGGTGGCAGGCCTTGTTTATGTGTCCGCTTTTGCGCCCGGTGACGGTGAAAATGCGGCACAATGGTTTCAATCAGCGCCCGCAGCTCCGGAATTAGGTATTTTACCGCCAAACGCTAAAGGCATACTTTATTATGATAAAGCTAAATTTCATGCCGGCTTTTGCGCTGATCTGAGCGCTTCTCAGGCTGATTTTATGTATGCCTCTCAGGGTCAATTTTATGCTAAATGTTTAGGAACGCCTGTTACGCATGCCGCCTGGAAAGATAAGCCGGCATACGGAATTGTGCCAACGGAGGATAAAAGCATAAACCCGGTAATCGAGCGTAATATGTATAAAAAAGCCAATGCCAAAATTACTGAAATCAAAGGTGCCAGCCATGTAGTGTTTATCTCACACCCGGAAGAAGTAGCCAGAGTAATCGAAGAGGCTGCCAACAACGCATTAAACAAATAGGATAAATAGATTAATAATTCTGATCAGTCCTGCAGAAGTATTCCTGTGGGATTGATTATTTATATGATACTAAAATTGATTATCATGTATACGACACATCGAAATTCACTAAAAACGACCATCTTGAAGAGAGGATTTTTATTCACGATTTCTTGTATCCTGTCATTAAACGCAGTGGCGCAAAACACAAAGAAAACAGTTATGAAACCTAATGTTCTTTATCAATACGGAATTGCAGAATCTTTTTTTGGCGGCTTATTCAAAGAAGGAATACCTGTGAGCCGCTTAAGTCTGAAAGGAGATTTCGGGCTCGTAGCTGCTTCATTGCTTGACGGCGAGATGATACAATCCCAGGGCAAAGTTTATCAGACCAAAGCAGACGGTCAAACTATCATTGCACCTGACTCACTTAAAGCGCCATTTGCAATGGTTTGTTTTTTCAAACCGGATACGTCCTTCCGGATCAGCTCGGTAATGTCACAAAAGGAGGTCTTTAATCTGATTGAAAGTCATTTGCCCAGTAAAAATGGGATTTATGCAATAAAGATATCCGGCCTTTTTAAGCACGTCAAAACAAGATCATTTCATCCGGTAGAGAAAACTCCCTATCCGCCTATCGCTGAAGTTATTGCCGGGCAAGAAGTATTTGATTATGGTCAGGCACGAGGAATAATGTTTGGTTTCAAAATGCCGGACTACACAAGCCAAATTAATGTCGCCGGTTTTCATTTTCACTTTCTTTCAGACAAAGCTGATAAAGGCGGACATGTACTGGACTTTGAAGCGGAAAGCATCCTGGTTGAGATTGCTTTGATAAAAAGTGTAGAGCTGGAAATACCCGATAATACTGAATTTTTTGATTGCAAATTTAAAAATTCGGGGCTTAAGTGAACGAAACCCTGCCTGTTTAATTATAATAGATACGCAGTTGTATTGTTGAATATTTAAGTGTTTCTCGTTATTGTGTTTCTTTACTTTTTTAGGATATCCTTTTCAATCAAAAATTGATAATTTTGATACATGCCAAATGTACAGCCACTTGTCGATCATATTCGTAAACAAATGGAGTTGTCTGATGATGAACAGGCCTACCTTGCAACCTTACTACGGGTGGGGATTTATAAAAAAAGGCAATTTATCGATCAGCCAGGCTACGTATCGCGCTATCGTAATTATGTAGTTAAAGGAGCTTTAAGAGCCTACATAATCGGCAATGACGGCCAGGAACATACCATATCACTGGCCATAGAAGATTGGTTTATTGGCGATCCCGGTAGTTATTTGTCACAAGAGCCGGCAACACTGTTCGTAGAGGCTGCGGAGAATTGTGTTGTCATCCAGCTGAGCTTTGAAAATGAGCAAATGCTTATGGAAAAACTGCCTAAATTTGAACGTTATTTTAGGATCAGGGCACATAATACGGCCGTCAATTTTCAAAAAAGAGTTCTCTCCAATATCAGTCAAACTGCAGAAGAACGATATGATAATTTTATCAGTAAATATCCTCAGCTGATTTCTCGTTTCCCGCTTTATGTAATAGCTTCCTATTTGGGAATGTCAAGAGAATTCTTATCTAGAATACGCAATAACCGCGCAAATCACAAAACAGTGTGACTTAGTTCACAAGTATTTGGTGATCCAGTTCCTTTTTGATTGCTTGTTCTTTTCTCAATTTTGCGTAGTCAATAATGACAAGATTAAAAATATTTGATAATGCAAGACTTTTCAAAAGAATTTTCGGGTCGCAAAGCTTTTGTAACCGGAGGTTCACGTGGCATTGGAGCCGCGATAGCTCAACGATTATTAGACGGCGGTGCCGAAGTAGTAATTTCAGCTCGTTCAAAACATGAGGACACACCAGCAGGCGCGACTTTTATTAAAGGAGACATCAGCACAGTGGATGGAGCAAATGCGCTTGCTCGGGAGGTTTTGGAAACATTAGGCGGGATCGATATCCTAATTAATAACGCTGGTTCGGCAAGAGTGCATTTAGGCGGTTCCGCTGCTATACCAGATGAAGAATGGTTGGATGCGCTTGATTTGAACTTTCTATCTGCTGTTAGAACCACTAACGCCCTGTTACCTGCATTAAAAGAATCGTCAAATGCTGCGATTGTTAATATTTCATCAGGTGGCCCAAATGCTTTTTTAGCCCCTTTATTACATTACGGCGCCGCAAAAGCAGCTCTTAATACATATTCCCTGGGCTTGGCAGCTGAGCTTGCCCCTAAGAAAATAAGGGTGAATACTGTTACTCCAGGGTTGGTTGTCACTCCTGGTGCAGATGAAATCAGAAAGGTATTTACCGACGCAATGGGTGTTCCCGAAGGCGCAATGGGGGGAATGGTTCCGCTAGGCCGTATGGGTCAGGCCTTAGAAGTAGCCGAAGTTGTTGCTTTACTTGCTTCTGATCGCGGAATATGGATTACCGGACAAAATTATTTTGTGGACGGTGGTATGGCTGCAATTGGTAAAAAATAGTTAATCCTCAATGTATTTCCGGTGACAGATGCAACTCATTTAGCAGGTATGGCTATTTAATAAATAGCCATATCTATTGCTGCTTCATAGCATAATCAATACTTTAAGAGAAGTATTTAATTAAAATATTACATATTGTTTCTAATATTAAATTTAAACCTATTATCACATGAAAACTCAAAATGAATCAATGATTTTTTGTTTGATACTATGCTTAGGCCTTATAGTTTCCTGCAAAAATCAAAACAAGGGTACAATATTGAGTTATATTGAAACGAGAACGGATGGAAACATAGCATCTGGCGGGATATTCAGCACTTACAAAAGTGGGCTGGGAATTAGAGAGGTTCGATTAGTTAAGAAAATTATTACGATTGCTAACCGTATAAATGGGAAGGTTGAAAATTAGGATGAACTAATAACTTCAAGATCCGAGAAAACATTGCAACTGTTTTTAAATCTTAAAAGCCAAAGCATAAATTCTTTCTTAGAATTTCGAAATCCGATAAAACAATAAATATGGATACTTATACGATTAAAACCCTGTATCCTGTAAAGGAAAGTGGCGACCTTAGCTATATATTAACTGAGATTAAACGCCTTAATCGTGAAATTTTAAACCATCAACAGCTTTGTTTACTTTTTTAACATCGCCATAAAATACAAGGCCCACCAAGTCCTGCTCATCATCTGTAAAGTTGGCCATGGTCTTTAGGTTGTCCTCCTCTGTCATGGTGGCAAACAACGGGTATGAATAGATGCCGATATGCAGTTCACGCTCCTTAGCACGTTTGAAGGCCCGCTGCATTTGCCCAATACCGTCAGCCTTATAAATCACCATGGGCTGCTTTAAAAAGGGCATATAAGTATTGTTTGAAGCAGTAACCGGTCGAAAACCCAATATTCCACACCTTCGCGAAAGGTGCGACATTAGCCCAAGCCAGGAGAGGCACCAACTGTGTGATCTATACCCGCGTTAGCACTAAAGAACAAGCAGATAAAAATCTAAGTTTAGAGACTCAAAAAAAAGCTTGTAATATCTATACCGAGCGACACGGCTATTCGGTGCTTGCGAACTTTGGCGGTACCTTTGAAAGCGCGCAGACGGACGAGCGCCGTGAATTTACGGCCATGCTTGCTTTCGTCAAAAAATCCAAACAACATATATCCTATATCATCGTCTACAGTTTAGAGCGCTTCTCCCGTAATGACAACTCTATTTGGCTGAGCGGCCAATTGCGCAAACTCGGCATTGAGATAGTTTCGGTTACCCAACCCATTGATACTTCAAGTTCATCTGGCCAGATGCAGCAAAAGATGTTGTTTTTGTTCGGTGAATTTGATAACCAACTGCGTAAGGAAAAATGCGCGGCGGGAATAAAAGAAATGTTATTACGGGGATATTGGCCAACCGCTCCGCCTTTAGGATATGACAACATTCGGGTAGAAGGTAAACGCAAAATCGTAGTTAATCAAAAAGGCAAATTGCTTCTTCAGGCATTCAACTGGAAAGTAAATGAGGAATTGAATAACGAAGCTATCCGTCAGCGATTGGCTCAGAAAGGGCTAAAACTTAACCACCAACGTATTTCCGAAATATTCCGGAATTCTTTTTATTGCGGTTTGATGGCGCACAATATGTTGGAAGGTCGTGTGATAGAAGGGAACCAGGAGAAGGTGGTGAGCAAAGAACTGTTTTTGCAGGTAAACGGTTTGCTTGATCAAAACGCACACGGCTACAAACTGGTGGAAGAGAATCCGGCTATTCCGTTGAAGCGGTTTATTTATTGTGAGGATTGCGGCAGGCTAATGAGGGGCTATCTGGCCAAAAAAAAAGATATCCATTATTATAAATGCAATACGGTTGGCTGCTGCAATAATAAAAATGCAGGTAAGCTGAATGAGACTTTTTATAATATCTTGAATTATTTCAGCTTGCAAGAAGATGCCCCAGTAGAGGTGCGCGATTTGATAAAAGCACAGATGACGACGACGTTCAATGAAATGACCGATGGTCAGCAAGATGACCTTGGATTATTGGAAAGTCAATTATTTGATCTGAATAAAAAGATTGAGAGATTAGAAGAAAGGTATATAGAAGAGGAGATCTCGACGGAACTTTACAATAAATATGGGTCAAAATACTTAGAAGAAAAGAAGGGACTTGAAGAAGTTTTGTGGAAATCTTCAAGGGGGGGCGAACCTCACTCAGAGCATCAATTTAGCCCTCAGTTTGGTATCAAAAATGGCGTTTAAATGGCGTGGAGGGGATTATTTCACAAAACAGAAGATTCATTCTTGCTATTCCCAAGCGGCATAGGTTACAGTAAGAAAACCGATGGGTGTCGAACTTCTCGAATAAATTTTGTGTTTTTGTATATTGCTTATTTACACCAGATTATAGGCAATAAAAAAGCGGCATACCAGAATTAAATCTGGATTTTGCCACTTTCGCCTGTTTGGTAGCCCCGCCCGAAAGTTTTTCGAATTACTTTTTAGATGATTTGAAGCTTTTGGCTAATATTTCAGGGTAAATCATTCAGATAGTTATGTTAAATCCGATTTTGCAAAACGATAACAACCTGACGGTAGTTTAATTATTGACGGAGTTAAATCCATCGGCATTAACTCCGATTTTCCTACAATCCTTTAGGAATTCATTAAGAAATACAGGGATACCTAATGCGTGCGCATATAGACTCATTATCAAATCTCCGAAAAATTAACGGCAAAATAAATGACGGCGAAACTCAGGATAAAATTCATTATCAGGCAGTATCGGATAAAAACACCATTGCTAATTTCACCAATCATGCTTACTTCAATCTGAATTCCTGTGGTGGCAACATTTTAGACCATAAACTGACCGTTTTTTCAAACCACGTTATGAAAGCCGATAATGGGTTTATCCCTACAGGATTTATTAGACCGGCCGGGGCGCTCAGGCTAAATGGAGAGCCGGTCAGGACTAAAATAGAAGTCAGTGAAAGCGGAGCATTGGAAGGCCTGAATAATTATTATATATTGGATGATAAGGAAGAGGGCACTATTAAAATAGCTGCATCTCTCAGGTCTCCCACTACGGAAAAGGGTATTAATGTTTACACCGATTACCCTTCCTTAATGATTTATATAGGCGATTTTTTGTCGAACATCTATAGAGGTCATAATGAAATTGAATATAATTCGTTTAGCGGATTATGGCTATGAAAAGTCCGTCATTCGTTTATTTTGCAATCAGCAACCTGTCCAATAACTTTTGCAAGTTAGGATTGGATGGCCGGTCCGCATCCTCCGAGATAATCCGGCCGTCAGGGCCGATCAGTATAAAACGCGGAATGGAATTGATATTGAACTGCTGGATAAAACCGGAACGAAAAGCATTGTCCGTGATCAGCTGGATACCGCCCAACTGGTGATCCGCTATATATTGCTTCCATTTCCCCGCATCCTTTAAATTGTCAACCGAAAGGCTGACAAATCGGATCGGTTTACCAGCATATTTGGTTTCAATACCCTGTAAAAAAGGGATTTCCTGCTTGCAGGGGCCACACCATTGCGCCCATATATCGATATACACATAGTTCCCTTTCAGGTCATTCAGGGCGACCGCCTTTCCATGCACATCGTTATACGTAAACAAAGGAGCCATCGTGCCCGGCGCAAATTGTTGCCGGTGTTCATAAGCCGCCTGTATCTCCGCCCGGTAAACCGTATCCTTCGCCACAGAAAGATAACGCTGGTACACATCATCCGCACTCCCGCCTGATTTGATCGTGGCCAGCGCATGGTCATACAGCAAATATTCCTGCACAACCGGATCACTGACCATCTTTAGCACCATATCTGTCTTTTGCCCATAAACGTTTCCCCCGGCTGCTCCCGTCCGCATCTGTTGCAACTGCGTCAACTGATCGATCCGGAATTTCAGCAGGTCAGTATAAGCATTCCCGCAATTCAGCATTTCCGCATCATTCATATTAAAATTTCGCCATACCGCAGAATCCAGGGCTTTCCGAACCGGAACAGCCATCTTTTTCACATGCGCCGAATCATTCATGGCCATGAACTGTTTGATGTGCTGCTGTATTTCGCCGGGCTTTAATGTAGTCATATAAGCCAAAGCCTTCCGCTGGATGGCCGGGTCGATTCCGTAAACCACCAGGTAAAGGAAAGTATAGCAGCGTGTAGTATAGTCGATATTTTTTTGCTGGGTGCGCAGAAAATAGGCGCTCAGTCCTGGTTTATTCAGCAAGCCTTGCGCGGCCTGCCGGTAACCGTCCGACTGCCGCTTAAACACATCCGGTTCTATAAAATTCGCCTTTTCAGACAAATACTTCCCGTTCAGAGGCAAATAGGATCCGACTAACGTTTGTAGCTTAGCCAATATCGTATTTTCCGGGCCGCCAATTCCTTTAAATTTTGTTGCGGGATCTAAATTCAGGCCGTAACCAGCCTGAAGGTACAGTGTTAAAGTGTCCAGTTGGTAATAACCGCTGTCGGCCTTTGCCAGCACAACGTTGAAATCTCCCCTGGCATCAAACGCGACAGAACTGTTGAAGTGATGCAGGCCGGTCATTATTTGGGTAGTGCCTGCAAGCGCTGGCAGTCGTCCGTAAATCCGGGCGGGATTGCCCTGCGAAAAGCAGGCCGTTACCCAGCAAACCAAAACCAAGCTATAAACAAATCTCATGCAAATTGATTTTTTCACGCAGCTAAAATAAAAAACCAATATTAAGATAAGATTTTATGATGGTAATGTTACAGCAGGTGGATCAGTACGGACCCCGTTATTGTTTGGAATAGTATTTAAGGAAGGTGATTAAAGTCAACCTCCACAAATGTGCCTGTTCGACATCGTATTGAATTTTCAACGATTTCACCAATTTTGCCCACCCCGAATTTCATTCCTTTCTCATCGTCCAACTCGGCGATTGTGAATAACTTTTTCAAATTCAAGGTGTCTATCGAAACTAAACGGCAACTTATAAGTTCAATGTACCCTGAAAACCTATGTTATGACGGAACTCAATATCGAACTTTTTATTTAAGTGAATCGCTATTGCTTATTAACAGCCAATTGGAAGGCATAAAAAAAGAGGAAAAGTTGTGTTTTAACAACATTTCCCCTCAAGTAGCCCGAAAGTTTTTCGAATTATTTTTTAGATGATTTGAAGCTTTTGGCTAATATTTCAGGATAAATCATTCATATAGCTATGTTAAATCCGATTTACGGAGGCCATTGATACCTTTACCGTCTCTAGTGTACCTATCCAACCATTACGCATGTGGGCGACATTACCGCCCTTTTCATTAAGAATCCAGGATTTCCTTTTTATCGCAGTGATACCCAAAATACCGATAAATGGGGATATCCGCTCAATAGGTCTGAAATAAGAATGTATTAAACCAGGACGACAATACTAGAGGTGGCTGGTCAACGGATAACATGGATGTATCCACTTCGAAGCGCGGGATTGGATCGGCCCTGGGGTAAATAATGATAAAGTTTATCAGAGTTTTACACTACAGCAGGTAATTATGCCAATGATGCTCAAACCGCAGGTTATGGAGGCACCATGAATGTTGAGGAAGTTGTAGCTCCAGGCGGACCAGAATAGCATAAGCGGTTTGCATACGCTTAATTTCACCCTCAGTCAACAGACTACCGTTACTTTCGGTTGAGTGGTGAGTACGCAAAGTACTACTTATGCAATTTACTTGCATTAAATTGCGTAGCTTATAATTAAGAAGCCCATCTCATTTTAGTAAAAATGGGATGGGCTTTTCACCTGTTATGAGGCAGACTGTGGTTGCCTGATAATTTATTTTCATAATTTTTTTGTTACAAGCGGGTGTCTTTCATCATTATAGATACTCTATTAGTAACAAACCAAATTATTTAAAAGCTCTTCATTATACGAATTCTCATTATGTTTAATAATTGTACTTTTCTTCTCAAATCGGGAGTGTTACTTCTGATTGCTATGGTGTTTTGCTCCGGTAGTTTTGCCCAGTCAAACATTGTTTATCTTAACAGCTCAACGGATCATCATTGGAAAATTAGACCGCAAGCAGACGTTACCAGTAAAGATGATATTAATGCCGCGGGTTATAATGCGAGCGATTGGGTGGAAGCCATAGTTCCAGGAACCACCTTTTCATCCTATGTTGCAGCCGGTCTTGAAAAAGACCCGAATTTTGGCGATAATATTTATCAGGTCGACCGGAAGAAATATGACCGTAGTTTTTGGTACCGTACCGTGTTTAGAATTCCAGCGGACTATTCGAAGAGAAATATCTGGTTGAACTTTAAAGGCGTTAACCGCAAAGCGGACATCTACCTTAATGGAAAGATGCTGGGCTCTCTCGATGGTTTCATGGAGCGTGGAGCTTTTAATATCAGCGAGCTGGTAAAAGGAAATGCTGAAAATGTTCTTTCTGTACTCATATCTATACCAATGCAGCCCCTGGCAAATGTCGGCAGTCCCAATTATGTGTCCAGTGCAGGCTGGGATTGGATGCCGTATGTACCGGGGCTTAATTCAGGAATAACCGATAACGTTTACCTGAGCAATACCGGCGACGTGATTTTGCAGGATCCATGGATCAGGGCAAGCCTGCCAACCAATGCGAGGGCTGACCTGTCCATTGCAATGGAGCTTAAAAATAATTCTTCAATCCAGCAAACGGCCATCGTTAAAGGGCTGATCTCACCAGGCAATATCGAGTTTTCCCAGCGGGTAAACGTTGGGGCGAAGGGGCAAGTAATTTTAAAGCTTGATAAGAAAACCTTTTCGCAACTAATGATTAATAGCCCGAAACTGTGGTGGCCTAATGGGTATGGTGATCCTAACCTTTACAATTGTAAGCTTAGCGTTGTTGTGGATAATGAAGTTTCTGATGTCCAAAATATAAAGTTCGGTATCAAACGGTACAGTTATGACACTACGGGCAATGTGCTTCACATTGCTATTAACGGAACGCCGATCTTTATTAAGGGTGGTGATTGGGGTATGTCAGAATACATGCTCCGTTGCCGAGGTGCACAATACGACACCAAAGTCCGGCTGCATAAAGAAATGAATTTCAATATGATCCGTAACTGGATAGGATCAACCACTGACGAGGAATTTTATGACGCCTGTGATAAATATGGCATCATGGTATGGGATGAATTCTGGTTGAACTCTAATCCAAATTTGCCAGCAGATATCAACACCTTTAACGTCAATGCGATTGAAAAGATCAAGCGTTTCAGAAACCATGCTTCAATAGCTGTATGGTGTGCTGATAATGAAGGCTGGCCGGAACCCCCATTAAGCAATTGGCTTAAAGAAGACATACGTGTTTTTGATAGTGGCGACAGGTATTATCAGGCCAACTCACATGCCGATGATCTAACCGGCAGCGGACCATGGGCAGCGAGAGATCCGAGATATTATTTTACACCATATCCTACAGGTTCTGGTGGCAATAAAGGATGGGGTTTGCGTACGGAATTAGGAACGGCGGTATTTGTAAATTTTGAAAGTTTTAAAAAGTTTATGCCACAAGACAAGTGGTGGCCGCGTAATGAAGTTTGGAACCAGCATTTTTTTGGCCCAAGCGCTTTTAATGCCGGACCTGATCAATATGACCAGATGATCAGCATAGGCTACGGTAAACCCACAGGCATTGAAGATTATTGTCGCAAGGCGCAATTCGTGAATATCGAAAGTAATAAAGCCATGTATGAGGGCTGGTTGGACCATATGGGTGAAGATGCATCGGGTATTATGACATGGATGAGTCAATCAGCCTACCCATCTATGGTTTGGCAAACGTATGATTATTATTACGATCTTACCGGTGCATATTTTGGTGCCAAGAAAGCCTGCGAACCGATTCACATTCAATGGAACCCGGTCACAAACGCGATAAAGGTGATTAATACGACCCGCACCGATGTGCCCGATCTAACTGCTACCGCCGAAGTATATAATCTGGATGGCCGTATCGTAAAATCATACACTAAATCAGTTCAGCTGACTTCATCATCGAATAGTGCGACTGAAGTGTTTAAACTTGATTTTAACGTTGATCAATTCGACCTGGCAAAAGGGAAGAAGATATTTGCGTCATCATCGCCCGACAATGACCCGGCATACGCCAATGATGGTAACAGTAATACGCGCTGGGCAAGTAAGTCTGATGACGATGAATGGCTATGTGTTGATCTGGGAAAGGACGAGGTGATTAGCGGCGTTGGTCTTAACTGGGAGGATGCCTATGGAAAGACCTATAAAATAGAGATATCTGATGATAACTCCCATTGGAAGACAGTTTACCAGACGGATGAGGGACAGCCGGGTTGGCAAAAAGCCTTTTTTCCGGAGGTGACTACAAGGTATGTTCGGATGCGCGGCATTGAGCGTGGCAGTTGGTTTGGTTATTCATTGTATGATTTTGAAATCTACCAGGGTGATGTGGCAACTCCCGGACTTACCAATGTTCATTTTATCAAATTAAAGCTAACTGACAAGAGCAGCAGAATAGTTTCTGATAATTTTTACTGGCGAGGCAACAAACGCAAAGATTACTCCGCCCTCAATACTTTGCAGAAAGTTGATCTGAAGCTAAATTATCAGGTAAAGAAAATCGATGGAAAAACATTCATTGTCGCAAGCATTATCAATCCTGCATCTTCAAAATCGGCAGCATTTGGCATCAGGTTGATGCTGACCAAAGCGTCTACAGGTGAGCAAATACTCCCGGCAATTATGAGTGATAATTATTTCTCCTTAATGAATGGGGAAACCAAAGAAGTGAAGATCGAGTTTGATACGGATTTATTAAATAAAAATGATTCGATCAAGCTAACCGCAGATCCTTTTAATAACCACGTAACAAAATAAGACTATCAAATCGCTTGAAATAATGAGATAATGACTAAGAGAGGTTATGGTTTTCGCTTTATTGTCGTGCTGCTTTCATTGCTGCTGACGTCTGCTATTAATCAGTCTTATGGCCAGGGTAGCCAAGGTCGAAAGATCGGAACGTGGGGTGATCAGGGGAATGGGTTCTATAAGAATCCTATACTGGATGCTGATTATTCTGACCCCGATGTAATACGTGTGGGGGACAGTTTTTATATGGTTTGTTCTGATTTTCATTTTATGGGGATGCCTGTTTTAAAATCAACAGACCTGGTCAACTGGACAATCATTAGCCATGTATACCACCGCCTTGATATTAATGATAAATATAATACCATGGAAAAATATGGTAGCGGGAGTTGGGCTCCTTCCATTCGTTTTCACAATGGACTCTTTTACGTCTATTTCTGCACGCCGGATGAAGGTCTATATATGAGTACAGCTACCGACCCGGCAGGTAAATGGTCACTCCTGACAGAGGTCAAGCGAACGGGTGGCTGGGAGGACCCATGTCCGTTTTGGGATGAAGACGGTCGGGCCTATTTAGGTCACAGTTGCTTAGGTGCAGGTCCCATTATCGTGCATAAAATGAGTAGCGATGGCAAGCGTCTGCTGGATTCCGGTAGAACGGTTTATAACGGGCCGGTTGCAGAAGGTACGAAATTCTATAAACGTAATGGTTTCTATTACCTGGTTATACCAGAAGGCGGTGTAGGGACAGGATATGAAACGGCCCTGCGGTCCAAAAATATTTATGGACCTTACGAGCGTAAGGTAGTCCTGGAGCAAGGAAAAACGCCCATAAACGGCCCGCACCAGGGCGCTTTAATAGAATTGAAGTCTGGCGAAACTTGGTTCATTCACTTTCAGGATGCCGGCGCCATAGGTAGAATATGTCATTTAGAACCAGTTAAATGGGTAAATGACTGGCCCCTGATCGGCATTGACAACGATAATAATGGCATCGGCGAACCCGTCGGCGCATGGCCCAAACCAAAGATTGCAGGTCTTAAGTCATTATCTGCCCCGCAAACTAGTGATGAATTTAATGACACCAAGCCGGAACTGCAATGGCAATGGAATCACAACCCTAATGACAGCAAATGGTCACTTTCCAGCCCCAAAGGATATTTATCACTTATGGCTATGCAGGCTATAGATAACAAACATGCCAGAAATACCATTACCCAAAAACTTATGGGGACCTACGGTATTATCACTACCCTGCTAAAAGCTGATGAGATGGCTGTAGGGCAAAAAGCTGGGCTATGTTTGTTAGGTCAGAATATTCAGGAGATCGGCCTTTTTAAATCGGATAATTCTTTAAATGTTTTTGCTAATAACAATGGCAAAATTTCCATAGGTATGTCGGTTGGACAGAATCACATCTTTTTACGGGTGATTGCTGATTTGAATACCAGCCATACGGTGATGCAGTATAGTCTGGACGGCATCACTTATAAGCAGTTGGGAGATGTATGTGTCTTATCAGCCTATAATTATTGGAAAGCGGTACGGCCGGGCCTGTTTTCTTATAACATTAAACAAGAATCTGGCACGGCCTTATTTGATTGGTTTCATTATCAGTACGATGGACCTTTAGGAGGATTGTAATGGCTTTACAATATCATTTGATACTTATTATAAATATTAATTAACAATTCTATATGAAAAATTCTGTTTTAGGTGCAATATGCCTGCTTCTGATAGCCGCCAATGCTTTTGGAGCTCCCGGTAAAGATCCCGACAAGCCCATATACAAGGACAAAACGGCTACAGTCAATGACCGGGTAGAAGATCTGTTGAAAAGGATGACACTAAAGGAAAAAATCGAACAGCTTGAAAACAGGGCATCCGGGAAAGCAGAGGATATTGATCGAATATTTAAAGGTGAGAGCTTTGGCTGTACCCATGAGATGAGCATGCCTGCAGCAGACTGTGCGGATATGTACCAAAAACTGCAAAATTATATGCTGACCAAAACACGCTTAGGTATTCCAATACTTACAGCAGCTGAGGGTATAGAAGGAATACTGCAAAATGGATGTACCATTTTCCCGCAGGAACTGGCACAGGGGAGCACCTTTAATCCTGCGTTGATTCGCCGGATGA
Source organism: Bacteroidota bacterium (assembly GCA_026224775.1). Classification (GTDB taxonomy): domain Bacteria; phylum Bacteroidota; class Bacteroidia; order Sphingobacteriales; family Sphingobacteriaceae; genus Mucilaginibacter. The sequence continues at coordinate 92,783 of JAMFRP010000011.1, forward strand.
CAGTAGCTGCGGGAGCTGAAGCAAACGTGATTGGTATACACCAGATCCTTTCACCGGTGCTAGATATTGCCCGGGAATTGCGCTGGGGGAGAGTGGAAGAAACCTATGGAGAGGATCCTTACCTGATCGCTGAAATGGGTATATCTTTTGTTAAAGGTTATCAGCAATACGATATTACCTGTACGCCTAAACACTTTATGGCCCATGGTTCACCTTCCGGCGGGTTAAACTGCGCGAATGTTAGCGGCGGCGAACGGGAATTAAGGAGTTTATATATGTATCCTTTTAAAAGAGTGATCGCCGAAGCGAATCCATGGTCATTGATGTCCTGTTATAGTTCTTACGATGGGGTGGCTATGACGGGTTCGCATTATTATATGACCGATATCCTGCGTGGGGAACTAGGCTTTAAAGGCTATGTGTATTCTGATTGGGGATCTGTTGATAGGTTAGAAACCTTTCATCACGCAGTGGACTCCCAGGAAGACGCGGCAAAAATGGCGCTGACCGCCGGCGTTGACCTTGACGTTGACGGAGCCTACGAAACATTGGGGAAAATGGTGGAAAGCGGCAAATTAGATATAAAGTATATAGACATGGCCGTAAGGAGGGTGCTAACAGTGAAATTTACACTTGGCCTGTTTGATCATCCTTATGGAGACCCGGGTAAAGTGGCTAAAGTGGTACACAGCGCCGCAAATGTCGCGATCTCAAAAGAAGTAGCCGATGAAAGCGCGGTCCTGTTAAAAAATGATAATCAGATTTTACCGCTAGATCTGTCAAAATATAAATCTATAGCAGTAGTAGGACCTAACAGTGATCAAACAATTTTCGGTGATTATTCATGGACGACCCGTGACACCAAAGTAGGAGTAACCCTACTCCAGGGGCTTCAGCAAGTTGTGGGCAATAAGATTTTATTGCGGCATGCGCAAGGTTGTGACTGGTGGAGCCAGGATAAATCGGGTATTGATGAAGCTGTTAAAGCAGTTGAAGCCAGCGATATTGCTATCGTCGCTATCGGAACACGCAGTACTTTTTTGGGCAGAAGCCCCAAATATTCGACAGCTGGTGAAGGGTTTGATCTTTCATCATTGGATTTACCGGGTGTTCAGCTGGACTTACTAAAGGCGATTAAAGCGACAGGCAAGCCAATGATCGTCGTGTTTATAGCTGGTAAACCCCTAGCTATGCCCTGGGTAAAAGAAAATGCCAACGCGGTGCTGGTGCAGTGGTACGGCGGAGAAAAACAGGGGCGTACTTTGGCTGATATTTTAACCGGCGCTGTAAATCCTTCGGGGCGGTTGAATATTTCTTTTCCCAGAAGTACGGGAACTACGCCCTGTTATTACAATCATTTTATAATCGACCGAAATGAGCCTTTCGATAGCCCCGGTAGCCCTGAGGACCCTAAAGGACATTATATTTTTGATTCACCCGATGCACTATGGAATTTTGGTTATGGTTTAAGTTATACCAATTTTAATTATTTAAAGTGTGCTTTAACGGATTCTGTTTTAACCGAAAAAGATACTGTTAAAGTAGAAATTGAGGTGGCGAACACCGGCAAATATGACGGGAAAGAAGTTGTGCAATTGTATGTAAGGGATAAAGTAAGTTCTGTCGCAACCCCTGTACAACAACTTAAAGCCTTTAAAAAAGAATTGTTTAAAGCCGGTGAGCACAAAAAAATAACACTTGAGGTACCGGTATCAGAACTTGGCTTATATAACGAAAAGATGGAGTACGTGGTAGAACCGGGGGAATTTGATATCCAGATTGGGAGCGCCTCCGATCACATCTATTTTCATAAGACTCTTACTGTAAAGTAAACACTAAATACTTCATTGTCAAAATATTAATAATTAAAAAATTGAAAAAAATATATAACCAAAAACAGTTATCAGCTTGCCTGATATTGGTAAGTACATTGTTTCTGGCTGTTACAAGTTCTGCGCAAATGGTGACCATTCCTATTGAAACGAAACATAACGCCTTGGTGTTGCAAACGGATAAAGATAAAAATTTGAAGATGGTTTATTTCGGTGCCCGGCTTTCTGATCCGGCGGAATATAGCCGGATCCCCAAAATGTATAGCCAAAGTAATGATTCAGGGGTTTTGGATGATGCCTATACGCCTTCAGGTTCCGCTAATCTTGCTGAACCTGCCATAACTGTAACCCACGCGGATGGTAATAAATCATTAAACCTGGTTTATGTGAGCCACACGATAACTAAAATTGATGATAATATATCGCAATTAACTGTTATACTGAAAGATCCGGTATATGACTTCGAGGTAAAATTGTTTTACAAAACTTATTATAAGGAGGATGTAACTGAGCAATGGTCAGTAATCAGGCACGGGGAGAAAGGAGAAGTGATACTCAATAAATTTGCCTCAGCTAACCTTTATTTAAAAGGAAACGGTTTTTGGCTTAAACAATATCATGGTAACTGGGCATCAGAAATGCAACCTGAAGAAGCTAGGCTTACACATGGCATTAAAACTATCGATAGCAAACTGGGGACACGAGCCAATCTTTATGAGCCTTCCATGTTTATGGTATCAATGGATAAAGCTGCCGGAGAAGATGAAGGAAAAGTTTTATTTGGGGCGATGGAATGGTCGGGTAATTTTAAGATTGACCTGGAACTGGATCCTGCTAATAATTTAAGGTTGATTGCCGGTATGAATAACGCCGCGTCAGAATATCACTTAAAACCCAATGAGGACTTTACGACTCCTGCATTTTTATATACCTACTCAGAACATGGAAAGGGCAATGCCAGCCGCCAACTGCAAAGCTGGGCCCGAAAGTATAAAATTGTAAACGGGGAAGGCCCGAGATATACATTGCTTAATAATTGGGAGTCGACCTATTTTGATTTTAATGAAGATAAGCTGGCAGAGTTATTAAAAGATACCAAAAAACTCGGCGTAGATCTTTTTTTATTGGATGATGGCTGGTTTGGTAATAAATACCCACGTAATAGTGATAATGCAGGCTTGGGTGATTGGCAAGAGAACCGACAGAAATTGCCGAATGGTATCAGTTCATTAATTAAAGAAGCCAAAGCTGATGGCGTAAAATTCGGAATATGGATCGAACCCGAAATGGTGAACCCGGCAAGCAATCTATATCGCGAGCATCCTGATTGGGTGATTAAACAGCCCAACCGCCCTGAAAAATATTTCAGGAACCAGCTGGTACTCGATCTGTCTAATCCCAAAGTGCAGGATTTTGTATTTAATATAGTGGATAGCTTGTTTATAAAAAATCCAGATCTGGCTTACATTAAATGGGATTGTAATGCAGTTATTTATAATGCCTATTCCGCATATTTAAAAAAGAATCAATCTAATCTGTATATAGATTATGATCGTGGATTGTATAAAGTGTTAGCACGTATTCGTGTTAAATATCCTAAGGTGCCTATGATGTTATGTTCTGGCGGCGGCGGTAGGGTCGACTACGGGGCACTACAATATTTTACCGAATACTGGCCAAGCGATAACACCGAGCCGCTGGAAAGAATATTCATGCAATGGGAATATTCTTATTTCTTCCCCGCCATTACCAGCTCCAACCACGTTACCGACTGGGGTAAACAACCTATTAAGTTCAGGGTAGATGTAGCAATGATGGGCCGAATGGGATTTGATATTGTGGTAAGCAAACTAAGCAAGCAAGAACTTGATTTTTGCCATGAGGCATTAAAGAATTATGACGAGTTGAAGGATGTAATCTGGCATGGCGATCAATATCGTTTGTTAAGCCCCTGGGATAATGACGCTGCGTCATTAATGTATATAAACAGCGATCATTCCAAGGGTGTAATGTTTAATTACCTGGTTAATAATAGATACGGTGCCGGCACGAAACTGCCTATCCGTTTAAAAGGCCTTGATCCGGAGAAGACATACCAGGTTAAGGAAATCAACCTTAGTTCTGGGACAAATCCTGCAGTAAATACTGAAACGCTAACCGGCAATTTTTTAATGACAGTTGGTATCAATCCTAATGTAAACGAATATCATACGAGTGTTGTGCTGGAATTGCACGCTGTGAAATAAACGCAATGCATACATGGAGGTCTTGTTTAATCAAATAAATAACATATACGATGATTTTAATTAAAGGTTCTTTCTTTCAGCTTTTAATAATAATGTTACTATTTGCTCTACCCTTAGCTGGCAATGCGGCAGGCAAGCCGTCTGGTTCTATTATCAGTATCCCCTACGATCATGGGAATCGCATCGTATACGATCTTCAATCTGGGATTTATAACGTATTTAGTGACGGGCAATTAAGGTTCTCTAACGTAAGGGCCGATTGTCAACTGAGTGGTAAAGATGTTTTATTTGCTAAAGCAATCTCCCGGACCATCCAACGGTCTGTGATTAATGATGGTTTTGGTAAAGGTGAAAAGTGCGTGATTACGATACGGTTTAAAGGACCGACAACGGTTGAACAGGTATTTTATACTTATCCGAACAGGTATTTTTTTCTGACGCAGCTTATTCTTATTGGCCAGCAGGTCAGTAGTAATTCAATGAAACCCTTTTTTGCCCATATCCCGGCTGTAGCAGGTGATGCCCGCAGTCTTTTTGTTCCGTTTGATAATGATACGTTTATCAGCTATAATGCGCAGCCTTTCAAATCGCCCTTTATTGGTACAAGCTCAGAGGTCGGGGTAAAAGCACCCAGAGTGATTTTAAGTGAAGTAGCTCCAATGAAGTGTTCCGGGGAAATAGAAATTTTACAGCTTCAGCGAAGCATATACATAACCAGCAAAAAATAAGCAATATGTTTATAGGCGGCTCTCAGAAATTTTAAAGCAATGGATAACTGGTTTTCAACGGACTTTTTGGAAACGCCTAATTTATCAGCGATTTCCTGATTGGACAGGTGTTCTATTCGGCTCAGACAGAAGATTTCATGACAACGTTTGGGTAATTGATCCAGATATTGGTTTAATTCCAGCTGTAACTCTAGTTCCCTGATGCGCACATCGCCGGAGTTAAGTTCCGATTCGCTCTCGGCTTCGGTGAATTCTGCCCGATAGGCAATTGACATTTTAGTAGCTTTTTGCCTTGAATATACCTGGTAACGGATAGCTGTCAGTAAAAAACCTGGAAAAGCCTTAATTTCCAAAGTGCCTCGCCTGTTCCAAAGACTTAAAAATACATCATGAACAATCTCGAGGCTATTTTCTTCGTCCCCCAACTGTCGAAACGCTATTTTATATAATCTGGCCCAGTACCTTTTAAACAATGCATCAAAGGCTGATTCGTCGTCATTACGAACAGCATCCCATAATTCGGAATCGGTTTTCAGTGCTTTAAGCATACAATTGGTCACTAAAAATAGAAAAAAAATTACATGTCACCTAAATTGAAAAAAAATAAAAAAAAGTATAAAAGTATGGGTGTTAGGTGTCTGAATACATACTATATAAATATAGACCCAAATTTTTTATTAGATGATTACCAAAGAAGAGTTCCTAATACTGTATGAAAAGAATCTATCAGGAGAATGCACACCTGAGGAAAAACAATTGCTGGAAGCCCACCACGATGAAATTACCATGCCGGATGACGAATGGGATAAAGACCTGGGTAATAAAAAACGCTTGTACAATATTCTTAATGCTAAACTTCATGAAAGCATGGGCTCAACATCTGGTAATGGGGGCGCTATCAAACGGTACGTGTGGGTGAAATGGGCGGCAGCTTTATTGATTTTCTTTTCTGCAGCGATGTTGTATTTGAAACTAAGGCCTGTGACCCCGGCATATAATGGGTTAGCTAAGGTAAAACCTGCAGTAATCCTCCCTGGAAGCAATAAGGCGTATTTAACGATGTCTAACGGTACTGTGATTACTTTAAATGGTGCGAGAAATGGTAAATTATTAGCACAATCAGGCACCCAGGTTAATAAAGTAAAGGATGGGCTGCTCGAGTATAACGGCCAGAAATCCGGAAACCCTGCGGCCGCTGCTGACGAAAATGCCTATAATACGATGAATGTTCCCCGAGGCGGACAATATCAACTGATATTGTCTGACGGTACAAAGGTTTGGCTCAACTCGGCATCGTCCTTAAAGTACCCGGTTTCCTTCAATGGGAGAGAGAGGATAGTAGAACTTACTGGTGAGGCCTACTTTGAAGTGGTAAAAAACGATGCGCAGCCCTTTAAGGTACGGGTGAACGGAATTACCGTGCAGGATTTAGGTACACATTTTAACGTCATGGGCTATAGCGATGAAAAGGAGGTGAAAACTACTTTATTAGAAGGTGCAGTTAAATTGGTAAATAATGGCCACGAAGCATTTTTAAAACCGGGTGAACAAGGCATGCTCAACTCGCAGCATAATGGCTTTAATGTTAGAGATGTGGATGTAGATGATGTGGTAGCCTGGAAAAATGGATTTTTTGCCTTTAATAATGAAGATATTCAAACAATCATGCGGCGTATATCCAGGTGGTACGATGTAGATGTCGTATTTCCTGCGCAATTCAAGCGGAAAAATTTTGGCGGAACTATCTCCCGCTTTAAAGATGTTGACGAAGTGCTGAACGCGCTGGAGTTAACAGGATCTATTCACTTTAAAATTGAAGGAAGGAGGATCACCGTAATGCCGTAACCAATACAAATCTTAACACATATGCCTTAAAAAAGACCAGGAGCAATGGGATGCCCCCGGTCTATAGCCTTTCGGCGTTAAGGAAACATAACCAATAGTTAGTACAATCAATTATTATTAACCTTAATCAAATGTATAAAATTATTAATGCATTTCTATGCATGCGGTATTCCCGCGTATTTTTTAAATCGCTGCTCATCATGAAACTTATAGTCATATTATTGACGGTGTCTTTTTTACAGGTAAGTGCTGCGACTTATGCGCAAAAAGTAAGCATAACGGTGAAAGACGGATCGCTGCACGATGTTTTCAAGAAGCTCAGAAAACAAACCGGCTACAACTTTCTGTACGACAGCGATATGTTGAATGATGCCAAGCCGGTGGACTTATCTTTTATAAACACACCGCTGGACCAGGTATTAAAGGCGTGCTTCGATGGCCAACCCTTAACCTATATCATCAGCAACAATACGGTAATCATACGTCTTAAACCGGTTGCGCCGAAAAAAGACGATGTGATGAGAGATCTCACCATTTCCGGAAAGATCGTTGACTCTAAAGGTAACTCATTGCCTGGTGTCAGTATCCATATTAAGGGGACAACTCAAGGGACAGTAAGTGATGCGAACGGCTCATTTACCATAAAAGTGGCAGATGACAAGGCCATATTAATTTTCAGCTTCATCGGGTTTACTACACAGGAAATTCCGATAAGCGGAAACCATCAAATTAATGTTGTTTTACTGGAGCAGCCGTCCTCCCTAAACGAGGTTGTTGTGGTGGGGTATGGTACCCAGCGTAAAGGCGATGTAAACGGTGCAATATCTTCTGTCAGTGGTGATGTGCTCAAGGACCAGCCCGGCGCTAATTTTGAGAGTTCACTGGAAGGCAAAACCGCCGGTGTTCAGATTATTCAGAATTCTGGTCAGCCAGGTGCTACAGCCCAGGTTCGGATCAGGGGCTTTACCTCTATCAATAATTCCGATCCGCTTTATGTGATAGATGGTGTTCCGCTGGCTTCCAATGATGTCAATATTATTGACCCGGCAAACATAGCTTCTATTGATATCTTAAAAGATGCTTCCGCGCAGGCGATTTATGGTTCAAGGGGGGCAAATGGCGTCATATTGGTTAAAACGAAAAAAGGTAGTAAGGACCATCCTGAAATATCATTCAGTACCTATCAGGGGATGTCGCAGATCAGAAAGACCCTGGATATGGTCAGCTCCGCCAACTATGTGCTGTTAAATGATGAGGCCTATAAGAATGCGGGCCAGTCAACGCCGTTTCTTAACCCTCCTTCCAGTTATACCTCCACAACTAATTGGCAGGATGCAATATTTAGGACAGGAGTTGCGCAAAATTACAGCCTGGCGATCAGCGGCGGCAGTCCGACAATGTCGTATAGGGTGAGCGCCGGCTATCTTGACCAGACCGGAACAATCATAGGTTCAGATTATAACCGCATTAATATTTCTAACAATCTGACCTTCAATCCGAAGTCAAACATTGAGGTAGGTGAGATGATTGCATTCAATAAGTCGTTAACGCATAGCATAGATGGCAGCATCAACAATGAGGCTATTGCGGAAGATCCTACCATTCCTGTGACGCTTCCGAATGGTAATTATTCAGCGACCCAATATTCCGATATTATAAACCCTGTGGCGAAAATTCATTATCTGTATGAAAACCAACCATACAATCAATATGGATTATTGGCTAACACCTATTTACAATACAAGCCAATACCCGGCTTAGCGTTAAAAACGTCCTATAGTGCGGACATTAAATTTAGCGATAATAAGCAATTCACGCCGAGCTATGACGTAGCTCCGGACTTTAATAATCCCGTTCCAAGTTTATATGAACAGAAAGACCAGGCGATCAACTGGACTTGGGATAACACGGCCACATATGACTTCAGCCTGGGTGCGAACAATCATTTCAACGTGTTAGGAGGTGTTTCTATGGAACGTTTTACCTATAACTATATACACGGATCTGACCAGGGGCAACCGGGTAATGATGCCTATTTGCAATACCTGGATGCCGGAACCAGTAATGAAGTTGTAGGCGGAAGTCAGCAGGAATGGGACTTGCTTTCCTATATTGGCCGTTTAAACTATAATTATCAGGGGACCTATTTCCTGACCGCCACCATCCGTAGGGACGGATCATCCAAGTTTGGTTCCAACAATGAATTTGGAAACTTTCCATCAGCTGCAATTGGCTGGGTGGCAACCAACGAATCTTTTTTCCCCAAAAGCAATGTGCTGACTTATCTGAAGGTGCGTGGAAGTTACGGTGTTGTGGGTAACCAGGCACCCTTAGGCTATTATGATTACTCTGCTACAATTAATAATAATTACTACGCTGTAGGAAATCCTGCTACCGCCCAGGTTACTGCCGATCCTAGTGGTCTTCCAAATCCAAACCTGAAATGGGAGCAGGATGAATCATGGAATGCTGGCTTTGATTATCACCTGTTCGGAGAGCATTTAAGTGGCTCGTTTGACTATTATCAGAAAACGACCAAAGACATGCTTTTAAGCCTGAATATATTGGCGGAATCAGGATTTACGCAGAGCCCGCCTGAAAATGCAGGTTCCATGAGAAATTCAGGTATCGAATTCTCTGCCGATTACCACACTAAATTATCGACAGATTTTAATTTTAATGCTGGTCTCCACTTCGCGACCATAAAGAATGATGTATTGAGTCTGAAGGAAACCGGGGAACAGATCTATAGCGGAGGTTTCAAACCAGGTAATTTTGAACTGACGGAGGTTGGACACCCAATCGCTTCTTTTTACGGTTATGAGGCAGACGGCATCTTTCAAACGCCAGCTGATGTGAAAAACCATGCTACACAACCAGGGGCGGCGCCGGGTGATATCCGGTTCAAAGACCTGAATGGAGATGGGGTAATCAACCAGGATGACCAGACTTTTCTCGGCTCGCCGATTCCTAAGCTAACTTATGGTTTTAATGTCGGCGGATCTTATAAGAACTTTGACTTTAATATGAATTTCGACGGCGTCTATGGTAATAAGATAGCCGCGGCTTACGAGTATTACACCTACGGTTTATTCGTATCCAATTATAATTTTCAGGAAGCCGCTTTAGGTCGCTGGACTGGTCCGGGTACAAGCAATACCCTGCCGCGTTTAATCGCAAGTGATCCTAATGATAATTCCCGGCCTTCCAGTTTTTACCTGCAAAGCGGATCCTATCTGCGCCTGCAAACAGTATCACTCGGTTACTCGCTGCCACAATCACTGCTAAGAAAATCAAAGATCAGGGCATTGCGTATCTATATCTCTGCTGAAAACTTGCTGACCTTTACAAAATATACGGGGTATGACCCTGAGATCGGGACCCAGAATCAGGGGAACAATGGAACTTTAAACCTGGGTATTGATGATGCTATCTATCCTCAAAGCAGGACGTTAACGGCAGGTGCAAACCTAACTTTTTAATCTATGTACGCTTTAAAAATTACTACGATGAAATACTATCACATAATAATAGCTGTAGTTTTATTGACAGGACTGGGCAGTTGTAATAAATTTCTGGATGAGACGCCCACAGCGCATTTATCGACATCCAGTTATTATACGACCAGCGCTGACGCGGTTGCCGCCGTTCTGGATGTTTATCATTTAATGAAAGATCAGGCTTATGGCGGTTATTCGCCCTCCTCATTTGGCGATATCATGGCGGATGACGCCAACAAAGGTGGGGGCGGCGCTTCGGATCAGGCACTGATACAAGATCTTAAAACGTTTACTGCAACGTCAGATAATGGCTATGTTTATAATGCCTGGCGCGATAATTTCAAGGGTATATATTTAGCAGATGTCGTATTACAGCAGGTGCCCGGAATTACTATGGATAGCCAGCTGCAAACGCAGATACTCGGGGAAGCTTACTTTTTACGGGGGTATTACTATCTCCAATTAGAAAGGCTTTTCGGGCGTGTGCCTATTATCAAAACGCCAATCGCCAATGGGGATTATAATGTACCGCAATCTTCTGAAGCGGATGTGCTGGCCCTGATTGAAGCTGACGCTACTACAGCGATTGCAGATCTGCCTAATCAGAGTGATCAGGCGCTGACCGATCGTGGCCGGGCGACTAAGGGCGCCGCACAATCGCTGCTGCTGGAAACCTATATGTGGGAGAAAAAATGGACGCAGGCACAGGCGCTGGGTGATCAGATCATTACTTCCGGACAATATGCCCTTGATGCTGATGTTACTCAAATATGGACATTACCGGAAGAATTTGGCCCTGAATCTATTTTTGAGGTTAATAACGAGGATATTCCAGGTAAAGGTGTAGGTAACTTATTAAATTTATTTGATGCGCCGAGAAATACCTGGGGATATGGCTTTGTTGTTCCATCCCAATCGTTGGTTAATGAATTCGAACCGGGTGATCCAAGATTAAATGCTACTGTCATTTTCAATAACGAAAAGTTACCTGATGGTACCGTAGCCAACACAGCAACAAGCGAAACTGGTTACTGGAACAGGAAATACTGGTTACCGGTTAGTGAAATCCCAACTAATAACGGCGGGGGGACCGGTGACGGGCCGACCAATGACCGGATTTACGGGCTGGCAGAAGTTATGCTGTGGACTGCGGAGGCTGCTTTTCAAAACGGAAATGTTTCCCATGCAACAGACCTGATCAATACCATTCGGGCGCGTGCAAGAACCAGCGGCGGTAACACTAATATGTCTATATTACCGGCCTATGGTTCCGTAACCCTTGCTCAAATTTACCATGAGGAACGTGTAGAAACAGCGCTTGGTGAACACCGCAGGTGGTACGATCTGATCAGGACGGGCAGAGCAGCCACTTTACTGCCGAACTTTAAAACCGGCGTGAACGAGCATATCCCAATTCCTTATAGTGAGATACAGCTGAGCGGCGGTGTGCTAACACAGAACCCAGGCTATTAATCATGTTTATATAATATAATACGCGGGCGCACCGGGTTAATCGGTACGTCCGCGTATTGTGTTTATTGCTATAAGGCTAAATAAAGCAGTATTTCCCATTAATCGGAGCGCCTATTTATGTTTTTGCTTATTTAACAAGGGGGAGATTTACGCTAATAGATCTTGAAGGTATGATCCAGGTTATTAGCGCTGCTAAAACTTACCTTAAGGTCGTTGTAATAGCCAGTATTTTAACGTGTAAAGCCAGCTGTGAACACTTAGATCTCTACCTTGCTTCCATCCGTTCTGTACGATTGATGCGGCGGTAAAATTACCAATGTTTTCAATGGCATTTAGTGCCACAATCTGTAATAGCGCCATTATTTTTTATTTAATTGATGTATAGATTTAAAAATTAATTAATATTGTTTTTCTGCAAACCCACATGTTGAACTTTCAGCGATGGACAATTTAAGTCATTTAGGAGATGACGAACTTTTGGAGCGGCTTATATCCGGTAATGGCGGCAAATATTGTACCCTATACACGTGGTCGAGTCATGCAAGTGGATATGCCAAGCTGTTTGCTGTATTAAAAAGTAACGCGAGGGCGACAAAGGCATTAGATAAAATTATAGCATGTACTTTTTAGTTTCATCATTAAAAAAGCGCCTGCCAATCCAAAGATTAGTTTCATGGTTTTATTAGATTAATTTAGTTGGGATATTAACCATACAAAATTAGTACGTTTATCTAATCTTGATTAACAATAAATGTTAAGAGTGTTTATTTAATTCATCGGTTTCTATCTTTACATATTAAATCAAACATTGCAATAAATAAAGACGGTACTAAAATCATAATATGGAGATAAGGGAAATATTTGAGAATAGAATTAAGATAGAGCCAAAGGTTATGTCAATTGAAAGTCTTTTCAATAACATTGACCGTGTAAACAATACAAATTACAAACCGTCTTACCAGCGGAACTATGTTTGGGATGATGAAAAGGCGACTTATTTTATTGAAAGTATTTTACTTGGAACAGAAATTCCACCACTCATTTTTTTTAGAAATATTGATAAAGTAGAAGTAATTGATGGCAGGCAGCGCTATCAGACTATTTTAAGATTCATTAACAATCAGTTTAAACTCAGGAAAAATGGACTTCAAAAACTAGATAATATAGGAATTGCTAATAAATCTTTTAAAGATATGGGCATGGAACTACAAGACCTTTTATGGGATACAAAATTGAGGATTATTGAATTTAGTTTTCATTCCCAAAATCTAATTGATGAAGAAATCGAAGAGATTGTTAAAAAGGAAATATTTCGACGATATAACAGTGGAATTACACCACTAAAAACTACTGATATCGACAACGCCGTTTACATTGGGGACGATTTAAACACATTTTTCAAACATCGACTGCAAAATGATAAGATTTTTTCACGGAATGTTGCTAATGTTTTGCACTTCGAGAAAAGTAGTACTGAAATCATCTTAAAAAAAATCAGGCAGATGCTGGTTCAGCATCAAATTCCAATTCGGTATTATGCGATAAAAAAGGATACCGTAATCTCTAAATACTATGAGTTCTTATTCGCTAGTGCTGACGCAGAGGATATCCAGGAAGTCTTTACAAAATTTATTGAAAAACTTAATTTACTAAATCGGATAAAAAACACATTCCCAAATAAAGGCACGGCCTACAACAGAATGATGTCCGAATGTTTGTTCTGGGTTTTCTCAATTTTGGAAAATGAGCAATTGTCTTTAAATATTATTACTAAAGAAGTATTGCAGGAACTAGTAGATTATTTAGTGATTAACCAAGATGCTTTTGGAATGGCCAGAAGTTCATTTTTAAATGAAATCACAACGCGATACACAGTAACTGCCGACTTTTTTGTTGAAAAGTTTAAGATTGATTTTCATATCTACCTTCAGAACAATAATGATTTCAAGCAAAAGAATAAAGACATTACGCCGATTGATGAAGAAAGAATAAGTTTTGATGAATTAAGGATTAATAAACCAGAACCGTCTTCCATTGCGATTATGGATATTTGCCGACAAATGGAAAGGCAGCGGTTTTTAATTCGCCCCCCCTACCAAAGGAATGAGGTCATTAATAAAAAGAAGTCTTCATCAATCATAGAAAGTATTTTGCTGGGTATAAAACTGCCGCCAATTTTTGTTTATAAACGAAAAGATGAGGTTTCCGAGGTTTTGGATGGACAGCAACGCCTATTGAGTATTTTAGGATTCATCAAAAAACCCTATCTAGATGAAAATAATAAAATTAGGCATTCGGATAAAGACGGCTATTCACTTAATTTAAAGAATAGTATATTAAAAAATCTAAATGGTAAAAAATTCGATCAGCTAAGCCTAGAACAACAGGAGAAAATAAAGAACTTTGATCTATGGATTATAGAAATAAGTTATAAAAACAATATTAATTTTGAGCCAATTGACCTGTTTATCAGGTTAAACAACAAACCTTACCCTATTAAGGAAGATACCTTTGAAATGTGGAATTCCTACATTTCACGCGATATTATAGAAACTATAAAATCAATTCATAAAAACCATAGTGACTGGTTTTACATCCGAAAAAATAATTCACGGATGGAGGATGAAAATATTTACACCACTTTATCCTATTTCCAGTCGAGCTGGAATCGCGCTAACAAGCCAACAAATTATTTCCCCAAAGAGCTTGATATGTATAAGGTACTGAATAAAATAAATTTCAGGGTAAAATCGAAAAACGAAGTCAGCAAATTATTGGAGGACACTGAAACTAAGCAGGGTTTTATTAAAGCTGCTAATGACCTAGAGTTCAATTTCATTACTAAGCTTAAACTATTGTTATCAGATGAAAACGATTCGACTAGTGTAATTATAAATAAAAATCTTGATGGAATTTTCAAAATTGAAAATGGGAAAAGAACGCAACAGGGATTTTACGCCTTGTGGTATTTTCTTTTCGATATTCCTTTTGATATCATTCAAGAAAAGAAGCATTTTATTCGGGAAGACTTAAAATCTTTATTTTTAAAGATGACGGAGGTAGAAAGTAAGCAGGATTTTGATGCAGCGATAGCGGCTTTTAAATTGAAATACACCCAAGATTCCTCAAGCGAAGAAAAAGCAACAAATGACTCTAAAAACCATATCAACTTAGGGGATATCGTTCATATTTATCAAGGACTTAATTTCAATGGTGTAACTAAGTCGAACATACTTAATCCTAAAACTTTATACCCATACCTGCGAAAAGGTGAATTTAAAGATTTACAAATTAACTCGGATGACATCACTTATATTGACAATAATGAAAAAGGATTAAATAAAGAATTTTTTGATGCCAGAGGGAAAATCTTACTTAAAAGGTCGATTACATCGGATGCCCGCTTTTCCGTTGCTTTTTATGATCAAAAATTGGCATTTAGTGTTGATACCTATGGTATAATTGCGAACCGCGGTGGCTTTTTGCCTAAGTTTATTTTGGCTTTTATGGCCAGTCGGTATTGCTTCAATAAATATTATAATCAATTTTATATATCACCTACTGAGGAATTGAAGCCACTAGTGCTTGCTGATATTAAAGCAATCCAAATTCCTTATTTAAACTTAGATGATCAAAACATATTTGCAGTACTTGTCGATTATACATTAAATTCAAATTTCAGTGGCCATATTAGCTTGTTTTTTATTAGATTAATTGATGCCATCATCTATGAAAACAGGTTTTCAGACCAGTTTAAAATATTTAATATTCAAATCATGGAATATTTGAAGGATTTGCAGCCACTTAATACCACAGATGTAAATAACTACCAACAAATAGTCACTACCGCATATAACGTATTGAGTAGCCCTTCGCATGCATTAAGCGGTTCCTTATTAAAATTATTGAATATCTCAGAAGTGCAGCTAATTGAACAATCCTTATAATTAATTGCATGGCAAAAAGGATTACAAGAATAAAAGTAAACAACTTTAGGGCTTACTATGGCTCGTATGAAGGAGTAAAATTACCCAATGGGGAAAATCTTTTAATATATGGTGAAAATGGAAGCGGGAAAAGTTCCTTATATAAAGCCTTAAATAATTACTTGGCAAGTTCTATAAAGCCGGCTCTTAATTATGTTAAAAACCGTTATCAAAATGGTGATGATGGCGAAATTGATATTACTTTTTCGGATATCGACAATACAACATCCGATATCATTCTAGGGACAGAAGTTAATTATAAATTTGGCAGCGCGGGCTCGACAAACCAAGTTCCCTTTATTCAAACCGCCGCGTTGGTCAAAGGTTTTTTAGATTATACAGACCTATTAAAAGTCTACTTACATAGTGAACCAACACCAAATTTATTTGACTTAATAGTTTTATCCCTTTTGGGTGATCACATTCCAGTCAGTAGCGGTGGTAATTTTCGTTTCCAAGCTAAATGGCAGCAATTACAGTCCGATTTGATTGAACATGCTTATACCCGAAATGACAATTGCCACAAGAATGCAAAAAGGGAATTGCCTATATATGAAACTCATTTAAGACATACCCTGAATCAAGTTTTCAATGAACTGAACAGATTATTGACTGTTTATTTTCCGGATTTAGCGATCACCTTAAATTACGATTTGCGACCATTTAATTTTAATTATGTCGGCTGGAAATCTGATTGGTATACAACAGCAGACCTTCGGCTCAATGTTATTAAGGACAATATTTTAATTACTGGCGATTACAGTGATCTGTTAAATGAAGCGAGATTATCAGCTATAGCTATTTGTTTATACTTAGCGTCATTGCTGGTAAATCCCACCAGCGTTGATCTCAAGATATTGTACCTTGATGATGTTTTTATCGGGCTAGATGCTAGTAATAGGCTACCGATATTAAGTATTCTAAAAAATGAGTTTACCGGATACCAGAAATTTATATCAACCTATGACCGACACTGGTATGAATTATCCAAAAGGCATTTTGAAATCCAGGGTGATTTATCCTGGTCAGCAGTTGAAATCTATGTTGGTATGGATGAGGTCGGTGGTACCGAGATTACCAAACCAATTATTATAAAAGGCCTATCCAGTTATGAAAAGGCAATACAATATTTGCACAATCGGTCTCGTCCGGATTATCCGGCAGCAGCTAATTATTTTCGCAAGTCACTGGAAAAAATGATTACTGATTATATTCCTAAATTTGAACTTGTAGGTAGTGACTATGCTCAAATACAGGAATATAAATTGACCAAACTATTGGCAGTTGCCCAACGGTTTTTGGAAAAAACAGGAAATAACCTTGTAGATATATTAAAGATTACTGGTTTATTGCATAATCTATTACATCCATTGTCCCATCACGAAATTACTTCACCGATATATAAAGGTGAATTGATCATTCTTGAAAATGCAATTGCGGAATTTAAAAACCAATTAGATTTATTAAATATTCCAATTAGTTACAAAATTGGAATTGAAAAAGGAAAAAGGATAAAAATTACCTATATAATTGATGTTGCTACTGGTCACGAACGTTTTTACGAAATCTTTTTAAAAGATTCATTAATCATTCAAAAAGATGCCGCCAACGTCATTACATTAGCAAAAGCTAACTGTTACCTTATAACTTGCTATGGTACAAAAAATGGAACAACGCTGAAACCGTATAACCCTCGTAAAACAGATGTGCGATTTAACTACCAATCCATAGAAATTGCCTGTGACAATATTTATAATTTCATTGTGGCAGAAATTGGTGTTGTATTTCCTAAGCCTATAGATTACACTACTATTATTGAATATTTTAACGGAACAGTTTGGAAAAGTTTTGCTAGCAAATTAGTATGGTAAACTTTTCTAACGAAAGGATACAGGTGTGGGAGCATTGGATATGGATCAAATATCGAGACATTTTTAGACAAAACCATTTATAAACTATCGATATCTTTAAAATAGTAAGAGATATATCGAATATTATCGACACGAATAATGGCATCCCAACGTACATTGCAATTTGTAACAGGGTTAATTAAACTATGTTCATAAATCTTTCGCACCTACCGCTTCCCTTGCGAATACTAACAAATTAACCATCCCACCTTTGACTATCAAATCAGATAGCCATGAAAAATCAACGTACCATACCTAGCCTGAAAGGACGAACCTTTAACGGCACGTACTATCCAAGGATCAAGCGTATTCGTCAGGAGCCGAGATTGAAAATCCGCCAATTATTACGCTCGTTTCTGCCGCTTACCCGAACAGGAGAAAGCATTGAAAATGGGCAAAGCCCCGGCCAAAATTGACCAATATAAACTCAATAAAAAAGTACAAACCAAAGTTCAACAACGCCTTCGCAAGGTCATTTTCTGCATTCGCCAGAATGCAGCAAGATGGATTTTTGTCCACAAAAATGATCTTGCCCCGCTTTGGCGGGGGACTTCGCTCGGAACTCGCGAAGTCTGGAAGCCCTTTAAAATGTATCCTATGTCAAGGAAAAAAGCAATAGATCAGGACACGTTATTGATATGCCCGGTCCGGACAAGAGTAACTCAAACCACCTGGGATAAGCTGGAAAAACTGCAACAAGAAAGCGGTTGCCAAAGCATCGGTGAAGTCTCGCGTATGATCTTATCCGACGAGAAGATCAACTGTTTTTACAGGGATGTCTCTTTAAACGCACCTATGGAAGAAATGGCGTTGATACGAAAAGAGTTAAAAGCCATCGGCATCAATATTAACCAGCAGACCAAGTTCTTTCACCTAAGTAAAACGGAAGCACAGCGGGCATTTTACGCTATTAAAACTGCCGATCTATATAAACAGGTTGGTGGAAAAGTGGAAGAACTGTTAACCCTCATTAATCGCTTAGCAGAAAAATGGTTGCCAGGTTCGTAAACGGGAAAAGTATCAGGGGCATGCTGCATTATAATGAAAATAAGGTAATAGCCGGTGAAGCAAGTTTGTTGCTGGCCAGCGGCTTTGCCGCCGATATCAATAGTTTTAGCCTTGAGCAAAAACTCCAGCGCTTCGAGCATTTAACAATGTTGAACAACCGGGTTAAAACTAACGCTATACATATCACATTGAATTTTGACGGACAAGACAAACTCAACAATGAGGTTTTGCAGCAAATTACCCTGTCCTATATGGAAAGGATAGGCTTTGGAGATCAACCCTACCTGGTGTATAAACATACGGATGCCGCACATACCCATGTACATATTGCTACCATTAATATTAAAGCGGACGGTAACCGTATCGATACGCATGGTATTGGGTGGGAATTATCCGAACCGGCCAGAATGGAACTGGAAAAGGAATACGGCCTCGTGCAGGCTAAAGGCAGGCAAAACAGCAATGCATTGGGTATTAAGCCTGCCGACATTGAAAAAGTAGCCTATGGCAAAACACCCACTAAACGGGCCATTACCAATATTGTCAACGCCGTTATCGACACCTATAAGTTTGCTTCGCTGGCTGAATTTAACGTGATACTCCAACAGTTTAACATTACAGCAGATCGTGGCGCAGAAAACACGATGATGCGGCAGAAAAACGGATTGATCTATAGCATCATCAATGAAAAGGGTGAGCAGGTCGGCATACCTATCAAAGCCAGCGCCATTTATAACAAACCCACATTAGCCAATCTCAAAAAACAGTTTGAAAAAAACATTGAAAGACGCAAGGTTTATAAAGAACCGTTTAAAAAAGCTATTGAAGAGGTATTTAGACGATACGCCGCGATCAGTAAAAACACTTTCATCGCCGAACTACAGAAGCAGCATATTCATGTGGTATTCCGGGTTAACGACAATGGCTTTACCTATGGAGTTACTTATATAGATAACAAAAATAAAACGGTCTTTAACGGCAGTGATCTGGGAAAATCTTATAGCGCTAAAGCGATACTGGAAAGGCTGGACATTAATGATAAGTTGCGGGAACCGGTACAACAGGCGCAACTGAAATCAAAGGTAAAAGCCACGGGACAAAAAACAGTCCATCAGCCAACAGCCTATTTGAAACAGCTGGAACAAACGAATTACTTAAAACTGGCTATAGCGAAATACCAACCAGAAGCTGCCCCATCCATTCCGCGCAAGAAGAGAAAGAAGAAAAACAAAGGGCAGCAACAAGATCAGGAACTATCACTATAAATTATTACCACTAAAATTAAAGTCCTCCCTACCGGGGAGGATTAGGAGGGGCTTATGAACACAGGAGAAGACACACAGGGATTAAGAAAGATCATCGACTTTACAAGGCTCATCAGCATTTTTATACTGGCTATCCATTTTTATTGCTGTTGCTACCGGGCATTCGCTGCCTGGCACTGGACGGCGAATATTACAGACCGATTGATCGGCAATATTGCCAGAACAGGTTTATTTGATAACTGGTGGCGGCCTAAACTGGCGGCGTTGCTGTGTCTGGCCATTTCGCTTGTCGGTGTAAAAGGCAAAAAGGATGAAAAAATCAATTATAAAAGCATAGCTGCCTATTTGCTTAGCGGGCTGCTTATCTATTGGATCAGTATCTTATGTTTTTACCTGCAAATGGGTTTAACTGTCATCGCCATAGTGTATATGGTGTTAACCGGCATTGGTTATCTATTGGTGCTCACGGGCGGCACCTGGTTATCTCGTGTTCTGAAAGAAAAGTTGAATCAGGATATTTTCAACTCGGAAAACGAAACATTCCCGCAGGAGGAAAGAAAATTAGAAAATGAATATTCTGTTAATCTACCCGCCAAGTATAACCTGAAAGGAAAGGCAAGAAACAGCTGGATCAACTTTATTAACCCATTCCGGGGCATGTTGGTAGCCGGTACACCCGGAGCCGGTAAATCCTACTTTGTCATAAGGCACATTATCGATCAGCATATCAAAAAAGGCTTCTCCATGTTCATTTATGATTTTAAGTTTGATGACCTTTCCATTATCGCCTACAATGCCTTATTAAAATATCAGCACAACTATAAAGTTAAACCCACTTTTTGGGTAATAGACTTTGACAAGATTTACCATCGTTGTAACCCGCTTGACCCGGAAAGCATGTACGACATTACTGATGCGACCGAAGCATCAAGAACGATCATGCTGGGCCTTAATCGTGAGTGGATACGAAAACAAGGCGATTTCTTCGTGGAAAGCCCCATTAACTTTTTAACAGCCATTATCTGGTATCTGCGTAAATACGAAGATGGTAAATATTGCACCTTGCCGCATGTCATTGAGCTGATGCAGGCTGATTATGACCGTTTGTTTTCCGTATTGCTGAAACAGCCGGAAATAACCGTATTGATAAACCCCTTTATATCCGCTTATAACAATAATGCTAAGGCGCAGTTGGAGGGACAGGTAGCCAGCGCCAAGATAGGTTTGGCCCGGCTTTCATCACCTCAATTATATTATGTACTGTCGGGTAATGATTTTAAGTTAGATGTCAATAACCCCAATGAACCCAAGATCGTCTGCATGGGAAATAATCCGCAGAAGCTGCAGATCTATGGTGCTGTATTATCTTTGTACATTTCCCGTATGATTAAGCTGATAAACCGAAAGGGCCAGCTTAAAAGCAGCCTGATCTTTGACGAATTTCCGACCATTTTTTTTAATAATATAGACAGCCTGATTGCGACAGCCCGGAGCAATAAAGTCGCCACGACCTTAGCAGTGCAAGACTTTAGCCAGTTAAAGAAGGATTATGGCGCGGAGCAAGCCGATGTGATCACCGGCATCGTAGGCAATATCATCAGCGGACAGGTTACAGGAGATACCGCCAAAAAGCTGTCCGAAAACTTTGGTAAGATCGTACAGGATAAAAATAGCCTTACGATCAACAGCGGCGATACCTCTTTTTCCAAAGCCACGCAACTGGATTCCGCGATACCCGCTTCAAAGATTGCAGCTTTATCATCGGGCGAATTTGTCGGCATGGTAGCGGATAACCCGGAGCAAAAGATCGAACTGAAAATGTTTCATAGCGAAATACAGAACAATCACGGGGAGATAGCCGGGGAAGAAGCGGCTTATAAGCATATTCCCATAGTAGATCAGGTAGATGAGGAAATGTTAATGGAAACTTATATCCAAATAAAAAATGATATAACTAAGCTGTTCAAGGATGAGTTAGCTGCGCTGGAAAAAGATGAGGGGAAAGAATTAGCGACAGGTTCTCCATTAAATATTCCTAAACCAGGTACGAAACCAATTAGCAAAGAACAGCGCAGACAAATGAGCAAGCGTAACAGGCAAAGGGAGCGTGGAATGATGCGAAAAACAAAGCGGGATGCTGAGAAAACGGCCAAAGGACGCAATGACAAGTCCATATCTCCTGTAAAAAATAATGATGTGGGTCAAGCGCTATCGATGTGATTTTAGGTTCTATTCTTTGAAACCTAAAATAACAAACTGTTTACATTTAATATATCGAATTAAAAATGAATATTTTTTATTGCCAGCTAGTGGCCTGATACACATAGCTAATATAATCGAAATGGCTTTAATGTTAATTTATAATATAACCCGTTTACATCGGTTTATTAAGTTTGGATAATTGACGTTCAAAGTCTGACGGATTTTTACCGGTAAAACTTTTGATAAACTTATTGAAATGACTGGGGTCGCTGAAACCGAACTTATTACAGATGGTTTTTATGGTATCGTTACTGTGCTTCATTCTTTCCTGTATTAGGAAAAAGCGACGTTCGCTGATATATCGTTTAATAGATGTCCCCGCCGCTTCTTTAAACCGTTGGTTCAGATAATTAGGAGAATAGTGAAAAGTTTCAGCCAACGCTGCGATACGTAAAAATTCGGGTTGATAAATATGCTCGTGAATATAATCCATGATTTCCATAATCGAGCCGCCCCGGATATACTGAACTTCTGCATTACTCACCACGATTTTTTTTAAAGTAGCAAAAATAACCAGTATAAGGTTGCGGATGATTTCTGTTGTCGAACCGGCAGACTGCCATTCATTAACAACCAACTGGACGACCTGTTCGATCAGGGTCAAGTCATATGAGGTTTGAGCCATATGCAACGCGAGGGCCTTTTCAGGTCCGGCCGATTGCTCCAGGAAATGCTGCCAACTCTTTGCTTCTGCAGAAAATGGGCCTTCATCAAGATAAGTCTTGCTGAACTTCAGTACGCTGAATTCAGTAGCCTGCTCAATCAAAAAGATATGAAAATCATCCGGCGCCAATAAAAATAAATGCGGTCCCTCATAAGCTTTCATCATCCCATTCCATTCGTGATTCCCCCTTCCCGAGTGTACAAAAACCAACTCGTAATGATTGTGATTATGTACCGGGAATGGCCATTGAGCTGTGGTAAAATGCCGAACAAACAGCGGCTCATGTTGGATAAATCGTCTCATCATCGTTGTTTTTTACAAGTATGCCGTTACATTATACAATTTTTACAAGAACAAAGCAGCGTAGGTTTGTCTGAAAATAACAGCATCGCATGTATACACATCATACAAAAGTAAACAACCGGTTGATATTTGTTATGGCATTATCCGCGGGAATTATCGTGGCGAACGTCTATTATAACCAACCGGTTTTGCACGCAATGTCCATTAGCATAGGCGTAAGCGACCGACAAATCGGGCGAGTTGCTATGCTTTCCCAATTAGGTTACGGGCTGGGCATGTTTTTTCTTGTGCCGCTCGGCGATAAGCTCCGGCGCAAAGAACTCATTTTACTGCTGACCTTTCTGCTCATTGCCGTACTTGTACTTTTTGCGCTCAGCTCGTCATTTTTCCTGCTATGTTGTTTAAGCTTTTTAACAGGCCTGCTCTCATGTCCGGCACAAATTATACTGCCCATGGCCGCATCTATTTCTAAAGCTGACCGAGGAAAGACAGTAGGCAAGGTTTTCAGCGGAATACTCGTAGGTATTCTTGGAGCCAGAGTGATTAGTGGATTGGTTAGCGAATGGTTCGGCTGGCGTTATGTGTATGGCCTCTCGGCGTGCCTGGTACTGATAGCCTGCATATTGATTAAGTTATACTTGCCGGATCTGCCATCCAAATTTAAGGGTAGTTATGGTCACCTGTTAAAATCAACAATATCCCTGGTAGGCCGCTATAGTGTTTTGAGACAGGCATCACTTTTGGGCGCTTTTACTTTTGGCATATTTTGCTCCTTCTGGACCACGCTCACTTTTCATTTAAGTGCACCGCCACTAGATTACAGTACAGGGGCTATTGGTTTGCTTGGCCTGATCGCCATTGGCGGTGCGATAGTAGCACCTGTTTTCGGCAAGCTGGCTGATAGAGGGTATATCTACAAATCGCTTAGCCTGACCGTTTCGCTGATTATCGGAAGTATCCTTTTAATTAAAGCTTTTCCGGGATCTCTGGTTGTTTTATCAGCAAGCATATTCTTTTTGGATATTGGCGTTCAAGCCACTCAGATAACCAATTTTACCCGGATTTACAGCCTACATGAAGATATGCACAGCCGCTTGAATACCATTTATATGACTACCTATTTTATTGGCGCAGCTTTGGGCACTTACGCCGGTCTGTTTGCCTGGGGAATCGGTGGTTGGTCGAGTGCTACCTTGCAAATGCTGATTTGGGGCCTCATTGCAATGATAATTGTGGCGCTGTCCTGGATAAGCCCCCGCAAAACTGTAAATTCCGTACAAACCCTAAAATTTCCGAGAAATAAATAATGCTACAGCTTGCCATTTTTAGTGATGTGCATGGCAATTTGCCTGCCCTTCACTCGGTTCTTGAAGATTTGAAACAAAGAGGTGTGGAACAGGCATATTGCCTTGGTGACCTGGTTGATTTTGCGCCTTGGTCAAACGAGGTCATTAACTGCATCCGATATTTGCAAATACCCTGTCTAATGGGGAATCACGATGAGCGGATCGCATTTGACTACGAAATATCACCTTTATCTAAACATAGTGCCAAAGAAATAGCATCGCGTATCAAGGCCATCAATTATACCAAACAAACACTGACCGCTGAAAACAAAGCCTTTTTAAGAACCTTGCCATTAAAAATGAGCATGACGTTTAAGGTGGCAGGACGGGAAATAAAACTACTATTGGTTCATGGCAGTAGTAGTAGCAATGAGGAATATATTTATGAAACTCATCCCGAAGATGACATACACAACATAATGACTACCGAAAGTGCGGATATACTGATTATGGGTCATACGCACCTGCCGTATATCCGTTACATACAACAAAAAATGGCGATTAACTGCGGATCAGTAGGTCGGTCTAAGGAAGCCTCCGGATTGGCAACTTATCTGTTGTTAAATGTTACAGATAGCACGGTCATCCCGGAAATTGTCAGACTCGCCTATCCTATCCAAGAAACGATTGTAGCCATACAAAAGAGCTATATTCCTGATTTTTATGCGGATTTCTTGAATAAAAGCAATCTGTTTCTAGGCCAAGCAGACAAATAGTGCTTCCATTTTTATACCCAGTAAAAAACATTCTGTAAATCAAACAAAAGGAAATAACCGCAATTGGCTATTTCCTTTTATAAGTATTAGGGGTAGCGGGATCTATCGTCTTAATGCAACTTTCAAAAGTGTGAAAGAGATTTTAAAGGAAAACACTAAATACCACCATGTAAATTAAGGCCTTACAATATTTACTAATCCACATCGCACTGTCCGGGTTACTCACCTGCAGCCTTGTGCAAAGCACTATTGTTTGTTCGGAACCAGCAAAAAATGTATTATAAAAATAGTCAGAGATACCTGGAAGAACTTCATAGCATCACTTTCAATTTTGCTGAGTATATTTTCAGCGACCTCTTCAGGGAGGATACCGCGTTCTCCTCCATTGTTTCTTGCAAGCTCCGTATTTTTTTTCCAAAGCCACTCAACTGGATTATGCCATACCCGCTTCAAAAATAGCGGCTTTATCGTCCGGCGAATTTGTTGGCATGATAGCGGATAATCCGGAACCAAAGATCGACCTGAAAATGTTTCATAGCAAAATACAGAATGATCACGGGGCCATAGCCAGGGAAGAAGCCGCCTATAAACCTATTCCCATAGTAGATCAGGTGGATGAGGAAATGTTAATGGAAACCTATACTAAAATAAAAGATGATATTGCAAGGCTGTTCAAAAATGAACTGGCTACACTGAGAAAAGATGATGAAAAAGAATTAGGGGAGGGCTCTTTGGTAAACATTCCTAAACCAGGGGAAAAGCTGGTTAGCAAAAAACAGCGCAGGCAAATAAACAAACGTAACAGGCAAAGGGAGCGTGCAACAATGCGCGAAACAAAGCAAACTACTGATAAGCCAGCGATGGGCCAAAATAGCAAGTCCGTATCTTATGTTAAAAATGATGATATGGGGCAGGCAATGTCAATGTGGTTTTTTTGCTATAATTCTTTGCACTATAAATGGTTTTGTGGTCAGATCCTACCAGTAGCACCAGTAGTAGCGGCACCGAATTTTTACGCCGCTAACCGACAAAGCTATCCCTAAATGATTCAAGACAGGTCTTCCGGAAACTTATCAAGACAGTAGTTGCATTTCTGGTTTCAGATGCCGCGAATTGGCTTACCGATGTGCGGATAAGAGCTTCCGGTGGTTCAAAATAATACTAAAAAAATTGCCGGAAGTATTTTGTAACAATATTGGCATGATTTGCACCTTATTTAGTACTCAAAATTCATATGTTTTTGACCCTATAATGGTTATCTTTAAACTCTGACGGCTATTGGAAGAGATAGAATGAAGATACTTGGCGGTTTGGCAGAAGTATAGAAAAACGTGATCGGAACGAATAGGCCGAACTTAACTGAAAATTGGTTTCTTGGGGTTTTGCGAAGTGGACAAATGGAACGGGGGCTTTTGTAATATTATCTATCTTAAATGAAAAACCGATGACTTTATCATTATCGAATTTTTCTAACATTGATCGGTTAACAACAAGACTTTTAAGCAATACCTTTAAAAAAATGCATATATTAAGACAAATCAAATGTCTTAATATAATACTTCTAACAACTGCAATAGTGGGAACTTCAGAATTAATCACCGTAAACCTGATCACTGACAGCGTACTAAAGTCAGTTAACGGTTATGCTCGTACGTATAAAAATCTCATGGCTTTTTTATCGGCAAAACTTGAACTCGATGATATGGGAGAATGTAAAGGAATGGGGAGATGCGGAACCTGTCAAATCCGTATTGAAAACGATTGTAGCCTGATCGGAGATTATGATGGTAATGAGATAAACACTTTGAAGATGTTAGGTAACATCGATCCAAAGGTTAGATTGGCATGCAAAATTTACTTTAATGAACAGATCGACAATATGGTTATTTCAATTATTTAATCAGACATCTTAATTCTAATCGTCAATTGGTAAAAACTAATAAACCTATGCAAGTCTTGATGTGGTAAAGAATGAACCAATTCAAGCAAAAGAGCCTTTATCAAATCCTTCTTACCCCGCATATCGCTGGCACCACTAATATGATCTGTTTTCTCATTTTATCGTTATTTAATTATCATTTGGCGGAGCGACGATCAATTAAAAGGCAAACCTCTGAAAAGCAATTTGTTAATCATATAAAGTATCCTGATTAGGGATCTCCCTTTATCGCATACTGGTCTTTTGAAATAGGATCTACCGGAGCCTGATCACACGCTCTGCGTCAAACAGTTTTTCTCATCTAACTCCTCGACCTATTCTGCCAAAACAACTACAGACAGGCTGTTTTTCGCTTTTGGTAGTAACACCAGCATTAAACCGGTTAATGCCAAGCAAACGATATTAGCACTTGTGCTATACTCAAATGCCTTAGTATACTCAAAAGTATGATTACCTGTATTGGCTATATTATAAAAAATGCCACCAATGATACATATGCCCAATGCAGAAGCCGTTTGTTGAAAGGTGCTGTAAATTCCTGCCGCTGCCCCGGCAAATTTATGAGGCACTCCGCTTAATGCGAGGTTAAGCAATGAAGGCAACACAAGGCCATTACCCAAGCCATAAAGCCCCATCAGGCCGAAAATAACACTGCCGCTGACATCTGTTTTAAATAAAATGATCTGGAGAGAAAATGAAATAATTGTAATCACTATCCCCATTTGCGGAATGAGTTTACCATACTTGGGGAGCAGTTTAGATGCCGTGATAGAAGACAAAGTGAACAGTAGGCCAGGCAACACAAAATACAATCCAGAATCTACCGAAGATATACCCAGTCCGCTTTGGAGGAATACCGCGCTCGTTAGCAGGTAGGACGTATGCATCATAAACTGGAACAGCACAGCTGCCAAACCAATACTAAAGTCTTTATTTTGAAAAAGCTCCATATCTATCAATGGATTGATGCCCTTTTTTAATTTTGTTTTCTGATCGTAAATAAAATAAGCGAATAGAATAAAAGAGAGAAATACAAGAATGATACTCCAAAGCGGCCACCCTGCCTCTCGCCCCTGTGTAAGTGGGTAGATCAGGCAGAAAAGCCCTGCTGTTAAGATAGCTATCCCGGAATAATCAAATACGTGATTGCCGTGACGTTTTGTTTCTGATAAGAAATGATGGGTAGCCCACAGCGCAACCAAACCTATCGGCAGATTAATGAAAAAGATAAGTCGCCAGCCATCAATCATCCCATGAACCCCGGAAAGATAACCGCCCAAAACCTGACCGATAATTGATGCGAGGCCTAATGTAATGCCAAACCAGCCGATTGCCCTGGAACGTTCTTTTGTATTGGTAAATAGGATTTGTATAAAAGCGATGGCTTGCGGCACCATAAATGAGGCGCTGATACCCTGGAAGAAGCGGGTAATATTCAGTTCAAAAGGCGTCTGCGCCAAACCGCAAAAGCACGAGAATAAAGTAAAACTAAACATTCCCCAAAAGAAAATCTTTTTTCTGCCAAAGTGATCTCCGGCTCTGCCTCCCGTTATTAAAAATGAAGCATAGCCCAATAAATAACCCGCTATCACCAGCTGGATCTGACCGTCACTCGCATGAACACCTTTTTTAATGGAAGGTATAGCTACATTTACAATAAATACATCAATCACAGATAATAAGGGTGCAGTTAGTACAATGATCAAAGCTATCCAGGGAGATGTTGTTTTTTTCATAAGTTAGGCAAAGATAGTTATATAATTCATAAAATAGATAGACTTGTCTATATATTTATATTATTAATTTAATATATTTGCAGAATGAGAGAATCAGCGACAAGGACGAAAATATTGGATGTGGCGTCAAGATTGTTTTATGAACAGGGTTATAATTCAACAGGGATCAATCAAATCATTGCTGAAGCCGATATTGCCAGAGGTTCTCTGTATAATCATTTCCCATCCAAACGCGATTTGCTTACCGCTTATATTCAGCAATCTGAAGACCTTTGGTTTGCTGAACTCGATAAATTCCTGGAATCTATAAATGATCCTAAGCTGCGACTACTGGCCCTGTTTGATTTCCGGGCGGAAAAACAACTTCGATCCAATTTTGGAGGATGCCAGTTCACCAAGATCATTGCAGAAATGCCGAAGGATGATTTAAATGCTTTTGAACTGGTTCGCCATCAAAAGGAAAGGATCAAAAATTATATTAAAGATTTGTTGCAGCAAATAGATCTGAAGCAACCACAAGTCCTCAGTACAAATATGCTCATTGATGCGTTATTTTTAATAATGGAAGGAGCAACGAGTTCGGCCAGTGTTTACAAACATGTGGAGGCAATTAGAACAGCGAAACAGATAGCTAACGAACTGTTGGATATTGAGCCGGTTTCGCAAAGATCCAGTCTTTAATAATGATCGCTGTTTTAAAGTGCATAGAATGTGATAGTCATCCGTTTAATATAGTTGGGCGAATTATCAAAAGCCTTGTAAGGGATGGTTGTTTTCCACGGTTTTAGGTATTTTCTTAGTGAATGATTATCCGGCAACTGATTATTACTGGTTCTCTTTGTTCTGACGCATTATCTCGAACGCTTTCATATAATCGATTGTTTCTTCAGGTAAACTACCCGTAAAATATTCGTAGATCAGTGGATTATGAGTAAAGTAAAGTCCGCAAAACTCAACCCAGTCATCGACGGAAATCTTGCCGTCTAACTTGAAAAGCTTACGTGATGGAGTTTTGATTTGATTGGAATGC
This sequence comes from Bacteroidota bacterium, assembly GCA_026224775.1. GTDB lineage: Bacteria > Bacteroidota > Bacteroidia > Sphingobacteriales > Sphingobacteriaceae > Mucilaginibacter. Next base: position 122,572 of record JAMFRP010000011.1, read on the forward strand.
TTTAAATTATAATGAAAGTCCTTATCCCGTCGCGCGTAGTATTCATCAGGTGTATATAGGTGTAATGCCCCGTCAAAGTGTTTAAAACATTTTTTATCCAAGTCGTACTCTGCATGTATATATCTTGCTGGGTGAAAGATGTCATTGTCATTTTTTAAAGTGATATAATCTTGTTTGAATTCTTCCGCTTGAAAAGCTTTAACACGGGTCAGAGTTTTAACACCATTTATCTCTTCCTCGTAAACTGCGCTGTACCATTTAATGTCTATCGCGTAAGCATCGCCAAAAAATCCGAGTTTAAATGGACTTGATATTTCCCTGGTGGCCGTAACTTCACAATATCGTCGGGCATCTTTGAAATATCATTATTAAAAGGTGGCCCATACCAACGGTCATACTCACCATAATCACCCGCCCTAGCATCAATTCGCACCCGATCCTCATCTAAGGCAATGAAGGCCTTCACCTCGGAATTTTTGTAGTTCCAGAACTTATTCAGAAAGCCAGGCTCAAAATTTGCAGACGCATAGTGCCCTCTCCGAAATAATGGGCTTGCCATCAAATAAAATTTGTCGGATTTGAAAACGCCTTTGCCCGCATACGCTTTTGCAAATCTCTTTTTAAGAGTTTCAAATTCGTATAGACCTTCCTTATCCGGTTTATCGGGAATAAGAAAATTGATTATTTTGGGATGTATCAATAGAACGCCGATGGTGGTTACATATTGAAAGTCAGATGGAGTTAGTTCAATATGTTTTTCCGCCATTAATTTGGTAAAATATGTTGTTTCCTAGGTGGCATCCTCCAATGCTTGCTTGGTTTCAGACCTCAAAGCTTCTTGTTGAACTTTGAGTATGTCATTCATTGTCATACGTTCACTCATATCGCAAGGTACGAATTCGGCCGTTTTTATTTTTCAAACAATCTTGAGGTAATGGTTTCCAGTTTTATCTTTGGGCAGATATTATACCTATGTGGTCACGCGTTAAAAAATTACTTAAAAAATTAAATAACACACTTAGTTCAGAGCCGAAAGTTGATGTGCCAAACCCGAAAGCTGAAAGTAAGCAACCAACTATGCGTACCTGTATCCATGAAGCAGGGCACTATATGGTTGCAAGGATTTTCCCTGAGAAAATCAAGATTAATGAATTAAATGCAAATTCCAGTGAACTTGTTGAAGACATGAACGGGGCATTAAATATTACAGACATTGGCTTTGAAACACTTGATTCCTGTGACCACATCATGTTAACTGCTGCTGGCGGCCTCGTTGCAAATACAATTAATTCGAGGGGTAAAGATTACGTTGAAAACAATCTTAAGAAATTCCCATACAATCTAGCCGGCCTTGATCGTCACGGAATTGGAGGCGATTATGAGTTAATTCAAGAATTCGCCTTGAAAATCGCGGTTTATTGGAGGCTTACAAAAAATGGTTACGTCAAAGTACAATGGAACGCTATACAATTCGTTTTTTGCTACCTGATGGAAGAAGCCGTTTGGGAAACACTTTTGATGCTGGCTCACGCATTACATATTAAAGAAAATTACAAATTATCGCCGTCTGAAGCTGAGGCGGTAATATCCCTAAGCCCGCATTTAAATGGATTGGGGGATGTCACCAAACAATATTTATCAGACAGATACCCTTTAACTAAGGATAAGGCGTTAAAATTATTATAACCGGCTCTTTACTCAATAAATTTCATTTTTTTGAAAGAAACCGCCTTATATTAGAGATATATTGTGTTTTGATACCTTGAGTGTGGGTATCTCTTTTTGTCGGGATGGCGGGACGATGAGCGAAGCATTTTAATTTGTTTTTCAGCGGCGCTTTGGCCTTGACGTTTTACCGCTTTTCGTTTTTGATGCCTAAGCGATAAAATGGATTGGTGTGCAAAAATTAATTCCAGATATAGTTAGGTGTTTTAATGCTGAACCATATTCGCTTACGAAACCTTCGAAAAATCCTTTCCATAAATACAAACTACCCTTTTGCAAATTATGATCTACAATGGTTTAATAACTGTTTAGTTCTGATGTACTCTCTCAAAATAAGGCACTTTTGAAATTTTTATTTCGGATTTGGCGGAATGAAAAACGATCGCAAGTATTTGTTTTTTAATAAATTAACAGAATCCGCTCTCCTTTCCTATTTTCTGGCTCTCGTTTTGGCATGCTGCTGCAAATAAAGAGTAATCAATGATGCAGAAACGAATTTACCATCCCGACAACGACACTGATGCCGCATCTAAGGGAAAAGAAGATAAATATACCTTTAAAGACATCATGGTTATTGTTTTCGCATGGCTGATCGCCTTGTCCCTGGTCTATGTCTGTTATCTGAAAATCAGTCTTTTCCTACACCATTAAATTAAATAATCATAAAAATGATAATTGTAACCTACGTCCTGCTTTTCCTTGCCTTTTTCTGGCTGTTTTTCAAATCCGTTAACTATTTCGAAAAAATCTAATTTCCTATGACCGCATTATTCATCGTCGCCATAGCCGTGTTTGTTTACATGGTATACGTGCTGCTTAAACCCGAAAAATTCTAATTATTAAAAACTATGAACACCGAAATCTCAGGCGTAATTTTTACTTACCTGCTTACCCTGGCCATAGCTATCCCGCTTGGTATTTATATTGCCCGCATGTTTGGGGGCCAAAAAACCTGGCTCGATTTCATGGCTCCCCTTGAACGTTTCATTTTCCGTTTTAGTGGTGTCGACCCCAAAAAAGAAATGAACTGGAAGCAGCACATGTTAGCATTGCTGACCATTAATAGTGTGTGGTTATTCTACGCTTTTTTCTGCCTGTTATTCCAGGCGCATCTGCCTTTAAATCCTGACGGAAACCCTAACCAAACACCCGACCTGGCATTTAATACCGCTATCAGCTTTGTGGTGAACTGTAATCTGCAAGATTACTCGGGCGAAAGCGGCGTCACTTATTTCACCCAGCACTTTGTCATCATGTTCCTGCAATTCGTGTCCGCAGCTACAGGTATTGCCGCATTGTTTATCTTGTTTAAGGCATTCAGAGACAAGGTGACCGATAAGCTGGGCAACTTTTGGGACTTCTTTATAAAAAGTATTACCCGTATCCTGTTACCATTATCGGTTGTAATGGCAATTATTCTGGCCTTTAACGGTACACCAACCAGCTACAAAGGTAAAGACACTATTATCACCTTGCAGGGCGATACTGTGCACGTCTCAAGAGGCCCGGCAGCGGCTATGATCGCCATAAAACATTTGGGTACAAATGGTGGCGGTTGGTTTGGCGCAAACTCCGCTCATCCGCTGGAGAACCCAAATTACTTAACCAATACAGTTGAATTAGTAGCGCAAACCATCATCCCGATAGCGTTGGTATTCGCATTGGGTTTCTATCTCAAAAAGAAAAAGTTTGCCTATGTAATGTTCGGTGTAATGACGGTAGGTATGCTGATGCTGTTAATCCCTACGATGAATGCGGAGATCAACGGCAATCCCGCCATAGCCAAAATGGGGATCAGTCAGCCAACCGGTGCAATGGAAGGCAAGGAAGTGAGGTTTGGCCCGGCCAATACCGCATACTGGAATATTGTAACCACCATCATTTCTACAGGCTCGGTTAACTCTATGCACGACAGCGCCATGCCGGTATCCGGTTTTATGATGATGATGGCGATGATGACCAACTGCTTTTACGGAGGCTGCGGTGTGGGGATACTGAACTTCTATATTTTCATCATCATCGCGGTATTTATATCCGGGTTGATGGTAGGGCGAACGCCGGAATTTTTCGGACGGAAGATAGAGGCGAGAGAAATGAAGATAGCATCCATCATTGCCTTGTTGCATCCTTTTATTATACTGGTAGGCACAGCGGTATCAGCATATGTATTGGTACATATGCCAAATGCCAACTGGGCAGTTAAGCCATCCGCATGGCTCAATAATCCAAGCTTCCATGGCTTTTCAGAGATGTTGTACCAATATACTTCATCAGCGGCCAACAATGGTTCAGGTTTCGCGGGACTATCAGCCAATAATATTTTTTGGAATGTAAGTGCTGGTTTTGTATTGCTGCTCGGTCGCTTTTTACCAATCATCGGCCCTGTTGCCATCGCCGGTATCCTGGCTAACAAAAAGTTTACACCCGAGTCTGCCGGAACATTAAAAAGCGATACCTCAACCTTTGGTATTATGGTATTTGCTGTAATCCTTATCGTTGCCGCATTATCATTTTTCCCTGCCCTGGCATTAGGCCCTATTGCTGAACACTTTTCTTTAAAATAATCATGAGAACTCCAAATACATTATTCCAGGGTGAGCAGGTAAGTGTAGCTCTAAAGCAATCATTTATCAAGCTTGACCCACGCCAGTTAATCCGTAACCCGGTTATGTTTACCGTGGAGGTTGGCACCTTTGTTATGCTGATCGTTAGCATCTACTCTTTTACAAATAAAAGCCAGGGTAGCTTTGGCTATAACTTTACTGTTTTTATTGTGCTGCTGCTTACTGTGCTGTTTGCCAACTTTGCCGAAGCAATTGCCGAAGCACGCGGCAAGGCACAAGCCGAAAGCTTACGCAAAACACGTTCTGAAACGCCTGCCCGTCTATTGGTGAACGGCAAAGAACAAATAGTAATGTCGTCCCTGCTTAAAAAAGGCGATGTGTTTATCTGCGAAACAGGGGATAATATTCCTACTGACGGCGAAATCATCGAGGGTATCGCTACCATCGATGAATCAGCTATCACAGGCGAATCTGCTCCGGTTATCCGTGAATCAGGTGGCGATAAATCATCTGTAACTGGTGGTACCAAAGTGTTATCCGACAGAATTAAAGTGCAGGTAACTACACAACCCGGCGAAAGTTTCTTGGATAAGATGATCGCGTTGGTTGAAGGTGCATCACGCCAGAAAACCCCTAACGAAATTGCTTTAACTATTTTGCTGGCTGGTTTCACGCTGATATTTGTGATTGTATGCGTTACGCTTAAACCTTTCGCGGATTACGCCAATACGCCAATCACCATAGCGGCATTTATATCCTTGTTTGTTTGTTTGATACCCACAACTATCGGTGGCCTGTTATCGGCCATCGGTATTGCTGGGATGGATAGGGCATTGCGTGCAAATGTAATTACCAAATCAGGTAAAGCCGTTGAAACCGCAGGCGACCTTGATGTGCTTTTGCTTGATAAAACAGGCACCATTACTATTGGTAACCGTAAAGCAACTAACTTTTATCCTGCTAAAGGAATCAGTGAAGAAAGCTTTGTAATTGCTTGTGTGCTGAGCTCATTGGCAGACGAAACACCAGAGGGCAAGTCAATTGTTGAATTGGCAAATCAAAACAAGAATATTCCCTCAATAATTGCACCCAAAGATTCAGTATTCATCAAATTTACTGCCGAAACCCGTTCAAGCGGTTTAGATACTCCTGATGGTTTACGTGTACGTAAAGGCGCTTTTGATTCCATTCGCAATATTGCCATCAAAGCCGGTCACAAGTTCCCTGCTGAGGTAGAGGATAATGTGAAAAAGATCTCATCAAATGGTGGTACACCACTGGTGGTATCACAAAATGAACAAATACTGGGCGTTATTGAATTACAGGATATCATTAAGCCCGGTATAGCCGAACGTTTTGAACGCCTGCGTAAAATGGGTGTTAAAACCGTAATGGTGACCGGTGACAACCCGCTTACCGCCAAATTTATTGCTGAAAAAGCCGGTGTGGATGATTTTATCGCGGAAGCAAAGCCCGAAGATAAAATGAACTACATAAAGCTTGAACAGCAAGGCGGCAAACTGGTAGCCATGATGGGCGACGGTACAAACGATGCCCCGGCACTTGCCCAGGCAGATGTTGGTGTAGCCATGAACAGTGGAACACAAGCAGCCAAAGAAGCCGGTAACATGGTGGATTTGGATAATGACCCAACCAAGCTAATCGAGATTGTAGAGATCGGCAAACAACTGCTAATGACGAGGGGAACGCTAACCACCTTCTCTATCGCTAATGACGTGGCCAAGTACTTCGCTATTGTTCCGGCTTTGTTCATGGTATCTATACCGGCTTTAAAGGCGCTGAATATCATGGATCTGCATAGCCCGCAATCAGCCATATTATCGGCAGTAATCTTTAACGCGATCATCATTCCCCTATTGATACCATTGGCTTTAAGAGGTGTAGAATATAAACCGATAGGCGCAAGCGCACTATTACGCCGCAATCTGCTGATCTATGGTTTAGGCGGTGTATTAATACCTTTTATTGGTATTAAGCTGATTGATATGATGGTAGCCGTATTTATATAATAACTCAAAAAAAAAATAAAAATAGAATCATGAAAACGTATTTATTGCCATCTATAAAAATGACTATCATCCTGCTGGTGATATTGGCGGGTATCTATCCGCTGGCTATAGCGGGTGTCGGAAAATTCACACCAGGGCATGGTGATGGAGAAACCATAAGCTATAAAGGGCGCGTGGTAGGCTATGCCAATATCGGTCAAAAGTTTACTAAGGACAAATATTTCTGGTCACGTCCATCGGCTGCCAATTATCAGGCTGATGCATCTGCCGGAACGAACAAAGGCCCATCAAACCCTGATTACTTAAAAACGGTAGACGCGGCTATTGATACTTTTTTAAAGCACAACCCAACAGTAACCCGCTCGCAGATACCTGCCGAACTGGTTACCTCATCAGGTAGTGGCTTAGACCCCGACTTATCGCCAGCCGGGGCACAAATTCAGGTTACACGTATAGCACGCGTACGTGGTATTTCGGCTGAGCAAATCAATGGCATTATCGAAGCTACTACAGAAGAACCACTGTTGGGCATGTTTGGCCCCGCTAAAGTAAACGTGCTGAAATTAAACGTGGCACTTGATGAATTAACGAAATAGACACCTCAAATCTTCCCCGGTAGAATTTTATTGCCGGGGAGTTTTGTCCCATAAAAACACTAATAATACAATGAATAAAAAATTAATATTGATCGCACTGCTTGTTTCCGCAGCATATACCGTTAAAGCCGCAGTAAATAATTCAGATACTACTAAAACTACCGGAGATACGCCATTGGCGATATCGGGTTCTGTTGATGCCTACTATAAATATGATTTTTCGGGGCATAAGAATATACAGACCAGCTTTGCCAGTGACCAAAACTCTCTTTCTATCGGTATGATAGATTTAGTTTTAAAGAAAAAAGTAGGTAAAGCATCATTTGTAGGTGAAGTATCTTTTGGCCCACGAAGTGATGAGTCACTCCCAACTAGTAATACCAACTATCACATCCAGAACTTATATGTTTCTTATGATGTAACAGATAAGTTGAATTTGACAGGCGGTTATATGTCAACCTTTATTGGTTATGAAGTAATCAGTCCGGCAGGCAACTTTAATTATTCCACATCCTACCTGTTCACCAATGGCCCATTCCAAAATGCGGGTGTTAAGGCAACTTATACTTTTTCTGATAAAGTAAGTTTGATGGCAGGTATTTTTAACGATGAGTGGAATGTTTACCAGTCGGTACATAATGTAGATGCCTTTGGCGCGCAATTATTCCTGGCACCTGCAAAAGGATGGACAGCTTATATTAACCTCCTTACAGCCAATAACAGCACACCAACCTCAGGAACAGAAATTGATTTAACAACTGTCTACCAAATTACCAATGCTTTTAAATTGGGATTGAATGCAGCAGATTATTCGGCAACTAATGGTGCCGGTACAGGCGGTTTCGAGGGTGTTGCTTTATATCCTCAGTTAGCGGTATCCAATGCGGTTACTTTAGGATTAAGGGGTGAGTATTTTAAAAACAAAGCGGGTTCTTACCAGTCAATCGGCCCGGCAGCGGGGCAATCAGTGACTGGCCTCACTTTGACAGCCAATATCAAAGCAGGCCCTTTAACCTTAATTCCAGAAGTGAGATTGGATAACGGATCAAAAGATATGTTTATAAATAGTGATGCCGCAGCTACTAAATCTGCATCGCAATTTGTATTAGCGGCTGTTTACGCTTTCTAAGTAAACAAAAGGATAAATGATAAGCATGTACTTAGTTAATTAGTCAGGTAGGTTAAAGTGCATGCAAAAAGGGGATATAAAATATCCCCTTTTATAGGTTTTAAAAAATTGAGTTTAATTACAGCAATTAAATAATGGAAGAAGAAAACAAAGAGCAATCGGTTGAGCATTTCCTGGAACTGATTAAACGTTCCAGGCGGGGCAAGTTTAAAATCTATATCGGCATGAGCGCGGGTGTAGGAAAAACCTATCGTATGTTGCAGGAAGCCCATGCCTTACTACGCAATGGCATAGATGTAAAGATCGGGTATATTGAAACCCACATGCGAAAGGAAACCCAAGATCTGATTGCTGGCCTTCCGGTTATACCGCGCCGTGAACTGTTTTATAAAGGAAAGCAGTTACAGGAAATGGACCTGCAAGCTATTTTATCTTTGCGGCCCGAGATTGTTATTGTAGATGAATTAGCACACACCAACATTGAGGGCAGTAGAAATGAAAAACGCTGGCAGGATGTGGTGGAGATTCTGGATGCCGGTATCAACGTGATTAGCGCAATGAATATCCAGCATATTGAGAGCTTGTATGAAGATGTAAAGAGCATTACCGGTATAGAAGTTAACGAACGCGTACCTGATAATGTATTACGGCAGGCAGATGAAGTAGTCAATATCGATCTGACGGCTGATGAATTGGTCACCCGTTTAAAGGAAGGAAAGATATATACCAATGATAAGATCGCCTTTGCGCTGAAAAACTTCTTCCAGAGTGAAAGGATTTTACAATTACGGGAACTGGCGTTAAAGGAAGTAGCCACACAGGTAGAAAGAAAGATTCAAACCGAAGTGCCTGGCTTATTGCAGGCCAGGCGTGAACGCTTAATGTGCAGTATCAGCACTAACAATGATACAGCCAAGCTAATCATCCGCAAAACAGCCCGCCTGGCAACTTATTACAACGCCAAATGGTTTGTGGTTTACATCCAAACCCCAAAAGAAAGTGCAGACCGGATAGGACTGGCCGACCAACGGCATCTCATCAATAATTTTAAGCTGGCCACGCAAATGGGTGCCGAGGTGGTGCGCGTTAAAAGCAAAGTCGTGGCAAACGGAATGCTTAAAGCGGTTGCCGATAAAAAAATTACTACGCTTTGTATGGGCAAACCTCACTTATCTTTGCTCAGCATTATTTTAAAGACAGCAACATTTAATGAGTTGCTAAAAACGCTCAGCAAATTAGATGTAGATTTAGTGATACTATCATGATAAGAATGAATATTAAAACCAAGCTTACGTTTGGCCTGCTTTTCCTGTTTGTTGTCATTATCTGCTTTGGGGTATTGGGCATTTACTACGTGAACCGCCTGAGTAACGATGCCAGCAAAATTTTAAAAGACAACCAGATCAGTGTGGAGTATTGCAGCCAGATGCTCAAGGCGCTTGATGAAATACCGGAAAACCCGTCGCAGATAGCCGTATTTGAAAAAAATCTGAAGCTGGAAGAAAACAACATTACAGAGCCGGGTGAATTCCAAGCGACAGCAGAAACACGCTATCTATTTGAACAACTAAAAAAAGATCCCGCAGGGTTCGATAAAATAAAGGAAATGCACAAGGCCATTTTCAAAATTGATGATGTTAACGAAATTGCCATTATTCATAAAAATACAAAAGCCTCTCATTATGCTGCTCAGGCTACACTTTGGCTCACCATCATCGTAACCATATTAAGCCTTGCTGCTTTCACATTTGTGATCAATTTTCCCTCGGTCATTGCAAATCCAATTAAAGAGTTAACAGAAGGTATCAAAGAAATCGCCAATAAGAATTACAGCAAACGCATCCACCTGGAGCAAAAAGATGAGTTTGGCACATTGGCAGATACATTTAATGCGATGGCGGGAAAACTGGATGAATATGAACACAGTAACTTGGCGGAGATTAAAGCTGAAAAAGGCAGGATAGAAGCGATCATCAACAAAATGAATGACGGCATCATCGGGCTGAATGATAAAAACGAGATCCTGTTTTTTAATTCCGCGGCAGAAAGTCTTTTTGGATTAAAGGAAAAAGATATTATAGGGCTTTATGCTGCGGATGTCGCGATTCAGAACGACCTGCTCCGCACTGTTCTGCAAAATGAAACCAGTAAGCAGCTCAAAATATTTTTAGATAATAAAGAAAGCTTTTTTGTGCAGGAATCTATCCTGATCCAGGCTGATAATGTTGTTGGCGGGCGGGTAATTATTTTACGGAATATCACACCGTTTAAAGAACTGGATGCTGCCAAAACTAATTTTATCGCTACGATCTCACATGAGTTAAAAATTCCCTTGTTCGCCATCAACATGAGTACCCAGTTGTTGGAAGATAAGCGAATGGGGGAAATGAATAAAGATCAAACAGAGGTATTAGGAACGATAAAAGCCAATGCGGAGCGCTTATTAAAAATTACCGGCGAATTGCTGAATATGTCCCAAATAGAAACGGGGCGAATACAATTAAAAAAGGAACCGGCAAAGCCCGATGTGATTGCTTTAAGAGCGATGCAGGCTGTTCAGCAGCAGGCCACTCAATTCGGAATATCTCTTAAAGAGAACGTGGAGAAAGACTTGCCACTTGTTAACCTGGATGAAGAAAAGACAGTTTGGGTGCTGATTAATTTCCTGAACAATGCCATCAAATATTCGTCGGAAGGCGGAATTGTAGAGCTGCATGTAAAGAAAGAAAAAGAAATTATACAATTTTGGGTAGCCGATTACGGAAGGGGAATTGAAGAGCAGTATGTGGATCGTGTATTTGACAAATACTTCCAGGTTCCCGGCACAACTGAAAGAACGGGCACAGGGTTAGGGTTATCCATTTCAAAAGAGTTTATCGAAGCACAAGGCGGAAAGATATGGGTGAACAGCAAATACGGCGAAGGGAGTGCCTTCGGTTTTAACATTTTAATTAACGCCTGACATAAAATAAGGGTATGACCATTGCAAATATATTATTGGTTGAAGATGAGAATGATGTGCGCTTGCTTTTAAAGCGGGTACTGTCGTTGGAGGGCTTTGTGGTTTATGAAGCAGAGAATATCAAAACAGCATCAAAACTGCTGGAGAATGAAAACATAGACCTGGTATTATGTGATGTAAAATTACCTGATGGTAATGGTGTGGAATTTATCAGCAAGATCAAAGCAACCCATCCTTATATTGAGATAATTGTGCTAACCGCCTATGGAAATATCCCCGACAGCGTACAGGCTATTAAAAACGGAGCCTTTGACTATATTACTAAAGCCAACGATAATCAGCGTATTTTGCCATTACTGTATCGCGCCTTAGAGAAAGTTAAACTGGAAAAAAGGGTTGCTCAGTTAGAAAAACAAGCAGCCGACCGTTATGCTAATTTCGATTCCATCATTGGGCATTCGCTATCAATTACCCAGGCAAAAACACTTGCGAAAATGGCGGCACCTACAGATGCACCCGTATTGCTTTTAGGGGAAACGGGCACCGGGAAAGAGGTTTTTGCCCAGGCGATCCATTCGGCAAGTAAAAGAAACACCAAAACTTTCCTGGGTTTAAATTGCAGCGCTTTCGGTAAAGATATTTTGGAAAGTGAGCTTTTCGGCCATAAAGCAGGCGCTTTTACCGGCGCTAATAAAGACAAAAAAGGATTGATTGAAGAAGCCAATGAGGGCACTTTGTTTTTGGATGAAATTGGCGAGATGCCTTTGGATTTACAGGCGAAGTTGTTACGGGTACTGGAAACCAGCGAATTTATCAAAGTTGGAGATACCAAACAGGTTAAGGTCAATATCAGGATCATTGCGGCAACCAACCGCGATATTCAGCAGGAGATCAGCAGCGGAAAATTCAGGGAAGACTTGTTTTACCGCCTGAACCTGGTCACCATTAGCCTGCCCCCATTAAGGGAACGGCAGGATGATATTCCTTTACTGGCGGAATTCTTTGTAAAAAAACTAACAAAGGATGCTTATCAGCAGGTAAAAGGCATGACCAATGCTTTTGTTGAAAGGCTGCAAAAAAATGAATGGAGGGGTAACATCAGGGAACTGCGAAATGTGATTGAAAGGTCACTAATCGTATGTCAGGGGACTGAACTAAGTGTGGATAATTTGCCGGTTGAGTTACAATATCAAAATACGTTAAGATCAAACACGTTATCAGCATTCGACCTGTCAAGTGTGGAACGATTACACGTTCATCGTGTGCTGCAATACACAAAGGGAAATAAAACCCAAGCCGCTAAATTGCTTAATATCAGCTCGGCTACATTATATCGAAAAATTGAGGAATATAAGATTGAAGATTTTTAATCATAAGATAGGGTCTTCGATTTTAGTGTCTCTTAGTTAACACATCCCTTTTATATCATAGAGTGCTTATTTGTATCTTTATCGCAGAAAAGACGTTACATGGTTTGGCGTTAGCCCATACTATCGCATTCACAAGTTGTTTGGTTTAAGCCCAACCGGGCTAGAACCATTTTAAAAACTTAAGCAATTACTGCAAAAATTCAACTATTTAAGTCCTTCTCTTCTTTCAAAATAGATTCTATAGCCTCTAAAAACTCAAATAAGTGTTCTAAAAATCTCCCTTCTGGGCTACCAAATGGATGTATGAAAAACAGCAACCGGTAATGGGGCAATTCGCTAACTATAAATATTAGTAGTTTCAACTTTACATGTTTTCGCTACCTGAATAAAATGTTAGTTAGTTGATTGCTTCAACTAACCATTAGGATAAGTGTTTAATGTAATCTTGTGTTAAGTGAAATTTATAGAATCCTTTAATCCTGTTTAGCGAATTTATTCTGCATTTCTTTGCTTAAAACAATAATAAGTCCCTCAAAACTTTTGACAGGTTTGCCATGATAATAATATAATGGCCACTGGATTAATCCTGCAACCCTGCTGATTTCTTCCATTTCGTCTTTGTCAAATATTTCACCTGGGCGTACATTTTCACTTTGTTTGATGTTAATCAAATAGCCGTTGGCATCTTGGTCAAACCGGAAATAAGATCCGTTGCTAATCAGTGGTAGCTTATGGAATTTATCCCAATTAATATGGGTATAAATAAATTTCTTCAGCGAGTCGGCATTTCTATGAAAAACTGTTTCTATGGGTCTGGGGTATACAAAATTTTTGATCGAAATAACAACGCCCTTTTTTACTATCAATCGAGTCTCACTCGGCCAGGATGCGGCAAACATTCCTCCCCAACTATTCGGCTGGTCTTTGGTCACCCAAATTTCTCCGGTATACCAGTCGGCACAGAGCAAGCCTTTCTGAAGATGATCGCCGAACAGTGTTTTTAAGTTTGCAGTTTGCTTTTTGTCATTGCACTTACAATTTTCAATTTTTGCCAGCATTAAGCGGTTGTTGACGATTTTCCACGTTGATAAAAACGTGCAATTATCTTCCGTACAGTTTGTACTATAATCTTTTAGTTGTTCACGTAGCTTTACAATACCCGGATAGTTGTCAAATGGTGAGAAGAATATCGTCCAAAAGGTGTCCCCTTTAATGACAACATTATCGCATTTCGCTTCATTATGAGTTAGAAACGTTAACAGCGTAAGAAAGATAAAAAGCTTTTTCATCGGAATATTAAACTAATATATTAAATTAGATTGACATCCTCCAAAATAGAGCCTCGAGACATTGTAATCATGCTAATAGTCTTTTTCAAAAGTTATTAAAGTTATCGTATCTCACGTTGTGCTTGCGATTGTTCAAGAATATGATTGGGCAGCTTTGCTTTTTTAAAGCAAAGGAGATAGAACATGTTGAAGGAGAGGAGGCCATTTACCCCTGAAGAAACCGTTGAAATTTTAAAAAAACATGGTGAGATTGTGACTATTGAAGAAGCAAAATTGATTTTGGAGTTCCTTAGAAATTTGGCTAAATTGGCGTTAGAGCAATACTTTGGAAGATGAAAACGGCATATTTATATATAAGAGTAAGTACCGATGAGCAAGCGGATAAAGGCTATTCGCAACGCTGGCAGGAAGAAACATTAAGAAGATATTGTGGTATTAGCGGTATAAACATACTTGATGTCGTTTTGGAGGACCATTCTGCCAAAAATTTTATTCGGCCAGCATGGAAGCAGCTTTTAACAGATGTCAAAAAGAAAAAAGGCAGGATCAATCTCATTCTTTTTACGAAGTGGGATCGGTTCAGCAGAAATACGGGAGATGCTTATGGGATGATAAATACTTTGGCTAAACTCGGCATAGAAGCACAAGCAATTGAACAGCCTTTAGATTTAAGTATTCCGGAAAATAAAATGATGCTTGCCTTTTATTTAGCTGCACCGGAAGTCGAAAATGACCGCAGGGCTTTAAATACCTTTGTGGGAATGCGGCGAGCCAGGAAAGAAGGTCGCTTTATGGGCGTTGCACCTTTAGGTTTTGTAAATAAGATAACCGAGAGCGGCAGAAAATATATAACTACCAAAGAGCCGGAGGCCAGTATTATGCGATGGGTCTTTGAGCAGTTAGCAGAAGGGCAATATGCTGCCGACCATGTAAGAAAGCAGGCTAACAAAAAAGGATTGAAATGTGGGAGCGCACATTTTTGGAATATCATCCGTAATCCTGTTTACTGCGGGAGAATTGAAGTTGCTCCTTATAAAGAGGAAGAACGCTATTTTGCTCAAGGACAGCATGAGGGGATTATTTCAGAACATTTATTTTACAGGGTACAGGATGTTTTAAATGGCAGGGCAAAAGGTAGTTGGGGGCCAAAAATGGTCTCAGTTGATAAACTGCCATTAAGGGGTTTGATCATTTGTCCTCTATGTGGTCGTATGTTAACCGGCAGCTCTTCTAAAGGTTATAGTGCTTACTATACCTATTACCATTGCCAATCTCGTTGCAGGACACGGTACCGCGCCGAAGATGCAAATAAAATTTTTGAAGAAGTATTGAGTAAGCTTGAAATAAAACAAGGGAGAGGTGAGATCTTTGAAAATGAACTTTTAGTTTTATATAATGCCCAATACAGGAACAGTAATGGCGCAAGAAAACAAATACTTGACCAGATCAATATAATCAATGTGCGTCTTGGCAACGCAAAAAAGAAATATTATGATGAGGAAACTGACGTAGTTGAATACCGTAAGTATAAGGCTGAGTGCGAGGTTGAAATTGAGAAATTGGAAGCAAAATTGATTGAGCTGTCTAATGGTGCGCAAAAGATAGATTCACTTTTAAAAAAGGCCATTTACAACTTGGAAAGATTGATTCTATATTGGAAAGACTTCGATTCTATGGGAAAAAGACGGCTAATCAGTTCGGTTTTTCCGGGAATGTTAAATTTTGACGGAAATACTTATCGAACTGGTCGACTCAATGGAATAGTAGAGCGTATTTATTTGAACACCAATAATTTACAGATACAAAAAAAGCAGAAAAATGAGGTATTTTCTCATCTTCCTGCTTTAGTAGCGGGGAGCAGGATCGAACTGCCGACCTTAGGGTTATGAATCCTACGCTCTAACCATCTGAGCTACCCCGCCGTATTTTTGTGTTATTGCTGCCGGTATGGTAATGCCGGTGGCTGTATTGTTAATAACGCATCCTAAAAAGGTTTGCAAATATAGCAGAAATTCGTTTTCTTTAGAAAAAATGTTAACATTTACTCCTAATCGCGTTATTCTATTGTAAACCTGGTATGTCTGAAAAGAAAAAATTCACTATGGAGTATGAGATAAAATCATCTCCGCGCATTCTATATAGCTTTTTAAGCGAATCTAACGGCTTAACACAATGGTTTGCCGATGACGTAACCGTTCGCGATCAAGTGTATACTTTTACCTGGGATGATGAGCAGCAAAACGCCAAATTGCTAATGCTTAAAGAAAATAAACTGGTTAAATTTCGTTGGGTTGATGATGATCCGCAATATTATTTCGAGATGGAAATTTTGCAGGACGAGTTAACCAATGATGTAGCCCTGGCTATAACTGATTTTGCTACCGAGGAAACTATTGATGAGCGCAAACTCATCTGGGATAATCAAATTGAATACCTCATTAGCGTATTAGGTGCCTGAGCTAATACAATTTTCCTTAATTTTACGTTTTTAATTTGCACTGTGCTTAATTAGGCATAGTGCATTTTACTCCCAAAACGCTGATACATCCTGATGAAAAAAATTCATCTTTTAATACTTAAATCATTTATACGGCCTTTTCTATCAACCTTCGTTATAGTGATGTTTGTGTTATTGATGCTATTTTTATTCAAATACATCGATGATCTTATTGGTAAAGGGTTTGCCTGGTACGTTATTCTGGAGCTGATGATGTATTCATCGGCAACCAATGTGGCTATGGCGCTGCCCTTATCTGTACTGCTTTCCACCATTATGACCTACGGCAGCCTTGGCGAAAATTATGAGCTGGTGGCTATAAAAGCGGCGGGTATATCGCTAAGCAGGGCCATGTACCCCATGATCATCATTGTATCTATCCTCAGTGTCTCGGCGTTTATTTTCTCGGATTATATGTTGCCGGTGGCCAACTTGAAGTATTTTTCTCTTTTGTATGATGTGAGGCAGCAGCGCTCGGCAACGTTATTACCCGAAGGTGTATTTAGCAGTAGCTTTCCCGGCTATACCATCAGGGTTGAAAAGAAGGGTGCCGATGGCCAGGCGCTATATGGCGTTATGATCTATGAAAAAGAACAAAATTCAGAAAATAACACGGTACTGTTTGCCAAAGAAGGTAGAATGTACCGTACTCCGGGCGATAAGTATTTGGTGTTAAAACTCGAGGATGGTGTTCGCTATGAAGAATTGCCAGGAGATGTTGGTTATAACACCCGCCAGCGATTAATGCGCTTCCGTTTTAAGGATATGGAAAAAAAGTTAGATCTTTCGGGTTTTAAACTTTCCCGCACAGACGAAAATGAGTTTAAGTCGGCATTCCAGATGATGAACCTTAAGCAGCTTCGTGACTACAAAAAAACTACGCAGCACGCTATTGATAGTTCGGTACAGGTTGGTTATCGTATGATAACACCTTACTTGCGGTATTTTAATCTCCCTAAAAAACCAACTACTGTAAAAAACATAACACCTGCCATCACCAATAAAAGTTTAACACTTAGCGAGCAGCTTGCAGCGGTGTCCAACGGTTCCAGTGAAGCCCGCTCTATCCAGAGCCTGGTAAAAGATGATGACTCCCGTAATCACGATAATGCTCAAAATATCCGTAAATCATTGGTTGAGTACCAGAAGAAATATACCCTGTCTGCAGTTTGCCTGGTGTTGTTTTTAATTGGCGCACCGCTCGGGGCCATTATACGCAAAGGTGGTTTAGGCCTGCCGGTAGTAGTATCGGTAGTGTTCTTTCTAATATATTACATCATATCAACCATAGGCGAAAAATCAGTAAAAGATGGTAATGTATCGCCAATATTAGGCATGTGGATATCCATTATTATTCTAACACCTATAGGGATTTTCTTATCATACAAAGCGATAACTGACTCCGCTATATTCGATGCTGATTCTTATAAGAAGTTTTTTAAACGGATACTTCGTCGAACAGAGGCCTGATATATTTTACAAAGCACCGACCCTATTAACTTTATTATCCTGTAACTTTGTTTAAATTTAATACAAAGGCAACCATTACGGCTTGCCGATACGTAACTGTACAACCATGTTAAATACAATACCTGAAGCAATAGAGGCCATTAAAGCTGGCAAAACCATAATAGTTGTTGATGATGAAAATAGGGAAAACGAGGGCGATTTTTTAACCGCCGCCCGTAATGCCACACCCGAGACTATAAATTTTATGGTAAAGTATGGCCGTGGCTTGGTTTGCGCACCTATTACCCGTCAACGTGCACGTGAGCTTGATCTGGAACCAATGGTGAGCCATAATACCACATCGCACGAAACTAATTTTACCGTTTCGGTTGATGTGCTGGAGGGATGTACTACAGGTATTTCTGCTTCTGATCGTTCAAAAACAGTATTGGCTTTGATTGATCCTGCTGTTATGCCAGAGGATTTAGGTCGCCCGGGTCACATATTCCCGCTGATAGCAAAAGATGGTGGTGTGTTGCGCCGTACAGGCCATACCGAGGCAGCTATTGACCTGGCTGTTTTAGCCGGATTTGAGCCTGCCGGGGTAATATGCGAAATTATGAAGGAAGATGGCGAAATGGCGCGCCTTCCTGAACTATTAATTATCGCTAAAGAACATGATCTTAAAATAGTATCTATAAAGGATCTGATAGAATACCGTTTGGCTACAGAATCAATGGTTACCCGCGAGGTTGCTGTGAAAATGCCAACCCAGTGGGGCGATTTTGATATGATAGCTTATACCCAGATTGATACTGGCGAAAATCACCTGGCGCTTGTTAAAGGTACTTGGGAGCCTGATGAACCCATATTGGTGCGCGTGCATAGTTCATGCGTTACAGGCGATATTTTTGGCTCATGCAGGTGTGATTGCGGCCCTCAGTTGCATAAGGCGATGGAGATCATCCAAAAAGAAGGTAAAGGCGTTATTGTATACATGAACCAGGAAGGCCGTGGTATTGGGCTTATAAACAAACTAAAAGCATACCATTTGCAGGAAAACGGCTTTGATACCGTTGATGCCAACATAAAATTAGGCTTTAAAATGGATGAGCGCGATTATGGTATCGGCGCGCAGATATTGCGCAGCCTTGGTATATCAAAAATGCGTTTGTTATCAAATAATCCTAAAAAGCGCGCTGGTTTAATTGGCTATGGTTTAGAGGTTGTTGAGAATTTACCGATAGAGATTGCACCTAACCCACATAATGAGGCTTACCTGTTAACAAAAAGAGATAAAATGAATCACGCTATACTACGCGATCATTAATTATCATCCCCGTCGGATTTTTCATTGGTGTTTGAGCCCGAGTTGGGTGGTTCGGTTAAGGTAGGGGTATCTGTCTTGGGCGGAATTGGGGTAGGTATTTTACTCTTATTTTTATTGCCACTGTTTTTTCTGAAGAGGTTCCTAAAAAACTCTCCGAAGGTGTCAAAATCGCGTTGATAGGTAAGGCCTACGCCATTTACATATTGAACGCTCAACTGGTCAATAGTATTTAAGGTGGTAGTATTTAATACCCGGTAGGAGTATTTTGCCGTAAGGTCTCCGCTCTTGCGCAGTAAGTATTGTGCTTCAAAATCTTTGGTTAGGCTATTAAAATTTGAATTGAATAAACTGTTTTGTGTAGAGTTGTTAAATAAATCATTACTGCCGGTGGTGGTAAATAAGCTCCCGTTAAACACCAGCCTGCTGTTAAATAATCTTAATGATGCGCTCGCGTCATTAAATGAACGTAAGTTTAAATCGAAATTCTTGATGTTTGATTGAGAAATAAAGGTGTTCAATTTATTAAACGCGAACTCGCTCACCGCTTCTCCGGCCGTACTAAATACCTGGTTAGTTAAACTATTTGGAGTTCCGGATGCAAAATTTCTGCGTACAATAATACTTAATGCCTGTTGGCTACGGTTATTATAATCGGTTAAATAGGTTCCCAAATCATCCTTAATGGAAGGATCGGTAGGGAAGTTAAAATCAAAGTCGATAGTAGGGTGTAATAACGATTTGGTGATGATCAGCTCAGCCTGTACCAGCACGTTTTCCGCTCCCTTTGGTGATGCCAAACCCGCTGCCTGATAAAGCGGCGAAATATCTGTACGCACCTCGTAAATGGCATTCAGGTTAATGTCAGCATTTGATGGGTCGCCTGTCCAGCGTATAGTACCACCCTGGTTCACTGTAAAGTTTTTACTGATGAAGTTTTTAGCCGTAAACTCAAACTTACCTGTCGATATTAAAAAGTCGCCGTACATGTTAAAATCACCAAGGCTGTTAATATTCAGGTTCAGGTTATTGGTTGTCCCGCTGCCTTCCAACACACCGTAATCCGTGGTTATTTTAACTATGGTTTTTTCATCTACCGTAAGGTCAAGGTTAAGTGTTACCCCATCAAAAGCATTTTTAGGTACTACTACTTTAGTGCTGTCTTTATGGCTTACAAATCTTATGAAATCATAATCCCCGGCGGTTGTTGAGGTATTCAGCGGTATGTTAAACACCGTACCTGCAAGCGTACGGGCTTTAATATTAATATTCATGGTATTAACCGGGCCATTGAACGCGAACGTGCCCGTACCAAAAGCCTTGCCATAGTAAAGGTGATTGTCCTTAAATGTGGTGTTTAAGGCCAGCAGGTTTTTAGCGGTTACGGTTGCCTCTATATCTGGATTATCCAGGTTATTCAAATCAACTTTACCTTTAACTTCTCCGGTACCACCATAGGCGTCTTTTAATACCATTCCATCAACATCAATAACACTATTGGTTACCGTTAGTTTATCACTAACCGTGAATGCGGTTTTAAGGTAATTAACGGTAACGCCGGTGTTATCTAAGGTAACTGTACCATTCATTTGTGGCTTAGATGCCGGGCCGGTAAGCGATAGATCGCTTGATACGGTACCTTTAGGATCTGATACCAGGTCGCGGATAAAAGGATCAAATATCACTGTTTGCACATGATCCATCTTTACTTTAAAGTCAAGCGCGTTGGCCTCGGCTTCTTTGGTAAGATTGTAAGCCCCGCTAATATTCATGGTTTCAGTACCATTGTTGTTGATGCTCATCTTTACATCAGCTTGCTTACGGTCATTACCCAATGTTGATTCAATTTTCACATCACCAACCAATGTTTTATTCATGTTTAGCGAGTCGATGTTTAAATGCGCATCTATACCCGGCGTATTGGAAATAGAACTGAATATTACATTCCCGTTAAGTGATCCTTTTAAAGCCACCCCCGAAACTTTGGTCAACTGGTCAAATGTGTTCATGTTAAATTTCTCGAACTCCAGTTTTAGCTTATCCTCCGGATTGCTGGATATAAGCCCGTTTATCTTAACCTTTTGCGGGCCGTTAGATAGTTGGAAACCATCAATTTCGGTTTTGCCATCCAAAAACTTTATCCTCACCTGGTCAGTCAGTTTCCAGTCCTGATGCTCCAAAATAACATCCGATGGAAGCAGTTTTAATTTACCCGTGGTGTCCCGCCCAAATTCAACCAAACCGTAAAGATCCAGCTGGTTGGTCGCGTCTTTGTCGGCAAGCTTTATGTTGAAATTAAGGCTGTCTTTTCTAAGCGCGTTTGATATATCAATATTTTTGATGAACAGACTATCCGTAATGTTTATCTTGCTTAAAGAAATGTTCAGGCCTAATTGACCATTCGTTGTACTTTCGTCCAAAATAAGGTCATGAAACACGGTTGTACCGTATTGGATGGTTTTAACATAGCCGTTCAAGGTAGCTGTTTCGTTTGACGAGTCGAACTCACCCACAAAAGTCCCCTGGTCAGGTATCTTCAAGTCTGGATCAAAAAGCGCTAAAAGCGGACTCATATTCTTAAGCGCCAGGTTAAACTCGAAGTGCTGCGGTTTAGGCGCAACGGTGGTTATGTTTAACGATGGGATATATTTCTTAGCGATCTGTTTAAAATATGATGGAAGCGTGGCAAGGTCGAATGAGCCATGAATATTAGCCTCCGCGATGTCTGATTTTAGCGCCAGTATACGATTGTCTCCCTTGCCATGAGCTGAAAGATCAATAGAATCCACCACGTAATTATTTCTTGGATCAACTATCCTGATGGGGGTAAGTTCAATGTGCCCCTGTAAATTCTCAAGACTATTCCCGCTGAATTTAGTTTTAAGTACTGTTGTTAAGGTGATGGTATCCTTTAGTAATTTAAGCGTATGCAGGTGTGCGTCTTTAATATCCGCGGTAAAATCATAAGCGGTTAATGCAGGGTTCAGGTCCACTGTTCCCGCCATATTTAGTTTAACATTGTTGTCATTGATGCTGATTTTAGCATCGGCAATTTTCTTTATAAAAGTGCCTTTTACATTTAGGTTATGGTAATCGTAACCATTGTAGTTTATATAACCTATCTGCGCGTCTAAGTTTTCGGTGAGGTTTTTAAGCTCGTCACCGCTTCCTTTAACGTTGGCGGATAAAGTTGCCCTGCCAATTGCATCATTGTCAAGCAACCCACCCAGATCAAAGTTTGAAGTGCTTATTTTACCGCTATATGCAGGCACACCTTTTTTGTCAATCTTCAGGTTAATATCCGGATCGAAACGACCCAGCTTGGTTTTAAATGTACCGAAAGCCACAAAATCATTCTGTAAGCCGGTGAACCTGCCTGTAAAGTTGATATTGCCGAACTTACCTATCATGTCAGGCACTTTCGCGCCCTTAGTTCCGGTGAAGTTGCTGTATAAATAATCCAGGTCTTTTTTATTGGTTGATAGCTGGTCGAATTTCAACTCCAAAAAGGTATTGTCCCAATCAGGTAAGCCTCTCAAACTAAAATCCCCTCGAATGTATGTGGCTTGTCCGCCGGTGATCAATAAATTTTTAGCGGTGAGGTGGCGAACCATCCCATGTATTTTACCATCTACACCTAAATCAAATCTTACCTTTTCCAACCCGCTGGTAAAAAAAGCGATGTCTTTTGATGATACGCGCGATGATTTAAAATCGGCATCCATCATCACCTTATCCTCAATATCAGCAAAGTCATCAAAGGATTTAAATTTCATCCTGAAATAATCCTTAACCATGGAGTTGGCTGTTTGCAAAAACAGGTGCTTGGTGAGTATCAGGTTGGTATCAACCGTAGCATCGGCGGTGAGGTTTTTAATGTAAGCACCACTTTTTTCGTGCAAGGTAAGGTTGTGTATATAGCCTTTAAACAGGTGGTGGATAACATCCATGCTGTCAATCACTGTGCTGAACTTTTTAACATCAACATCATCAAAATTTACCCCATTTATCAGGGTGTCAACCAAATAGTTTTTATAGCGGAAATGCAGGTTATTAACGGCTACTTTCCCAAAAATCACGTTCCATGGTTTGCCTGTTGATTTTGAAGTATCGGGAGAACTGAAAAAGTTAATAATAAATCTAACGTTGCTGGTACTGTCTTTATATGTTTTCAGGTAAACCGAGCTGTTATCCAGCTTAACAAGGCTTAAATCAATAGTACGTTGTTTTATGCTGCAGAATATTGAAAAGGCGTTAATGTCTACTGTTAATTTTGACATATTAACCAGCGTGTCTTTTTTCTGGTCCAGCACATAAAAATTCTCAAGCACTATGGATGTAAATGGTTCAAGATAGAGGCTACCTATGCTAACCTTGGTGTGCAATTTTTCAGATAGATAGGCGGCGCCCTTTCTGGCGGCCCAGGTTTGCACGGGTTTATATTGAAAAATAAGTAACAGTATGCTCAGCGTCAAAAAAACGACCAACACTAATCCTAACGCTATTTTGAGTACTTTTTTAATAACTTTGTATTTAATTCAAAACTTAAAAGTAAAAAATTCAAAACTTTTGAAGCTTATACGCAGATGTTTTGACTTTATTTTAACCCAGTGTTCAAAATAAAGTTTTATCACCGCAGCAACATCATTCCGGTTTTTGACTTTTAACTTTTGACTTTTGACTTTTAACTTTTGTCCCATGCCTGTAATACTTGCTATTGAATCTTCTTGCGACGATACCTCTGCAGCCATTTGTGCCGATGGTGTGATATTGAGCAATGTTATTGCTAATCAAACCATTCATCAGGCTTATGGCGGCGTAGTGCCCGAACTTGCTTCACGTGTTCATCAGCAAAACATTGTCCCTGCGGTTCAGCAAGCATTACTTGCCGCAAAAGTAAGTAAAAATGATGTCACTGCGGTAGCTTTTACCCGTGGTCCGGGACTTTTAGGCTCACTTTTAGTTGGGGTGTCATTTGCCAAAGCTTTTGCATTGGCAAAAAACTTGCCGCTCATAGAAGTTAACCACATGCAAGCCCACGTTCTGGCCCATTTTATAGGTGATCCAAAACCCTCGTTTCCTTTTTTATGTTTGACGGTTTCCGGAGGGCATACCCAGATCGTTTTAGTAAAGGATTATTTCGATATGCAGGTCATCGGCCAAACTACAGATGATGCAGCCGGCGAAGCTATGGATAAAACCAGCAAGATCTTAGGTCTGCCATATCCCGGCGGGCCGTTGATTGATAAACACGCCCGCTCAGGTAATCCTGATGCTTATAAATTCCCCGAGCCGCAGATCCCTGGTTTTGATTTCAGTTTTAGCGGATTAAAAACGTCAATCCTATATTTCATCCAGAACAATGTTAAGCTTAACCCCAATTTTATTGAGGAAAACCTGAACGATATTTGCGCCTCGGTAGAAAAACGCATAGCCACCATTCTGCTCAATAAATTAAAACGAGCCGCTGACGAATACGGCATTAAAGATATTGCCCTCGCGGGAGGCGTATCAGCCAATACCGGCTTGCGCGAAAGTTTGCTGGCCATGGGAAATAAAAATGGCTGGAACTGCTTTATCCCCAAACTGGAATACTGTACTGATAACGCAGCCATGATAGCCATCGCCGGTTACCACAAATATCTCAAAGGCGAATTTGTGGGACAGGATGTAGCGCCATTGGCGCGGATGCCACTATAATCCCCCTAACCCCTAAAGTGGAACATTTAAAAAATATTTTAACTTTGCGTTCCTTTAACTCCCCCTTTAGGGGGTTGGGGGTGTAACATGAACGCAGCCGCCTACATTTTCTGGATAATTTTCGTAATCCCTTTAATTGCCTTTTTAGTATGGCTTGTTCGCCAGGACAAAAGAAAAGGTAGGATAGGCCTTGCTGTTGTAATTGGTTTGGTGGTGATGGTTGTCATCTACATGTATTATAAACACATGTTCGCGCCTTATACTAAGGTGTACGATTTTTAAGGTATGCCTTCTTTTCAACAGCTTGAGAGCGGAAATTGGGGCGATCTGGATGCTGCCCCAACTGCTTTAACAAACCGTTGAATACAGCTAACGAAACCCACAATCGCCGATTTTTTTTAAATTTATAGGTGGCATATTCTTTTTAGGTTTTTGATTATTTATACTGCGCATCTGTAACGTGCTCCATCCAGTCAACCGGCGAGCCGTTCAACTTTTCCTGGACAGCAATGTGGCTCATCGCGGTAGTATCGGTTGCACCATGCCAGTGTTTCTCATTTGGAAAAAAATAGATAACATCACCCTGGTAAATATTTTGTTTGGCTTCACCTTCGCGTTGTATCCATCCCGCGCCTGCGGTAACAATTAAAGTTTGCCCAAACGGATGGGTATGCCAGGCCGTACGCGCGCCAGGCTCAAATGTTACCAATGCCATAGACACCCGTGATGGTTCCGGCGGATTAATAAGTGGATCGATCCGTACTGTACCTGTAAAATAATCTGCGGGGCCTTTGCCTGATGGCTGAGAGCCATTTCGTATAATTTCCATATTGATCGTTTTTTACTAATTACTTACTTGTTAAATTACTGTATGCTATAACCACCATCTACCATTAATGTGTGACCTACCACCATACTGGCTGCATCACTGCAAAGGAACAGAACAGCACTGGCAATTTCCTCCGGACGCCCCACTCTACCTACTGGTACTTGTTGCAGTATTGCATCTAAAGCCTCTTTTTGACCATCCGCTATCATTTTGTCGGACATCGCCGTCTGAAAAAGACCCGGGCAAATGCTATTTATCCTGATGCCTTGTGCGGCATATTCCAAAGCCGCGCTTTTGGTTAAACCAATAACACCATGTTTTGCACCATGATAAGTTCCCCGTTGCGCACCACCTAAAACACCCCCGATAGACGAGCAATTCACAATAGCACCACTGCCCTGTTTGCGCATGTGCTGTAACTCATATTTCATGCAGCTCCAAACACCGCCATAGTTAATAGCGGTAACCCGGTCAAAGTCATCACGGGTCTGGTCAGCCGCATCTTTCAGCTCATTTTGTACACCGGCATTATTATAAGCGGCGTCTAAGCGGCCAAATGTAGCTATCGTTTTGCTTACCATTTCTTCTACCTGTTTATCATCAGAAACGTCACATTTTATGGCAAGCGTTTGATAACCTTCGGCTGCCAGTTTTTCCGCCGCGGCTTGTACGGCTTTTTCGTCCCAATCCGCTAATGCAATAGCTGCGCCAGCTACGGCAAATGCCCTTGCTGTAGCAAATCCTAATCCCGATGCTGCGCCTGTAACCAGCGCTACTTTACCTTTCATTAATTCCATAACTTAATTCTATATTTTAATTGATAGTATTGGATGTTATCCTTATGTCGATACAAAGGTCCTGTCATTTAAGCAATCATCGGTTACCCCGGTTACGGATGTCCCTACCATTTTTACTGATTTGCCTGATATGAATGGTTGAGCTAAGAATAAACGGTAATTTTGTATCAATTAATAAGTTAAAGACATGGACAAAGTTTTGAAGATTGATACCGTTAGCGAATATGACGCTTTCTATCAACAGGAAAATTTGCACCCGCTGGTTAGTGTTATCGACTTTAAAAACACAGCACCTAAGATATTGGCCAGCCGGATGAATTTTGGTTTTTACGCGGTATACTTAAAAGATGTACAATGCGGTGACATTAAATACGGGCGTAATACCTATGATTACCAAGACAGGACATTAGTATTTGTCGGCCCCGGACAAGTGATTAATGTTAACATTTACCCCGATTATAAGCCACAAGGTTTCGCACTTTTGTTTCATCCTGATTTGCTCCATGGCACTCATCTGGGTAAACATATAAATGATTACTCTTTTTTTTCCTACGAATCAAGGGAAGCCTTACATCTGTCTGAAAAGGAACGAAAAATTGTTTTGGATTGCTTCGCGAAGATCAAATACGAGCTAGAACAAGGAACGGATAAACATAGCAAAAAGCTTATCGCCTCAAATATTGAGTTGTTCCTTGATTATTGTGTGCGTTTTTATGATCGCCAGTTCATCACCCGTAACGATGTAAATAAAGATATTTTAGAAAAATTTGAAGGTATACTAAATAGCTATTTTCAATCAGATAAGCCGCAAACAGTTGGGTTACCCGCGGTAAGTTATTGTGCCGACTTGTTGAACCTTACCCCAAACTACTTTGGTGATCTTATAAAAAAGGAAACCGGCAAAACTGCCCTTGAATACATCCAGCTAAAGGTTATGGGCATGGCCAAAGAAAAAATACTGGACACCAATAAATCGGTTAGTGAAATTGCCTTTGAGCTGGGGTTTAAGTATCCGCAGCATTTCACAAGGGCATTTAAGAAAAACACAGGCTACACTCCTAATGAATATAGGATGGTGAATTAGCAGTATATACTTATGGTTTATGCTATAAGCTAAACAATATATAGCTGTACAATATCAACCTGAATAAATAGGTTTAAATTGTTTTTTAGTTCCCGCAGCGGCCTCTCGAAACGGCCTCTGCGTTCAAGCCTGCGCTTTCAAATAATATGCGGTTACCTTAACAGCCAAGCCCTCAGCATTTAATTCAACAGCATCCAATACCTGGTTGTTGTTTTCCCGGTGATAAAGTACTGCATAACCATTTGGCGACCATAAAATTTGATCCGCTTCAAAATGAATCTCCGGGGCCAGCTCCAAACCTTTTGCAAAATGTTTTCTTAATTCGGTTTTACCTACAAGCTTTCCATCAGCTTTACCCCACCTTGCAACAACAGTTTGGGCAATGAACTCAATCTCGTCCGCATAGTGGGCCATTATCCTGTCAATATCATGGCAGTTCCAGGCATCCAGCCAGTCTGCAATAATTTCATTTTTTTCCATGAGATACATTTCAAAAACACAATTTACATAGTCAATAAAGATATACATTGAAAATAATAAGGAATATGCTGCCGAGAACAAAACTTTTAACGGCAAGATTATAAAAGCACAATCCTCTCCGTTAATTACCAATTACCGGCATCGTCTGGTTCGGTAAGCACGCTTAATTAAAAAGTCCCTCACAATCGCTGTTCGGGACTTTTTGCTTTTAAATCCTTACCATTAAAAGATTATAATAATTGATAAGTACACAAACCTACAATGTTAAATCATTGTACTTAACGGCTTTATGTTAAAGAATGTTAAAGTCATCTATGGGGTGAGCAGTTGAGAAACAGAAGTTTGATATTTACATATCGAAACTTAAATCATGCATTACAAAAAAATTAATAATTTATTAGGCTGGCTGTGTTTTGCTATCGCCTCAATTAGTTATATCCTAACCTTAGAACCCTCAGTAAGCTTTTGGGATTGCGGCGAATTTATTTCTTGCGCATACCGTTTACAGGTAGCTCATGAACCGGGTTACCCGGTATTTGCCATGCTTGGTAAAGCATTCTCCTTATTATCAATGGGAAATAATGCCAAAGTGCCATTTTTTACCAATATGGGTTCAGCCTTGGCAAGTGGCGCAACCATAATGCTGCTGTTTTGGACGATAACCGCATTGGCGAAAAAATTACTTGCTTATAAGGAAAGCGAAGATACTGATCGTTCAAAATTCTACA